>NZ_JBICVX010000018.1:0-144568 GCF_043199435.1 Streptomyces sp. NPDC048604
CACACCCCGTCGGCCCGCTGCGTTGTCAGTGGCAGGCGCTAGCCTGCACAAACAGATGAGCGAGGGAGGGCCTTGGTGCGGGTACTGGGGGTGGACCCGGGGCTGACCCGGTGCGGCATCGGCGTCGTCGAGGGCGTCGCGGGCCGCCCGCTGACCATGCTCGGCGTCGGCGTCGTCCGTACGCCCGCGGACGCGGACACCGGCGCCCGCCTGGTCGGCATCGAGCGCGGCATCGAGGAGTGGCTCGACCGCTACTCGCCCGAACTGGTCGCCGTGGAGCGGGTGTTCAGCCAGCACAACGTGCGTACGGTGATGGGCACCGCCCAGGCCAGCGCCGTGGCCATGCTCTGTGCCTCCCGACGCGGGATCCCCGTCGCACTGCACACCCCCAGCGAGGTCAAGGCCGCCGTCACCGGCAGCGGCCGGGCCGACAAGGCCCAGGTCGGCGCGATGGTGACCCGGCTGCTGCGACTGTCCGCCCCGCCGAAGCCGGCCGACGCGGCCGACGCCCTGGCGCTCGCCATCTGCCACATCTGGCGCGCCCCCGCCCAGAACCGCCTCCAGCAGGCGGTCGCCCAGCACGCAGCGAAAGGCCGCACCTCATGATCGCGTTCGTCCGCGGACCCGTCGCCGCCCTCGCCCCCACGACCGCGGTCGTCGAGGTCGGCGGGGTCGGCATGGCCGTCCAGTGCACCCCGGACACCCTGGCCGGGCTGAGGATCGGTCAGGAGGCCCGGCTCGCCACCTCCCTGGTGGTCCGTGAGGACTCGCTGACGCTGTACGGCTTCGCCGACGACGACGAGCGCCAGGTCTTCGAACTGCTGCAGACCGCCAGCGGCGTCGGGCCCCGGCTCGCCCAGGCCATGCTCGGCGTGCACCGGCCCGACGCGCTCCGGCTCGCCGTCTCCACCGGCGACGAGAAGGCGCTGACCGCGGTGCCGGGCATCGGCAAGAAGGGCGCGCAGAAACTCCTCCTCGAACTGAAGGACAAGCTCGGCGCCCCGCTGGGCACGGGCGCGACGAGGGCGGTCGCAGCGGGCCCGGCGCCGTGGACGGAGCAGCTCCACGCGGCCCTGATCGGCCTCGGCTACGCGAGCCGCGAAGCGGAGGAGGCGGTCGAGGCGGTGACCCCGCAGGCGGAGGAGGCGATCGCCGCGGGCGGTTCGGCCCCGGTCCCGCAGCTGCTGAGAGCTGCCCTGCAGACCCTGAACCGAGCGCGCTGAGGCACCGCGGTCGCTCCCGCCCCCCCCGGTACCCACCGACCACCGCACCACCACCGAGATAGGCACACCACGTGAACTGGGACGACGAGACGGACACCGGCACCGCCGCCGAGCGGCTGGTCGCGCCCGCCGCCGACGGTGAGGACCAGGCCGTCGAGGCCGCCCTGCGTCCGAAGGACCTGAGCGAGTTCGTCGGCCAGGAGAAGGTCCGCCAGCAGCTCGACCTCGTGCTCAAGGCCGCCCGCCAGCGCGGCGCCACCGCCGACCACGTCCTGCTCTCCGGCGCTCCCGGCCTCGGCAAGACCACCCTCT
Organism: Streptomyces sp. NPDC048604; assembly: GCF_043199435.1. Classification (NCBI taxonomy): domain Bacteria; kingdom Bacillati; phylum Actinomycetota; class Actinomycetes; order Kitasatosporales; family Streptomycetaceae; genus Streptomyces; species Streptomyces sp. NPDC048604. The sequence goes on from NZ_JBICVX010000018.1 coordinate 1,536, forward strand.
CCATGATCATCGCGGCGGAGATGAACGCCCCGATCCGGATCACCTCCGGCCCCGCCATCCAGCACGCCGGCGACCTCGCCGCGATCCTCTCCTCCCTCCAGGAGGGCGAGATCCTCTTCCTCGACGAGATCCACCGGATGTCCCGGCCCGCCGAGGAGATGCTCTACATGGCGATGGAGGACTTCCGCGTCGACGTGATCGTCGGCAAGGGCCCCGGCGCCACCGCCATCCCCCTGGACCTGCCGCCGTTCACCCTGGTCGGCGCCACCACCAGGGCCGGCCTCCTGCCGCCCCCGCTGCGCGACCGCTTCGGCTTCACCGCGCACATGGAGTTCTACGAGCCGCACGAACTGGAGCGCGTCGTCCGCCGCTCCGCCGGACTCCTCGACGTCGAGATCGACACCGACGGCGCCGCCGAGATCGCCGGCCGCTCCCGCGGCACGCCCCGTATCGCCAACCGGCTGCTCCGCCGCGTCCGCGACTACGCGCAGGTCAGGGCCGACGGCCGGATCGACCGCGAGATCGCCGCCGCGGCCCTCGCGGTGTACGAGGTGGACGGCCGCGGCCTGGACCGGCTGGACCGCGCGGTCCTGGAGGCGCTGCTGAAGCTGTTCGGCGGCGGCCCGGTCGGCCTGTCCACCCTCGCGGTGGCTGTGGGGGAGGAGCGCGAGACGGTCGAGGAGGTCGCCGAGCCCTTCCTCGTACGGGAGGGTCTGCTGGCGCGCACGCCGCGTGGCCGGGTCGCCACTCCGGCGGCCTGGGCGCACCTCGGACTGCAGCCGCCGCAGCCCGGGACCTCGGGAAATCCGGCCGCCGGGCCGGGAAGCGGACAACCGGGGCTCTTCGGGGCGTGACGGCCCGGTGACGGCGCGGAGGCTCGCCGGACGAGGAACCAATGGGGGATGCTGGGCGTTGTTCCATCGATGCGGACTCGCCTAGACTCCGCCGATGCCGCCCTTATGGTCGGCGCACCCACCCCCGAAGATCAGGCCGCGGAATCGCCGCGACCATGCGAAGGATTTCCGTCCCGTGAATAACATCGGCATGCTCCTCCCGTTCATCGTCCTCATCGGGGCCATGTTCCTGCTGACCCGCTCTGCCAAGAAGAAGCAGCAGCAGGCCGTGGAAATGCGCAACCAGATGCAGGAAGGCTCCGGCGTCCGCACGATCGGGGGGATGTACGCCACCGTCAAGGAGATCAGCGAGGACACCGTTCTCCTGGAGGTGGCGCCCGGCGTGCATGCCGTCTACGCCAAGAACGCGATCGGCGCGGTTCTCTCCGACGACGAGTACAACCGGATCGTGCACGGCGAGACCGACGGCGACGACAGTGACATCAAGATCACCGCCGACGCTGTACCGGATGACGTCTCCTCGCTGACCGAGAAGGACGACGCCTCCGACGCCAAGACCGACCTGACCAAGAAGGCGGAGCCGGCCGAGGCGGGCGCCGAGGCCGAGGTCAAGGACGGCAAGGCGGACGGCGACACCGACGCGAAGTAGTCGCAGCCGGGGACCGCGGGCGCGCCCCCCGGCGAGCCCGCGGTCCCCGGACGGTGTCTACGACTGCGGGGGCAGGTCCCCACACAACATCGTGGCCGCGCGCGCACACCCGGCGCGGGCGGTTGGACAGGGAGAATCGACAAGGTGGCAGCACCGAAGAAGGGCCGAAGGCCGGCGGGGGGACAGGGCAGCCCGGGACGTGTCCTGGTCATGTTCCTGATCGCCATGGTCGCGCTCACCGGCGGGATGTTCTGGTCGGGTCACACCACACCGCGACTGGGCATCGACCTCGCGGGCGGTACGACGATCACGCTCAAGGCGAAGGCGGAACCCGGTAAGGAATCCGCCGTCAACGAGACCAACATGAACACCGCGGTCGGCATCATCGAGCGCCGTGTGAACGGTCTGGGCGTCTCCGAGGCCGAGGTACAGACCCAGGGCCGCGAGAACATCGTCGTCAACATCCCGCGCGGGACGAACGAGAAGCAGGCCCGTGAGCAGGTCGGCACCACCGCCCAGCTCTACTTCCGCCCGGTCCTGACCGCGCAGCAGCAGGCCATGGACCCGAAGGCGACGCCGTCCGCGTCCCCCTCCGGCTCCCCGTCGCCGAAGCCTTCGGCCTCCGGCGCGACCGCCGACAAGGGCAAGGGCGAGAAGGACGGCAAGGCCACCGCCACGCCCACGGCGAGCGCCACCACCCAGGGCCGGCCGGTCTCCGAGGCCCTGAAGGCCCCGAGCCCCACGCCGACCCCGACGGGCAAGCCGAAGGCGTCCGAGACGCCGAAGGCGCCCGCGAACGGCGAGGCCGCGCTCCAGCAGAAGTTCGCCACGCTCGACTGCACCGACCCGGAGCAGCGCGTCGCGGCCGGCAAGAGCGCCAAGCCCACCGAGTCCACCGTCGCGTGCAGCACGCCCGAGAACGGCGTCGTCGAGAAGTACATCCTCGGCCCGGTCGAGGTGGACGGCAAGGACGTCGACGACGCCAAGGGCGCCTTCGACCAGCAGCGCGGCATGTGGATCGTCCAGATGCAGTTCACGGACGCCGGCGCCAAGAAGTTCCAGAAGATCACGGGCCGGCTGGCCCAGCAGCAGGACCCGATGAACCGCTTCGCGATCGCGCTCGACGGCGAGGTCGTCTCGGCCCCGTCCGTGCGGCAGACGCTGAGCGCCAGCGCGGAGATCTCCGGCAACTTCACCCAGGAGTCCGCGCAGGACCTCGGCAACATCCTGTCCTACGGTGCCCTGCCGCTGTCCTTCGAGACCCAGAGCGTCGACACCGTCACCGCCGCCCTCGGCGGCGAGCAGCTCCAGGCGGGTCTGATCGCGGGCGCGATCGGTCTGGCCCTGGTCGTGCTCTACCTGGTGATCTACTACCGCGGCCTGTCGCTGATCGCGCTGCCGAGCCTCCTGGCCTCGGCGATCCTCACGTACGTGATCATGGCGCTGCTCGGCCCGGCCATCGGCTTCGCGCTGAACCTGCCGGCCGTCTGCGGCGCCATCGTCGCCATCGGCATCACCGCGGACTCGTTCATCGTGTACTTCGAGCGCATCCGGGACGAGGTCCGCGAGGGCCGCACGCTGCGCCCGGCCGTCGAGCGCGCCTGGCCGCGGGCCCGACGCACGATCCTCGTGTCCGACTTCGTGTCGTTCCTCTCCGCCGTGGTGCTCTTCGTCGTGACCGTCGGCAAGGTCCAGGGCTTCGCGTTCACCCTCGGTCTGACCACCCTGCTCGACGTGGTCGTGGTCTTCTTCTTCACCAAGCCGCTGATGACGCTGCTCGCCCGCACGAAGTTCTACGGCAACGGGCACCCCTGGTCCGGTCTGGACCCGAAGCGCCTCGGGGCCAAGCCCCCGCTGCGCCGTTCGCGTCGTGCCTCCGGCCCGGCCGCCGGCCCCGTCGACCCGAAGGAGGCGTGAGATGGCGAAGCGCGACAGCTTCAGCGCCCGGCTCAACCGCGGTGAGGTCGTCTACGACTTCATCGGCAACCGCCGGATCTGGTACGGCATCTCGGTCCTGATCACCATCACGGCGATCGCGGCCCTGGCCGTCCGCGGCCTGAACATGGGCATCGAGTTCCAGGGCGGCGCGGTCTTCACCACGCCGAAGACCGAGGTCTCGGTCTCCCAGGCCCAGGACTACGCCGAGGAGGCCTCCGGCCACGACGCGATCGTCCAGAAGCTCGGCGGTGGCGAGCTGCGGATCCAGGTCGGCGGCGTGGACACGGCGAAGTCCGACCAGATCCGCGAGGACCTGGCCAAGGACCTGAACATCCCCGAGTCGCGGATCGCGGCCGAGCTGGTCGGTCCCAGCTGGGGCGAGCAGATCGCCACGAAGGCCTGGACGGGCCTCGGGGTCTTCATGATCCTCGTGGTGATCTACCTCGCCATCGCCTTCGAATGGCGGATGGCGGTGGCGGCCCTGGTCGCCCTGATCCACGACCTCACCATCACCGTCGGCATCTACTCGCTGGTCGGTTTCGAGGTCACGGTCGGCACGGTCATCGGTCTGCTCACGATCCTCGGCTACTCGCTCTACGACACGGTGGTCGTCTTCGACTCCCTCAAGGAGCAGACGAAGGGGATCACCAAGCAGACCAGGCACACGTACAGCGATCTGGCGAACATCTCGATCAACAGCACCCTGATCCGGTCGATCAACACCACGGTCGTGGCGCTGCTCCCGGTCGCCGGTCTGCTGTTCATCGGCGGCGGCGTGCTCGGCGCGGGCATGCTGAACGACATCTCGCTGTCGCTGTTCGTGGGTCTGGCCGCCGGCGCCTACTCGTCGATCTTCATCGCCACACCGCTGGTCGCGGACCTCAAGGAGCGCGAGCCGGCCATGAAGGCGCTGAAGAAGCGGGTGCTCGCCAGGCGGGCCGCCGCGGCCGCCAAGGGCGAGTCCGTGGACGCGGACCCGTCGGACGAGTCGGACGACTCGGTCGAGGACGCCGTCCCGGCCGCCGTGGTCGGCCAGCGCGGCCGCCGCGGCCGCTCCTCGGACGGACGGCGATGACCGAGCAGGTGACCGACCCGCGCGCCCTGCTGCTCAGCAGGATCCGCGACGTCCCGGACTATCCGAAGCCGGGCGTGCTGTTCAAGGACATCACGCCGCTGCTCGCGGACCCCGTGGCGTTCACGGCGCTGACCGACACGCTCGCCGAGCTGTGCCTGAGCAACGGAGCGACGAAGATCGCGGGCCTGGAGGCCCGCGGCTTCATCCTCGCCGCTCCGGTCGCCGTCCGCGCCGGCCTGGGCTTCATCCCGGTCCGCAAGGCCGGCAAGCTGCCCGGGGCCACGCTGAACCAGGCGTACGAGCTGGAGTACGGCACCGCCGAGATCGAGGTGCACGCCGAGGACCTGACCGCGGACGACCGCGTCATGGTCATCGACGACGTCCTCGCCACCGGCGGCACCGCCGAGGCGTCCCTCCAGCTCATCCGCCGCGCCGGCGCCTCGGTCGCGGGCGTCGCGGTCCTGATGGAACTGGGCTTCCTGCCCGGCCGCAGCCGCCTGGAGCCCGTCCTGGACGGCGCTCCGCTGGAGGCGCTGATCACGGTCTGAGCCGCGCGGCACGCGCTGCCCGCACAGGGGCGCTCCGGGACTCCCGGGGCGCCCCTGCGCGCTGTCCGGGGGCCGTGCGCCCCGGGTGGCCGGAATCGCGCGGTGGGCTCAGGGGGCGGACGCGTGCGCGTGGCGGCGGGTGGGTCGATACCATGGGTTTTCCGGGCCTGACCGGGGGACCCGGATCCCACGAGGAGCGCTCTTGCCAGACGAGGCCAAGCCACTCTCCGCCGCGCAACCCGACCCGCAGGCCGCGCAGGCCGCGGCGGGGTCCGCCACGCCACAGAACAAGCCCGCGGAGAACCGGCCGGCGCCCGACCGTGCGCCGGTCGCGCCCGCGCCGCTGGCGCCCCGGCCCACGCCGAGCCCCGCCGCCCGGCCGGGCGGCTCCTCGAACCGCGTAAGGGCCCGCCTCGCCCGGCTCGGCGTGCAGCGCTCGTCGCCGTACAACCCGGTCCTCGAACCGCTGCTGCGGATCGTCCGCTCCAACGACCCCAAGATCGAGACGGCGACGCTCCGCCAGATCGAGAAGGCGTACCAGGTCGCCGAGCGCTGGCACCGCGGCCAGAAGCGCAAGAGCGGCGACCCGTACATCACGCACCCGCTCGCCGTCACCACCATCCTCGCCGAGCTGGGCATGGACCCGGCGACGCTGATGGCGGGCCTGCTGCACGACACCGTCGAGGACACCGAGTACGGCCTCGACACCCTGCGCCGCGACTTCGGCGACCAGGTCGCCCTGCTCGTCGACGGCGTCACCAAGCTCGACAAGGTCAAGTTCGGCGAGGCCGCCCAGGCCGAGACCGTGCGCAAGATGGTCGTCGCCATGGCCAAGGACCCCCGCGTCCTGGTCATCAAGCTCGCCGACCGCCTGCACAACATGCGCACCATGCGCTACCTCAAGCGCGAGAAGCAGGAGAAGAAGGCGCGCGAGACCCTCGAGATCTACGCGCCGCTCGCCCACCGCCTGGGCATGAACACCATCAAGTGGGAGCTGGAGGACCTCGCCTTCGCGATCCTCTACCCCAAGATGTACGACGAGATCGTCCGGCTCGTCGCCGAGCGCGCACCCAAGCGGGACGAGTACCTGGCGATAGTGACCGACGAGGTGCAGAGCGATCTGCGCGCCGCCCGGATCAAGGCCACCGTCACCGGCCGGCCGAAGCACTACTACAGCGTCTACCAGAAGATGATCGTCCGCGGCCGTGACTTCGCGGAGATCTACGACCTGGTGGGCATCCGTGTCCTCGTCGACACCGTCCGCGACTGCTACGCGGCCCTCGGCACCGTCCACGCGCGATGGAACCCGGTCCCCGGCCGGTTCAAGGACTACATCGCGATGCCGAAGTTCAACATGTACCAGTCGCTGCACACGACGGTCATCGGACCCAACGGCAAGCCGGTCGAGCTGCAGATCCGCACCTTCGACATGCACCGCCGAGCCGAGTACGGCATCGCCGCGCACTGGAAGTACAAGCAGGAGGCCGTCGCCGGCGCCTCCAAGGTCCGCACCGACGTGCCCAAGTCGTCCGGCAAGGGCAAGGACGACCACCTCAACGACATGGCGTGGCTGCGCCAGCTGCTCGACTGGCAGAAGGAGACCGAGGACCCGGGCGAGTTCCTGGAGTCGCTCCGCTTCGACCTGTCGCGCAACGAGGTCTTCGTCTTCACCCCCAAGGGCGATGTCATCGCGCTGCCCGCCGGCGCGACCCCCGTCGACTTCGCGTACGCGGTGCACACCGAGGTCGGCCACCGCACCATAGGCGCCCGGGTCAACGGCCGTCTCGTCCCGCTGGAGTCCACCCTCGACAACGGCGACCTCGTCGAGGTCTTCACCTCCAAGGCCGCAGGCGCCGGCCCGTCCCGCGACTGGCTGGGCTTCGTCAAGTCCCCGCGGGCCCGCAACAAGATCCGCGCCTGGTTCTCCAAGGAGCGCCGCGACGAGGCGATCGAGCAGGGCAAGGACGCCATCGCGCGGGCCATGCGCAAGCAGAACCTGCCGATCCAGCGGATCCTCACCGGCGACTCGCTGGTCACCCTCGCCCACGAGATGCGCTACAGCGACATCTCCTCGCTGTACGCGGCGATCGGCGAGGGCCATGTCACCGCCCAGTCCATCGTGCAGAAGCTGGTCCAGGCGCTCGGCGGCGAGGAGGCCGCCACCGAGGACATCGCCGAGACCGCGCCGCCGACCCGCGGTCGCACCAAGCGCCGCTCCAGCGCCGACCCGGGCGTGGTGGTCAAGGGCGTCGAGGACGTCTGGGTGAAGCTGGCCCGATGCTGCACCCCGGTGCCGGGCGACCCGATCGTCGGCTTCGTCACCCGCGGCAGCGGCGTCTCGGTGCACCGCGCCGACTGCGTCAACGTCGAGTCGCTGTCCCGGGAGCCGGAGCGGATGCTGGACGTCGAGTGGGCGCCGACCCAGTCCTCGGTGTTCCTCGTCGCCATCCAGGTCGAGGCGCTCGACCGCTCGCGACTGCTCTCGGACGTCACGCGGGTGCTGTCCGACCAGCACGTCAACATCCTGTCCGCGGCGGTGCAGACCTCCCGCGACCGGGTGGCGACCTCGCGGTTCACCTTCGAGATGGGCGACCCGAAGCACCTCGGCCACGTCCTGAAGGCGGTGCGCGGCGTGGAGGGCGTGTACGACGTCTACCGCGTCACCTCGGCCCGCCGGCCGTAGCAGCGCGTACGAGGAAGGGCCCCCGGGATCGTGTCCCGGGGGCCCTTCCTCGTACCGTCAGGGGCACTCAGCCGCCGAACTCCTCCAGGCCCTTCAGCGCCTGGTCGAGCAGCGCCTGGCGGCCCTCAAGCTCCTTGGCGAGCTTGTCGGCCTTGGCGTCGTTGCCCGCCGCACGGGCCGCGTCGATCTGCTTCTGCAGCTTGTCGACCGCGTCCTGCAGCTGCCCGGTCAGACCCGCGGCGCGCGCCCGCGCCTCCGGGTTCGTCCGGCGCCACTCGGCCTCCTCGGCCTCCTGGATCGCCCGCTCCACCGCGTGCATCCGGCCCTCCACCTTCGGGCGGGCGTCGCGCGGCACGTGGCCGATGGCCTCCCAGCGCTCGTTGACGGTCCGGAAGGCTGCGCGGGCCGCCTTCAGATCCGTCACCGGCACCAGCTTCTCGGCCTCGGTCGCGAGCTCCTCCTTCAGCTTGAGGTTCTCGGTCTGCTCCGCGTCCCGCTCGGCGAAGACGCCGGAGCGGGCCGCGAAGAACACGTCCTGGGCGCCGCGGAAGCGGTTCCACAGGTCGTCCTCGAACTCGCGCTGGGCCCGGCCGGCGGCCTTCCAGTCCGCCATCAGCTCGCGGTAGCGGGCGGCCGTCGCACCCCAGTCCGTGGAGTTCGACAGCGACTCCGCCTCGGCGACCAGCGCCTCCTTCGCCTTGCGGGCGTCCTCGCGCTGGGCGTCCAGCGAGGCGAAGTGGGCCTTGCGGCGCTTGGAGAAGGCCGAGCGGGCGTGCGAGAAGCGGTGCCACAGCTCGTCGTCGGACTTGCGGTCCAGCCGCGGCAGGCCCTTCCAGGTGTCCACCAGAGCCCGCAGCCGCTCGCCGGCGGCCCGCCACTGCTCGCTCTGCGCCAGCTCCTCGGCCTCGACGACCAGCGCCTCCTTGGCGTGCCGGGCCTCGTCGGTCTGCTTGGCCTTCTGGACCTTCCGCTCCTCGCGGCGCGACTCGACCGTCTCCACCAGCTTGGCGAGCCTCTTGCCCAGCGCGTCCAGGTCGCCGACGGCGTGGTGCTCGTCGACCTGCTGGCGCAGGTGCTCGATGGCGGTCATGGCGTCCTTCGCCGAGAGGTCGGTGGTCTTCACCCGACGCTCGAGGAGGCCGATCTCGACAACCAGGCCCTCGTACTTGCGCTCGAAGTAGGCCAGTGCCTCCTCGGGAGTGCCGGCCTGCCAGGAGCCGACGACCTTCTCGCCATCGGCCGTACGCACGTACACGGTGCCCGTCTCGTCGACGCGGCCCCACGGGTCGCTGCTCACAGCGCCTCCTCCACCTGATGCCCTGCGAAGGGGTTGTGCCCCCCGGGCATCGTCCACAGTTTCGCGGCGGGTCTCGCCCGCCCTCCACAGCGCGAAATCCCTTCCGCGCTGCACAACGCCAATCTAGGCGACCGGCCGCCCGGCTGTCCGCAGTCAGCGCGAGCGAAGTTCACCGGTTCACACCTTGCGGACCGCGGCCTTCTCCACGGTGACGGCCAGCTTGGGCGCGCCGTCCTGGGCCCCGCCCTCGACGCCGCCGGCCGCGATCTCCTTCACGACCTCCAGGCCGGCCTTGTCGATCGTGCCGAAGGGGGTGAACTGCGGGGGCAGCTTGGTGTCCTTGTAGACCAGGAAGAACTGGCTGCCGCCGGTGTTCGGCTGCATGGTGTTGGCCATCGCGACCGTGCCGGCCGGGAAGGTCACCGTGCCGTCCGCACCGGCCTTGCCCAGCGCCGTGAGGTTCTCGTCCGGGATGTTGTAGCCGGGGCCGCCGGTGCCGTCGCCCTTCGGGTCGCCGCACTGGAGCACGAAGATGTTCTGCGTCGTGAGCCGGTGGCACTTCGTGCCGTCGAAGTACTTCTTGTCCGCGAGGTGCTTGAAGGAGTTCACGGTGTGCGGGGTCTTCGCCGCGTCCATGGCGACGGACACGGTCCCGCGGTTCGTCTTCAGCTCCATCGAGTACTTCGCCTTGGAGTCGATCGCCATCTTCGGCTCGGGCGCCTTCGACTCCGAGGGCTCCGGCGGGGTCGGCGTGGGACTTGCCGAGGCCGCGTCGTCGTTCTTGTCGCCGCCGGTCATCGCGACCGACGCGTACACGGCGCCTCCGGAGGCGAGCACCACGGCCAGACCTGCGGCGACCACGCTGTTGCGCCGCCGGTTCCGGCGGCGCATCTCCTCACGCCGCTGCTGCTGCCGCGCGTACTTCTCCCTGGCGAGCTGCCGCCGCCGCTGATCGCTGTTGACCACCGGGTCGCTCCTTGTCGGTTCGCTGGTTCCTGTCCTGGCCGGGTGTGCCCGTACCGTATACGGGTTGGCTGTGGGATGAGCAGCGCCGGTAGGCTCTGATCTGCTGCATTCCGCTCTGCCGCAAGCTCGTGCCGGACGACACACTAAGGACGATCGTGCTGATTGCCGGGTTCCCCGCCGGGGCCTGGGGGACCAACTGCTACCTGGTCGCCCCCGCCGCAGGCGAGGAGTGCGTGATCATCGACCCGGGCCACCAGGCCGCCCAGGGAGTCGAGGAGACGCTCAAGAAGCATCGGCTCAAGCCCGTCGCCGTGGTCCTCACCCATGGCCACATCGACCATGTCGCCTCCGTCGTGCCGGTCTGCGGCGCCCATGACGTACCCGCGTGGATCCACCCCGCCGACCGGTACATGATGAGCGACCCCGAGAAGGCGATCGGCCGCTCGATCGGGATGCCGCTGCTGGGCGAGCTGACCGTGGGAGAGCCGGACGACGTCCGCGAGCTCGGCGACGGCAGCAGCCTGGAGCTGGCCGGACTGGAGTTCTCGGTCGCGCACGCGCCCGGTCATACAAAGGGGTCGGTGACCTTCCGGATGCCCGAGACGACGGAGATCCCGTCGGTGTTCTTCTCGGGCGACCTGCTGTTCGCCGGCTCCATCGGACGCACCGACCTCCCCGGCGGTGACATGGACGAGATGCTCGAATCGCTGGCCCGCGTGTGCCTGCCGCTCGACAACTCGACCGTGGTGCTGTCCGGACACGGTCCCCAGACGACCATCGGCCAGGAGCGCGCCACCAACCCCTATCTGCGGCAGGTGGCCGCCGGCCTCGGGAGCGTGGACGCTCCCCGACGAGGAATGTGACGAGAGACTTCCGTGAGCACCTTCAAGGCCCCCAAGGGCACGTTCGACCTGATCCCGCCGTTCTCCGCGACCTATCTGGCCGTCCGTGACGCCATCTCCGCGCCGCTGCGGACCTCGGGCTACGGCTATGTCGAGACCCCCGGCTTCGAGGACGTCGACCTCTTCGCCCGCGGCGTCGGCGAGTCGACCGACATCGTGACCAAGGAGATGTACACCCTCACGACCAAGGGCGGCGCCAACCTGGCGCTGCGCCCCGAGGGCACCGCCTCCGTGCTGCGCGCGGCCCTGGAAGCCAACATGCACAAGGCCGGCGGACTGCCGGTCAAGCTCTGGTACTCGGGCTCGTACTACCGCTACGAGCGCCCGCAGAAGGGCCGCTACCGCCACTTCTCGCAGGTCGGCGCGGAGGCCATCGGCGCCGAGGACCCGGCGCTCGACGCCGAGCTGATCATCCTGGCCGACCAGGCGTACCGCTCCCTGGGCCTGCGCCAGTTCCGCATCCTGCTGAACTCGCTGGGCGACAAGGAGTGCCGCCCGGTCTACCGCGAGGCCCTGCAGGGCTTCCTGCGCGGTCTCGACCTGGACGAGGAGACCCGCCGCCGCATCGAGATCAACCCGCTGCGGGTGCTCGACGACAAGCGCGCCGAGGTCCAGGAGCAGCTCGCCGACGCGCCGCTGCTCAAGGACTACCTGTGCGAGGGCTGCAAGGCGTACCACGCGGAGGTGCGCGAGCTGCTGACCGCGGCGGGCGTGGTCTTCGAGGACGACGTGAAGCTGGTCCGGGGCCTGGACTACTACACCCGCACCACCTTCGAGTTCGTCCACGACGGTCTCGGCTCGCAGTCCGCGGTGGGCGGCGGCGGCCGCTACGACGGCCTCTCCGAGATGATCGGCGGCCCGGCGCTGCCGTCGGTCGGCTGGGCCCTCGGCGTGGACCGCACGGTCCTGGCCCTGGAGGCGGAGGGGATCGAGCTCGACATCCCCGCGGCCACCAGCGTCTTCGCGGTGCCCCTGGGCGAGGAGGCCCGCCGGGTTCTGTTCGGCGTGGTCAACGAGCTGCGCAGGGCGGGTGTGGCGACCGACTTCTCGTACGGCGCCAAGGGTCTGAAGAGCCACATGAAGAACGCCAACCGCTCCGGCGCCCGCTTCACGATCGTGGCCGGCGAGCGCGACCTCGCCTACGGCGTCGTCCAGCTGAAGGACATGGAGTCCGGCGAGCAGGAGCCGGTCGCCCTGGACAAGCTGGTGGAGACGATCACGTCCAAGCTCGCCTGACCGCACGCACCCGAGGGCCCGGCCGCATCCCGCGACCGGGCCCTCGGCGTGCCCCGGGCCGACCGTCGGCCGGTCGCACTTATGTCCATCGAACGGTGGACGGAGGGGCGGGTGCGGCAGAATGACCGTGCCCATCTGCTCGCGACGACCATGGAACGGCGAAATGACGAGTGCTGCGCTGGACGACGTGTCCGACAAGGGGAGCTCCGGCACGATCGGTGCGAGCCGGGCGTTCGCCTGGATGCTGGTGATCACAGGGGCGGCCGGACTGCTCGCCGCGTGGGTCATCACGATCGACAAGTTCAAGCTCCTCGAGGACCCGAACTTCACCCCGGGCTGCAGCCTGAACCCGGTGGTGTCCTGCGGGAACATCATGAAGAGCGAGCAGGCCTCGGCGTTCGGCTTCCCGAACCCGATGCTGGGGCTCGTGACCTACGCGATGGTCATCGCGATCGGCGTCGCGCTGCTGGCCGGGGCCCGGTACCGGCGCTGGTACTGGCTGGGGCTCAACGCCGGCACCCTGTTCGGCGTCGGGTTCTGCACCTGGCTCATGCAGCAGTCGCTGTACGAGATCAACGCGCTGTGCCTGTGGTGCTGCCTGGCCTGGGCCGCCACCATCGTCATGTTCTGGTACGTGACCTCGCACAACGTCCGCAAGGGCGTCATCCCGGCGCCGGGCGGCGTGCGCACCTTCTTCGACGAGTTCACCTGGATCCTGCCGACGCTGCACATCGGCATCATCGGCATGCTGATCCTGACCCGCTGGTGGGACTTCTGGACCAGCTGATCCCGCCCGGCCCGGGCCGGACTGTCAGTCGGCTCGCTTAGGCTTCCTTGCGTGGAGCCCGACCTGTTTACCGCCGCCGCCGAAGAACGCCAGGAGAAGGACCCGGCCAGCAGCCCGCTGGCCGTGCGGATGCGCCCGCGCACCCTCGACGAGGTCGTGGGCCAGCGGCACCTGCTCAAGCCCGGCTCCCCGCTGCGGCGCCTCGTGGGGGAGGGCGGCGGCCCGGCCGGGGCCTCCTCCGTGATCCTGTGGGGCCCGCCCGGCATCGGGAAGACCACGCTGGCGTACGTGGTCTCCAAGGCGACCGACAAGCGGTTCGTGGAGCTCTCCGCGATCACCGCCGGCGTCAAGGAGGTCCGCGCGGTCATCGACGGCGCACGCCGGGCCGCCGGCGGCTACGGCAAGGAGACCGTCCTCTTCCTCGACGAGATCCACCGCTTCAGCAAGGCCCAGCAGGACTCGCTGCTCCCCGCGGTGGAGAACCGCTGGGTCACCCTCATCGCGGCCACCACGGAGAACCCGTACTTCTCCGTCATCTCGCCGCTGCTCTCCCGCTCGCTGCTCCTGACCCTGGAGCCGCTCACCGACGACGACCTGCGCGACCTGCTGAAGCGCGCGCTCACCGAGGACCGCGGCCTCGGCGGGGCGGTCACCCTCCCCGACGACGCCGAGGCGCATCTGCTGCGGATCGCCGGCGGCGACGCCCGCCGGGCGCTGACCGCCCTGGAGGCCGCCGCGGGCGCGGCGATCGACAAGGGCGAGCCGGAGATCACGCTCGCCACCGTCGAGGAGACCGTCGACCGGGCCGCGGTGAAGTACGACCGGGACGGCGACCAGCACTACGACGTGGCCAGCGCCCTGATCAAGTCGATCCGCGGCTCGGACGTGGACGCGGCCCTGCACTACCTGGCCCGCATGATCGAGGCGGGGGAGGACCCCCGGTTCATCGCCCGCCGGCTGATGATCTCGGCCAGCGAGGACATCGGCCTCGCCGACCCCCACGCCCTGCCGATCGCCGTCGCCGCCGCCCAGGCCGTCGCCATGATCGGCTTCCCCGAGGCGGCGCTGACCCTCAGCCACGCGACCATCGCGCTGGCCCTCGCCCCCAAGTCCAACGCGGCGACCACCGCCATCTTCGCCGCGCAGGCGGACGTCCGGGGCGGCCTGGCCGGCCCCGTACCACCGCACCTGCGCGACGGCCACTACAAGGGCGCCGCCAAGCTCGGCCACGCCCAGGGGTACGTGTACCCGCACGACGTCCCCGGCGGCATCGCGGCCCAGCAGTACGCCCCGGACGCGGTGCACGGCAAGCGGTACTACGAGCCCACCCGGTACGGCGCCGAGGCCCGGTACGCGGACGTGGCGGAGAAGGTGCGCGAGCGGCTGAGGGGCGACGGCGGCTGACCCCCGAGCCTCCGGGCCCCGTGCACACCGCCTCCGCGGAGCCGGTACACTCGTGCGGAGTGCTGCGTCCCGTGTCCGGCCCCGTGCCGGCGACACCAGAGCGGGACAGTCAGCCGGAACACCGCCTCCGGGCGGAGTTCCAGGAGCGTCGCGCACCTTCGAAGGTGTCGCGTGCCACCCACCACCCCCCGGGTCTCCCGGGACCGGCGGTGGGTCGTTCGCGTGCTGCACGTACGTGCCCAGACCAGGGAGCGGCTGCCCGGCAGGTCCGTCAGGACCCGCGGGGTTTCCCGGCTGCGGATGCGACCTCCTCTAACCACTGGTGAAGCCGTATTCGCACAGATAGAGAGGTTGGTTCATGCCGAACCAGTCCCGCCCCAAGGTCAAGAAGTCGCGTGCCCTCGGCATCGCGCTGACCCCGAAGGCCGTCAAGTACTTCGAGGCCCGCCCCTACCCGCCGGGCGAGCACGGCCGTGGCCGCAAGCAGAACTCGGACTACAAGGTCCGTCTGCTCGAGAAGCAGCGCCTGCGCGCCCAGTACGACATCAGCGAGCGCCAGATGGCGCGCGCCTACGACCGCGCCAAGAAGGCCGAGGGCAAGACGGGCGAGGCGCTGGTCGTCGAGCTCGAGCGTCGCCTCGACGCCCTGGTCCTGCGTTCGGGCATCGCCCGTACCATCTACCAGGCCCGCCAGATGGTCGTGCACGGTCACATCCAGGTCAACGGTGGCAAGGTCGACAAGCCGTCGTTCCGTGTCCGTCCCGACGACGTCGTGATGGTCCGCGAGAAGTCCCGCGAGAAGCCGCTGTTCCAGGTCGCTCGCGAGGGTGGCTTCGCCGCCGACGGTGAGACCCCGCGCTACCTCCAGGTCAACCTGAAGGCCCTGGCCTTCCGCCTGGACCGCGACCCGAACCGCAAGGAGATCCCGGTCATCTGCGACGAGCAGCTGGTCGTCGAGTACTACGCCCGCTGATCTTCCTCAGCGAGCAGTAGTAGCTCACAGCGGTTTCAGCCCGCCGTCTCCCCGCCCTTCAGGGTGGGGGAGCCGGCGGGCTTCCGCGTCTCCGGGACCCTCGTACGGAACGGCCGTGGCGTCTGCGTCCCGCGCGCGCCGACGGCCGGCGCCCGCCGGCCCGCCAGCGCCCGGTCCACCACCTCGTCCAGCGACAGCTCCCTTCCCGCCCGCGCCGCCGCCGCGTACCGGTCGGGACCGAGCAGCTCGCTCGCCTGCCGCTCGCACAGCTCCCGCGGCCCGCCGAAGTTCGCCGAGCCGAACAGCGGCACCCCGACCGAGTCCCACACCGGGGCCGCCGCCCCCTGCAGCACCGCCGCCTCCGCCGGATCGCCCTCGCTCGCCGTCACCAGGGCGAGCAGCTCGATCGCCAGGACCAGCCCCACCAGATCGTGGAAGGTGTGGTCGATCGCGATGCACTCGGCGAGCAGCGCCCGCGCCTCGCCGAAATCGCCGCGCGCCCAGGCCGCGTACGCGAGCACATACAGGGCGTACGCCTTCGTCCAGCGCTCCCCGCGCTCCTCGCAGATCTCCCGCACCTCGGCGACCAGCAGCAGCGCACCCTCCAGGTCCCCCTGGAAGATCCGGGTCATCGCCAGCTCGACCTGCCCCATCAGCACATTGCTGTTGAGCTCGCCCAGCTCCCGGTAAGCGTCGAGCGCCCGCCGCATCAGCTCCTCGGCCCGCGGCATGTCGTCCGACAGCAGCGCCAGACAGCCCATCCGGTGCGTCGCGTACGCCTCCGCCACCCGGTCCCCGGCCAGCCGGGCCCGTTCCCCGCACTCGTGCAGCGCCGCGACCGCCGCCGCGTCGTCGCCCTGCAGGATCGCCACGTACCCCAGCACCCACAGCGGCTTCAGCCGCGCGTCGTGCTGACCGTGCGGCCCGGCCGGCTCCGGCTCCGGGGCGAGCGCCCGGTCCAGCCAGTGCCGGCCCTCCGCGAGCCGGCCGCAGCCCGCCCAGTAGAACCACAGCGTGCCCGCCAGGTGCAGCGCCAGATGCCCGTCCTCAGGCTGCTCCAGGCAGAGTTCCAGGGCGGCCCGCAGATTCGGCAGCGCCGCGTCCGTGGCCGCCGCGACCTCCGCCTGCCGGGGGCTGAACCACTCCAGCTCGCACCAGGTCGCCAGGCCCATGTACCAGTCCCGGTGCCGCCGCCGCATCCGCTCGGAGTCCCCGAGCGCGGCCAGCCAGTGCGCCCCGTACGCGGCGACCGTGTCCAGCATCCTGAAGCGCGGGCCCGCCGGGGTGTCCTCGCGCACCACCAGGGACTGGGCCAGCAGCCCGCCCAGCACGTCGAGCACCCGTTCCGTGGGCAGGCCGGCGCCCCCGCACACGTACTCCGTCGCCTCCAGGTCGAACGGCCCGGCGAACACCGACAGGCGCGCCCACAGCAGGCGCTCCTCCGGGGTGCACAGCTCGTGGCTCCAGCCGATCGCGGTCCGCAGCGTCTGGTGCCGGGGCAGCGCGCCCCGGGCCCCGTCGGTCAGCAGCCGGAACCGGTCGTCCAGGCGCTGCAGCATCTGCTGCACGGTCAGCAGCGGCAGCCGGCCCGCGGCCAGCTCCAGGGCCAGCGGGATCCCGTCGAGCCGCCGGCACAGTTCGAGCACCCCGTCACAGGAAGCCCCCGCGCCCGCCGGCGCCGCCCCCGCACCGGCCGCCCGCGCCGCGAACAGCTCGACCGCGTCCTCGTCCGACATCGGCGCCAGCGTGAACACCGCCTCGCCGTCCACCCGCAGCGGCCGCCGGCCCACCGCGAGCACGGTCAGCCCCGGCGCCCGGCCGAGGAGCTCCCGCAGCAGCGGTGCGCACTCCTCCACCAGATGTTCGAAGCCGTCCACCACCATCAGCAGCCGCCGCTCCGCCAGGTGCTCGGCCAGCATCGCCCGCGGGCACCGGCTGGTGTGATCGGTCAGGCCCAGCGCCTCGGCCAGCGCGTGCTCCAGGACCGCCGGATCGCGCAGCCCGGACAGCTCGGCGAGCCGCACCCCGTCGCCGTAGCGTTTCTCCGTCGCGGCTGCGCACCGCAGTGCCAGCCGGGACTTGCCCACGCCGCCCATGCCGACCACGGTGACCAGGCGGAACTCCTCCAGCAGCCGCCGCAGTTCGCCCTGCTCCCCGGCCCGGCCCACGAACCGGTTGAGCTCCGCCGGAAGATTGCTCCGTCGCATGGGACACGGAGCGTACTCATTCGCACGCACTCCGTACAATCGGTTCGCCGAACCGCCCGTTCCGGGCCCCGCGCCGCCCCTAATGCGGTACGGGGAGAGACCCCGGGCGCGATAGGGTCGGAGCACGACTTTTCGCAGGGGCCCAACGACAGCAGAGAGCGGTGCAGCGCGTGACCGGTGGAGAGGTTGCCGGGATCCTGGTGGCCGTGTTCTGGGCGATTCTCGTCTCCTTCCTCGCCGTGGTTCTGGTGAGGCTGGCGCAGACACTCAGGACCACCACCAAGCTCGTGGCGGAGGTGACGGAGCAGGCGGTTCCGCTGCTGGCCGACGCCTCCGCGGCGGTCCGCTCGGCACAGACCCAGCTCGACCGGGTCGACGCCATCGCCTCCGACGTCCAGGAGGTCACCTCCAACGCGTCGGCGCTGTCCACCACCGTCGCCTCGACCTTCGGCGGCCCGCTCGTCAAGATCGCGGCCTTCGGCTACGGCGTCCGCCGGGCGCTCGGCCGCAACCGTGACGACGCCCCGCGCGAGCGGACGGGCAGGTCGGTGATCGTCGGCCGTACGGTGCCCGCGCCGCGCCGCCGCAAGCAGAAGGGCTGAGCACGATGTTCCGTCGCGCTTTCTGGTTCACCGCCGGCGCCGCCGCCGGCGTCTGGGCCACCACGAAGGTCAACCAGAAGCTGAAGCAGCTGACCCCCGAGAGCCTCGCCGCCCAGGCGGCGAACAAGGCGGTCGAGGCAGGCCACCGGCTGAAGGACTTCGCCCTCGACGTCAGGGCGGGCATGGCCCAGCGCGAGGCCGAACTCGGCGAGGCACTCGGCCTGGAGGCCCCGGTCGAACCCGACGCGCGGGACCTCCCCGCACCGCGCCGGTACGCCGCGCTCGACCCGCGGACGCCCGGCCGGACGAAGAGCGACACGCACCCTTACCCCACGATCACGTACAACCGGAATGAGGACCACTGATGGAGTCGGCTGAAATCCGCCGCCGCTGGCTGAGCTTCTTCGAGGAGCGCGGGCACACCGTCGTCCCTTCGGCGTCGCTCATCGCGGACGACCCGACTCTGCTGCTCGTCCCGGCCGGCATGGTGCCCTTCAAGCCCTACTTCCTGGGCGAGGTCAAGCCCCCCTTCCCGCGGGCCGCGAGCGTGCAGAAGTGCGTGCGCACGCCCGACATCGAAGAGGTCGGCAAGACCACCCGGCACGGCACGTTCTTCCAGATGTGCGGCAACTTCTCCTTCGGCGACTACTTCAAGGAAGGCGCCATCAAGCTCGCCTGGGAGCTGCTGACCTCCTCGGTGGAGCACGGCGGCTACGGGCTGGACCCGGAGAAGCTCTGGATCACCGTCTACGAGCAGGACGAAGAGGCCGAGCGCATCTGGCGCGACGTCGTCGGCGTCCCCGCCGAGCGCATCCAGCGCCTGGGCATGGGCCCCAACTACTGGTCCATGGGCGTCCCGGGCCCCTGCGGCCCCTGCTCCGAGATCAACTACGACCGCGGCCCCGAGTTCGGCGTCGAGGGCGGCCCGGCCGTCAACGACGAGCGGTACGTGGAGATCTGGAACCTGGTCTTCATGCAGTACGAGCGCGGCGAGGGCTCCGGCAAGGAGGACTTCCCGATCCTCGGCGAACTGCCGGCCAAGAACATCGACACGGGCCTCGGCCTGGAGCGCCTGGCGATGATCCTCCAGGGCGTCCAGAACATGTACGAGACGGACACCCTCAAGGTCGTCATCGACAAGGCCACCGAGCTGACCGGCGTCGACTACGGCAAGGCCCACGACAGCGACGTCTCGCTGCGCGTGGTCGCCGACCACATGCGCACCTCCGTGATGCTCATCGGCGACGGCGTCACCCCCGGCAACGAGGGCCGCGGCTACGTGCTCCGCCGCATCATGCGCCGCGCCGTCCGCAACATGCGCCTGCTCGGCGCCACCGGCCCGGTCGTCCAGGACCTCGTCGACGTCGTGATCGACACGATGGGCGAGCAGTACCCGGAGCTGGTCACCGACCGCAAGCGGATCGAGACCGTCGCCCTCGCCGAGGAGGCCGCGTTCCTGAAGGCCCTCAAGGGCGGCACCAACATCCTCGACACCGCCGTCACCGAGACCAAGGCCGCCGGCGGCAAGGTCCTCGCCGGCGACAAGGCGTTCCTGCTCCACGACACCTGGGGCTTCCCGATCGACCTCACCCTGGAGATGGCCGCCGAGCAGGGCCTCTCCGTGGACGAGGACGGCTTCCGCCGCCTGATGAAGGAGCAGCGGGACCGCGCCAAGGCCGACGCCAAGGCCAAGAAGACCGGCCACGCCGACATGACCGCGTACCGGGAGATCGCCGACAGCAACGGCGCCACCCAGTTCACCGGCTACACCAACACCGAGGGCGAGTCCACGGTCGTCGGTCTGCTGGTCAACGGCGTCTCGTCGCCGGCCGCCACCGAGGGCGACGAGGTCGAGGTCGTCCTCGACCGCAGCCCGTTCTACGCCGAGGGCGGCGGCCAGCTCGCCGACCAGGGCCGGATCAAGCTGCACAGCGGCGCCGTGATCGAGATCCGCGACGTCCAGCAGCCGGTGCCCGGCGTCTCCGTGCACAAGGGCTCGGTGCAGGTCGGCGAGGTGACGGTGGGCTCCACCGCGTACGCCACCATCGACGTGCGCCGCCGCCGGGCCATCGCCCGCGCCCACTCGGCCACCCACCTGACGCACCAGGCGCTGCGCGACGCCCTCGGCCCGACGGCCGCCCAGGCCGGTTCGGAGAACTCGCCCGGCCGCTTCCGCTTCGACTTCGGCTCGCCGAACGCCGTTCCCGGCGCCGTGCTCACCGACGTCGAGCAGAAGATCAACGAGGTGCTGGCCCGCGACCTCGACGTGCACGCCGAGGTCATGCCGATCGACGAGGCCAAGCGGCAGGGCGCCATCGCCGAGTTCGGCGAGAAGTACGGCGAGCAGGTCCGCGTCGTCACCATCGGCGACTTCTCCAAGGAGCTGTGCGGCGGCACGCACGTCCACAACACCGCCCAGCTGGGTCTGGTGAAGCTGCTCGGCGAGTCGTCCATCGGCTCCGGCGTGCGCCGCATCGAGGCCCTGGTCGGCGTCGACGCCTACAACTTCCTCGCTCGCGAGCACACGGTCGTCGCCCAGCTCCAGGAGCTGGTCAAGGGCCGTTCCGAGGAACTGCCGGAGAAGATCGCCGCCATGCTCGGCAAGCTGAAGGACGCCGAGAAGGAGATCGAGAAGTTCCGCGCGGAGAAGGTCCTCCAGGCCGCCGCCGGTCTCGCCGAGAACGCCCAGGACATCCGCGGCGTGGCCCTCGTCGTGGGCCGGGTCCCGGACGGCACCGGCGCCGACGACCTGCGCAAGCTGGTCCTCGACGTGCGCGGCCGCATCCCGGGCGACCGCCCGGCCGTCGTGGCCCTGTTCACCACGGCCAACGGCAAGCCGCTGACCGTCATCGCCACCAACGAGGCCGCCCGCGAGCGCGGTCTCAAGGCCGGCGAACTGGTCCGCACCGCCGCCAAGACCCTCGGCGGCGGCGGTGGCGGCAAGCCGGACGTCGCCCAGGGCGGCGGCCAGAACCCGGAGGCCGTGCCCGAGGCCATCGCCGCGGTCGAGCGTCTCGTGGTGGAGACGGCGTGACCATGCGCCGTGGCCGTCGACTCGCGATCGATGTCGGGGACGCCCGGATCGGGGTCGCCTCGTGCGACCCCGACGGCGTCCTCGCCACCCCGGTGGAGACCGTGCCGGGACGTGACGTCCCGGCCGCCCACCGGCGGCTGCGGCAGCTCGTCGAGGAGTACGAGCCGATCGAGGTGGTCGTGGGCCTTCCCCGCTCGCTGAGCGGGCGGGAGGGCCCCGCGGCCACCAAGGTGCGGGCCTTTGCACAGGAGTTGGCGCGGGGCATCAAGCCGGTCCCGGTGCGGCTCGTCGACGAGCGGATGACGACCGTGACGGCCACTCAGGGACTGCGCGCCTCGGGGGTGAAGTCCAAGAAGGGACGCTCGGTGATCGACCAGGCCGCCGCTGTGATCATCCTTCAGAATGCTCTTGAGTCCGAACGGGTATCGGATAATCCGCCCGGCGAGGGCGTCGAAGTGGTCATCTGATCGCGATACGGTAACGTTCCGCGCGATGCGGCGTTCGAACACCTGCCGCACGACGTAGAGGCGGATCGTCCGGAAGCCTCGCGGCTGTTTGGGGATCGATGACTGAGTATGGCCGGAGCCCCGGCTCCGAACCGTGGCACCCCGAGGACCCCTTGTACGGGGACCAGGGGTGGGGAGGCCAGCAGCAGCACTACCCGCAACAGCAGTACCCGCAGCAGCCGCAGCAGGCCGACTACAACCAGCAGGACCCGTACGCCCAGGGCTACGGCGGCCAGCAGTACCCCCAGCAGTACGGGGAGCAGCAGTACGGCGGGCAGCCCGGGCAGGGGTACGACACGTCCGGACAGGGCTACGACACGTCCGGGTATCCCGTGCAGCAGCCGTACGACGGCGGCTGGGACACCGGCCAGCACCAGGCCATGCCGTACGGCGCCCCGCCCGCCGACCCGTACGGCGCGGCGCAGCCTCAGGACCTCTACGGCACGCCCGAGGCGTACCCGCCGCCGCAGCCCCCGGGCCGGCGGCAGGGCCCGCCGGAGCCGGTGAACGACTGGCAGTCGCAGGAGCCGGAGGAGGAGAACCACCCGTTCTTCACCGGCGAGGACGTCCCCGAGGAGCCCCGCCGCCGGCGCGGCCGGGCCCGTGAGGCGGAGCGCGAGGACGCGTACGACGACGACTACGACGACGAACCGGACTCCCGGTCCTCCCGCGGCGGCGGCCGTGACCGCCGCGGCAAGGGCCAGAAGAAGGGCCGCAACGGCTTCGCCTGCCTGTTCGTCGCGCTGGTCCTGGTCGGTGGCGTGGGCGGCGTCGGCTATGTCGGGTACCAGTTCTGGCAGGGTCAGTTCGGCTCGGCGCCCGACTTCGAGGGCGCGGGCAGCGGCTCGGTCCAGGTCGAGATCCCGAAGGCCGCGGGCGGCTACGAGATCGGCAACATCCTCAAGGAGGCCGGCGTCGTCAAGAGCGTCGACGCCTTCGTCTCCGCGCAGCAGAAGAACCCCAAGGGCCTGTCGATCCAGGCCGGCGTCTACACGCTGAAGAAGGGGATGTCCGCGGCGAGCGCGGTCGAGCTCATGCTCGACCCGGTCAGCAAGGACGCCCTCGTCCTCTTCCCCGGCATGCGCAACGTCAAGGTCTACGCGGAGATCGACAGGCGCCTCGCACTGCAGCAGGGCACCACGCAGGGCGTCGCCAAGGCGAAGGCCAAGGAACTCGGCCTGCCCGCCTGGGCGTTGAACCACAAGGACGTGAAGGACCCGCTGGAGGGCTTCCTGTACCCGGGCAGCTACCCGGTGGCCAAGGGCAGCAAGCCCGAGGCCGTCCTGAAGAAGATGGTGACCGCGGCGAACGCCGAGTACGACAGGCTGGAGCTCGAGTCCAAGGCGAAGTCCGTCGGCCTGCAGAACCCGTGGGAGCTGGTCACCGCGGCCAGCCTCGTGCAGGCCGAGGGCACCTCGCACGACGACTTCAAGAAGATGGCCGAGGTCATCTACAACCGGCTCAAGCCCTCCAACCCCCAGACCTGGGGCCGGCTCGAGTTCGACTCCACGTACAACTACATCAAGAACCAGAGCAAGATCGATCTCACGCTCGAAGAGCTCCGCAAATACGACAACCAGTACAACACGTACTACTACAAGGGCCTTCCGCCCGGCCCGATCGGCAACCCCGGGCCCGAGGCCCTGCGGGGCGTGCTCAGCCCGACGAGCGACGGCTGGTACTACTTCATCTCGATCGACGGCAAGACCTCGAAGTTCACCCGCACCTATGCGGAGCACCAGAAGCTCGTCAACGAGTTCAACAAGTCGAGGAAGAACGGATGACCACACCCCGCCGCGCTGCCGTGCTCGGCTCGCCGATCGCCCACTCGCTCTCGCCGGTGCTGC
The DNA here is from genome assembly GCF_043199435.1 of Streptomyces sp. NPDC048604. NCBI lineage: Bacteria > Bacillati > Actinomycetota > Actinomycetes > Kitasatosporales > Streptomycetaceae > Streptomyces > Streptomyces sp. NPDC048604. The sequence continues at coordinate 25,044 of NZ_JBICVX010000018.1, forward strand.
ACCGCACCGCCTACGCGGAGCTGGGGCTCGACGACTGGTCGTACGACCGGTTCGAGGTCGACGAGGCGGCGCTGCCGGGGTTCGTCTCCGAGCTCGACGACAGCTGGGCGGGGCTGTCGCTGACCATGCCGCTCAAGCGGGCGATCATCCCGCTGCTCGACGAGGTCAGCGAGACGGCCTCCTCCGTCGAGGCCGTCAACACGGTGGTGTTCCGCGCGGACGGTACTCGGTACGGCGACAACACGGATATCCCCGGCATACTCGCCGCCCTGCGTGAGCGGGGCGTCGAGAAGACGGACTCCGCCGCGATCCTCGGCGCCGGCGCCACCGCCTCCTCCGCGCTGGCCGCCCTCGCCCGGATCTGCTCCGGCCCGGTCACCGCGTACGTCCGCAGCGAGGCCCGCGCTGCCGAGATGCGGGCCTGGGGCGAGCGGCTCGCCGTCGACGTCCGCACCGCCGACTGGGACGACGCGGCGCGGGCGTTCGACGCGCCGCTGGTCGTCGCCACCACGCCGGCCGGAACGACGGACGCCCTCGCGGCCGCCGTCCCCGACGCGCCCGGCACGCTCTTCGACGTGCTGTACGACCCCTGGCCCACCGCCCTCGCCGCCGCCTGGTCGGACCGCGGCGGCCGGATCGTCGGCGGGCTCGACCTCCTCGTACACCAGGCGGTGCTCCAGGTCGAGCAGATGACCGGCGTCCCCGAGGCGCCCCTCGCGGCCATGCGTGCGGCAGGAGAATCGGCGCTGGCCGCACGGTGAGCGCAACGGGGGAACTGGTCCTCGCGTCCCGCTGGGACGCGGTGTTCGACGTCGGCCACTGGATCGCCGCGGGACTCCGCATCGCCTTCGGCAGCCTGCCCGAATGGGCGAAGCTCACCTTCGCCGCCGTGGTCGTCCTCGCCCTCCTCGGCGGCTGGGCGCACAGCCGTACGCGGCGCCGGCGGCTCCTCGCTGCGTCCGGATCTGACGAAGCACGCGTCCGATAGCTGGACCGGCGGCCTGGTCGGGGCCCCGGACGTGGGAGGATCGGAACCGGCGGGCCAGGGCCGCGCACCCGGTCGCGCCGTCGCTGTGCCAGGCGCGAGCAGAGGAGCATCGTTGAGCAGGTTGCGTTGGCTGACCGCTGGGGAGTCCCACGGACCCGCGCTGGTCGCGACGCTGGAGGGACTTCCCGCCGGCGTCCCGGTCACCACCGAACTGGTGGCGGACCACCTCGCACGGCGGCGCCTCGGCTATGGTCGCGGCGCCCGGATGAAGTTCGAGCAGGACGAGGTCACCTTCCTCGGCGGCGTCCGGCACGGCCTCTCCCTCGGTTCGCCGGTCGCGGTCATGGTGGGCAACACCGAGTGGCCCAAGTGGGAGAAGGTCATGTCGGCGGATCCCGTCGACCCCGCGGAGCTCAGGGAGACGGGCCGCAACGCGCCCCTGACCCGGCCCCGCCCCGGCCACGCCGACCTCGCCGGCATGCAGAAGTACGGCTTCGACGAGGCCCGGCCGATCCTGGAGCGCGCCAGCGCCCGGGAGACCGCCGCCCGCGTGGCGCTCGGCGCCGTCGCCCGGTCCTTCCTCAAGGAGGCCGCCGGCATCGAGATCGTCAGCCATGTCGTGGAGCTCGCCGCCGCCAAGGCCCCGTACGGCGTCTACCCCACCCCCGCCGACGTCGAGAAGCTCGACGCCGACCCGGTCCGCTGCCTCGACGCCGACGCGTCGAAGGCGATGGTCGCCGAGATCGACCAGGCCCACAAGGACGGCGACACCCTCGGCGGCGTCGTCGAGGTCCTCGCGTACGGCGTGCCCGTCGGCCTCGGCTCGCACGTCCACTGGGACCGCCGGCTCGACGCGCGCCTCGCCGCCGCGCTCATGGGCATCCAGGCCATCAAGGGCGTCGAGGTCGGCGACGGCTTCGACCTCGCCCGGGTGCCCGGCTCCCAGGCGCACGACGAGATCGTGAAGACCGAGGACGGCATCAGGCGCTCCTCCGGCCGCTCCGGCGGCACCGAGGGCGGTCTGACCACCGGCGAGCTGCTGCGCGTCCGCGCCGCGATGAAGCCGATCGCGACCGTGCCCCGCGCCCTGGCCACCATCGACGTCGCCACCGGCGAGGCCGCCGCGGCCCACCACCAGCGCTCCGACGTCTGCGCCGTCCCGGCCGCCGGCATCGTCGCCGAGGCCATGGTCGCGCTCGTGCTCGCCGACGCCGTCGTGGAGAAGTTCGGCGGCGACTCGGTCGCCGAGACCCGCCGCAACGTGCAGTCGTACCTCGACAACCTGCACATCCGGTGACCGGCGGACCGCTCGTCGTCCTCGTCGGACCGATGGGCTCCGGCAAGTCCACCGTGGGCGCGCTGCTCGCCGAGCGGCTCGGCGCGCCCTACCGGGACACCGACGCCGACATCGTCGCCGCCGAGGGCCGCGAGATCGCGGACATCTTCGTGGAGGACGGCGAGGAGCACTTCCGCGCCCTCGAGCGCGCGGCGGTGCGCACGGCCGTGGCCGAGCACGAGGGTGTCCTTGCGCTCGGCGGCGGCGCGATCCTCGACGCCGGCACCCGCGAGCTGCTCGCCGGGCTGCCCGTCGCCTATCTCTCGATGGACGTCGAGGAGGCGGTCCGCCGGGTCGGCCTCGGCGCCGCCCGCCCGCTGCTCGCGGTCAACCCGCGCCGGCAGTGGCGCGAGCTGATGGAGGCGCGCCGCCCTCTCTACATCGAAGTCGCCCGTGCCGTCGTCGCCACCGACGACCGCACCCCCGAAGAGGTCGCCCAGGCGGTCCTCGACGCACTGGAGTTGAAGGACGTATGACGGACCAGGACCAGGTCACGCGGATCCACGTCGGCGGAAGCGCCGGACACGACCCGTACGACGTGCTGGTCGGCCGGCAGCTGCTCGGCGAGCTCGGCGGCCTGATCGGCGACAAGGCCCGGCGGGTCGCCGTGATCCACCCGGAGGCGCTCGCCGAGACCGGCGAGGCGCTGCGCGCGGACCTCGCGGACCAGGGCTACGAGGCCGTCGCCATCCAGGTGCCGAACGCCGAGGAGGCCAAGACCGCCGAGGTCGCGGCGTACTGCTGGAAGGCGCTCGGGCAGACCAACTTCACCCGGACCGACGTCATCGTCGGCGTCGGCGGCGGGGCCACCACGGACCTCGCCGGGTTCGTCGCGGCGACCTGGCTGCGCGGCGTGCGCTGGATCGCGGTGCCGACCACCGTCCTCGCGATGGTGGACGCGGCGGTCGGCGGCAAGACCGGCATCAACACCGCCGAGGGCAAGAACCTCGTCGGCGCCTTCCACCCGCCGGCCGGGGTGATCTGCGATCTCGCGGCGCTCGACTCGCTGCCGGTCAACGACTACGTCAGCGGACTGGCCGAGATCATCAAGGCCGGCTTCATCGCCGACCCGAAGATCCTCGACCTGATCGAGGCGGACCCCGCCGCCGCGCGGACCCCCGCCGGCCCGCACACCGCCGAGCTGATCGTGCGCTCCATCCAGGTCAAGGCGGACGTGGTCTCCAGCGACCTGAAGGAATCGGGGCTGCGGGAGATCCTCAACTACGGGCACACCCTGGCCCACGCCATCGAGAAGAACGAGCGCTACAAGTGGCGGCACGGCGCGGCCGTCTCCGTCGGCATGGTCTTCGCCGCCGAGCTGGGCCGGCTGGCCGGCCGGCTCGACGACGCCACCGCCGACCGGCACCGCGCGGTCCTGGAGTCGGTCGGGCTGCCGCTCACGTACCGCGGCGACCAGTGGCCCAAGCTTCTGGAGACCATGAAGGTCGACAAGAAGTCCCGCGGCGACCTGCTCCGGTTCATCGTGCTCGACGGCCTCGGCAAGCCGACCGTCCTGGAGGGCCCGGACCCGGCCGTGCTGGTCGCGGCGTACGGCGAGGTGTCCGCGTGAGCGACCTGCGGCGGGTGCTCGTCCTGAACGGGCCGAACCTCGGCCGGCTCGGCTCGCGCGAGCCGGACATCTACGGGGCCACGTCGTACAAGGGCCTGGTGGACTCCTGCCGGGAGCTCGGCGCGGAGCTGGGCCTCGACGTCGAGGTGCGCGAGACCAACGACGAGGGCGAGATGATCCGCTGGCTGCACGAGGCCGCGGACGGTTCGATTCCGGTCGTTCTCAACCCCGGTGCGTTCACGCACTACTCGTACGGAATGCGCGACGCGGCCGCCCAGCGGACCGCGCCGCTGATCGAGGTGCACATCTCGAACCCGTACACACGGGAGGAATTCCGGCACACCTCCGTGGTCGCCGCCGTCGCCAGCGGCACCGTCGCCGGCTTCGGCATCGGGTCGTACCGGCTGGCGCTGCGGGCGCTCGCCGACGAGATCCCTGGCTGACCGGGCACTCTGGACCGCCCCCGGCCGTTCCCCCTGGGAGCGCCGGGGGCGGTACGGTGCCCGGAGGCATCGGACGTACGAACGAGACGGAGTGGCACCGGATGCAGCACGGGATGGGGGCTCTGCCGCCGGAGTCGGGCGGCTGGCCGTCCACGGCCCACCAGCCCCCGGCGGGAAGCCCGCCGCATCCGGGAGCGCCCGGGCCGGAGAGCGACCAGGAGCCCACGGCCCGGCTGCAGATCGTCCGCGCCGCGGTCCCGCCCGGCCCCGGCGGCCGGCGTCCCGTACCGCCCCCGCCCGGCGGCGCACCGCAGCCGGGGCAGCAGCAGCACCCGCAGCAGCAGGCTGGGCCACAGCACCCGCAGCAGCCTGGGCCGCAGCACCCGCAGCAGCCGTACGCCGGTCAGCACCCCGGCCCCCAGCCCGCGCACCCCGGCCCCCAGCCCGCGCACCCCGGCCCCCAGCCTGCGCACCCGGGCGGGCCCGCCGGGCCGGCCGGCCCACCGGCCCCGCACTCCGGCGCGCCCGCGCCGCAGGCGCAGCAGCCCGGGCCCGCGTGGGGGAGCGGGATGCCGCGGGACACCACCGGGCACATCCCCCTGCCGCCCGGCGGGCCGGTCGCCATGCCCGCGCCCCCGGCCGTCGAGCTCGGCACCGGGAACGCGACGCTCGCCGTCCTGCTCATAGGCCCCGCCGGGGCCGGGAAGACCACCGTCGCCCGGCACTGGGCCCGCAGCCGCCGGGTGCCCACCGCCCACATCAGCCTCGACGACGTGCGCGAATGGGTCTGCTCCGGCTTCGCCGACCCCCAGGCCGGCTGGAACGAGAACTCCGAGGCGCAGTACCGCCTGGCCCGTCGCACCTGCGGCTTCGCCGCGCGCAACTACCTCGCCAACGGCATCTCCTGCATACTCGACGACGCCGTCTTCCCGGACCGCCCGGTCGTCGGCCTCGGCGGCTGGAAGCGCCATGTCGGCCCCGGCCTGCTTCCCGTCGTCCTGCTGCCGGGCCTGGAGATCGTCCTGGAGCGCAACGCCGAGCGCAGCGGCAACCGGCGGCTCTCCGACGAGGAGGTCGCCTCCATCCACGGCCGGATGGCCGGCTGGTACGGCTCCGGGCTGCCGATCATCGACAACTCCAAGTACGACGTGGAGACCACCGCCCGGGTCCTCGACGACGTCCTGGCCCGCTCCATCGCCAGCCCGCCCAGCTGGTAGCCCTGTCCCTGGCGGCCCTGTTCCCTGTAGCCCTGTCCTTGTAGTCCTGCCCGCAGGACCCGGTCGGACCTCACGACGGGCCGGGTCGCGCGGACGCTCGTAGGCTCGGAACATGTCACAGGTGTACGCGGACCGCCGTGTCAGGCTGCGCGACCGCTGCGCGGCCGCCGGCAGCACGGCGGCCCTGGTCTCCCGCCCCGCCAACGTCCGCTATCTCGCGGGCGGTTCGCCTCCCGGCGCGGTCCTGCTCCTGGGCCCGAAGGAGGACCTGCTGCTCTGCCCGGTCGTGCCCGGCGGGGATCCCGCCCACGGCCGGCTCGACGAGGACCTCCCGCTGACGGTGCTGCCTCCCGGCGCGCCCCTCGGCGATCCGGCCGTCGCCGCGGTCGACACGGCCCGCAGATCGGGGGCCGACTCGCTCGCGGTGGAGGAGCACCACCTCACGGTGGCCCGGCACCGCGCCATGGGCTCGGTCGCCCCGAAACTGCGCCTGGCCGATCTCGCCGGCGCCGTCGAACAGCTGCGGATCGTCAAGGACGAGGACGAGATCGCCTGTCTGCGGATCGCCGCCGAGATCGCCGACCAGGCGCTGGGGGAGCTGCTCGAGTCGATCCTCGTCGGCCGCACGGAGCGTCATCTCGCCCTGGAGCTGGAGCGCCGGCTGGTCGACCACGGAGCGGACGGCGCGGCCTTCGCGACCTCGGTCGGCACCGGCCCGAACTCCGGCCGCAGCGGCCACCGCCCCACCGACCGGCGCGTCGAGGAGGGCGACTTCCTCTCCGTCTGCCTGGGCGCGAACTACCGCGGCTACCGCTCCGAGATCGGTCGGACCTTCGTCATCGGCACCACGCCCGCCGACTGGCAGATCGAGCTGTACGACCTGGTCTTCGCCGCTCAGCGGGCCGGCCGGGAGGCGCTCGCGCCCGGGGCGGAGTTCCGGGACGTGGACCGGGCGGCCCGCCAGATCCTGGACGGCACCGGCCACGGCGAGGCCCTCGAACCCCGTATCGGGCACGGCGTCGGCCTGGAAATCGACGAGGACCCGCAGCTCGCACCTTCCGCCATGGGTAAACTGGACGCTTGTGTGCCGGTCACCGTCGAACCGGGGGTCCACCTCCCGGGCCGGGGCGGGGTCCGGATCGATGACACGCTCGTCGTACGCCAGGAGGCGGACGGCGGACCCGAGCTACTCACCATCACGACCAAGGAGCTGCTCGCGCTGTAGCGCGGGCCCGGCTCCCCGGTCCCACGTCAGTCCAGGAGATTCCGCAACCGTGGCTTCCACGAACGACCTCAAGAACGGCATGGTGCTCAAGCTCGAAGGCGGCCAGCTCTGGTCCGTCGTCGAGTTCCAGCACGTCAAGCCCGGCAAGGGCCCGGCCTTCGTGCGCACCAAGCTCAAGAACGTGCTGTCCGGCAAGGTCGTCGACAAGACGTTCAACGCCGGCGTGAAGGTCGACACGGCCACCATCGACCGTCGCGACATGCAGTTCTCGTACATGGACGGCGAGTACTTCGTCTTCATGGACATGGACACCTACGACCAGCTGCACGTCGACCGCAAGTCCGTCGGCGACGCCGCCAACTTCCTGATCGAGGGCTTCACCGCCCAGGTCGCGCAGCACGAGGGCGCGGTGCTCTACGTCGAGCTCCCGGCCGCCGTCGAGCTCACCATCCAGGAGACCGAGCCGGGCGTCCAGGGCGACCGCTCCACCGGTGGCACCAAGCCCGCCATCCTGGAGACCGGCCACCAGATCCAGGTCCCGCTCTTCATCACCACCGGTGAGAAGGTCAAGGTCGACACCCGCACCAGCGACTACCTCGGCCGGGTGAACAGCTAACCGTGGCTGCCCGCAGCAAGGCCCGTAAGCGGGCCTTCCAGATCCTCTTCGAGGCCGACCAGCGCGGCGCGTCCGTGCAGGAGGTCCTCGCGGACTGGGTACGGCACGCGCGGTCCGACGACCGTCAGCCGCCGGTCAGCGAGTTCACCATGCAGCTCGTCGAGGGGTACGCGCAGCACGTCGCGCGCATCGACGAGCTGATCGCCACCTACGCGGTGGACTGGGAGCTCGACCGGATGCCGGTCGCCGACCGGAACATCGTGCGCCTCGGCGCGTACGAGCTGCTCTGGGAGGACGGCACCCCGGACGCGGTGGCGATCGACGAGGCGGTGCAGCTCGCCAAGGAGTTCTCCACCGACGAGTCGCCGACCTTCGTCAACGGTCTGCTCGCACGCTTCAAGGACCTGAAGCCGCGTCTTCGCCGGGACGCCGGGGCGGACGCCTAGTCCGTCCGGTACGCGCCCGGCAGTCGAAGGGGCCCGCAGCACTCGGTGCTGCGGGCCCCTTCGCCGTACGGCGGCCTGGTGGACCAGGAGCGCGCCTGAGGGCCCGGCGGACCAGGACGCGCCGCGGGCGGCGGCGCGGGCCCCTGAACGCGCCGCGGGGCGGCGGGAAGGCCGTATGCCCCTCCCGCCGCCCCGGCGGCACGTTTCTGCTACTGCGGAGTCGCTGGACTCAGCTCTCCTCGTGGGCGACCGCGCGACGCGCGTCCGCGTCCAGGACGCCCCAGCTGATCAGCTGCTCGGTGAGCACCGAGGGCGACTGGTCGTAGATCACGGCGAGGGTGCGCAGGTCGTCCTGACGGATCGACAGCACCTTGCCGTTGTAGTCGCCGCGCTGCGACTGGATGGTCGCGGCGTAGCGCTGAAGGGGGCCGGCCTTCTCCGCGGGGACGTGGGCCAGGCGCTCCAGGTCGAGGACGAGCTTCGGCGGCGGCTCGGCGGCCCCGCCGGGGGTGGTGCCCGGGAGCAGCTCCTGCACCGGGACACCGTAGAAGTCCGCCAGCTCGGCCAGACGCTGCACGGTCACCGCACGGTCACCACGCTCGTACGAGCCGACGACGACGGCCTTCCAGCGCCCCTGGGACTTCTCCTCCACCCCGTGGAGGGAGAGGCCCTGCTGGGTGCGGATCGCGCGGAGCTTGGCCCCGAGCTGCTTTGCGTATTCGCTGGACATAACGCTCCCGGACGCTGTGACGACATGCGGCTGCGCCGCGCGGCTGGTAACTCACTGTGAGGTTACGCAGCGTTACTTGCCTCCGTCAAGCCGAATGGTCCATACCGCCCCCTCCCGGGGGACGGGGCGCGGAGCGGCGACGGGGGCGCGGGCAGGGCGGACGTCCGCCCCTGGTAGGGTTGACGGCGCACATCCGACGTCCTTTAAGAACCGTCCCGTGAGGCGGAGAAGGGGGTCCGTTTTTCATGGACGCACAGCAGGACATCCAGGGGTCCGGCACGGCACGCGCCGTGCTCGAAGCCCCCGACATCGCGCGGGTCCTCACCCGCATCGCACACGAGATCGTCGAGCGCGCTAAGGGCGCCGACGACGTGGTGCTCCTCGGCATCCCGACCCGGGGCGTGTTCCTCGCCCGCCGGCTGGCCGACAAGCTCGCGGAGATCACCGGACGGAAGATCCCGGTCGGCTCCCTCGACATCACCATGTACCGCGACGACCTGCGGATGAAGCCCGCCCGCGCCCTCGGCCGCACCGAGATCCCCGGTGACGGCATCGACGGCCGCCTGGTCGTCCTGGTCGACGACGTGCTCTTCTCCGGCCGTACGATCCGCGCCGCGCTCGACGCGCTCGGCGACATCGGCCGCCCGCGCGCCGTCCAGCTCGCGGTCCTCGTCGACCGCGGTCACCGCGAGCTGCCGATCCGCGCCGACTACGTCGGCAAGAACCTCCCCACGTCGCTGCGGGAGACGGTCAAGGTCCAGCTCGCCGAGGAGGACGGTCGCGACACCGTGCTGCTCGGCAGCAAGCCCGCCTCCGCCTAGCACCGGCTCCCCGCCGGGCCCAGGGCACACCCCTGCGCGCCCGCACCCCGCCACATCTCCACACCACGGAGCACACCCCGATGATGCGTCACCTCATCTCGGCCGCCGACCTCACCCGCGACGACGCCGTCCTGATCCTCGACACCGCCGAGGAGATGGCCCGGGTGGCCGACCGGCCGATCAAGAAGCTGCCCACGCTGCGCGGCCGCACGATCTGCAACCTCTTCTTCGAGGACTCGACCCGGACCCGGATCTCCTTCGAGGCCGCCGAGAAGCGCCTCTCCGCCGACGTGATCAACTTCGCGGCCAAGGGCTCCAGCGTCTCCAAGGGCGAGTCCCTGAAGGACACCGCCCAGACCCTGGAGGCCATGGGCGTCGACGCGGTCGTCATCCGGCACAGCGCCTCCGGCGCGCCCTACCGGCTCGCCACCTCCGGCTGGATCGACGCCCCGGTGATCAACGCCGGCGACGGCACCCACCAGCACCCCACCCAGGCCCTGCTCGACGCCTTCACCATGCGCCGCCGCCTGGTCGGCCGGGACGCCGGCCTCGGCCAGGACCTGGCCGGCAAGCGGATCACGCTGGTCGGCGACGTCCTGCACAGCCGGGTCGCCCGCTCCAACGTCGACCTGCTGCACACCCTCGGCGCCGAGGTCACCCTGGTGGCCCCGCCGACCCTCGTCCCGGTCGGCGTCGAGACCTGGCCCTGCGAGGTCAGCTACGACCTCGACAACGTGCTGCCGAAGTCCGACGCGGTGATGATGCTGCGTGTGCAGCGCGAGCGGATGAACGCCGCCTTCTTCCCGACCGAGCGCGAGTACTCGCGGCGGTACGGGCTGAACGGCGACCGGATGGCGAGGATGCCCGAGCACGCCATCGTCATGCACCCCGGCCCGATGGTCCGCGGCATGGAGATCACCGCCGAGGTCGCCGACTCCGACCGCTGCACGGTCGTCGAGCAGGTGGCCAACGGCGTCTCCATCCGGATGGCCGTTCTCTACCTGCTTCTGGGCGGCAACGAGCCCGCCGTCAGCCACACCCGCACCGAGGAGAGCAAGTAACCATGAGCAAGATCCTGATCCGAGGTGCGAAGGTGCTCGGCGGCGAGCCGCAGGACGTCCTGATCGACGGCGAGACCATCGCCGCCGTCGGCACCGACCTCGACGCCACCGGCGCCACGGTCGTCGAGGCCGAGGGCAAGATCCTCCTGCCGGGCCTGGTCGACCTGCACACCCATCTGCGCGAGCCCGGCCGCGAGGACTCCGAGACCGTCCTCACCGGCACGCAGGCCGCCGCCTCCGGCGGCTACACCGCCGTCTTCGCGATGGCCAACACCTTCCCGGTCGCCGACACCGCCGGCGTCGTCGAGCAGGTCTACCGCCTCGGCAAGGAGCACGGCTACTGCGACGTGCAGCCCATCGGCGCCGTCACCGTCGGCCTGGAGGGCAAGAAGCTCGCCGAGCTCGGCGCCATGCACGACTCCGCCGCCGGCGTCACCGTCTTCTCCGACGACGGCAAGTGCGTCGACGACGCCGTGATCATGCGCCGCGCCCTGGAGTACGTGAAGGCCTTCGGCGGCGTCGTCGCCCAGCACGCCCAGGAGCCCCGCCTGACCGAGGGCGCCCAGATGAACGAGGGCATCGTCTCCGCCGAGCTGGGCCTCGGCGGCTGGCCCGCCGTCGCCGAGGAGTCGATCATCGCCCGCGATGTGCTGCTCGCCGAGCACGTCGGCTCCCGCGTGCACATCTGCCACCTCTCCACGGCCGGCTCCGTCGAGATCGTCCGCTGGGCCAAGTCCCGCGGCATCGACGTCACCGCCGAGGTCACCCCGCACCACCTCCTCCTCACGGACGAGATGGTCCGCACGTACAACCCGGTCTACAAGGTCAACCCGCCGCTGCGCACCGAGCGCGACGTCATGGCCCTGCGTGAGGCCCTGGCCGACGGCACGATCGACATCGTCGCCACCGACCACGCCCCGCACCCGCACGAGGACAAGGACTGCGAGTGGGCCGCCGCGGCCATGGGCATGGTCGGCCTGGAGACCGCGCTCTCCGTCGTCCAGCAGACGATGGTCGAGACCGGTCTGCTCGACTGGGCCGACGTCGCCGACCGCATGTCCTTCGCCCCGGCCCGCATCGGCCGGGCCGAGGGCCACGGCCGGCCCGTCTCGGCTGGTGAGCCCGCAAACCTCACGCTGGTCGATCCGGCATACCGTGGTGCCGTGGACCCCGCGGGCTTCGCCTCCCGCAGCCGCAACACCCCGTACGAGGGCCGCGAGCTGCCGGGACGCGTCACGCACACCTTCCTGCGGGGCCGCGCGACGGTCGTGGACGGGAAGCTCGCGTGACACTCATCAACCTGGCCGCCGAGCCGAAATCGGCGGAAGTGACCGACTGGGCCGCGCGGCTCGGCTGGGTCGCCGGACTGCTGCTCTTCATCGCCTTCGTGTACTGGCTGATGCGCCAGGGATGGAAGTGGCGGGGCAGCCTCCAGTCCGGCCTCCCCGAACTCCCCGCCCTCCCGTCTCCCGCCACCACCCTCAACGGAGGCGGCAAGCCGCCGCTGCCCGGAATGCCGGACGCCGCGGGTGAGGCGAGACTGAGCCTCAGTGGGCGCTACCACGGCTCGACGACCGCCGGCCAGTGGCTCGACCGGATCGTCGCGCACGGGCTCGGCACCCGCAGCCGGGTCGAGCTCACCCTGACCGACCAGGGCCTGGCGGTCGTCCGCCCCGGCGCGAACGACTTCTTCGTCCCCGCCGCCGCCCTGCGCGAGGCCCGCCTCGACAAGGGCATCGCCGGCAAGGTCCTCGCCGAGGGCGGGCTGCTGATCGTCACCTGGGCGCACGGCGAGACGCTGCTCGACTCCGGCTTCCGGTCCGACACGGCGGCCGAGCACGCCGCCTGGGTCGAGGCCATCAACTCCATGAACACCAGCACGACGGAAGGCACCGCACGATGACGACCTCCACCCGGGGAGCCAAGGCTCCCGCCGTACTCGTCCTGGAGGACGGCCGCGTTTTCCGCGGCCGCGCCTACGGGGCCGTGGGGGTGACCTTCGGCGAGGCCGTGTTCAACACCGGCATGACCGGCTACCAGGAGACCCTCACCGACCCCTCCTACCACCGCCAGGTCGTCGTGATGACCGCCCCGCACGTCGGCAACACCGGCGTCAACGACGAGGACCCCGAGTCCGCGAGGATCTGGGTGGCCGGCTACGTCGTCCGCGACCCCGCCCGCGTCCCGTCCAACTGGCGCTCCCGGCGCTCCCTGGACGAGGAGCTGGCCCAGCAGGGCGTCGTCGGCATCTCCGGCATCGACACCCGGGCCCTCACCCGCCACCTGCGCGAGCGCGGTGCCATGCGCGTCGGCATCTTCTCCGGCAACGCGCTGCCCGACGAGGGCACCATGCTCGCCGAGGTCCGCCAGGCCCCCGAGATGACCGGTGCCGACCTCTCCGCCGAGGTCGCCACCAAGGAGACGTACGTCGTCCCCGCGATCGGCGAGAAGAAGTTCACCGTCGCCGCTGTCGACCTCGGCATCAAGGGCATGACCCCGCACCGCATGGCCGAGCGCGGCATCGAGGTGCACGTGCTGCCCGCCACCGCCACCGCGGAGGACGTGTACGCGGTCGAGCCCGACGGCGTGTTCTTCTCCAACGGCCCGGGCGACCCGGCCACCGCAGACGGCGCCGTCGCCCTCATGCAGGCCGTCCTGGAGCGCAGGACGCCGCTGTTCGGCATCTGCTTCGGCAACCAGATCCTCGGCCGGGCCCTCGGCTTCGGCACCTACAAGCTGAAGTACGGCCACCGCGGCATCAACCAGCCGGTCCAGGACCGCACCACCGGCAAGGTCGAGGTCACCGCGCACAACCACGGCTTCGCCGTCGACGCGCCCCTCGACAAGGTCTCCGACACCCCCTACGGGCGCGCCGAGGTCTCCCACGTGTGCCTGAACGACAACGTCGTGGAGGGCCTGCAGCTGCTCGACCAGCCGGCCTTCTCCGTCCAGTACCACCCCGAGGCGGCCGCGGGCCCGCACGACGCCGCGTACCTCTTCGACCGCTTCGTTTCTCTGATGGAGGCCGAGCGTGCCTAAGCGCACCGATATCCAGTCCGTCCTGGTCATCGGCTCCGGCCCGATCGTCATCGGCCAGGCCGCCGAGTTCGACTACTCCGGCACCCAGGCCTGCCGCATCCTCAAGGCCGAGGGCCTGCGGGTCATCCTGGTCAACTCCAACCCGGCCACGATCATGACCGACCCGGAGATCGCCGACGCCACGTACGTCGAGCCGATCACCCCCGAGTTCGTCGAGAAGATCATCGCCAAGGAGCGTCCCGACGCCCTGCTGCCCACCCTCGGCGGCCAGACCGCGCTCAACACCGCGATCTCCATGCACGAGCAGGGCGTCCTGGAGAAGTACGGCGTCGAGCTCATCGGCGCCAACGTCGAGGCCATCCACAAGGGCGAGGACCGCGACCTCTTCAAGGGCGTCGTCGAGGCCGTCAACGCCAAGATCGGCCACGGCGAGTCCGCCCGCTCGGTCATCTGCCACTCCATGGACGACGTGATCAAGGGCGTCGACACCCTCGGCGGCTACCCCGTCGTCGTCCGCCCCTCCTTCACCATGGGCGGCGCCGGCTCCGGCTTCGCGCACGACGAGGAGGAGCTGCGCCGCATCGCCGGCCAGGGCCTCACGCTCTCCCCGACCACCGAGGTCCTCCTGGAGGAGTCCATCCTCGGCTGGAAGGAGTACGAGCTGGAGCTGATGCGCGACAAGCACGACAACGTCGTGGTCGTCTGCTCCATCGAGAACTTCGACCCGATGGGCGTGCACACCGGCGACTCGATCACCGTCGCCCCGGCGATGACGCTGACCGACCGCGAGTACCAGGTCCTGCGCGACGTCGGCATCGCGATCATCCGCGAGGTCGGCGTCGACACCGGCGGATGCAACATCCAGTTCGCGGTCAACCCGGACGACGGCCGGATCATCGTCATCGAGATGAACCCGCGCGTCTCCCGCTCCTCCGCGCTCGCCTCCAAGGCCACCGGCTTCCCGATCGCCAAGATCGCCGCCCGGCTCGCCGTCGGCTACACGCTGGACGAGATCCCGAACGACATCACCGAGAAGACCCCGGCGTCCTTCGAGCCCACCCTCGACTACGTCGTCGTCAAGGCCCCGCGCTTCGCCTTCGAGAAGTTCCCGCAGGCCGACTCCACCCTCACCACCACCATGAAGTCGGTCGGCGAGGCGATGGCCATCGGCCGCAACTTCACCGAGGCCCTGCAGAAGGCCCTGCGCTCCCTGGAGAAGAAGGGCTCGCAGTTCACCTTCGTGGGCGAGCCCGGCGACAGGGCCGAGCTGCTGGCCGAGGCGGTCCGCCCCACCGACGGCCGGATCAACACCGTCATGCAGGCCATCCGCGCGGGCGCCACGCCCGAGGAGGTCTTCGACGCCACGAAGATCGACCCGTGGTTCGTCGACCAGCTCTTCCTGATCAAGGAGCTCGCCGACGAGCTGGCCGCCGCCGAGAAGCTCCAGCCCGAGCTGCTCGCCGAGGCCAAGCGGCACGGCTTCTCCGACGCCCAGATCGCCGAGATCCGCGGCCTGCGCGAGGACGTCGTGCGCGAGGTCCGGCACGCCCTCGGCGTCCGCCCGGTCTACAAGACGGTCGACACCTGCGCCGCCGAGTTCGCCGCCAAGACCCCGTACTTCTACTCGTCCTACGACGAGGAGAGCGAGGTCGCGCCGCGCGAGAAGCCCGCGGTGATCATCCTGGGCTCCGGCCCGAACCGCATCGGCCAGGGCATCGAGTTCGACTACTCCTGCGTCCACGCCTCCTTCGCGCTCAGCGACGCGGGCTACGAGACCGTGATGGTCAACTGCAACCCGGAGACCGTCTCCACCGACTACGACACCTCCGACCGCCTGTACTTCGAGCCGCTGACGCTCGAGGACGTGCTGGAGATCGTGCACGCCGAGTCCCTCGCGGGCCCGATCGCCGGTGTGGTCGTCCAGCTCGGCGGCCAGACCCCGCTGGGCCTGTCGCAGGCGCTCAAGGACAACGGCGTGCCCGTCGTCGGCACCTCGCCGGAGGCCATCCACGCCGCCGAGGACCGCGGCGCCTTCGGCCAGGTTCTCGCCGAGGCCGGACTGCCCGCCCCCAAGCACGGCACCGCGACCACCTTCGCCGGCGCCAAGGCCATCGCCGACGAGATCGGCTACCCGGTCCTGGTCCGCCCGTCGTACGTGCTCGGCGGCCGCGGCATGGAGATCGTGTACGACGAGACCCGCCTCGAGTCGTACATCGCCGAGTCCACCGAGATCAGCCCCACCCGGCCGGTCCTGGTCGACCGCTTCCTCGACGACGCGATCGAGATCGACGTCGACGCGCTCTACGACGGCGAGGAGCTCTACCTCGGCGGCGTCATGGAGCACATCGAGGAGGCCGGCATCCACTCCGGCGACTCGGCCTGCGCCCTGCCCCCGATCACCCTCGGCGGCTACGACATCAAGCGGCTGCGCGCCTCCACCGAGGCCATCGCCAAGGGCGTCGGCGTCCGCGGCCTGATCAACATCCAGTTCGCCATGGCCGGCGACATCCTGTACGTCCTGGAGGCCAACCCGCGCGCCTCCCGCACCGTGCCCTTCACCTCGAAGGCCACCGCGGTGCCGCTGGCGAAGGCCGCCGCCCGGATCTCCCTGGGCGCCACCATCGCCGAACTGCGCGAGGAGGGCCTGCTGCCGAAGACCGGCGACGGCGGCACCCTGCCGCTCGACGCGCCGATCTCCGTCAAGGAGGCCGTGATGCCGTGGACCCGCTTCCGCGACATCCAGGGCCGCGGCGTGGACACCGTCCTCGGCCCTGAGATGCGCTCCACCGGCGAGGTCATGGGCATCGACACGGTCTTCGGCACGGCCTACGCCAAGTCGCAGGCCGGCGCGTACGGCCCGCTGCCCACCAAGGGCCGCGCGTTCATCTCGGTCGCCAACCGCGACAAGCGCTCGATGATCTTCCCGGCCCGCGAGCTGGTCGCGCACGGCTTCGAGCTGCTCGCCACCTCCGGCACCGCCGAGGTCCTCAAGCGCAACGGCATCAACGCCACCGTCGTGCGCAAGCAGTCCGAGGGCGAGGGCCCGAACGGCGAGAAGACCATCGTCCAGCTGATCCACGACGGCCAGGTCGACCTGATCGTCAACACCCCGTACGGCACCGGCGGCCGCCTCGACGGCTACGACATCCGTACGGCGGCGGTGGCGCGCAGCGTCCCGTGCCTCACCACGGTCCAGGCGCTCGCCGCGGCCGTCCAGGGCATCGACGCGCTCAACCACGGCGGGGTGGGCGTCCGCTCGCTCCAGGAGCACGCGGAGCACCTGACCGCGGCCCGCGACTAGCAGCCCGTACGAAGAGGGGGACACCGGCGACACCGCGGTGTCCCCCTCTTCATGAGGACACCTGGATCTGAGAGACACATGTACAAGTTCTTCTTCCACCTGGTCTTCAAGCGGATGGACCCCGAGGAGGCCCACTACCTGGCCTTCCGCTGGATCCGGCTCGCCGCCCGCGTCCCCGTGCTCCGCACGTACGTCGCGGCCGTCCTCGCGCCCCGCTACGAGGAGCTGCGCACCGAGGCCCTGGGCCTGCGGATGCACGGCCCGTTCGGCCTCGCGGCCGGCTTCGACAAGAACGCGGTCGCCATCGACGGCATGTCGATGCTCGGCTTCGACCACGTCGAGATCGGCACGGTCACCGGTGAACCCCAGCCCGGCAACCCCAAGAAGCGGCTGTTCCGCCTCGTCGCGGACCGCGCCCTGATCAACCGCATGGGCTTCAACAACGAGGGCTCCGCCGCCGTCGCCGAGCGCCTGCGCACCCGGACGCCGGTCTTCAGGACCGTCGTCGGCGTCAACATCGGCAAGACCAAGGTCGTCCCGGAGGCCGACGCCGCCGCCGACTACGTGAAGTCGACCGAGCGGCTCGCCGCCCACGCCGACTACCTCGTCGTGAACGTCTCCTCGCCGAACACCCCCGGCCTGCGCAACCTCCAGGCCACCGAGTCGCTGCGCCCGCTGCTCACGGCCGTCCGCGAGGCCGCCGACCGCACCGTCACCGACCGCCGCGTCCCGCTGCTGGTCAAGATCGCGCCCGACCTCGCGGACGAGGACGTGGACGCCGTCGCCGACCTCGCCCTGGAGCTGGGCCTGGACGGCATCATCGCCACCAACACCACCATCGCCCGCGAGGGCCTCGGCCTGAAGTCCGACCCGGAGCTGGTCGCCGAGACCGGCGGCCTGTCCGGCGCGCCCGTCAAGGCCCGCTCCCTGGAGGTCCTGCGCCGGCTGTACGCGCGCGTGGGCGACCGGATCGTCCTCGTCGGCGTCGGCGGCATCGAGAACGCCGAGGACGCCTGGCAGCGGATCCTCGCCGGCGCGACCCTGATCCAGGGCTACAGCGCCTTCATCTACGAGGGCCCGTTCTACGCCCGCGCGATCCACAAGGGCCTGGCCGCCCGCCTGGCCGCCTCCCCGTACGCCACCCTCGCCGAGGCCGTCGGCGCCGACACCCGAAAGGCATCCAAGTGACCCTCGAACCGTTCGGGACCCGCCTGCGCTCCGCCATGGACGAGCGCGGTCCGCTCTGCGTCGGCATCGACCCGCACGCCTCCCTGCTCGCCTCCTGGGGCCTGAAGGACGACGTCGACGGCCTGGAGACCTTCACCCGCACGGTGGTGGAGGCGCTGGCCGAGACGGTCGCCGTCTTCAAGCCGCAGTCCGCGTTCTTCGAGCGCTTCGGCTCGCGCGGCATCGCCGTCCTGGAGCGGGCCGTCGCCGACCTGCGCGCGGCGGGCGGCCTGGTCGTCATGGACGCCAAGCGCGGTGACATCGGCTCCACCATGGCCGCGTACGCGGAGACCTTCCTGCGCCCTCAGTCCCCGCTGTTCTCGGACGCGCTGACGGTCTCCCCGTACCTCGGCTACGGCTCGCTGAAGCCGGCCGTGGACCTCGCCCGGGAGTCCGGCGCGGGTCTGTTCGTCCTGGCGCTGACGTCGAACCCGGAGGGCGCCGAGGTCCAGCGGGCGGTCCGGGAGGACGGCCGCACCATCGGCGCGACCATGCTGGCGCACCTGGCCGCCGAGAACGCGGGGGAGAGCCCGATGGGCTCCTTCGGCGCGGTCGTCGGCGCCACCCTGGGCGACCTGTCCTCGTTCGACCTGGACATCAACGGGCCGCTGCTCGCCCCCGGCATCGGCGCGCAGGGCGCGATGGCCGCCGATCTTCCGGCGGTCTTCGGTTCCGCGGTGCGCAACGTGGTGCCGAACGTGAGCCGCGGCGTCCTGAAGGAGGGCCCCGACGCGGCCGCGCTGAGGGCCGCCGCCGAGCGGTTCGCGGACGAGATCCGGGCCGCCGTCGCCGTCTGACCCGTCCGTGCCGTCTCAACTGTCGAAAGGCGAGGGGCGAAAAACCCCGGCATAATGCCTGGATTGTCCTGGTCGGTGATGCCAGACTCGATCCTGACCAGGACTTTTCGTCTGTTCTCGCTGACTGGAGCGGTCTTGGCCGCTAGTCTCCGACGCAGAGTTCTCGTGGCGAACGGCCCAGGCCACCGCCATGCGACTCGCCGTGTGTGGAGCGTCCGCGTTCCTCGGCGGCCCGTATCCGACAGTTCGACATCCGAGGTGACGTAGGCGTGGCTCTTCCGCCCCTTACCCCTGAACAGCGCGCAGCCGCGCTCGAAAAGGCCGCCGCGGCTCGCCGGGAGCGGGCCGAGGTCAAGAATCGACTCAAGCACTCCGGCGCCTCCCTCAACGAGGTCATCGACCAGGGCCAGAAGAACGATGTCATCGGCAAGATGAAGGTCTCGGCGCTGCTCGAGTCCCTGCCGGGCGTCGGCAAGGTCCGTGCCAAGCAGATCATGGAGCGGCTCGGCATCTCCGAGAGCCGCCGCGTGCGGGGTCTCGGCACGAACCAGATCGCCGCGCTGCAGCGGGAGTTCGGCAGCACGAGCGCCTGAGTCCGGGACGGCGTCCCGGGCACACCCGCAAAGCTGGAATAATCGCTGCATGGCAGCAGAGGTACGTCCGCGGCTGACCGTGCTCTCCGGCCCCTCCGGGGTCGGCAAGAGCACGGTCGTCGCTCATATGCGCAAGGTCCACCCCGAGGTCTGGCTCTCGGTGTCGGCCACGACACGGAAGCCCCGGCCCGGCGAGAAGCACGGTGTCCAGTACTTCTTCGTCTCCGACGACGAGTTCGACAAGCTGATCGCCAACGGCGAACTCCTCGAGTGGGCCGAGTTCGCGGGCAACCGCTACGGCACGCCCCGTCGCGCGGTCCAGGACCGCCTGGAGGCCGGCGAGCCGGTACTGCTGGAGATCGACCTCCAGGGAGCCCGCCAGGTCAAGGAGTCCATGCCGGACTCCCAGCTGGTGTTCCTGGCCCCGCCCAGCTGGGACGAGCTGGTCCGGCGGCTCACCGGCCGCGGCACCGAGTCGCCCGAGGTGATCGAGCGCCGGCTGGAGGCCGCCAAGGTCGAGCTGGCCGCCGAAACCGAGTTCGACACCACCCTTGTCAACACCTCCGTCGAGGACGTAGCACGTGAGCTGCTAGCCTTGATGGAAGTTCTTTGATCTTTTTCCCATCTGTCGGAAGGTAGAGCGTGTCCTCTTCCATCACCGCGCCCGAGGGCATCATCAACCCGCCGATCGACGAGCTGCTCGAGGCCACGGACTCGAAGTACAGCCTCGTGATCTACGCGGCGAAGCGCGCGCGTCAGATCAACGCGTACTACTCCCAGCTGGGTGAGGGCCTGCTGGAGTACGTCGGTCCGCTGGTGGACACCCACGTCCACGAGAAGCCGCTCTCGATCGCTCTGCGCGAGATCAACGCGGGCCTGCTGACCTCCGAGGCCATCGAGGGCCCGGCGCAGTAAGCACGAAACGCTTGTCACCACAGGCCCGGCGGAACAACCGCCGGGCCTGTGGTGTCTCATGGAGTCGTACGCATCTGACGTCGTACGCGGTCGAGTGCGGGGAGTGGCAGTGGTGACGAAGCCGAAGGTCGTTCTGGGGGTCAGCGGCGGCATCGCCGCGTACAAGGCCTGCGAGCTGCTGCGGCGGCTCACGGAGTCCGGCCACGACGTGCGCGTCGTCCCCACCGACTCGGCGCTGCACTTCGTCGGCGAGGCCACCTGGTCCGCGCTCTCCGGCAACCCGGTCTCCACCGAGGTGTGGGAGTCCGTCCACGAGGTCCCGCACGTCCGCATCGGCCAGGCCGCCGACCTCGTGATCGTCGCCCCCGCCACCGCCGACATGCTGGCCAAGGCCGCGCACGGGCTCGCCGACGACCTGCTCACCAACACCCTGCTCACCGCCCGATGTCCGGTGGTCTTCGCGCCCGCCATGCACACCGAGATGTGGGAGCACCCGGCCACCCAGGAGAACGTGGCCACCCTGCGTCGCCGCGGCGCAGTGGTCATCGAGCCCGCGGTCGGCCGGCTCACCGGCGTCGACACCGGCAAGGGCCGGCTGCCCGACCCCGCCGAGATCTTCGAGGTCTGCCGGAGGATTCTGTCCCGCGGCACGGCCGCGCCGGACCTCGCCGGCCGTCATGTCGTGGTCAGCGCCGGCGGCACCCGTGAACCGCTCGACCCGGTCCGCTACCTCGGCAACCGCTCCTCCGGCAAGCAGGGCTACGCCCTCGCCAAGGCCGCCGCGGCCCGCGGCGCGCGGGTCACCCTCATCGAGGCCAACACCGGCATCCCCGACCCGGCGGGCGTCGACGTCGTCCACGTCGGCACCGCGCTCCAGCTGCGCGAGGCGGTCGTGAAGGCCGCCCCGGACGCCGACGCGGTGGTGATGGCGGCGGCCGTCGCCGACTTCCGTCCGGCCGTCTACGCCCCCGGCAAGATCAAGAAGAAGGACGACGGCGGCGCGCCCACGGTCGAGCTGGTGCGCAACCCGGACATCCTGGCGGAGATCTCCGCCGACCGCGTCCTGGACGGGCAGGTGGTCGTCGGTTTCGCCGCCGAGACCGACGACGTCCTCGCGAACGGCCGTGACAAGCTCCGCCGCAAGGGATGCGACCTGCTCGTGGTCAACGAGGTCGGGGAGCGCAAGACCTTCGGCCAGGAGGAGAACGAGGCCGTGATCCTCGCCGCCGACGGCGCCGAGACGCCGGCGCCGTACGGGCCGAAGGAGGCCCTCGCCGAGACGGTGTGGGACCTCGTCGCGCCGCGGCTGCGTCCGCTGCCCGCGTAACCACTCCGGTACCATCGGGAGAAACCGTACATCGGCGACACAGCGTGATCGAGGTGTGCGGAGCTGGTCCTTTCGGGCGCGAAAGGGGGCCATTCGCCGTAAGGGAAATGACCATTTCCCGGGTGATCCGGCTCCCACCTTGCGAGACACCTGGTCATACGCCCGAGAGCGCCCGATAAACTGTTCTCGGAACGACGCGGGGCGCAGCCCCCTGCTGTTCCGTAAATGATCAGCCAGCAGCCGCTGCAACCACAGGGAGCGTTGTGTCCCGTCGTCTGTTCACCTCGGAGTCCGTGACCGAGGGTCACCCCGACAAGATCGCTGACCAGATCAGCGACACCATTCTCGACGCGCTGCTCCGGGAGGACCCCACCTCCCGCGTCGCCGTGGAGACCCTGATCACCACCGGCCTGGTCCACGTGGCCGGCGAGGTCACCACCAAGGCCTGGGCGGACATCCCCACCCTGGTGCGCAACAAGATCCTCGAGATCGGGTACGACTCCTCGAAGAAGGGCTTCGACGGCGCGTCCTGCGGCGTCTCGGTCTCCATCGGGTCGCAGTCCCCGGACATCGCGCAGGGCGTCGACACGGCGTACGAGAAGCGCGTCGAGGGCGACGAGGACGAGCTGGACAAGCAGGGCGCCGGCGACCAGGGCCTGATGTTCGGCTACGCGTCGGACGAGACCCCCGAGCTCATGCCGCTGCCGATCTACCTGGCACACCGGCTCTCCCGCCGCCTCACCGAGGTCCGCAAGAACGGCACCATCCCGTACCTGCGCCCCGACGGCAAGACCCAGGTCACCATCGAGTACGACGGCGACAAGGCCGTCCGCCTCGACACGGTCGTGGTCTCCTCGCAGCACGCCTCCGACATCGACCTCGACTCGCTGCTCGCGCCCGACATCCGCGAGTTCGTCGTCGAGCACGTCCTGAAGCAGCTCGTCGAGGACGGCATCAAGCTGGACACCGACGGCTACCGCCTGCTGGTCAACCCGACCGGCCGCTTCGAGATCGGCGGCCCGATGGGCGACGCCGGCCTCACCGGTCGCAAGATCATCATCGACACGTACGGCGGCATGGCCCGCCACGGCGGCGGCGCGTTCTCCGGCAAGGACCCGTCCAAGGTCGACCGCTCGGCCGCCTACGCCATGCGCTGGGTCGCCAAGAACGTGGTGGCCGCCGGCCTCGCCTCGCGCTGCGAGGTCCAGGTCGCCTACGCCATCGGCAAGGCGGAGCCGGTCGGTCTCTTCGTCGAGACCTTCGGCACCAACGCCGTCGAGACGGAGAAGATCGAGCACGCCATCGGCGAGGTCTTCGACCTCCGCCCGGCCGCGATCATCCGCGACCTCGACCTGCTGCGCCCGATCTACGCCCAGACCGCCGCGTACGGCCACTTCGGCCGTGAGCTGCCGGACTTCACCTGGGAGCGGACCGACCGCGTCGAGGCGCTGCGCAAGGCCGCCGGTATCTGACGCGTTCCCCTCGTGCCCGTACGGCCCCGGACCTGCTGGTCCGGGGCCGTCGGCGTTGTCGGTGCCGTTTGGTAGGAATGGGGCTGTGAGCAGCGACAACCAGACCCCCGAAGGCGGGCCGGAGGCCGGCGGGCCGCCGGAGCAGCTCGCGCTCATCCGGGAGAGCGTGCGCAAGGCGAAGGCGCCCCGCGCCAAGCCGCGCACCTGGCGCGGGGCGTCGCTGGCCAAGGAGCTGCCGGTCGCCCGGATCGTGGTCAACAAGGGCGTGCTCCATCTCGACCGGTACTTCGACTACGCCGTCCCCGAGGAGCTCGACGAGGCCGCGCAGCCCGGCGTGCGGGTCCGGGTGCGGTTCGGCGCCGGGTCGGGCAAGGTGCGGGACGGGCGGCGCGAGGGCGGCCGGCTCATCGACGGCTTCCTCGTCGAGCGGCTCGCCTCCTCCGACTACACCGGGCCGCTGGCCGCGCTCGCCGACGTGGTGTCGCCCGAGCCGGTGCTCAGCCCGGAGCTGCTGGCGCTGGCGCGGGCGGTCGCCGACCGGTACGCGGGGAGCCTCGCCGACGTGCTGCAGCTCGCGATCCCGCCGCGCAGCGCGCGCGCCGAGTCCCGTCCCTCGCCCGCGCCGCTCCCGCCGCCGCCCGCGCCGGAGCCGGGGAGCTGGACGCGGTACGAACGCGGCCCGGCGTTCCTGGAGTCGCTGGCCCGGGGCGGGGCGCCGCGAGCGGTGTGGAACGCGCTGCCGGGGCCGTCCTGGGCCGAGGAGCTGGCCCGCGCCGTGGCCGCGACGCTCGCCTCGGGGCGGGGAGCGCTGGTCGTCGTGCCCGACGGGCGGGCGGTCGCCCGGGTGGACGCGGCGCTGACCGCGGCCCTGGGGGAGGGACGGCACGCGGTGCTCACCGCGGAGGCCGGTCCCGAGAAGCGGTACGGGCAGTGGCTCGCGGTGCGGCGGGGCGCGGTGCGGGCGGTCGTCGGCACGCGGGCCGCGATGTTCGCGCCGGTGCGGGATCTGGGCCTTGTGGCGATCTGGGACGACGGCGACGGCAGCCACAGCGAGCCGCACGCACCGCAGCCGCACGCCCGTGACGTCCTGCTGCTGCGCGCCGCGCACGACCGGTGCGGCTTCCTGCTGGGCTCGCTGAGCTGCACGGTCGAGGCGGCGCAGCTGGTCGAGTCGGGGTGGGCCGGGCCGCTCGTCGCCGGGCGCGAGCAGGTACGGGCCGCGGCGCCTCGGGTGCGGACGGTGGGCGACGAGCAGCTCGCCCGCGACGAGGCGGCGCGGGCGGCGCGGCTGCCGTCGCTGGCGTGGGCGGCGGTCCGGGACGGGCTGCGGACGGGGCCGGTCCTGGTCCAGGTGCCGCGGCGCGGGTACGTGCCCCGGCTGGCCTGCGAGCGGTGCCGGACGCCCGCGCGCTGCCGGCACTGCGCGGGGCCCTTGGAAGCCCCCGAGCAGCAGGAGCTGCGGTGCGGGTGGTGCGGGCGCGGCGCGCCGGACTGGCACTGCGTGGCGTGCGGCTCGGTGCGGCTGCGGGCCCAGGTGGTGGGCGCGCGGCGCACGGCGGAGGAGCTGGGGCGGGCGTTCCCGGCGGTGCCGGTGCGAACCTCCGGGCGCGACCACGTGCTGGACACGGTGCCGGGGCGGCCGGCGCTGGTCGTCTCGACCCCCGGTGCGGAGCCGGTCGCCGAGGGCGGCTACGCGGCGGCGCTGCTGCTGGACGGCTGGGCGATGGTGTCCCGGCCCGATCTGCGGGCCGGGGAGGAGGCGCTGAGGCGCTGGATCGACGCGGCCTCGCTGGTGCGGGGGCAGGGGGAGGGGGGCACGGTGGTCGTCGTCGCCGAGCCCACGCTGCGGCCGGTGCAGGCGCTGGTGCGGTGGGATCCGGTGGGCCACGCCCAGCGGGAGCTCGCGGAGCGGGCGGAGCTGGGGTTTCCGCCGGTGTCCCGGATGGCGTCGGTGGCGGGGCCGGTGGACACGGTCCTGGGCTTCCTGGCGTCCACGCCGCTGCCCCCGGACGCGGAGATCCTCGGCCCGGTCCCGCTGCCCGTCGTCCGCCCGGGCGGTACGAGCCGCCCCGGAGACCCGCCGCCGGGCGAGCCCTGGGAACGCGCCCTGGTCCGCGTACCGCCGGGCACGGGGGCGGCGCTGGCCGCGTCCCTGAAACAGGCCCAGGCGTCCCGTTCCACCCGAGGCCCGGCGACGACCCCGATCCGCATCCGGGTGGACCCCCCGGACATCGGCTGACGGTCGCGGGGGTGGCCGGGCACCTCCCGCCTCCGGCGGGCCCACCCCGAGCGGGCTCCGCCCCGTACGGCGACGAGCCGCCCCTTCCCGTCGTGTGGCGGGTGGGCGGCTCGGCGGGGTCCGCGTCAGCCGTTGCGGGGGCCCGGGAAGGCCGGGGGGCGGGGGTCGTCGCGGAGGGGCTGGGGCGGCATCGTGCGGGCGGCGGGGACGGCAGGGACGGCGGGAACGGCGGGGGGAACCGGGAGGGTACGGGTCGTGCCCTCCTCGGGCGCGCCCGGCTGGGGCGCGCGGCGGGCGCCGTAGCGGCGGTGGACCGCCTGCTTGGTCACCCCGAGCGCCGAGCCCACCGCGTCCCACGAGAAGCCCAGCGAACGGTCGAAGTCCACCGCCGCGGTCACCAGGGTCTCGACGCTGTCGCGGAGTTCCTGCGCGAGGCGGACGGTCGGGGCGGGCGCGCGCCCGTAGACGACGAAGCCCGTCGACGGGCCGGAGCGGCGCGGGCGGTACACATTGCCCAACTGGGCCGTGAGCGTGCGCAGTGCGTCCACCTGCCGCCGGACCCGCTCGATGTCCCGCACCAGCAGGTGCAGACTTGCCCGGGCTTGGGCGTCGTGGGTTGCGTGGTCGGCCATGTGCAAGCCTCTCGAACCGGCGTGTGAAGGGGGCGGGGCCGCAGCGCTGCCGCGGCGGCCCGATTCGGTCAATCTCTCTTGACCAACGCGCCACCCGTGCTTGGGTCA
This sequence comes from Streptomyces sp. NPDC048604, assembly GCF_043199435.1. Lineage (NCBI taxonomy): Bacteria > Bacillati > Actinomycetota > Actinomycetes > Kitasatosporales > Streptomycetaceae > Streptomyces > Streptomyces sp. NPDC048604. Next base: position 51,147 of record NZ_JBICVX010000018.1, read on the forward strand.
CGCTTCAGGGGCGTACACGCATATGCACAAGCCGGGCACACCGCAACACGCCCCCTCGTGCCGCGGCCTAGACTGGTGCGCTGCCCTCCCCCAAGCTCTCGGCTGCGTTCGAGCAGGGAGGTACCCCATCGCCCCGAGACGAGGTCAACCCGAGTGAAGCTGGTCTTCGCAGGCACCCCCGAGGTCGCCGTCCCCGCCCTGGACGCCCTGCTCGCCTCCGGCCGGCACGAGGTGGCCGCCGTCGTCACCCGCCCCGACGCCCCCGCCGGCCGCGGCCGGCGGCTCGTCGCCAGCCCCGTCGCCCAGCGCGCCGAGGAGGCGGGCATCGAGGTGCTGAAGCCGGAGCGGCCGCGCGACGAGGCGTTCCTGGCCCGGCTGCGCGAGATCGCCCCGGACTGCTGCCCCGTCGTCGCCTATGGCGCGCTGCTGCCCCGCGTCGCCCTCGACATCCCCGCCCACGGCTGGGTCAACCTGCACTTCTCGCTGCTCCCGGCCTGGCGCGGCGCCGCGCCCGTGCAGCACTCCCTGATGGCCGGCGACCAGGTCACCGGCGCGTCCACCTTCCTGATCGAGGAGGGGCTCGACTCCGGCCCCGTCTACGGCGTGATCACCGAGGACGTCCGGCCCACCGACACCAGCGGCGACCTGCTCACGCGCCTCGCGTTCGCCGGCGCGGGCCTGCTCGCCGCCACCATGGACGGCATCGAGGACGGCACCCTCAAGGCCGTCCCGCAGCCCCCCGAGGGGATCACCCTCGCCCCGAAGATCCAGGTCGAGGACGCCCACGTCGACTGGGCCGCCCCTGCCCTGCGCGTCGACCGCGTGGTCCGCGGCTGCACCCCCGCCCCCGGCTCCTGGACCGCCTTCCGCGGCGAGCGGCTCAAGCTCATCCAGGCCGCGCTCGTGCCGGACCGTACCGACCTCGCCCCGGGCGAGCTCTCGGCCGGCAAGAACAACGTGTACGTCGGCACCGGCTCCCACGCGGTCGAGCTGCTCTGGGTCCAGCCGCAGGGCAAGAAGCCCATGCGGGCCGCCGACTGGGCCCGCGGCGTACGCATCGCGCCCGGCGAGACCGTCGGCGGCTAGCGGCAGCGGACGGGGCGGGCGGGGCGGACGGCCGCGGACGCCCGTGGACGGCCGGGCCGTCGCGCCGACGTAGGCTGGGAGGGTACGTCCTCTTCCTTCCTTACGCGGAGCACCTTTGAGCGAGCAGGCCCGTCGCCGTCCCCCCAAGCCCTACCGCCGGCCCAAGAAGGACCCGGTCCGGATCCTCGCCTTCGACGCGCTGAGGGCGGTGGACGAGCGCGACGCCTACGCCAACCTCGTCCTCCCGCCGCTGCTGAAGAAGGCCCGCGAGCAGGAGGGCCCGGACCGGTTCGACGCCCGCGACGCCGCGCTCGCGACCGAGCTGGTGTACGGGACCCTGCGCCGCCAGGGCACGTACGACGCGATCATCTCGGCCTGCATAGACCGGCCGCTGCGCGAGGTCGACCCGCCGGTGCTCGACGTGCTCGCGCTCGGCGCGCACCAGCTGCTCGGGACCCGGATCCCCACGCACGCCGCGGTGTCCGCCAGCGTCGAGCTCGCGCGCGTGGTGCTGGGCGACGGCCGGGCCAAGTTCGTCAACGCCGTGCTGCGCCGCATCGCGCAGCACGACCTGGACGCCTGGATCGAGCAGGTCGCCCCGCCGTACGACGAGGACGCCGAGGACCACCTCGCGGTCGTCCACTCGCACCCCCGCTGGGTCGTCTCGGCGCTCTGGGACGCGCTCGGCGGCGGCCGGTCCGGCATCGAGGAGCTCCTGGCGGCCGACAACGAGCGCCCCGAGGTCACCCTCGTCGCCCGCCCCGGCCGCTCCACCACCGCCGAGCTGGCCGAGGCCGCCGAGACGGTGCCGGGCCGCTGGTCCCCGTACGCGGTGCGGCTCGCCGAGGGCGGCGAGCCCGGCGCCCTCGACGCCGTCCGGGACGGCCGGGCGGGCGTCCAGGACGAGGGCAGTCAGCTGGTCGCGCTCGCCCTCGCCAACGCCCCCGTCGACGGCCCCGACGAGCGCTGGCTCGACGGCTGCGCCGGCCCCGGCGGCAAGGCCGCCCTGCTCGGCGCGCTGGCCGCGGAGCGCGGCGCGGCGCTGTTGGCCTCCGAGAAGCAGCCGCACCGCGCCCGGCTCGTCGAGCGGGCGCTGGCCGGCAACCCCGGCCCGTACCAGGTCATCGCCGCCGACGGCACCCGTCCGCCGTGGCGGCCCGGCTCCTTCGACCGGGTCCTGATGGACGTCCCCTGCTCCGGCCTGGGGGCCCTGCGCCGCCGTCCGGAGGCCCGCTGGCGGCGGCGCCCCGAGGACTTCGACGGCTTCGCCCCGCTGCAGCGGGGGCTGCTGACGGAGGCGCTGAAGGCGGTGCGGGTCGGCGGAGTCGTCGGGTACGCGACCTGCTCCCCGCACCTGGCCGAGACCCGGGTCGTCGTCGACGACGTCCTGAAGCGGACCGGCGGGGCCGAACTGATCGACGCGCGCCCGCTGATGCCCGGCGTTCCCGCGCTCGGCGACGGTCCGGACGTCCAGCTCTGGCCGCATGTGCACGGCACCGACGCCATGTACCTGGCGCTGATCCGCCGCACGGCCTGAGCCGAAGGCGCGTTTGATTCGTCGGGATTGGGGTGGTCTAGACCGGTCCGGGCCACCCCAGTTTCGTCCGGAACTCCATCCGAAACCGCTTCGCGGCAAAGAACCGCCCAAGAGCATGGCAGGCTTGGCTCATGGCGCAGATCAACCCGAGCATTCTGTCCGCGGACTTCGCCCGTCTCGCCGAGGAGGCGAAGGCGGTCGACGGCGCCGACTGGCTGCACGTCGACGTGATGGACAACCACTTCGTGCCCAACCTGACCCTGGGCGTGCCCGTGGTCGAGTCGCTGAGCCGCGCGACGCGGACCCCGCTCGACTGCCACCTCATGATCGAGGACCCGGACCGCTGGGCCCCGCAGTACGTGGAGGCCGGCGCGGGTTCCGTCACCTTCCATGTGGAGGCCGCGGCCGCGCCCGTCCGCCTCGCGCGGGAGATCCGGGCCAAGGGGGCGCGGGCGTCCATGGCGCTCAAGCCGGCCACGCCGATCGAGCCGTACGAGGACCTGCTCCCCGAGCTGGACATGCTGCTGATCATGACCGTGGAGCCCGGCTTCGGCGGCCAGTCGTTCCTCGACATCATGCTGCCGAAGATCCGCCGCACCCGTGAGCTGATCTCCAAGCACGGTCTGGAGCTGTGGCTGCAGGTCGACGGCGGCGTCGCGGAGTCGACGATCGAGCGCTGCGCCGAGGCCGGCGCGGACGTCTTCGTCGCCGGCTCGGCGGTCTACGGGGCGCAGGATCCGGCCGAGGCGGTCCGGTCCCTGCGGGCCAGGGCGGAGTCCGCGACGGCCTCCGCTGCGTGGGCGTGTGGCCACTGAGCCTCGGGCAGATGAACGTGGTCCGACGGGCGGCCGACAGGTCTGATCAAGGCCCGCGGGATCTGACAGGATGGACGAAGAGTCCACAGTGTGAACAGCGGCGGCGACTGCACGGCAGTGGCTGAGCAGCGGTACGTGAACAGCGGTACGTGAACAGCAGTGAGGAGATCGCGGTGGCGGGTATGTCGGCGGGACGGTCAGCCCTGCGGATGGGACCCGCGGAGCTGGTGCAGGCGGCTGCCATGGCGCGCCGCTTCTACCTGGAGGGCAAGTCCAAGATCCAGATCGCGGAGGAGTTCGGCGTCAGCCGCTTCAAGGTGGCCCGCGTTCTGGAGACGGCGCTGGAGCGGGATCTCGTACGCATCGAGATCCGCGTCCCCGCCGAACTGGACGCCGAACGCTCCGACGCGCTCCGCGCCCGGTTCGGGCTGCGGCACGCGGTCGTCGTCGAGTCTCCTGCGGAGGGCGTGGACGAGTCGCCCGACCCGGAGAACCTCGGCGAGGTCGCGGCCGATCTGCTCGGCGAGCTCGTGAACGAGGGTGACGTCCTGGGCCTGGCCTGGGGACGCTCGACCATCCACATGGCGGCGGCCCTCGACCGCCTGCCGCCCTGTACGGTCGTGCAGCTCACGGGCGTGTACGACGCCGGGACCGCCGAGCGCGGCTCCGTCGAGGCGGTCCGCCGCGCCGCGCAGGTCTCCGGCGGCGAGGCGCACCCCATCTACGCGCCGATGCTGCTGCCGGACCCTGCCACGGCGGCTGCTCTGCGCAACCAGACCGGGATCGCGCGGGCCTTCGAGTACTTCGACAAGGTCACCGTCGCCTGCGTCTCCATCGGCTCCTGGGAGCCGGGCATCTCCACCGTCCACGACATGCTCACGGACGAGGAGCGGGCCCACTACGCCTCCCTGGGCGTCGCGGCCGAGATGTCCGCGCACCTCTTCGACGCCGAGGGCCGCCGGGTCGGCCGCGACCTGGGGGAGCGCTGCATCACCGTCGAGGCGGACCGGCTGCGCCGGATCCCCGAGGTCGTGGCGATCGCCGGCGGCCAGCGCAAGGCGGCGGCGATCGGCGCGGTGCTCCGCTCCGGCCTGGTGACCAGCCTGGTCACCGACCGCTCGGCGGCCGACTTCCTGCTGTCCGAGTCCACGCCCGGCCCGCGCCCGGCGCTCGACCGCGCGGACCCGGACGGCGTCTGAGCGGCTCTCGGAGGATCCGACAATCCGCTTCGGCGAGTCCTGGATGTTGCGCCCGGCCTGACTCCAGGACGGGCGTGGGAGAATGAACTACGTGCTTTTTCCCCTGGCTGAAATGCCTAGGGGCCGATCCGATCGACTGGGATGTTCAGCACGTGCGTTTCCTCAATGACGTCAAGCCGCCGTACGACCTGACGTACGACGATGTGTTCATGGTGCCGAGCCGCTCGGCCGTGGGTTCCCGCCAGGCCGTGGACCTCTCGTCGCCCGACGGCACCGGGACCACGATCCCGCTGGTCGTGGCCAACATGACCGCCATCGCCGGCCGCCGCATGGCCGAGACGGTCGCCCGGCGCGGCGGACTCGTCGTGATCCCCCAGGACATCCCGATCGAGGTCGTCACCGACGTCATCTCCTGGGTCAAGGGCCGTCACCTGGTCCTGGACACCCCGATCGTCCTGGAGCCGCACCAGACCGTCGCCGACGCGCTCGCGCTGCTGCCCAAGCGGGCGCACGAGGCCGGCGTCGTCGTCGACGCCGACCGCCGCCCCGTCGGCGTCGTCACCGACGCGGACCTGTCCGGCGTGGACCGCTTCACCCAGCTGTCCGAGGTCATGTCCAAGGACCTGCTGCTCCTCGACGCCGCCATCGAGCCGCGCGAGGCCTTCACCATCCTGGACAGCGCCAACCGCCGTTACGCCCCCGCGGTGGACGCCGACGGCCGCCTGGCCGGCATCCTCACCCGCAAGGGCGCGCTGCGCGCCACGCTGTACACCCCGGCCACCGACGCCAACGGCAAGCTGCGCATCGCCGCCGCCGTCGGCATCAACGGCGACGTCGCGGGCAAGGCCAAGCAGCTCCTCGACGCCGGCGTGGACACGCTCGTCATCGACACCGCGCACGGCCACCAGGAGTCGATGATCAGCGCCATCCGGACCGTCCGGGGCATCGACCCGCACGTCCCGATCGTCGCCGGCAACATCGTCGCCGCCGAGGGCGTCAAGGACCTGATCGAGGCGGGCGCGGACATCATCAAGGTCGGCGTCGGCCCCGGCGCCATGTGCACCACCCGCATGATGACCGGCGTCGGCCGGCCGCAGTTCTCCGCCGTCATGGAGTGCGCCGCCGAGGCGCGCAAGTACGGCAAGCACGTCTGGGCCGACGGCGGCGTCCGGCACCCGCGCGACGTCGCCATGGCGCTCGCCGCCGGCGCGTCCAACGTGATGATCGGCTCCTGGTTCGCCGGCACGTACGAGTCCCCGGGCGACCTGCAGCACGACGCCCAGGGCCGTGCGTACAAGGAGTCCTTCGGCATGGCCTCGGCCCGCGCCGTGAAGAACCGCACCAGCGACGAGTCGTCCTACGACCGGGCCCGCAAGGCGCTGTTCGAGGAGGGCATCTCCACCTCGCGCATGTTCCTCGACCCGCAGCGTCCGGGCGTCGAGGACCTCATCGACTCGATCATCGCGGGCGTCCGCTCCTCCTGCACCTACGCGGGCGCGAACAACCTCGCCGAGTTCGAGCGGAACGCCGTCGTCGGCATCCAGTCCGCCGCCGGCTACGCCGAGGGCAAGCCGCTGCACGCCAGCTGGAGCTGACCGGCGGCTAGTCCGCACCGATGCCGACGCCGCGGGCCCCCGGGAGACCTCTCCCGGGGGCCCGCGGCGTTCCGGCGAACCCCGCGTCGCGCAGCGCCCCCGCCACCGCCCGCGCGATCAGCGCATGGCCGCGGTCGTTGGGGTGGAGGCCGTCCGCGAGGTCCTGAGGGCCGAGGACGTCGCGGCCGGACAGCAGGGCCAGCCGGTCGTCCCCGGCCGCCACGCGGTCGCGTACGGCCTCCTCCATGGCCGCCCGCAGCTCCGCCAGGGTCGCGCCCAGCGCGTTGCGGGTCGACTCGGCCTCCGGGCGCAGCACGGGGGAGAGCAGCAGCAGCGGCGTACGCGGCCGGCCGGCGCGCACCAGGGCCAGGAACGCCCGGGTGGTCTCGTACAACAGCGGGGCGGAGTGCGGGATCCGGCCCCAGCAGTTCGTGCCGAAGGCCAGCGTCAGCAGCTGCGCGGGCAACGCCGCCAACTGCTCCGCGATGGGCAGCTCTCCGCGCGCCGCCCCCGCGTAGCCCAGGTTCACCGCGTCCAGGCCCAGCGCCCGGCCCGCGACCGCCGGCCAGGAGTGCGCCGGCCGGGTGGACCACCAGCCCTCGGTGATCGAGTCGCCGTGCACCACCCAGCGCGGCCTGGCCGGGGCGGGCGCGACCGCGCCGCCGACCGCCCGCAGCGCCAGCAGTCGAGGGGCCGCCCACTCGGGCGGATGGACCGTGAACGGCCCCGGGCGCGGCGGGAGTTCGAGGACCACCACGGCGTCCTTCGCCGGCCGGGCGAAGGTCTCGCCGAGCAGCCGGCCGCCCTCCCACAGCGCGAAGCAGTGCGCCAGCTCCCGCAGCGCGTCCGCCCGCCCGGGAACCCGCGCCCGGTAGTGCAGCGCCACCGCCCGGGTGCCCGGAGCGGCCGTGAACTCCAGCCGCACGCCGATCGGCAGCGCCGCCCGCTGCGCCGCATCCCACGGCAGCCGGTCCAGGTCCGCCGGGTCCGCGCGCAGCGCCCGGCCCCGCTCGTCGAACCACGCCGTGCCCCGCAGGAAGGGCCCGGCGTCCTGCCACGTCCCGTCCGTGCCGTCCGTTCCGTGCGTTCCGTCCGGTTCCATGGCGGTGCAGAGTGCGTCATCGGCCATGAGAAGTCCATGCCCGTGAAGGCGGGTCTGCCACCCCCCGGGCGGAGGGCGCCGAAACGCCCCGATGTGTCGATTCGTGCACCGGGGCGCAATGTTTCCCCGGTTGTGCCGCAAGTGCGCAATGATCATCTGTCGCTGCGCAACAACCCTGCATTACAAGTGCAAGCTCTGACCGTTTAGGCTCATGCCTCGTACCAGGAGTGGCGTCGACCGCCTGCTCGGCGGTTCCCCCTCCCGTGGGCTGCGTTCGCGCGCCCGCCTGCCGCCGCGGTCGTCGCCTACCCGACAGGCAGCGATAAGGAGCCCCACGCAGTGCTGGACCACGGCGCAGCCCCAACGGTCGACGAGACGACCGCCCGCAAGACTTCCGGGCTCTCCGCCCTGACCCGGCGCAAGCCGGTAGAACGCCTGGTCGCCGAGGGTGGCCAGGGTGAGGGCGGCTCGCTCCGCCGCTCGCTGTCCATGTGGCAGCTGACGATGATCAGCATCGGCGCCACGCTCGGCACCGGCATCTTCGTCGTCCTCGGCGACGCCGTCCCCAAGGCCGGCCCCGCGGTCACCCTGGCGTTCGTCATCGCCGGTCTCACGGCGCTCTTCTCGGCCCTCTCCTACGCCGAACTGGCCGGCACCATCCCCGTGGCCGGCTCCTCCTACTCGTATGCGTACGCAACGATGGGCGAACTCGTCGCCTGGGTCTGCGGCTGGTGTCTGGTCCTCGAGTACGGCGTCTCGGTGGCCGCGGTGGCGGTCGGCTGGGGCGAGTACCTCAACGAGCTGCTCGACGGCACCATCGGCGTCACCATCCCGGCGCTGCTCTCCTCGGCGCCCGGCGAGGGCGGCGTGATCAACCTGCCGGGTCTGATCGTCGTGCTCCTCGCGATGGTGTTCCTGCTCGGCGGCGCCCGCGAGTCCGCGCTGGTCAACACCATCATGGTGTTCGTGAAGATCGCCGCGCTCGTGCTGTTCTGCGCCATCGGCTTCATGGGCTTCAAGTCCGGCAACTACAAGGACTTCATGCCGCTCGGCATGGCGGGCGTCAGCGCCGCCGGCGCCAGCCTGTTCTTCTCGTACATCGGCTTCGACGCCGCCTCCACCGCCGGTGAGGAGGCGAAGGACCCGAAGCGCGACCTGCCCCGCGCGATCATGCTCTCGCTGCTGATCGTCACGGTGCTCTACGTGGCCGTCGCGGCCGTCGCCGTCGGCGCCTGGAACTGGAAGAAGTTCGAGGGCTCCGAGGCCTCCCTCGCCGCGATCATGAACGACGTCAGCGGCCAGACCTTCTGGGGCACCCTGCTCGCCCTCGGCGCCGTGATCTCCATCGCCAGCGTCGTCCTGACCGTGCTCTACGGCCAGACCCGCGTCCTGTTCGCCATGTCCCGCGACGGCCTCGTCCCCAAGGTCTTCGCCAAGGTCAACCCCAAGACCGGCACCCCGCGCGTCAACACGGTCATCGTCTCGCTGTTCTGTGGCGCGCTCGCCTCCGTGATCCCGCTGGGCAAGCTCGTCGACGCCACCAGCATCGGCACCCTGTTCGCCTTCGGTCTGGTCAACATCGCGGTCATCGTGCTCCGGTACACCCGCCCCGACATGGAGCGCACCTTCCGGGTGCCGCTCGGCTGGCTGTTCCCGGTGCTCGGCTTCCTGTTCTGCGCCTACAACATGTTCAGCCTGGACACCGTCACCTGGGTGGTCTTCGGTTGCTGGATGGCCGCCGGACTCGTGTTCTACTTCCTGTACGGCATGCGCCGCTCCCGACTGGCCACCGCGGCCGTGGCCACCGACGCAGAGAAGTGATCCACCCGTAGTGCGACTCAACGACCTCGACGAACGCATCGTCCACGCCCTCGCGGAGGACGCCCGACGCTCGTACGCCGACATCGGCTCGCTCGTCGGCCTGTCCGCCCCCGCCGTGAAGCGGCGCGTGGACCGGCTGCGGGCCGACGGCGCAATCACCGGCTTCACCGTCAGGGTGGACCCGGCGGCGCTCGGCTGGGAGACCGAGGGCTTCGTCGAGATCTACTGTCGCCACAACACCTCGCCGGACGACATCCGGCGAGGTCTGGAGCGATACCCCGAGGTGGTGTCCGCGTCGACCGTCACCGGCGACGCGGACGCCGTCGTCCAGGTCTTCGCCTCGGACATGCGGCACTTCGAGCGGGTCCTGGAGCGGATCGCGGGCGAGCCCTTCGTGGAGCGCACCAAGTCCGTCCTGGTGCTCTCGCCGCTGCTGCGGCGCTTCTCCTCGGGCTCGCCCGCGTAGTCCTGAGGGCCGCGGGGCCGGTGCGGTGCGGGCCGTGGTTCCCGCACCGCACGCCGGCCGCCCACCCCCGTGGGGCGGTCTATTCGGCCGGGTACGGGACCTCCCACGGCGTCACGTGGAAGTCGCCCGTCCCGGCCTTCGTCTTCTCGAAGGGCGCCGAGCTCAGGCACGGCGGCACCTCCAGGTCCGTTTCGCGGCCGACCCAGCTGTAGCCGAGGCGGTCGCGCTTGCCGAGGTCGTGCACCGAGACGCCGACCCGCTTGTTCTTCAGGTCCTTCATGTCGGTCTCGACGATCACGCCCGTCACCACGGCGACCTTGCCGCCGGTGACCAGGCAGTCCACCTTCGCCACGGCGTAGCCGCCCCCGCCGCCCTTGTAGTGGCTGAAGCGGAAGGTGCCGGTGGCCGCCTGCGGGTCCTTGACGTCCTTCGCCGCCAGATGCGCGTCGAAGCTGAACGTGATGTCGTCGCTCGCCACCCGGTACAGCTTCGCCGTCCCGGTCAGCGCCGCGGCCTCCCGCTCGCCCCGGCGGTCGCCGTCCCCCGAGGCGACGGCGGAGCCGGCCGCCCCGGCGGTCATCAGCAGCGCGGCGGCGACGGCGGCGAACTTCGTACGGCGGTTCATCTCGTGGTCCTTTCGGCTGGTCAACCGGACGACCACCACTCTTCCGCGGCCAGCCGCCCCGGGCGTCGGGCCGCAGGACGGTTCGGGTCTCCGCCGCGCGGCGGGGGAGGCGTACGCCCCGGGGCGGAGCGGGCGCGCAACGAATCGCCGCGGAGCCCGGCAACCGCGCAACGGTTCCACGGTCGGTCCGCAACGGTCCCGTCTTGTCCCGGCATGAGCCCGAACCGTACCGTTTTGACGTCTCCCCGCCACCCGCTCGTCACCCCGCCGAGGTCCGCCCATGCCGCCGCTGCGCACCGCTCTGCTGCAGAGCTCCGGAGTGCCCGGCGACGTCCCCGCGAACCTCGCGCTCCTGGGCGAGGCGGCCGCCCGGGCCGCCGCCGCGGGCGCCGGGCTGCTGATCACCTCCGAGCTCTTCCTCACCGGCTACGCCGTCGGCGAGGACCTCGCCCGGCTGGCCGAGGCCGCCGACGGCCCCGCCGCCCGTGAGATCGCCGAGCTCGCCGCCCGGCACGGCCTGGCGATCGTGCACGGCTACCCCGAGCGGGCCGGCGAGCGCCTGTACAACGCCGTCCGGCTCACCGGCCCCGACGGCGCCGCGCTCGCGGACTACCGCAAGACCCACCTGTACGGCGACTTCGAGCGGCAGTGGTTCACGCCCGGCGACGAGCACGTCGTCCGGGCCGAGCTGCACGGCCTCCGCATCGGCCTGATGATCTGCTACGACGTCGAGTTCCCGGAGAACGTCCGGGCGCACGCGCTCGCCGGGACGGACCTCCTCGCGGTGCCGACCGCGCAGACGGCGTCGTACGCGTTCGTCGCCGAGTCCGTGATCCCGGTCCGGGCCTTCGAGAACCAGATGTACGTGGCGTACGTGAACCGCACCGGCCACGAGGGCCCCTTCGACTTCGCGGGCCTGTCCTGTCTGGCCGGGCCCGACGGCACGGTCCGCGCCCGGGCAGGCCGAGGCCCGGAACTGGTCCTCGGCGACGTCGACCCCGACCTTCTCGCTGCCTCCCGGACCGCCAATCCGTATCTGCGCGACCGCCGCCCCGGCCTCTACACCGCGCTCACCACCTGAGCGCCCCCCCCGCCTCCCCTCCCTCTCCCCGTTCGTCCCGCAAGGAGTCCGATCCATGACGTCCACGGTGCCCAACGCCGTCCAGCACACCGACGGCCAGCCGCCGATCACCATGTTCGGTCCGGACTTCCCCTACGCGTACGACGACTTCCTCGCCCACCCGGCCGGCCTCGGCCAGATACCCGCGACCGAGTTCGGCACCGAGGTCGCCGTCATCGGTGGCGGTCTCTCCGGCATCATCTCGGCCTACGAGCTCATGAAGATGGGCCTCAAGCCCGTCGTCTACGAGGCCGACCAGATCGGCGGCCGCCTGCGCACCGTCGGCTTCGAGGGCGCCGAGACCGAGGGCCTCACCGCCGAGATGGGCGCCATGCGCTTCCCGCCCTCCTCCACGGCGCTGCAGCACTACATCGACCTTGTCGGCCTGGTCACCGAGCCCTTCCCGAACCCGCTCGCCGAGGCCACCCCCTCCACGGTCGTCGACCTCAAGGGTGAGAGCCACTACGCCGAGACCATCGCCGACCTCCCGCAGATCTACCGCGACGTCGCCGAGGCCTGGAACGCCTGCCTCGACGAGGGCGCCGACTTCTCCGACATGAACACCGCGATGCGCGAGCGGGACGTCCCGCGCATCCGCGAGATCTGGGCCAAGCTCGTCGAGAAGCTCGACGACGAGACCTTCTACGGCTTCCTGTGCAAGTCGGAGGCCTTCAAGTCCTTCCGCAAGCGCGAGATCTTCGGCCAGGTCGGCTTCGGCACCGGCGGCTGGGACACCGACTTCCCGAACTCCATCCTGGAGATCCTGCGCGTCGTCTACACCGAGGCCGACGACCACCACCGCGGCATCGTCGGCGGCTCCCAGCAGCTGCCGCTGCGCCTGTGGGAGCGCGAGCCCGAGAAGATCGTCCACTGGGCGCAGGGCACCTCGCTGTCCACCCTCCACGACGGCACGCCGCGCCCGGCCGTGACCCGTCTGCACCGCACCGCGGGCAACCGCATCACGGTCACCGACTCCTCCGGCGACATCCGCACCTACCGCGCCGCGATCTTCACGGCCCAGTCGTGGATGCTCCTGTCGAAGATCGAGTGCGACGACACCCTGTTCCCGATCGACCACTGGACGGCGATCGAGCGCACCCACTACATGGAGTCGTCGAAGCTGTTCGTCCCCGTCGACCGGCCGTTCTGGCTGGACAAGGACGAGGAGACCGGCCGCGACGTCATGTCGATGACGCTGACCGACCGCATGACCCGCGGCACCTACCTGCTGGACAACGGCCCCGACAAGCCGGCCGTCATCTGCCTGTCGTACACGTGGTGCGACGACAGCCTGAAGTGGCTGCCGCTGTCCGCGAACGAGCGGATGGAGGTCATGCTGAAGTCCCTCGGCGAGATCTACCCCAAGGTCGACATCCGCCGCCACATCATCGGCAACCCGGTCACCGTCTCCTGGGAGGACGAGCCCTACTTCATGGGCGCGTTCAAGGCCAACCTCCCCGGCCACTACCGCTACCAGCGCCGCCTGTATACGCACTTCATGCAGGACCGCCTCCCCGAGGACAAGCGCGGCATCTTCCTCGCGGGCGACGACATCTCCTGGACGGCCGGCTGGGCCGAGGGCGCGGTGCAGACCGCCCTGAACGCCGTCTGGGGCGTCATGCACCACCTCGGCGGGTCCACGGACTCCACCAACCCGGGCCCGGGCGACGTCTACGACGAGATCGCCCCGGTGGAACTCCCGGAGGACTGAGGCGCTACGCACGCGCCAGTGGGGTGAGCAGCATTCGCCCCACCAGGCCCACCGAGCGGTCGAGGCGTTCGGTGAACTCCTCGGCCAGGTCGGGCAGTCCGCGCAGCTGCCACAGGGAGCGGGCGGTGAGCCAGGCCCCCTCGCGGGCCCGCTCCAGACTCCAGCAGCCCAGCAGGTGCGTGAGCGGGTCCGCGACCTCCAGGAGGTCCGGGCCCGGCATCAGCTCCTCGCGGATCCGTTCCTCCAGGAGCACCAGAAGATCGCCGACCTGGTCGAACTCGTCCTCCAGCTCGCGCGGCGCGCAGTCGAGCGCCCGGCAGGCGTCCACCACGGCGAGGGCCAGATCGTGGCCGATATGGGCGTTGATCCCGGCCAGCGCGAACTGCAGCGGCCGCACCCCGGGATGCCGCCGGTAGTGGAACAGCGGCCGCCAGCACGCCGGCAGGGGCCTTCCGGCCGCGTACGCGTCGACGACCGTCAGATAGCGCTCGGCGAACCGTACGTCGAGGGTGGCGGCGGCCCGCCGGTCGGCGAACGCGCCCGCCGTGACGGCCCGGCCGATCTCCTCGGTGACCGTCAGATAGACCCGGTTGAACACCGCGACCCCGTCGGCCGGGTGCCAGGCCGACCGCAGGCCCCGCATCCGGTCCACCACGGGGTCGACCGAGGTCGTGCACTGCCCGATCCGTGCCATGGCGGCAGGGTCCCAGCCGCCGGGGCCGGGAGGGAACTCCCCGGCCCGGGGCTCACCGGAACGGGCGAACGACTCAGGCCTCGGCCGGTCCGGCCTCGTCGGTTCTCAGACCGCATGGCCAAGCCGTGGAATCGCGTTGAGCGTGTTCAGGGCGGCGCGGCGCAGTACGGGATTGCCCGCCACCGCCCCGCGAACCCTCGTCACCGCCTCCACTTGAGTGCGTCGGACAGTGGCAGGGATCGTACGCAGGTCCACCCATCCCTCCGAGCGGGGGAGTTCGGACGATTTCATCGCCTCCTTGTACGGTTCCCTGCCCTTGCCGAGATCGATGCGGTCGAGTCCTTCGGCTGCCGCGGACTCCGCCGCTTTGAGACGCACCAGTATGCCCGGTGAGAACTGGCCCACGTCCGGGTCGTACGCCGAGAACCAGATGTGCAGAACACGCAGGGACCGCAGCCCGAACAGCCAGGCGACGGGCCGCCCGCCCGCGTAGAGAACCGAGACCACGCCGGTGCAGGTCGCCCCCCGGGCGCGATGCAGTTCCCGCACCAACGCCGTCGCTCTCGGCTGGTTGAACAGGTCCACCTGCTCCTTCGCCCGGTAGTGGGCGGACTTGTGGCGCATGAGTGCGTCGAGCGATTCCGGGTCGGTGTCGTGAAATGCGAACCGCACCTCTCCCACCCTCCTGGCCAGCAGTCGCTCGTCCTGCCGCAGGTGTTTGGCCCGTCTGGTCGACCTGGCGCGGAGCGCGGCGACATAGGCGTCGTACCCCTGCCGGAGGTCGATGACCGGAGATCCGGCACGATCCACGACCTCGGTTTCGAACGGTGTCTGGTCTTCGGCGAGATGGTCGTATCGCCACAGGCGGAGCCCGCAGGAACGCAGGAGTTCCATGGGGTCCCAATCGAGCTCCGGCACGTGGATCAGCCCCTGGCAGTCACACATACCGCTGCCGATCGGCAGGCCGAGTCCGAAGCGATGCCGTTCGAACGGGAAGAATCCCAGCAGTCGCTGTCCGTCGGAGAGGACCGCCACGCGGGCGCCGGGGCGCTGGTGGCCCACGGCCTGGGTGAATTCCGGCGACAGGAAGGGGCTGTCCAATGCCGGGGTCGCCTCCTGCATGGCTCGCCACGCGGTGAGTTCGGCTTCTCCGAGTTCGTCCGGAGTGATCACGGTGACATTCATGTCCCGGCTCCTCAGTTCAAGCGATCGATGACGGCTCCGTACTCCTGGAGTGATGAGCCGGGAGTGCCGTCGTAGAGGTTCTTGTCGAAAGCCCACATGAGATCTTTGAGTCCGCAGGACGTCATCTGCCGGGCGGCGTCGTCCATGACGCCGTCATAGTAAGGACGTATCTGAGGTCCGGAGCTTTCTCCGCCGATATCGAATCCGTAGTATCGGGCGAGGTTCGCGATCCAGCGCACGGACGACCAGTCGCCGACGACAGCGTTCGACGGGTCGAGAATGTCCTGTTCCTCGTCGGACGGTGCGCAACCTTGGTTGCTCGGATCTCCCGAGCCGTCGACGAGCGATGTGGAGACGATCTCGATGTTCTCGCTGCCTCGGATATAGGAGAGGCTCTTGTAGTAGCTCACTCCGCGGCCCATCAGGTCGGGCAGTACCGTGCCGTCGAGGTAGCTGTTGACGGCACTTTCGTGTTCGCCC
Organism: Streptomyces sp. NPDC048604; assembly: GCF_043199435.1. Lineage (NCBI taxonomy): Bacteria > Bacillati > Actinomycetota > Actinomycetes > Kitasatosporales > Streptomycetaceae > Streptomyces > Streptomyces sp. NPDC048604. Next base: position 66,583 of record NZ_JBICVX010000018.1, read on the forward strand.
GGACGGACACCGGTGCCAGGGACCAGGATTTTCATCCTGCCCTGGTATCCGAGTGACGTGTACTGGCTGATCTGCCAGTTCACGGTTTGGGCGATGGCCTGGAGATACCAGTCGGACCATGCGGCCACGTCCGCCCGTTCGACGTTCCTCCCCTGGTACGTCCGGTCCCCCGGCTCCCATCCGGGCAGTGGGTTGGGAGGAATGTCCGGCGGCCTGCCCGAGTCGCCGGCCGTACTCTGCGCGTTCCCGTCGAACGCCCAGAAGGAATTGTTTCCTTCTTCGCCCGGATCCGCGGGTGGATAGGTGAACTCTCCCGTTTCACTCACACCGATCCGGACCGCCCAGAAGTTGTGGAGTCCGAGTTCGCTGTTGAATTTCTTGATGTACTCCTGGACCTCGCGCCTGACGGACTGGCTGAAGACCACGTTCGGCGCATCCGTGAAATGATCTCCGTACTGGTTGACGAAATCGGAGTCCGGATGCTCCCTGAGCCACCCGGGCGGGGAATGGAGCGTGATGCCGACTTCAATCTCCAGCCCCGCCTCTTCGAACTCTCTTATCGTGTCCCTGAGTCGGTCTATGTACGCCTGGTCGAACGCGTCGTCATGCGGTTCGAACCGATCCCAGCGCACTTCGAGGTGTGCGAGCCGAATCCCGATCTCGTATTCCCTCGGAGCCCGTTCATGGTCCGTGAGCAGGGTGCCGAAGTGGTACTCCTCCTTCTCGTCGGCCTGCAGCAGTGCCATTGATGCCAGCAGGGCCAGAATGACGGCCAGGGCACCGGCGAACCACCAGTGGCGCTGGGTAAGGCCGGCCGGATGCTTCATGGCGTCCTCGTCTGGCTGTCGGGAGAGACGGACGGATTCGGCGGGGGCATGCGGTAGAGAGCGAGGGTGTCGTAGGTCCGCCCCTTGAAGGAGAACACCAGGTCGCCGTCCGCGATCAGCCGCCGCGTCTCGCCAACCGTCAGGAAGGTGTATCCCTCCCTGACCTCCTTCCAGGGAACGACCACGTACCGAACCCCCGCCTCGGCCCGGGCCTGCGGTGTGACCCACTTGCCCACGCGGTAGAGATCCTGCAGACCGCTGGTTATCCCTTGCCCGGTCGAAGCGAAATAGGGCGTCCCGTCGACGACGGTGATCGAGCTCCCCGCCGGCAGACGAGTCTCCAGATAGGCCCTCAGCTTCGCGTAGCCGTCGTCGGGCTCCATCCTTCCCACGACGTAGGACGTGCCGGAGATTCCGAGCAGCACCACGAGAGTGGTCACGGCGAACCGGCGTACGACGCGCCCCGTGCGGCCGTTGCGGCGCCTCAGCACGAGCGGGACGGCCACCGTCACCGAGATCAGGCTGGTCACCAGCAGCAGGTAGAGGTAGTGCTCCTCGAGCGTTCCGAAGAGGACCGCGTAGGCGAGGGCGCAGACCCCCGACAGGTTCAGCAGCCCCATCAGGCGCTCGGCCGGATTGCCCCAGCGCAGGAGGATGACCAGCGCGATCAGGCAGGCCGTCAGCACGAGGTACGTGGCGGCGTAGGTCGGCGCTTCGTCCGCGAGCCGGGACACCACGGAAGGCGCCTCCGCCGAGTTGAAGCCGGTCTCCTGGACCAGCCCCAGCAGCCGTTGGACTCCCTGGCTCTTCACCTCCAGGAACCAGCTCAGCTCTCCGCCGATCGCCACGACGGCCACATAGACGGCATACGGCACGGCGCTCATTCCCACGACGCCGAGCAGCAGCCGGCGCGGCGGTCCCCAGCCCATCAGCATGGCCATGAGCACGGGCAGCACAGTGACGAACACCGCCCAGTCCTTGGTCAACACGGACATGCCGAAGAGAAGCCCCGCAGACACCGCCCGCAGCCGTGCCCTTGCCGGCAACGGACGCCAGAACAGCGGAAGCAGCACCGCGAACCCCGCGATCGCGGGCAGCATCATGGCGGTCTCCAGCAGCACCCGACCGTTCTGGCGAATACAGAAGGCGTCGACGGCGAAGAGAGCTCCGGCTGCCGCTGCCGCCTGCCACGATCGTGACGCCCTGGCCACCACAACCGTCAGCGCAGCGGCCGTGGCGGCGGCGAGCAGTGCGTTGAGGACCCGCATATCGTAGACCGACATGATGGCGTTGGGTTCAAACCCGAAGGCGTATTCCCATCCGGCCATGAGGTAGAAGAATGCGGGCGGGTGCAGGAAGAACGGGCTCCCACCTTCGTAGGGGTACCCGTGGACCACGGTGTTGTGGCCGATGTCCCGATAGAGCACCTCGTCGGTGAAGATATCCGCCGAGCTGCCGATGTTCACCAGTCGAAGCACCGCCGTGAGGACGAATACGGCGCCGGCGACCACCGCGACTGCCGGAACCCGACTGACGGTTCGCCGGATCGTCGATGCCGAAGCCGACGCGGTCCGTGAGGCCAGAGCCGTCATCGTGGGCCTCCTGGACACAGAGTCGATGCGGCTTTGCTGTCCAGCCCGCGCTGCCGGGCGGTCTCCACAAGGCAGGCCCGCGCCGCGCCCCGGATCAGGGCGTGGTGGGGCCGTCGAGGGGCGTCGTCCGAGGGTGCTGGAGGTGGATCGCCGCCGGCGTTGGCCTGATGGCCGCCGGAGGCGTCGTCACGCCGACCGCCCGCGCGGTGCGAGGAGGCGACGCGGGACCGCCGGCCGCGCCGGGCGCCGGACCGGCGATGGGCGGCGCGGCGCGGGGCGCGGGCCACCGGGGTCGGACGGTCGGAGGCCCGGCGGGCGGGGTGCGCTCCGTGCCGGGCGGGCGTCGTGGGGGAGGCGGGCCGGGACACCGTGGCAGGCCAGTCGGTCGCCCGCCGCAGGGGATGCGGTTCGTGGAGCGCCGTATGCCGACGAACCCGAACGGTGATCACGATGGGCCCTCTTTCGATGATTCGCGAGGTGCTGCGCCGCTGCCTCGCGTGCCCATTTTCCGAACGCCATTGAATTTCCAGGCTTGCACATCAGGGGCGGGGGATCAAGTGCTCTTCGGTCGGTACGGGACCAGGCGCAGCAGTGCGCTCCGCGGGCGCGATAGGGAGTCCGCAATGGGGCGGCCTGAAAATCCCTCGAAGTGAATTCCACCTCGGGAGGCGGGAAATGCTGATCAAGATCGCCCCCTCCAACTACCTGCTGGGATCCGGTACGGGCCCGGCCGTCGCGGGCCGTGGGGTGCTCCGGCCGCCCGGGCGGAGCACGCCGGCGCCCAGCACCAGGCCGACGGCGAGCAGCGTGACCAGTCCGAAGGACAACGTCAGCGAGGTCGCGTCGGCGATGCCGCCGATCGCCGAGGGGGCGATCAGGCCCGAGGTGTACGTGATGGTCGCGACGCCGGCGATGGCCTGGCTGGGGTTCGGGCCGCTGTGCCCCGCCGCCGCGAAGGCCAGCGGGACGACCACCGCGACGCCGAGCCCGATCAGTCCGAAACCGGCCATCGCGAGCGCCGCGTGCGGGGCGACGACCACCAGGACCCCGCCGAGCGTGGCCGCCGCGCCGCCGACCCGGACCGTGCGCACCGGCCCGAAGCGGTCCACCACCCGGTCGCCGACCAGTCGCGCCACCGTCATCGTGAGCGCGAAGGCGGTGGTGCAGGCGGCCGCGACGCCCGCCGACGAGCCGAGCTCGTCCTTCAGGTAGACCGCCGACCAGTCCAGGCTGGCGCCCTCCGCGAACACTCCGCAGAAGCCGATCGCCCCGATGACCAGCGCCGACCGCGGCGGCAGCGCGAAGCGCGCCGGCGGCTCCTCGTCGGGCGTGCTGCGCAGGTCCAGCACGCCCTGACAGAACGCCAGGCCGAGCACGGTGAGCACGGCCGCGGCGAGCAGATGGTGCGCCCGGGCGTCGACGCCGAGGTGGGCGGCGACGGTGCCGGCCGCCGAGCCGAGCAGGGCGCCCCCGCTCCACATGCCGTGCAGGCTCGACATGATCGACTTGCCGAGCCGGGTCTCGGTCTCGACGCCGAGCGCGTTCATCGCCACGTCGGACATGCCCGCGGTGGCCCCGTAGACGAAGAGCGCGGCGCACAGGCCGTACACGTTCGGGGCGAGCGAGGGCAGGATCAGCGCCGCCGTCCACAGCGCCAGCAGGCCGCGCAGCGCGGTGCGCGCGCCGAAGCGGTGGCTGATCGCGCCGGCGAGCGGCATCGCCACGGACGCGCCGAGCGCCGGGAAGGCGAGCGCCAGGCCCAGCTGCCCGGCGGAGACGCCGGCGTGTTCCTGGATCCACGGGATGCGGGTGGCGAAGCTGCCGGTCACCGCGCCGTGCACGCAGAAGACGGCGGCGACGGCGAAGCGGGCGCGCCGCAGCCGCTCGGCGCCGAAGACGGTCTCGGCCGTCATGGTTCCCTCCCTGTCCCCTCGGCCGGGTTGGCCGGCGCGTAAACTATCAGGAACCCTGCCTGATAAATAGAGTGGGCGCGGAACCGGCGTACGAAGGTCTGAGAACGAAGGTCTGAGAGGATCCCCGCATGGCCGCATCCCCGAGCACCGCCCGGGCCATCAACGACCGGCTCGCCCTGCGCCTGCTCCAGGACGAAGGCCCGTTGACGGCCACGCAACTGAAGACGCTGACCGGACTGTCCCGGCCCACCGTGGCCGACCTCGTCGAACGGCTCCAGGACTCCGGACTCGTCCGCGTCGTCGGCGAGTCCGGCGCGGAGCGCCGCGGCCCCAACGCCAAGCTGTACGGGCTCGTCGCCGACCGGGCCCACCTCGCCGCCCTCGACGTGCGCACCGACTCCGTCTCCGTCGTCGTCGCCGACCTGCTCGGCGCGACGCTCGCCGAGGCCTCCGTGCCCATCGGCGACGGCACCGCCGCCGAACCGCCCCCCGAGCCCGCCGTCGAAGAGGCCGTCGCCCTGCTGGAGCGCACCGCCCGGCAGGCCGGCGTGGCCCGGCTGCACAGCGTCGGCATCGGCGCGCCCGGACTCGTCGACCCGGCGACGGGCGAGCTCAACGACTCCTCCGGACTGCCCGCCTGGCACCGGCGCCTGGCGCCCGCCCTGCAGAGCCGGGTCCCCGCCACCGTCCTGATCGAGAACGAGACCAACCTCGCCGCCGTCGCCGAGCAGCGCGTCGGCGCCGCCCGGGACCGCGACACGTTCGTCCTGATCTGGCTCGGCCGGGGCGTCGGCGCCGCCGTGGTCCTGGCCGGCCGGCTGATCCGCGGCGCCTCAGGCGGCGCGGGCGAACTGGGCTTTCTGCCGGTGCCGGGCACCGCCGGGCTGCCCTCGGCCACCGACTGCGGCGGCGGCTTCCACGCGCTGGCCGGCGCGGCCGCGGTCGACGCGCTGGCGGTGCGGCACGGCCTCGACCCCCGTACGGCGCTGGCCTCGGGCGACGAGCGCTTCCTCGACGAGCTCGCCGAACGCCTCGCCGTCGGGGCGGCCGCGGTCGCCTCGGTGCTCGACCCCGGCTGCGTCGTCCTCGGCGGCGAGAACGGCCACGCCGGCGGCGCCGCGCTCGCGGCCCGCGTCGAGGACCGCCTGGCCCGGCTCTCCCCGCTGCGCACCGAGGTCCGGGCGACCGCCCTCGGCGACGGCGCCGTGCTCCGCGGCGCCCTGCTCGCCGCCCGCGACGCCGCGCAGGACGACCTGTTCGGGCCGGGCGCGCCCTGACCGTGGAAGCGGGGCCCCAGCTGCCCAAGCGGCTCCCTAGCCGCCGAAGCGGTGCGCGAGGAACTCCTCGAAGGTCACCCGCCCCAGCGCGCGGTCCGGTGCGAGCTGGTCGCCGTTCCGGAAGCCCCGGTACAGGCGGCCGGGCAGCGGGAGCTCGACCAGCCGGCGCTCCTTGCCCGCTGCCGTCAGATAGGCGTCGGCCAGGTCCGTGAGGCGGCGGATCTCCGGTCCGCCGAGGTCCTCGGCCCGGCCGACCGGGGGGCCGGTCGCCAGCTCGGCGAGCCGGGCGGCGGCCTCCGTCTTCTCCACCGGCTGGAAGGACACGTCCTTCGGCAGCAGCATGACCGGCGGCTTCGCCAGGCCCTCCAGGAGCTGCAGGATCAGGTCGTGGAACTGGGTGGCCCGCAGCACGGTCCAGCCGAGCCCGGACCGCTCGATCAGCCGCTCGATGACGTACTTCGCCTTCAGGTGGGCGTACGGCATGCGGTCCACGCCGACGATCGAGATGTACACCAGATGCGGCACGCCGGCCCGCCGCGCGGCCTCGAGCAGGTTGCCGGCCGCCCGCGCGTCGCCGCGCAGGATGTTGGTGCAGTGCACGACAGCGTCCACGCCGTCCACGGCGCTGTCCACGAGCGGCCCGCCCTCGCGCAGATCGACGGCGTAAGGCGGGCTGTGCCGGCTCAGCACGCGCACCTCGTGTCCGTCGCCGCGCAGCGCGTCGCAGACCGGCCGGCCGAGCGTGCCGGTGCCGCCGGTCACCAGGATCGTGCTCATGCCTTCAGCGTGAACGCCGTCGCCGCGGCCCGCACGTGCGGGCCGCGGCGACGGTGCGGTGCGGGGTCAGCAGGCGCCGAGGTCCTGCCAGACGCCCCATTCGCCGGTGGTGCCGGGCTCCTCGTTCTGCGTCCACCACTTGGCCTTCCAGGTGTGGCCCTTGTGGGAGACCTGGTTGTCCGCGTTGTAGACCTGCCCGGCCACGTACGCGGGCGCGGTGCAGGAGCCGCCCGGGTCGGTCGGCGTCGGCGTGGGCGTCGGGGTGGGCGTGGGGTCGGTCGGCGTCGGGGTGGGCGTCGAGCCCCCCGGCTCGACGACCGTGACACCGCGGGCCAGGTCACCGGCCAGCGCGTACGTGGTGCCGCCGATGTTCACCGTCCAGTTCGACGGGGTCGACACCGGCAGGTAGTAGTTGAACGCGAGGTCCACCGAGGCGCCCGGCGCGAGCGACTGCCAGGCCGGGAGCTTCAGCGACACGCGGTGGAAGTTGCCCTTCAGCCCGCCCACGTTGCTGCCGGTGTGGTCGCTGCTGATCACCTTGGTGCCGAAGCCGGACTGGTCGGAGGCGTTGCCCGGAGCGGCCGTCGCGTAGTCGAACTGGAACTCCGTGCCGCCGGGCAGAGCGGTGTTCGTGTTGTTCGTGATCTTCAGCTTGGGCGTGATCGGGTAGTTGGAGTCGCCGAGCTTGAACTCGCCGAACTCCACGCCCACGTTGACCGCCTGCGCCGGAAGCGCCTTGTCGGCCTTCTTCGCGCCGTACGGGGTGGCCGCCTTGAACTTGTCGTACATCAGCGAGGTGAGCGTGGAGCCCATCTCGTACTGACCCTTGGCCGCGTTCCAGGCGTAGTCGCCGGCCATCTCCCAGACCATGGTGCCGCCGATGCCGCGGTCCACCACGTAGTCGGCCTTGGCGGCCACGGACTGCTCGTCCTCGGTGGAGAGGAAGACCTTCTTCTCGGCGTTCCACAGCCACGGCGCGACCAGGGTGGAGTCGTACTTACGGGCGTAGGTGCCGGTCAGCGTCGTGTTCGCGGGGAAGCCGTACTGCGTGACGTAGTCGCCGACGATCCCCCTCTCCAGGTTCTTGGCGTGCCACATCGGGTTGGAACCGGCCGGCGACTCCTGCCCGTTGGTGTCCTTGTCGTGCCACAGGTTGTCGATCCCGACCGCGCCGTCGCCGCACTTGGTCAGACCGGCGCCGGCCGGACAGGTGGTCGCGGCGGCCTTGCCCCACAGGCCGTCGGTGCCGCCCTGCACGTTCTTGTGGCCGCGGGTGTAGTACGGCAGGCCGATGTTGATGCGGCCGGCCGGCATGGAGCCGCGGAAGTAGTGGTACGCCCAGTCGGTGTTGAGGTACCCGACACCGCCGTACTGGGAGGAGCCGTAGACGCCCGCGGCGGCCAGCTCGGCGTCCTTGCCGTCGTCGAAGAGCGAGGCGTTGGGGCCGACGTACTCGTTCCACGCGCCGTGCAGGTCGTAGGACATGATGTTGACGTAGTCCAGATACCTCTGCATCTGGAAGGTCTCCATGCCGCGCAGCAGATAGCCGGAGGAGGGCGCGGCGACGGTCAGCAGGTAGTGCTTGCCGTCGGCGGCGCCGGCCCGGTCCAGCTTCTCGCGCAGCGACTTCATCAGCGCGTCGTAGCCCTTGACCAGACCCGCGCGGCGGGCGTTGGCGAGCTGCCAGTCGAGCGGGTTGCCCGCGTCCTTCATCGTCGTCGGGTACTCGTAGTCGATGTCGACGCCGTTGAACCCGTACTTCTTGATGAAGGCGACGGCCGAGTCCGCGAAGGTGTCGATGCCGGCCTGGTTGACCGAGCCGTCGGGATGGGTGGCCATGGCATAAAAGCCCCCCGAATTCACTCTGGCGCCGTTGTCGTCGAAGTAGCCGCCGGTCTCCGCCCAGCCGCCGACCGAGATCAGCGTCTTCACGTCCGGGTGCTGCTTCTTGTACTTGGTGAGCAGGTTGAAGTGGCCCTTGTAGGGCAGCGCCGGGTCCATCTCGGCGCCGGCCACGCCGGGCCAGGTCATTCCGGTGGCGGCGTTGTTCGGTCCGTCCGTGCCGACCGACAGCTTGTTGTCGGAACCGATGTGCCCGAAGGCGTAGTTGATGTGGGTGATCTTGTCCCACGGGATGTTGTTGGCGAGATAGGCGGGCTCGCCGTTCTTGCCGGTGCGCCAGCCGGTGAAGTAGCCGATGACGCGGCGCTGGTGGTCGGCGCCCATCTTCTCGCGGCCCTCGGTGTCGTAGACCGAGCAGTAGGGGACGTCGACGCCCGGCGTCTTGTACAGCCCGTCGGGGCGACAGCTCTCGTTGTCGGCGGCGTACGAGACTCCGCCCGAGAGCGAGCTGAACAGCAGTCCGGCGGCGGCCACGCCGGACGCGGCGAGCAGAACTCTCCGCTTGGTGGGGGACGGCACGATCGGTTCCTCCCATGGAGGTCAAACACACAACGAACAAGGGGGTGGTGCGTGTTGGGCCCGTGGAGTGCGCACGCCGGCGGGCCGTACCCCGGAGGTGACACGGAGATTAAGAGGACTAGACCAGTCGGTCAATAGGTCTGGACCAAAGTCGCCGAGAAGTCCCGTTGTGAGCCACCCCACAGAACTCGTCTGCATGGCCGACGCCCGTCCGTGGCAGACTGGCCCTGTATCAGCAGCAGCGCACTCCGGGGTCGGTGTAATTCCGAACCGGCGGTATAGTCCGCGACCCGTCCGCAGCCAGCGGCCGGTTGACCAGGTGAAATTCCTGGACCGACGGTGAAAGTCCGGATGGGAGGCAGTGCGCGGCGGGCGATCGTCCTCGAAGGGCGTGCCGGCCGTACCCGCTGATCGCCGCCACCGGCGCACCCGGTGTCCGCGGCGGTCCGGCGTATCCGGCCTCGGCACCCCTGCGTGCGGCGTCGTTCCCGCTCTCTGTCGTCATCGACAGGCCCCGGAGTCCGTGCCCGAAGAGGCAGGAGGACCCGGTGGCAGACCAGGCCGACATCACCGCCATGCGGCGCGCCGTGGCGCTCGCCGCCCGCGGACTCGGCTCCACCAGCCCGAACCCCGTCGTCGGCTGCGTCGTCCACGACGCCTCCGGCCACCAGGTCGGCGAGGGCTGGCACCGGCGCGCCGGCGGCCCGCACGCCGAGGTCCACGCCCTGCGCGAGGCCGGCGCCCTCGCCCGCGGCGGCACCGCGTACGTCACCCTCGAACCCTGCAACCACACCGGCCGCACCGGCCCCTGCGCCCAGGCCCTGATCGACGCCGGGATCGCCCGTGTCGTGTACGCCGTCGGCGACCCGAACCCGCGGGCCACCGGCGGCGCCGACACACTGCGCGCGGCCGGCGTCCAGGTCGCGCAGGGACTGCTCGCCGACGAGGCCGAGACGGTCAACCTCGCCTGGCTGACCTCCGTCCGCCGCGGCCGCCCCTTCGTCCGCTGGAAGTACGCCGCCACCCTCGACGGCCGGATCGCCGCCGCCGACGGCACCTCCCGCTGGATCAGCTCCGCCGAGTCCCGCGCCGACGTCCACCGGCTGCGCGCCGAGGCCGACGCCGTCGTCGTCGGCTCCGGCACCGCCCGCGCCGACGATCCGCACCTGGCCGTGCGCGGGATCGAGGACGCCGTCCAGCCGCTGCGGGTCGTCGTCGACACCGAGGCCACCGCGGTCAAGCCCGGCGCCCGCGTCCTGGACGACGCCGCGCCCACCCTGATCGCCGTCGCCGAGGACGCCGCCACCGACCTGCCCCAGGCCGTACGCCTGCCCCGGGCCGAGCGCGGCCTGTCCGTGCCCGCCCTCCTGGACGCCCTGCACGAGCGAGGCGTCCGCTCCGTCCTCCTCGAAGGCGGCCCCACCCTCGCGGGCGCCTTCCTCGCCGCGGGCGCCGTCGACCAGGTCGTCGGCTACCTCGCCCCGGTCCTCCTCGGCGCGGGTCCCGCGGCCCTGAAGGACGCCGGAATCAGCACCATCGCCGACGCGTTCCGGCTCGACGTCACCGAGACCGTCCGCATCGGCCCCGATCTCCGCATCACCGCCACCATCAAGGAGCGCTGACCGTGTTCACCGGAATCGTCGAAGAACTGGGTGAGGTCACCGCCGTCGAGAAGCTGGACGACGCGTCCCGCTTCCGGCTGCGCGGCCCCGTCGTCACCGGTGACGCCAAGCACGGCGACTCCATCGCCGTGAACGGCGTCTGCCTCACGGTCGTCGAGTTCGGCGACGGCGAGTTCACCGCCGACGTCATGGCGGAGACGCTGAAGCGCTCCTCGCTCGGCGCGCTGGAGGTCGGCTCCAAGGTCAACCTGGAGCGGCCGATGGCCGTCGGCGACCGCCTCGGCGGGCACATCGTCCAGGGCCATGTGGACGGCACCGGCACGATCCTGGACCGGACCCCCTCCGAGAACTGGGAGATCGTCAAGGTCGCGCTGCCCGCGCACCTGTCCCGGTACGTCGTCGAGAAGGGCTCCATCACCGTCGACGGCGTCAGCCTCACCGTCGTCGAGGCCGCCGAGGACTGGTTCACCATCAGCCTCATCCCCACCACCCTCGCGCTGACCACGCTCGGCATCAAGCAGAGCGGTGACGCCGTGAACCTCGAGGTCGACGTCATCGCCAAGTACGTCGAGCGGCTGCTCGGCCCGAACGCCCGGGAGAACCTCCAGTGAACTGGCTCAACGCCGAGGCCTTCACCGTCCTGGGGCAGCCGATCAAGTGGTTCGACATGATCGGCAACACGATCGGACTGATCGCGCTCGCCCTCGGCTGGCGGCGCTCCGTCCTCACCTGGCCCGCCCAGCTCCTGTCCGGCCTGATCCTCGTCGGCGCGTACGCCTCCGCGCACCTGGCCGGCGGCGTCGGCAAGCAGATCCTGGTCATCGCCGTCGCGGCCTGGGGCTGGCACCAGTGGACCCGCGGCCGGCAGCAGGCCCAGGACGGCTCCATCGCCGTCCGCTTCGCCACCTGGAAGGAGCGCGGGCTGCTCCTCGGCGGCGCGGTCCTCGGCACCCTCGCCGTCGGCGGGCTGTTCACCCTGTACCCGTCGCTGTCCTGGAGCCCCTGGGCCGACGCGTACATCTTCGTCGGCACGCTGGTGGCCATGGTCGCCCAGGCCCGCGGCCTGGTCGAGTTCTGGTTCGCCTGGCTGCTCGTCGACCTGGTCGGCGTCCCGCTCGCCTTCAGCAGCGGCCTCGCCTTCTCCGGCCTGGTCTACGTGATCTACTTCGCCCTCGTCATCTGGGGCATGCGCGACTGGTGGCTCCGGACGCGCACGGCTCCGTCTTTGGAAGGAGCCCTCCTGTGAGCGACGCATGCGTGGCCGCCGGGCCGCAGACGACATCGATGGCCGCACCTCTGCGCCGCGCAGGCGGAGAAGCGAACGAAAGGGGTGCAGCATGACCGCGCTGCCCATCTGGGACACCACCGACCTCGCGCTCGACCCCGTGGAGCAGGCCATCCGCGACATCGCCGCCGGCCGGCCCGTCGTCGTGGTCGACGACGAGGACCGCGAGAACGAGGGAGACCTCGTCATCGCCGCCGAGAAGGCCACCCCCGAGATCGTCGCCTTCATGATGAGCGAGTGCCGCGGCCTGATCTGCGCGCCCATGGAGGCCGACGAACTCGACCGCCTGCAGCTGCCGCAGATGGTCGAGCACAACACCGAGTCCATGCGGACCGCGTTCACCGTCTCGGTCGACGCGAGCCCCGCGCACGGCGTCAGCACCGGCATCTCCGCCGCCGACCGCGCCACCACCCTCCAGATGCTGTCCAGCGGACAGTACGGGCCCGGCGACTTCGTCCGCCCCGGCCACATCTTCCCGCTGCGCGCCAAGGAGGGCGGCGTCCTCGCCCGCAACGGCCACACCGAGGCCGCGGTCGACCTGGCCCGGCTCGCCGGACTGCGCCCCGCCGGCGCGATCGTGGAGATCGCCGGCGAGGACGGCGTCATGCTGCGGCTGCCCGAGCTGGTCCCGTTCGCCCGCAAGCACGGCCTGACGATCATCTCCATCGAGGACCTGATCGCCTACCGCCGCTCCGCCGAGCCGACCGTCCGCCGCGAGGCCGAGGTCGCCCTGCCCACCGCACACGGCGACTTCACCGCGTACGGCTATCGCTCCACCGTCGACGGCGTCGAGCACATCGCCCTCGTCCACGGCGACCTCGGCGAGGGCGAGGACATCCTGGTCCGGGTCCACTCCGAGTGCCTGACCGGCGACATCTTCCACTCGCTGCGCTGCGACTGCGGCCCGCAGCTGGAGGCCTCCATGGAGCGGATCACCGAGGCCGGCCGCGGCGTCGTGGTCTACCTGCGCGGCCACGAGGGCCGGGGCATCGGACTGCTCTCCAAGCTCCGCGCGTACGAGCTGCAGGAGCGCGGCCGCGACACCCTCGACGCCAACCTCGAGCTCGGCCTGCCCGCCGACGCCCGCGACTATGCGGCCGGCGCGCAGATCCTCGCCGACCTCGGCGTCCGCAGCCTCCGGCTGATGACCAACAACCCCGAGAAGACCGCCGCCCTCGCCCGGTACGGACTGGACGTCCGGGGCCGCGAGCCCATGCCGGTCCAGGCGGGCGAGCACAACCTGCGCTACCTCACCACCAAGCGGGACCGCATGGGACACGACCTGCCCTGGCTGGACGGCGCCTCCGCCACCACCTGCGGCAACCAGTAACTTCCGGACACACCACCGAACGCACGACCGTACGCACGACCGGCAAGGAGAAACATGAGCGGCAAGGGCGCACCCGTCCTCAGCGTGAAGAACTGCGGCGACCTCCGGGTCGCGGTCATCGCTGCCCAGTGGCACGAGAAGATCATGGACGGTCTCGTCGACGGCGCCCTGCGCGCCCTGTCCGAGCTCGGCATCGACGAGCCGACCCTGCTGCGCGTCCCCGGCAGCTTCGAACTCCCCGTCGTGGCGAAGGTGCTCGCCGGCCGCGGCTACGATGCCATCGTCGCGCTCGGCGTCGTCATCCGCGGCGGAACCCCGCACTTCGAGTACGTGTGCCAGGGCGTCACCCACGGCCTCACCCAGGTCTCGATCGACACCGGCGTACCCGTCGGCTTCGGCGTCCTGACCGTGGACAACGAGGAGCAGGCCCTGGACCGGGCCGGCCTCGAGGGATCCTCCGAGGACAAGGGCCACGAAGCGGTCACCGCCGCCGTCGCCACCGCCACCACACTGCGCACCGTGAGCGAACCCTGGCGCTGAGCAGGGCATCCCCACCCCGTACTCTTAGGACATCATGGCGAACGAAACCCGTAAAAGCTTCGAAGAGCTCTTCGCCGAGCTGAAGCTCAAGGCCGAGACCGGCGACCCCGCCACCTCCCGCACCGCGGAACTCGTGGACAAGGGCGTCCATGCGATCGGCAAGAAGGTCGTCGAGGAGGCCGCCGAGGTCTGGATGGCCGCCGAGTACGAGGGCAAGGAAGCCGCCGCCGAGGAGATCTCGCAGCTGCTGTACCACGTCCAGGTGATGATGGTCGCCCGCGGGATCTCCCTCGACGACGTCTACGCCCACCTCTGAGCACGTCCCCGAATCGAAACCCCCACCCGAGGCAAAGGAAGCCCACCCCATGCTGCGCATCGCCGTCCCCAACAAGGGTTCTCTCTCCGGACCTGCGATGGAGATGCTCCATGAGGCGGGCTACCGGCAGCGCAAGGAGTCCAAGGAACTCGTCACGGTCGACCCCGAGAACGAGGTCGAGTTCTTCTACCTGCGCCCCAAGGACATCGCGATCTACGTGGCGTCCGGCCGCCTCGACATCGGCATCACCGGCCGCGACCTGCTGCTCGACTCCGGCGCCAACGCCGAGGAGATCCTGCCGCTGAACTTCGGCCGGTCCACCTTCCGCTACGCCACCAAGCCCGGCACCGCCGAGGGTCCGCAGGACTTCGCCGGGATGACGATCGCCACCTCGTACGAGGGCATCGTCGCCAAGCACCTCGCCGACCAGGGCATCGACGCCTCCGTCGTGCACCTCGACGGGGCCGTCGAGACCGCGATCCAGCTCGGCGTCGCCGAGATCATCGCCGACGTCGTCGAGACCGGCACCTCGCTGCGCAACGCCGGCCTGACGGTCATCGGCGAGCCGATCCTGAAGTCCGAAGCGATCGTGGTCCGGCGCACCGGCGCGCCCTCCGACGACGCGAAGGTGCAGCAGTTCCTGCGCCGCCTCCAGGGCGTCCTCGTCGCCCGCAGCTACGTGATGATGGACTACGACTGCCGCGCCGAGCACCTGGAGCGCGCCGTCGCCCTCACCCCCGGCCTGGAGTCGCCGACGATCTCGCCGCTCCACAACGAGGGCTGGGTCGCCGTCCGCGCCATGGTCCCCGCCCGGGACGCGCAGCAGATCATGGACGACCTGTACGAACTGGGCGCCCGCGCCATCCTCACCACGGCCATCCACGCCTGCCGCCTCTGAACGGCCCGCCGGCGCCATCGAAGGAACTCCCGCGCATGCCCGACACCCCCGCCCTGCCGGTCGTCTTCCGGCCGCAGCGCACCCGGTTCGTCCTGCTCACGCTGGGCACGGTGATGTTCGTCGTCATCACCGCCGTCACGCTGATGCTGGAGCGGCTCAGCCCGGCGGAGCGGGTCAGTTTCGTCTTCACCGCGGCCCTGTTCCTCGGGATCCTGACGCTGCTCAGCCGTCCCAAGGTCGTGGCCGACGACGAGGGCGTCACGGTCGTCAACCTCACCCGCACCCGCCGGCTGGCCTGGGCGGAGATCCTCCGGGTCAACCTCAGGCCCGGCGACCCCTGGGTGTTCCTCGACCTGAGCGACGGCACCAGCCTGCCCGCCCTCGGCATCCAGCCGGGGATCGCCAAGGAGCAGGCCATCCGCGACGCCCGCGCCCTGCGGGCCCTCGCGGACGCCCGAGGCACCGGCCCCGACACCGCCTGACCGCGGGACGGGCCCGGCCCGGCCGAGGGTGAAACCGGGTCCCCCATACGGGGCCGACCCCCTGCCCCCGGGCGGCCGGCCGTGACTAATCTGGAGGCGGTGGCACCGACGCGGTGCCACCGCCTCGCGTCCACGGGCCGACCGCCGGCCCGCGGGGCCTCCCTGCGAACCGAGGAGTGACTCCCTCCGGCAATGGACGGATCGTCCGGTAGTACCTGCGCCGCCCCCTCCCACGAGGCGGCGGCATGATCATCCCCCTACTGCTGCTGCTCGCGGCCTTCGTTCTGATCCTCGCCAACGGCTTCTTCGTGGCCGCCGAGTTCGGCCTCGTCACCGTGGAGCGCCCCGACGCCGAACAGGCGGCCGCCGGCGGCGACCGGCGCGCACAGACCGTCGTCAAGGCCCTCGGCGAGCTGTCGTTCCAGCTCTCCGGCACCCAGCTCGGCATCACCATCACCTCGCTCGTCGTCGGCATGCTCGCCCAGCCCGCGCTCGCCGCGCTCCTGGCCCCGCCGCTGACCGCGCTCGGACTGCCCGACGGCGTGGTCGGCGGGATCGCCGTGGTGACCGGCATGCTGCTGGCCTCCGCCGTGCAGATGGTCGTCGGCGAACTGGTCCCCAAGAACTGGGCGGTCTCCCGGCCGCTCCAGGTGGCCCGGTTCGTCGCCGGACCGCAGCACCGGTTCTCCTCGGTGTTCCGCCCGGTGATCTCCCTGCTCAACGCCGTCGCCAACCGGCTCGTCCGGCTGTTCGGCGTCGAGCCGGCCGAGGAACTCGCCTCCGCCCGCACGCCCGGCGAACTCGTCGCGCTGGCCCGGCACTCGGCCCGCGCCGGGGCGCTCGAACAGGACACCGCGGACCTCTTCGTGCGCACCCTGTCGCTCGCCGAGCTCACCGCCCAGCACGTCATGACGCCGCGGGTGAAGGTCAGCTCGCTGCAGTCCGACGCCACCGCGGCGGACGTGCTCAACCTGACCCGGGCCACCGGCCTCTCGCGCTTCCCGGTCTACCGGGACCGCATCGACGAGATCACCGGCATGGTCCACCTCAAGGACGCGCTCGCCGTCCCGGCCGACGAACGGCTGCGCACGCCCGTCGGCCGGATCGCCGTGGCGCCGCTGCTCGTCCCCGAGACCCTGCCCGTGCAGGAGCTGCTCGACCGGCTGCGCCGCGAGCAGCCCATCGCGGTCGTCGTCGACGAGTACGGCGGCACCGCCGGCGTCGTCACCCTGGAGGACATCGTCGAGGAACTCGTCGGCGAGGTCCGCGACGAGCACGACACCGCCGCCGACGAGCGCCCCGAACTCGCCTCCGTCGCCGCCGAGGACGGACAGCCCGCCTGGGAGGCGGACGGCAGCTGCCGGGTGCACACCCTGCACCGGATAGGGCTCGAAGTGCCCGACGGGCCGTACGAGACCGTCGCCGGTCTCGTCGCTGACCTCCTCGGGCGCATTCCCGCGGCCGGGGACCGCGCCGAGCTGCCCGGCTGGCGGCTCTCGGTCCGCCAGGTCGACCGCTACCGCGCCGAGCGGGTCTGCCTGGTGCGGACCGCGAAGGTCCCGGAGGCCGCCCGGTGAGCGCCCTCCAACTGGTGTTCGCGCTGCTCCTGGTGGTCGCGAACGGCTTCTTCGTCGGCGCGGAGTTCGCGCTGGTCTCGGTGCGGCGCAGCCAGATCGAGACGGTTCCCGGCCACCGGGCCCGCCAGGTCCTGTACGGCCTGGAGAACCTGCCGCAGATGATGGCGGCGGCCCAGTTCGGCATCACGGTCTGCTCGCTCACCCTGGGCGCGGTCGCCGAGCCGACCGTGGCCCGGCTCCTTGAGCCGGTCTTCCACGCGGTCCACGTCCCCGAGGGCCTGATCCATCCGCTGGGCTATGTGATCGCCCTGGCGCTCGTGGTCTTCCTCCACCTCGTCGTCGGCGAGATGCTGCCGAAGAACCTGGCGATGGCGGACCCGGAGCGCACCGCGCTCCTCCTCAGCCCGGCGCTGGTCGGCTTCGCCCGCCTCTGCCGGCCCGTCACCGCGGCCTTCGGCGCCTGCGCCGGGGCCGTGCTGCGGCTGTTCGGGGTGGAGCCCAAGGACGAGGTCGAGGCGGTGTTCACCAGTACCCAGCTCGGCCGCCTCGTCGAGGACGCCGGCCAGGCGGGGCTGCTCGCCCCGGCGGAGCAGGAGCGCCTGGAGGACGCCCTGGAGCTGGGCAGCCGCCCGGTGACGGACGTCGTGATCCCGCCGTCGGCGCTGGTGACGGTGACCCCGTCGGCGACGCCCCGGGAGATCGAGGAGCTGACCGTCCGCACCGGCTACTCCCGCTTCCCGGTACGGGGCGGGCGCGGCGGACGCTTCCTGGGCTTCGTCCATGTGAAGGACGTCCTCGATCTGGAGGACCGCGAGCGGGCGGTGCCGCAGCACGTGTGGCGCCCGATGCCCGTACTGGGCTCCGAACTCCCGCTCGACGACGTGCTGACCGTCATGCGCCGGGCGGCCACGCATCTGGCGCAGGTGGCGGACGCCTCGGGCCGCGTGGTCGGCCTGGTCGCCCTGGAGGACGTGCTGGAACTGCTGGTGGGCGAGGTCCGCGACCCCGCGCACCGCACCGCCGTCGGCTAGCTAGGCCGGCGGCTCCTGGGGGCCGCGGGCCGTGGGTCCGCGGCCCGACAGGACCTCGCCGTACGCCTGCATCAGGTCCGGCAGGCGCAGGGTGGCCAGGTCCTCGCGGGTCGGCGTGACGGCGTAGCCGGAGAGCCTGAGGTCGCGGTAGGCGCAGGACTTCTCGTACAGGGTGCGCAGGAAGCGGCCGTTGCCCAGCTCGTCGATCCAGCCCTGGTCGACGACATGGCCGCTGATGGAGCGCAGCTCGTCCAGGGCCTCCTCGTCCCAGCCGTCCCCGTTCGCCGCGGCCAGCACCCGGCCGATCGCGGTGAGTTCCAGCGGCCGGTACGAGGGGAAGTCCACCCGGGTCGTGAACCGGGACGACAGCCCGGGGTTGGCGGCGAGCAGCCGGTCCATGCCCTCCGGGTATCCGGCGAGGATCACCACGAGGTGGTCGCGGTTGTCCTCGGCGCGCTTCAGCAGCACCTGCAGCGCCTCGTCGCCGTACGCGTCGCCCTTGCTGTAGCCGGAGTTGGAGAGCGCGTACGCCTCGTCGACGAAGAGCACCCCGCCGACCGCCGAGTCGATCAGCTCGTTCGCCTTCACGGCCGTCTGCCCGAGGTACTCGCCGACGAGGTCGGCCCGCTGGGCCTCCACGAGATGGTCGCCGCCGAGGAGCCCGAGGGCGTAGAAGACCCGGCCGAGGATCCGGGCGACCGTGGTCTTCCCCGTCCCGGACGGGCCGGAGAAGACGAAATGCCGCTTCGGGGGTTGCACCGGAAGGCCCTGCCCGGCCCGCAGCCGGGCCATCTCCAGCTGCGCCGACAGCGCCTTGACCTGCCGTTTCACCGGCTCCAGGCCGACCATCCGCTCCAGCTCCGCGAGCGCCTCGGCCAGCAGCGCCGGGTCGGTCGCGCCGGCCGGGAACCGCGGCGGCAGCGGCCGACCGGGCACGGCGGCCTTCTCGCGGACGTCGTCCGGCGGCGGCGCGGGCGGCGGGGTCCCCGGCGGGGCGCCGGGCGGGGCGCCCGGCGGCGGCTGGAGCGGCTCGCCGCCGAACCGCGGCGGCTCCGTGAGCGGGCCCTCGGTCTCGGCCCGGTCCGCGTCCACGCTGTCCTGGCCCAGGCCCCCGAGCGCCACCGCCGCGTACCCGGCGGGATCCTCCGCGCCGTCGAAGCCGTCGTACTCGGCGATCGCCGCGAGCCGGGCCGAGGTGTCCATGAACGCCGGGTCGATCCGGTGCACCGCCCGGTACAGGGGGAGTGCGGCGGCGCTGCGGCCGGTGCCCTCGTGCGCCCGGGCGAGCCAGTACCGCAGCTCCTTGCGCTGCGGCTGCTCGCTGCGGCAGCGCATCAGCGCGGCGGACAGCAGCGGCTCGGCCTGCGCGAACATCTCCAGGCGGACGCGGGCCATGCCGCCGAAGAGGCCGGCCTCGATGCCGAGCAGCGGATCGTCGACGAGGGATTCGGTGTGCCGGACCAGCTGGTCCCAGTCCTTGACGAGATAGGCGCGGCAGGCGTGCAGGAAGCGGACCTGCGGATCGGTGTCCACCGGCGGCAGCCCGGCCAGGGCCCGGTCCAGCTCGGGCACGTGCCGGCCGTCCAGCCAGTGCGAGGCGTGAGCGAGGAGCAGATCGCGGGCGGATTCGAGCACCGGCTGGACCCACCAGCCCAGCCAGTACCAGGAGTTCAGGGTGCGCCGGTGCCGGGTCCGCTGCTCGCCGAACCGGTCGCGGTTGCGGTACATCCGCAGTAACGCGGTGGTGGTGTCGATGCGCAGGGCGTGCAGGCCGAGCCAGCCGTCGGCCATGCCGGGGTCGATCCGGACGGCGGTCCGGAACTCCTCCTCCGCCTGCGGGTACGCGCCCATGGTGTACGCGTCGACGCCGCGCAGCCAGGCGAGCTCGGCCGGGGCGTGGACGCCGCGGGCGCCACTGTCCATCGCGTCCCCCACTACCCAACCGCCTTCTCGTGGACGGGATTTGACCGCACCTGGGGCATCGTACCTGCGCAGCGCGGGGTCGAGTGAGGCGTCGGGAGCGATCCGGGAGCGATTCCGGAGAGAGCTGCGGCGGACCGCCGACGGTGACCCTGGGTGAGCATGGGGGGTTGCGCGGAGCGGTGGAAGAAGACGAAGGCGGGCAGAACGAAGCCCCCGATCACGGGGGAACAACCGGGGGCTTCGCGTCTGCGGCGGCTTCGGAAAGCCGCACATTGAGAACGTAAGACCTGTACGCCCCGTCGGTCAAGCCGAGTTGGAGCAGTCTGGCAAGTCGATGTCCGACTGCTCAGTACGGAGGCCGAGGGCGGTCACGGTCCGTGAGGATCAGGTCCTCGGCGGCCGCCTCAGCAGGCCCCGGGAGCCACTCGTACCCCACCTGTCGCTCCCGAATCAGAGCGTCCGCGAACGGACGCGAGGGGTCCGCTGCGAAATGGCGTGTCTCCGCCACCGTCCAGCCGTCCCAGAAGGCGGAGAGCTCCGGTCCGTCCCGGTGCCGGCCCCGCACCCAGGACGCCTCCGGCTCCCGCTCCATCCACAGCAGCGCGGCCAGATGCGGGCGCAGCGCCCGGCGGCCGGTGCCGACGCCCTCGACCAGGACGACCGGTGCGGCGGGCAGCGGGCGGGGCGGGCCGAAGACGCGCGCGTGCCAGTCGTACGGCCGGTAGTGCGCGGTCTCGCCCCGCGAGAACGGGGCGATCACCTGCTCCGCCAGCCGCTCCGTCCAGGCGAACGGCTCCTGGTGGGTGGCGAGATCGTCGGTGTGCAGCACCGGCGCGCCGTCGAGCGCGGCGGCGAGACGGGTGGCGAAGGTGGACTTCCCCGAGCCCGCGTGGCCGTCCACGGCGACGAGCCGGACGGGTCCGCAGGAGGGCGGCAGGGCGCGCAGCGCGGCGGCGCGGTCGAGGAGGTCCATGGGGCCAGCGTATCGAGGGCCAGCTGCGCCGCCGCAGGTCAGCAGGGTGCGAACGCCAATGGTGGAGACCAATATTGCTCGCGCCACGCGCTGCGAAGCGCTGGCCCGGGCCGCGGTCCAGGCGCGATAGTGGCGGTTCACGGCGCGCAGGGCCCGCGCGCCGCGGCACCCGGCACCGCCCTCGTACGCCGCGCACCACCGACCGAGTACGCCGTGCACCACCGACCTCGTACGCCGCAAGCATCCGTCCGGCACACCGCGGCACCACCGGCCTCGTACGCCGCCGACGTCCCCACCCGCCACCGAACCCCGTCCCGCCCCGCACCGAGGCGCGACCCGGCGCGAGCCCCGCTCCACGCGCCGCCCCACCCGCCCACGAGCCCGCCGCAGGACGCGCACCACCCCCGCCCCGACCACCGCCCGAGCCCACCCCGCCCGCCATCGTTCCCGCCGCATCCGACCGGGGGTCCCATGACCAGTTCCACTCCGCGCAGGACCGTGCTGACCGCCGCGCTGGCCGCCGCCGCGGGCGCGGCCACCGCGACGCCGACGCCGGCCACCGCCGCCGCATCCCGTCCGCGGACGGCCGCGCCCGCCCGCCACGCGCCCGAGCCCGGGCTCGTCGACAACAGCGTCTGGACCACGTACACCGACTGGCGCTCCGGCGAGGCCGCCGGCGTCCGGGCGGTCGCCGGCCGCCGCCCCGCCCTGGTGATCGGCGTCCCCGCCGGGCGCACCGAGTACGCCGACCCGCACACCGGGAAGCGCGCGACCTGGGAGTACGCCACGTGGACCTCCCCGGTCCACGCCTCGACCGTCCCGGCCACCGAGGTCATCGCCTCCTGGAACGCCGGCACCCCGGCCGGCACCTGGCTCCAGATCGAGCTGACCGCCGGGTACTCCGACGGCTCCTGGACGCCCTGGTACGTCCTCGGCCGCTGGGCCTCCGGCGACGGCGACATCCGGCGCACCTCGGTCGACGACCAGACCGACGGCCGCAGCACCGTCTGGACCGACACCCTCGCCGTCGACGACGCGGCGAGCGGGCTCCGCCTGCTCGCGTACCGGCTCCGCCTCACCCTGTACCGCCGGCCCGGCACGACCCT
The DNA here is from genome assembly GCF_043199435.1 of Streptomyces sp. NPDC048604. Taxonomy (NCBI): domain Bacteria; kingdom Bacillati; phylum Actinomycetota; class Actinomycetes; order Kitasatosporales; family Streptomycetaceae; genus Streptomyces; species Streptomyces sp. NPDC048604. The sequence continues at coordinate 88,473 of NZ_JBICVX010000018.1, forward strand.
CACGCCCGCCGTGTGGCGGGTCGGCGCCATGGCCTCCGACGTCCCGGACCGCTTCACCGTCCCCGCCTCCACGCCCGGCCTCGCCCGGGAGCTCGTGGTGCCGCGCTACTCGCAGAACACCCACGTCGGCCAGTACCCGGAGTACGACAACGGCGGCGAGGCCTGGTGCAGCCCCACGTCCTCGCAGATGATCATCGAGTACTGGGAGCGGCGCCCGACGCCCGAGCAGCTGTCCTGGGTGAACCCCGACTACGCCGACCCGCAGGTCTGCCACGCGGCCCGCAACACCTACGACCACCAGTACGAGGGCTGCGGCAACTGGCCCTTCAACGCCGCCTACTGCGCCGGCTACGACGAGATGACCGCGGTGGTCACCCGGCTGCGCACGCTCACCGACGTGGAGACCCTGATCGCCGCCGGCATCCCGGTGATCACCTCGCAGTCCTTCCGCAAGGAGGAGCTGACCGGCGCGGGCTACGGCACCTCCGGCCACCTGATGACCGTCATCGGCTTCACCGCGGACGGCCACGTGGTCGCCAACGACCCGGCCTCGCCCAGCAACGAGGCGGTCCGCCGGGTCTACGACCGGCGCGAGTGGGAGAACATCTGGCTCCGTACGAAGAGGTATGACGCAAACGGCAAGGTCAGAAGCGGTACGGGCGGTGTCTGCTACCTCTTCTGGCCAGCCGAGCCGGCACCAAGTCAGCAACGCGCACTGCGGTCGCTCGGCCTGGTGTGAGCATGTGTGGCCCCACGGCCGCCTCGTGGCCACCTCCCTCGCGCACCTCGAATCCACCGGCGGGCCGCATGAGAATTCCCTCGAACAGAGGGAAGGATTCCCCCACACTTGCAGAATGCCGAACATCGTCACCCCACGCCTGCAGTACACCGCCACGGCCGCACGACCGTGCTGGGGCGATCTTCCACAGGGCATTCGCCAACTGATCTCACGGCACCTGGGTGATGCAGTGGACGTGGGGCCAAGCGCGGGCAGCGGCTTCACCAGTGGCTTCGCCGCAGTGGCCCACGGGAGCAGCGGCACACAGTTCATCAAGGCGGTCAACGGCGAGACGAACGCCGTGATCGCCAACTCCTACCGAAGGGAGGCGATGATCAACCAGGCGCTCCCTCCGGAGGTCCCGGCACCACGCCTGCAGTGGATCGAGGAACAGGACGACTGGGTGGTCCTCGGCTTCGACGCCGTCAGCGGTGGACACATGCCGGCCGAACCCTGGCAGCCCAACGAGCTGGATGCCACTCTGAACGCCTACGCCACGACGGCCGAGGCGCTCGCCACCCCCTCACAGCAGATGCTGGAACTCGGTGTCGAACCAGTTGACGCCCACGGCGACTTCACCGCCTGGCGTGACCTCGAATCAGGCGGCATGAAAAGGGAAGATCTGCCGGTGTGGGTGCCGTTCCGGCGCATGCCGCAGCTCGCCGAGCTGGAGAGCCAGTGGCGGAAGGCCACGACGGGCAATGCCGTCTTGCACCACGACCTGCGCCAGGACAACGTGCTCATCGACACCACTGATGCCGCGTGGATCTGCGACTGGAACTGGCCCTGCCTCGGTGCAAGCTGGTTCGACCTCGTGCTGCTCCTCGCCACGGCGTTTGCCGACGGCCACGACGCGACCAACCTGTTTGCGGAACATCCCACCACCCGCGGAGTCGCAGACGAACAGCTCGACGCAGCCCTCGCCGCGCTCTCCGGCTTCTTCCTCGTCTCCGGCGCACAGCCCCCGGCGGACTGGTCACCGCATCTTCGCCGGCATCAGACGTGGTGTGGCGAAGTCACCCTGCGATGGCTGGCTGACAGGCGGCGCTGGACCTTCTGAGCAGGTTGCGCGAGTCTCGGACCGCGGAGTGTCGTGGCACTGGGCAGGTGGGGCCTTCCCGTTCGGAGGCCTGGAGGCGGTCGGCATCCGGGCCTGAGCATCCCGCCGAACGGGCATACTCCTCCCGCCACAGCCGCCGGTCGCCGCGATCCGCAACCCGGACGGGCAGCATCGGCCCTGTGCGTCACGGCGGCGCCGCCGACCCCGGTCGCGCCGCCGCCGCGCCCGACAGGGAGGAGTGCGCCGCCATGTCCGACCGTGCCCCGCAGCCGGTGGCCCGCAGGCTGCCCAGCGACGAGGCCCGGGACCTGCTGGTCCTGGTCCGGGAGCTCGCCGAGCGCGAGATCGCGCCGCGCGCCGCCGAGGAGGAGGCCGCCGGGCGATTCCCGCGCGAGCTGTTCACGCTGCTGTCCGGGACGGGCCTGCTGGCGCTGCCGTACGACTCCGCGTACGGCGGCGGCGACCAGCCGTACGAGGTCTATCTGCAGATGCTGGAGGAGCTGGCCGCGGCCCGGCTCACCGTCGGCCTCGGCGTCAGCGTGCACACGCTGTCCTGCCACGCGCTGGCCCACTTCGGGACGGAGGAGCAGCGGGCCGCCCGGCTGCCCGCGATGCTCGGCGGCGGGCTGCTCGGCGCGTACTGCCTGTCCGAGCCGTCGTCCGGCTCGGACGCCGCCGCCCTGCGCACCCGCGCGGAACGGGACGGCGGGGACTGGGTGCTGGACGGCACCAAGGCGTGGATCACGCACGGCGGCGTGGCCGACTTCTACACGGTGCTGGCCCGCACCGGAGGCCCCGGTCCCAGGGGGATCACCGCCTTCCTGGTGCCCGGCGACGCCCCGGGGCTCTCCGCCGCGGCCCCCGAGCGGAAGATGGGCATGAAGGGCTCGCCCACCGCCCAGGTCCACATCGACGGGGTACGGGTGTCCGACGCGCGCCGCATCGGCGAGGAGGGGCAGGGCTTCACCATCGCCCTGGCCGCGCTGGACTCCGGCCGGCTCGGCATCGCCGCCTGCGCGATCGGGGTGGCGCAGGCCGCGCTCGACGAGGCCGTGGCGTACGCGCGGGAGCGCCGCCAGTTCGGCCGGCCCATCGCCGACTTCCAGGGGCTGCGCTTCCTGCTCGCGGACATGGCGACCCGCATCGCGGCGGGCCGGGCGCTGTACCTGGAGGCGGCGCGGCTGCGCGACGCGGGACTGCCGTTCGCCCGGGAGGCGGCGATGGCCAAGCTGTCCTGCTCGGACACGGCGATGCAGGTGACGACCGACGCGGTGCAGGTGCTCGGCGGCTACGGCTACACCGCCGACTTCCCGGTGGAGCGGCTGATGCGCGAGGCGAAGGTGCTGCAGATCGTGGAGGGCACCAACCAGATCCAGCGGATGGTCATCGCTCGTCACGTCGTGGGACCAGAGTCCCGCTGACCCCGCTGGCCCGTACGGTGCGGTCGGACCAGACGGGCGCCGCGGCGAGCCGGTTCCACTCCGGGTCGCGGCGGCCCGGCAGGGTCCGGCCGTGGCTCGCCCACTGGCGGATCATCGCCTGGTAGATGGGCGGGTCGGCGGGGGGCGGAGTCGGCTGCGGAACCGATTCTTCAGCGCCGGTGTCCACCCGGCGCCAGCGTCCGTACCCGCTCGGCGCGGTGTAGGTCGAGGTCATGCCCGATTCAACGTTCACCTGCCCGCGGGGGTCACCGTCGACCGCATTCGAGCGAAGGTTCGCCCCTTACCCGAGGGCTCCCAGGCGTGTACTCAGGGGCTCCCCGGGCGTGCACGACTCTGGCCGACCCTCCGTTTCTGACGTACCGTCAATTTCCCTTCGCCGACCTGGAGGTCACACGTGTCAAAGGACCGGCCCGTCGCGCTCGACGAGTACCCCGTGCATCAGGCCCCGCTGTCGATGAAGCACCACGTCAGCGGCGACCGGAACGCCTACGACCGGTGCATCTTCCATGTCTTCGACCACGCCGGCCGCGCCCTGCTCATCGCCGGGCTCGGCGTCTACCCCAACACCGGCGTCATCGACGCCTACGCCACCCTGCGCACCGGCGACCGGCTGCACGCGGTGCGCGCCTCCGACGCCCTCGGCGACGACCGCATGAACCTCGCCGTCGGCCCGCTGCGGATCACCGTCGACGAACCCCTCCAGCGGCTCACCCTGCACTGCGACGCCGACCCCGGCGACCCCGACGGGCTCTCCTTCGACCTCACCTGGACCGGCGACTTCCCCGCCGTCTGGGAGCCCCACCACGTGCAGCGCCGCGGCGACCGCCTCATGCTCGAAGGCCGCCGCTTCGTCCAGGCCGGGCACTGCACCGGCGTGATCCGGGCCGGCGGCGAGGAGTTCACGGTCACCGCGGGGGAGTGGACCGGCACCCGCGACCGCAGCTGGGGCGTCCGCCCCCTCCCCGGCGAGGAACCCGGCCGCGCCGACGAGTTCCGCCCCGAGGGCTTCCACTGGCTCTGGATCCCGGTGCGCTTCGACGACCGCTTCGTCATGGTCGTCGTCCAGGAGGACGCCGACGGCTACCGCACCCTCAACGACGCCCTCCTGGTCCGCGACGGGCAGTCCGACGCCCAACTCGGCTGGCCCCGCACCGACATCGCCTACCGACCCGGCAGCCGCCACCCCGAACGCGCCGTCGTGCACCTCACCGACCCGGCCGGCAAACCCCTGGAGCTCGGCGTCGAGATCCTCGCCTCCTCCCCGCTCGCCGTCGGCGCCGGCTACCCGCCCGCCGGCGACTGGCAGCACGGCAGCTGGCAGGGCCGCGACTGGACCGACCGCCGGGTCTACGACCTGTCCGACCCGGCCGCCCACCCGATGGCCGCCTTCGGCGTCACCGACCACTCCGCCCGCTTCACCCTCGACGGCCGCACCGGATACGGGATCTTCGAGCACGGTTCCTTCGGCCGTCACGACCCCAGCGGCTTCGCCGACTACGCGGCCGTCGCCGAGTGAGGAGGACCCCACCCATGGCCACCGCCCCCCGCCCCCGCACCTCCACCCGCGACCCCGAGGAACTCGGCCGCCGGCTCACCGCCTGGCTCGACCCGCGGCTGCCCGGCGTCACCATCGGCGACCTCGCCGTCCCCGGCTCCAACGGCATGTCCAGCGAGACCCTGCTGTTCACCGTCGACCACCCCGACGCCCCCGCCCGCGGCTGCGCCCTTCGGCTGGCCGCCGACCCCGCCGCGTACACGATCTTCCCGGTGTACGACATGGAGCGGCAGCACCGGGTCATGCAACTGGTCGGCGAGCACACCGACGTGCCGGTGCCGCGGGTGCTCTGGCTGGAGACCGACCCCGGCCCGCTCGGCGCGTCGTTCTTCGTCATGGAACGGGCCGACGGCCGCGTCCCGCCGGACGTCATGCCCTATACGTACGAGGGGAACTGGCTGCACGCCGCCACCGACGCCGAACGCGCCCGCCTGGAGGCCGAGTCCGTCGGAGTCCTCGCCCGGCTGCACGACCAGTTCCCGGCGAAGGAGGCCGCGTTCCTGCTGCCGGACGGCCCCGGCAGCCCGCTGCGCCGGCACGTCGACGCCCAACGCGCCTACTACGCCTGGGTGGTGAAGGGACTCGTGCCCTCCCCGCTGATCGAGTCCGGGTTCGACTGGCTGGAGGACCACTGGCCCGCCGACGAGGGACCCGCCGTACTCAACTGGGGGGACGCCCGCATCGGGAACATCGTCTACGACGGCTTCGAACCGGCCGCGGTCCTCGACTGGGAGATGGCCGGCTGCGCCCCGCGCGAGGTCGACCTGGGCTGGACCGTCTACCTGCACCGGTTCTTCCAGGACCTCACGGTGAGCTTCGGACAGCCCGGACTGCCGGACTTCCTGCGCCGCGACGCCGTCGAGCGGCGGTACGCCGAACTGACCGGCCACACGCCGCGCGACATGGAGTTCCACACCCTCTACGCGGCCCTGCGGCACGCGATCGTGATGCTCAGAGTCGCGTACCGGCAGGCGCACTTCGGAGAGGTGGCCGTGCCGGAGAATCCGGACGGCCTCATCCTGCACCACGCCACGCTGGCGGCGATGGTGCGCGGGGACTACTGGTAGGAGGGGCGGATGGCGACGAGCGCCGGCGCCGCCGTCAGGCGGCGCGGCGCAGCTGCCGCGCCTTCATCGGACGCGAGCCCGGACCGCCGACGTGCGAGAAGGGCTGCGTCCGCCAGTCGAGCCCCTGCGGGAGCGTCAGCAGAAGACCCATCTCCTGCTCCTGGACCTCGAGGGTCTCGTCCGCGGGCCGGGCCTCCGCCGCCGCGCGACCGGTGCCCGCGCACACGGTGAGCGTGAACGGGTGCCACGGCGTCGGGCAGAGCGCGTGCTCCGGGAGCACGTCCTCGTCCGCGAGCAGCGCGATCGGCTGGGCGCAGTCCGGGCAGACGACCCGGTACATCTCGAAGGTGTCGTACGCGTCGAGGACGTCGTCCTCGGAGGTCACGACGGAATCAACAGGCTCCTGCATGGAGAACTCCCCCTCGGGTGGGCCGACCACGTCTACGAATGGCCTCGACCACAGCAAGCAATGCCCAACGGGCCCGCCGTATAACCGCGAGGTCACGATCCACTCCAGGGCGAGGCTGTGGCATTCGTCACATGCCCGTCGCAGGTGCCGCCCACATGCCGCGGACCCGCCCAATCGTGCTCATCGGGGCGTCACCCGGCTGTGCCGATCAGCACCCGGGGCAATAGGTTGACCGCATGGAGGAGCTGGATCGTCAGATCGTCGAATTGCTGGTCAAGGACGGGCGCATGAGCTACACCGACCTGGGCAAGGCCACCGGCCTGTCCACCTCGGCGGTGCATCAGCGCGTCCGGCGGCTCGAGCAGCGCGGGGTGATCCGCGGGTACGCCGCGGTCGTCGACCCCGAGGCCGTGGGCCTGCCCCTCACCGCCTTCATCTCGGTGAAACCCTTCGACCCCAGCGCCCCCGACGACACCCCGGACCGGCTCGCCGACATCCCGGAGATCGAGGCCTGCCACAGCGTCGCCGGCGAAGAGAACTACATCCTCAAGGTCCGCGTCGCCACCCCGCTGGAGTTGGAGCACCTGCTCACCCGGATCCGCACGCAGGCCGGCGTCTCCAGCCGCACCACCGTGGTGCTCTCGACGCCGTACGAGGCCAGACCGCCGCGCATCTAGGCTGGTCGCATGAGCGACAGCCTGACCCAGCGTCTGCCCGAGGACGCGCACCGCACCGTCCTGCTCCGCCGGGGAGAAGTCCACAGCCCCGCCGATCCCTTCGCCACCGCCATGGTGGTGGAGCGCGGGCACGTCGCCTGGGTGGGCTCGGAGGGCGCGGCCGACGCGTTCGCCGACGGCGCCGACGAGGTGATCGACCTCGACGGTGCCCTGGTCACACCGGCGTTCGTCGACGCCCACGTCCACACCACGGCCACCGGTCTCGCGCTGACCGGGCTCGACCTGTCCGGCGCGCGTTCGCTCGCCGACGCCGCCGAGCGCATCCGCGCGTACGCCGCCGCCCGGCCCGGCGACCGGATCCTCGTCGGCCACGGCTGGGACGCCGCCCGCTGGCCCGAACGGCGCGCCCCGCGCCGCGAGGAGCTCGACGAGCTGACCGGCGGCCGTCCCCTCTATCTCACCCGGATCGACGTGCACTCGGCGGTGGTCACCACCGCGCTGCTCGATCTCGTCCCCGGCGTCCGCGCCCTCGACGGCTTCCGCGACGGCGAGCCGCTGACCGGCGACGCCCACCACGCCGTGCGCGCCGCGGCGTACGGCGCGATCGCGCCCGCCCAGCGCGCCGAGGCCCAGCGCGCCGCGCTGGCCCGTGCCGCCTCCCTCGGCATCGGCACCGTCCACGAGTGCGGCGGCCCGCAGATCTCCTCCGAGGGCGACTTCACCGGACTGCTCGCCCTCGACGGCCCCGCCCCGCGGATCGTCGGCTACTGGGCCGACCTCGACGTCGAGCGGGCCCGCGCGCTCGGCGCCCGCGGCGCGGCCGGCGATCTGTTCGTCGACGGCTCGCTCGGCTCGCACACCGCCTGTCTGCACGAGCCGTACGCCGACGCCGGTCACACCGGCGCGGAGCGCCTCGACGCGGCCGCGGTCGCCGCCCACGTGGTGGCCTGCACCGAGGCCGGGCTGCAGGCCGGCTTCCACGCCATCGGCGACGCCGCGGTGTCCTCGGTCGTCGACGGCGTGCGGGCCGCCTCCGAGAAGCTCGGGCTCGGCCGGATCCGGGCCGCCCGGCACCGCGTCGAGCATGTGGAGATGCTTACGCCGGAGACCGTCGCCGCCTTCGCCGAACTCGGGCTCACCGCCTCCGTCCAGCCCGCCTTCGACGCGCTGTGGGGCGGCGACGAGGGCATGTACGCGGAGCGCCTCGGCGTCGAGCGGGCCCGTACCCTCAACCCGTTCGCGGCGCTGCTGCGGGCCGGCGTCCCGCTGGCGCTCGGCTCGGACAGCCCGGTGACCCCGCTCGACCCCTGGGGCACGGTACGGGCCGCCGCCTTCCACCGCACTCCTGAGCACCGGGTCTCCGTCCGGGCCGCGTTCACCGCCCACACCCGGGGCGGCTGGCGGGCGGCCGGCGTCGACGACGCGGGCGCTCTGGTCCCCGGCGCCCCGGCCGACTACGCGGTCTGGCGCACCGGCGATTTGGTGGTGCAGGCGCCGGACGACCGGGTGGCCCGCTGGTCCACCGATCCGCGGTCCGGCACGCCCGGTCTGCCCGATCTGACCCCGGGCGGCGAACTCCCCGTCTGCCTTCGGACGGTGGTCGGCGGACAAACCGTCTTCATGCGCCTGAACGAGTGACATCAGGACATTTCGCACCCTGGCGCGGGAGGTCGGAGGCTCTGCCGCGACCTGCGGATCTTCGTCGCAGGCCGGTCCCTTCTGTCCGTCCGCCCAGGTCAAACGAGTGTTGACAGGAAGCCGCCACCGGCCGGTAGGTTCGGCGCGTCCACCACGGGACGTCCGACCGGTTCACTTCCACGCAGTCGCCGAACGCCGCTGGGTCATGGGGAACGCACGCGCCGCCACAGGCGCGGACGCAACCCCGGAGCCAGGTTCAGCGTCCGTGCCTCGGGGGCGAGGGAAGGTTTTTCCGGCGGAGGGTGCGATCCGGGTGGGGCCCGGGCGTTCAGTAGACAACGGCCTTCGGCCGACCCGCAGCCAGCGGGTCCCAGGTCGGCCCGAAGGACGCCGGGCCCCTACCCATGCCGACCTTCGAGCCCCTACCCATGCCGACCTTCGAGCAGACCTCGCTATGGTGGGCACTCGCGTACGGACGTCAAAGGGGCAGCAGTGAACGACGGTGGGCAGCGACGGTACGGCCCGCTCGGCCGGGTCTTGGTGATCATCCCGACCTACAACGAGGCCGAGAACATCAAGCCGATCGTCGCCCGGGTGCGGGAATCGGTCCCCGAGGCGCACATCCTGGTCGCCGACGACAACAGCCCCGACGGCACCGGCAAGTTCGCCGACGAGCTCTCCGCCGACGACGACCAGGTCCACGTCCTGCACCGCAAGGGCAAGGAGGGCCTCGGCGCCGCGTACCTCGCCGGCTTCCGCTGGGGCATCGAGCACGACTTCGGCGTGCTCGTCGAGATGGACGCCGACGGCTCGCACCAGCCCGAGGAGCTGCCCCGGCTGCTCACCGCCCTCAAGGGCGCCGACCTGGTGCTCGGCTCCCGCTGGGTGCCCGGCGGCCGGATCGTCAACTGGCCCAAGTCCCGCGAGATCATCTCCCGCGGCGGCAGCCTGTACTCCCGCGTCCTGCTCGACCTGCCGCTGCGCGACGTCACCGGCGGCTACCGGGCCTTCCGGCGCGAGACCCTGGAGGGCCTCGGCCTGGACGAGGTCGTCTCGGCGGGGTACTGCTTCCAGGTCGACCTGGCCCGCCGCGCCGTCGCCGCCGGCTACCACGTCGTCGAGGTCCCGATCACCTTCGTGGAGCGCGAGATCGGCGACTCCAAGATGAGCAAGGACATCCTCGTCGAGGCGGTCTGGCGGGTCGCCGGCTGGGGCATCGGGGACCGCGCCCGCAAGGTCGGCAAGCGGCTCGGCCGCAGCTCCGGCAGCTGAACCCTCCTGTCGGGCCCGGGGCCTGAACTCTCCTTTACGACGTTCTTGCGGGCGGCCAGGCACACTGGGGGGCATGACGACCGGCGCACCGCCTCCCCTCGCCCCGAAGCGCTCCCGCCTGCGCACCTTCCTCCCGCTCGCCCTCGCCGTCTGGCTGGTCCTGGAGATCTGGCTGTTGACGGTCGTGGCGCGGGCGGCCGGCGGACTGACCGTGTTCCTGGTCCTCGTCGGCGGCGTCGTGCTGGGCGCCACCGTCGTCAAGAAGGCCGGCCGGCGGGCGTTCGCCAACCTCTCCGGCGCCTTCAAGGAGGCCCAGGCGGCCGCGCAGAGCGGCCGCTTCCCCGACGCCCCGCGCCGTGACGGCGCGGCCGACCGCAACGGCTTCCTGATGCTGGGCGGTCTGCTCCTGATGCTCCCCGGCCTGATCTCCGACGCGGCCGGCCTGCTGCTGCTCGTGCCGCAGATCCGCTCGGCCCTCGGCCGGTACGCGGAGAAGGCCGTGGAGCGCCGGATGGCCGCGGCGGCGCCCGGCAGCCTCCAGGACGCCTTCCAGCAGGCCCGTATTCACCGGCCGGACGGGAAGGTCGTGCAGGGTGAGGTCATCCGCGACGACGCGCCGCAGGAGCCCCGCGGCCCCGAGCGGCCCCGGCCGCCGCTGATCCCCTGACAGCCGAAGGGCCGCCCTGCTCGGCAGGGCGGCCCTTCGTCGACCTGTGCGCGAAGGTCGGCATGTGCGAACGCCGCGGGGCCCGGTACACCCTGAACGTGTACCGGGCCCCGCGGCGTGTTGCTGTGCCGTGGCTGTCCGCTAGGCCGACTTGCGGCTGTCGCGCGGATGCACGGCGATGTTCATGGCGCCGGAGCGCAGGACCGCCAGCCTCTCGGCCAGCACCTCCTCCAGCTCCTCGCGGGTACGCCGCTCCATGAGCATGTCCCAGTGCGTACGCGCCGGCTTGCCCTTCTTCTCCTCGGGGCCGTCCCCGTCCACCAGGAGTGCCTGGCTTCCGCAGACCTTGCACTCCCACTCCGGCGGAATCTCCGCCTCGACCGAGAACGGCATCTCGAAACGATGCCCCTTCTCGCATGCGTACTCCACCGCCTGGCGCGGGGCCAGATCGATGCCGCGGTCGGTCTCGTAGCTGGTCACCACGAGGCGCGTGCCGCGAAGAGCTCGCTCACTCATGAATCGTGCCTCCCGGGCTTGTCGCCCACAGGACAGGTGTCGCTGTCGTCGTCATCCGGTCAACGTCCGGTCGGCGGTAAAGATTCCCGTTGCGGGTCATGCGTCGCCCGTCGTGCCGCCCCTTGTTGTACCCACCAGTGCCCGGTTTGTCACATCTGGCAGCAGATGTCACCCAGCGCCTTCGCAAAGTTGGCGCGCAGTAACGGTCCGGCTGGCAGGCCAAAGGTGTACACTACCGGACTTTCGTTCCGACGTCTAAATCCGCTCCGGAACGGGGTTGCCCGCCGCCTCGATCGCACGCCGCACCGGCACTCGCGCCAGCAGCACGAAACCGAGCGCGAAGAAGATCACCAGGGAGATGATGGCATCCCGGTAGCTGCCGGTCAGCTGGTACGCGAGACCGAACACCAGCGGCCCCAGCCAGCTCAGACCCCGGTCGCTCATCTCGTACGCGGCGAAGTACTCCGCCTCCTTGCCACGCGGCACCAGGTGCGAGAACAGGGAGCGGGACAGCGCCTGGCTGCCGCCGAGCACCAGACCGATCGCCGCCGCCAGGAAGAAGAACGCCACCGGCGCCCCGGCCGGCAGGAAGTAGCCCGCCGCCAGGATCAGCGTCCACACCGCGAGCGAGGCCAGCACCGTGCGCTTCGCGCCGTACGTTCGGGCCAGCCGGCCCATCCCCAGCGCGCCCGCCACCGCGAGCACCTGCACCAGCAGCACCGCCGTGATCAGCGTCGTCTGCTCCAGGTCCAGCTCCTCCGAGCCGTACACCGACGCCTGGGAGATCACGGTCTGCACGCCGTCGTTGTAGATGAGGTACGCCACCAGGAACGACAGTGTCAGCGGATGCCGGCGCATGTCCTTCAGCGTCGCGATCAGCTGCTTCCAGCCGCCGCCGACCGCGTGATCCCGCACCGCGGGCCCGGTCTGCCGGTCCCGCAGCCGCCTCAGCGGCACCAGCGTGAACGCGCCCCACCACAGGCCGGCCGACGCCAGACAGATCCGCACCGCGGTGCCCTCGCTCAGCCCGAACGCGTCGTGCTGCGAGTACAGGACCAGGTTGAGCACCAGCATCAGCGCGCCCGACGTGTAGCCGAACGCCCAGCCGCGCGAGGAGACCGCGTCCCGCTCCTCGGGCGCCGCGATCTGCGGCAGATACGCGTTGTACAGCACCATCGACACGGACAGCGAGGCGTTCGCCACGATCAGCAGGAACGCGCCCAGCAGATAGCGGTCGCCGCCCAGGAAGAACATGCAGGTCGTCGCGGTCGCGCCCGTATAGGCCGCGGCGGCGAGCATCGGCTTCTTCCGGCCGCTGCGGTCGGCCGCCGCGCCGACCAGCGGCATCACGAGCACCGCGACGAGGATCGAGGCCGACACCGCGTACGCGAACAGCGAGCCGGCCCGCACGGGTATCCCGAGCGGATGCACGAAGCCCTCGGCGTCCGCGGCCGACTTGGCCACCGCGGTGAGATACGGGCCGAGGAACACGGTGACCACGCTCGTCGAGTACACCGAGCAGGCGAAGTCGTAGAAGTACCAGCCGCGCTGCTCGCGCCGGCGCTCGAGCACGCCGGTCAGGCCGTCCGGCTCCTCGGCGGTGTCAGTGGTCACGTGTGCGCGGTCCCCTCGTGCGTCCCCGTGGGCAGACGCGCGCTCAACTCCAGACGCCCCGATCGGTCAGGACGTCGCGCAGCGTCTCCAGATGATCGGTCATGATGCCATCGACACCCAGGTCGAGGAGAGAGTTCATCCGCTCCTGATCATTGATCGTCCACACATGAACCTGGAGCCCGCGGGCGTGGGCCTCGCGGACGAAGCGCCGGTCCACCACCTTGATCCCGCCCTGGCTCTCCGGCACCTGCGCCGCCACCGCGCCCGCGCGCAGCGCCGCCGGGATTCCCAGCGAGCGCAGCCGCAGCCCGATGACGCCGCGCACCCCGTACGAGGTGGCGAGCCGCGGTCCGGCCAGGCGCTGCGCCCGGGCGATCCGGCCCTCGTCGAAGGAGCCCACACAGATCCGGTCCCAGGCGCCGGTCCGGCGGATCAGGTCGACCAGCGGCTGCAGCGCGGTCTCCGTCTTGAGGTCCACGTTCCAGCGGGCCTCGGGGAACTCGTCGAGCAGGTCCTCGAACAGCGGCAGCGGCTCCTTGCCGGCCACCCGCGCCTCGCGCACCGCGCTCCACGGCAGGTCGCGGATGCGGCCCGAGGTGTCGGTCACCCGGTCCAGGGTGCTGTCGTGGAAGGCCACCAGCACCCCGTCCGAGGTGGTGTGCACATCGGTCTCGAAGTAACGGAAGCCCGTCGAGGTGGCGCGCCGGAAGGCGGCGGCGGTGTTCTCCAGGCCGTCCGCCGTGCCGCCGCGATGGGCGAACGGGATCGGGGCCGGGTGGTCCAGGTAAGGGTGGCGTACGCGAGTCACGGCCGCAGTATGACCTGCTTCGGTGTCGCGGAGGCTACGACGCTGCTGCTCGCGCCCTCTTCGGGGACGGCGAAGAAGCGGAGGAAGAACTGCGCGAGCGGGCCGATGCTCAGCGCGTAGAGCACCGTGCCGACGCCGAGGGAGCCACCGAGCAGGAAGCCGGTGACCACCACGGCCACCTCGATCGCGGTGCGCACCAGGCGGATCGAGCGGCCGGTGAGCCGGTGCAGACCGGTCATCAGGCCGTCCCGCGGGCCCGGTCCGAAACGGGCGGCGATGTACAGGCCGGTGGCCAGGCCGTTCAGGACGATGCCGGCGACCATCAGGGCGATCCGCGAGGGCAGGCCGTGCGCGTCGGGGACCAGGGCGAGGGTGGCGTCCATCGCGATGCCGATCACGAACACGTTGGAGACCGTGCCCAGGCCGGGCTTCTGCCGGATCGGGATCCACAGCAGCAGCACCACCGCGCCGACGATGATCGACACGATGCCGATGGTCAGACCGGTCCGCTCCGCGAGACCCTGGTGGAGCACGCCCCAGGGCTCCAGGCCGAGCCCGCCGCGCACGAGAAGCGCCGAGCTCACGCCGTACAGCGCCAGTCCCGCGTACAGCTGGGTGAGACGGCGGGTCAGGTGCCGGCCTCGGAGGCCGGAGGCGATGGACATGGAATTGCCCCCCTGTCTGGTGGATGTGGACTGGCACATGACACTCTGTGGCGGGGGACGAGATGCCAACCATGGCCAATCCGAGGAAGGTGGACTGAATTCCATGGCTGAGTGGACTTCAGCGGTGGGTGCGGCGCAGCTGGCGCGGCAGCTCCAGGCGCAGCAGCCGCGGCCCGCGGGCCCCGGCGCCCGCAAGCCGCCCGCCTACCGCGCGCTGGCCGACGGCATTCGCATGCTCGTCCTGGAGGGCCGGGTCCCGGTCGCAGCCCGGCTGCCCGCCGAGCGGGAGCTCGCGCTCGCGCTGACCGTGAGCCGGACGACGGTCGCCGCGGCGTACGAGGCGCTGCGCGCCGAGGGCTTCCTGGAGTCCCGGCGCGGGGCCGGCAGCTGGACCGCCGTGCCCGCCGGCAACCCGCTGCCCGCCCGCGGCCTCGAACCGCTGCCGCCGGAGTCGCTGGGCTCGATGATCGACCTCGGCTGCGCGGCGCTGCCCGCGCCCGAGCCGTGGCTCACGCGCAGCGTGCAGGGCGCGCTCGAGGAGCTGGCGCCGTACGCGCACACGCACGGCGACTACCCGGCCGGGCTTCCCGTCCTCCGGCAGATGATCGCCGACCAGTACACGCGGCGCGGCATCCCGACGATGCCCGAGCAGATCATGGTCACGACCGGGGCGATGGGCGCGATCGACGCGATCTGCCATCTGTTCGCCGGGCGCGGCGAGCGGATCGCCGTCGAGTCCCCTTCCTACGCGAACATCCTCCAGCTGATGCGCGAGGCCGGTGCCCGCCTCGTGCCGGTCGCCATGGCCGAGGGCCTCGGCGGCTGGGACCTGAGCCGCTGGCGGCAGGTGCTGCGGGACGCGGCGCCGCGGCTCGCGTACGTGGTCGCCGACTTCCACAACCCGACCGGCGCGCTCGCCGACGAGGACCAGCGCCGGCAGCTCGTCGACGCGGCGCGGTCCGCCGGCACGGTCCTCGTCGTCGACGAGACGATGACCGAGCTGTACCTGGACGACGACGTGGAGATGCCGCGTCCGGTCTGCGCCTTCGACCCGGCCGGGGCGACCGTGCTCACGGTCGGCTCCGCCAGCAAGGCGTTCTGGGCCGGGATGCGCATCGGGTGGGTCCGGGCCGCGCCCGACGTGATCCGCTCACTGGTCGCCGCGCGCGCCTACGCGGACCTCGGCACGCCGGTCCTGGAGCAGCTGGGCGTGCACTGGCTGATGCGCACGGGCGGCTGGGACGAGGCGGTCTCGCTGCGCCGCGCCCAGGCCCGGGAGAACCGCGACGCGCTGGTGGCGGCGGTGCGCAAGGAGCTCCCGGACTGGGAGTTCCACGTGCCGCGCGGCGGCCTGACCCTCTGGGTCCGCACCGGCGGCCTCTCCGGCTCCCGCCTCGCGGAGGTCGGCGAACGCGTCGGCGTCCGGGTCCCCTCCGGCCCCCGCTTCGGCGTCGACGGCGCCTTCGAGGGTTATGTCCGCCTGCCCTTCACGGTCGGCGGCCCGGTCGCGGAGGAGGCGGCCGCCCGCCTCGCCGCAGCCGCCCGCCTGGTCGCCTCCGGCGCGGCCACCGGCGCGGAACCCCCGCGCACGTTCGTGGCGTGAAAATCCCCCACCGCGCCCCGGAAGGGGCGGGGTGGGGGAGAGCCCCGCGTCAGCCCTCCGCGCGGACGATCGCGTGTTCCGCCGTCGACTCCGATTCCGACTCCGGGGACGGGAGCGGATCCGGGCTGAGGGCGCTGGAGCGCGGCGGGAGGAGGGCGGTGACCGCCTGGCGGTGGGCAGCCGGGGCCGCGTCGTCGTACGGGTCCGGCGTGGCCGGGGTCTGCAGGCGCAGGACCGGGCCGGCGCCCAGGCGGGCGTAGCCGCGGCCGGGGGGCACGTCCGGGGTGGGGGTCGTGTGGGGGGCCGCGCCCAGGACGGACTCGATGCGGTCCGGGGTCGCCGGGCCGAGGACCACGCGGGCCCGGGTGTGCGTCCGTACCGCCTCGCCGATCGCGTCCAGACCGTCGAACTGCTCGGCCACCACCACCGTGACCTGCGCCGCCCGCCCGTGCCGCAGCGGGGCCTGGAGCAGGGCCTGCGGGTCGGTGCGGTCGTCGGCCGCCGCCAGGTACGACAGGACGCTCGGGCGGTCCAGCAGGATCCACAGCGGCCGCTTGGTGTCCTCCGGCGCCGGAAGACCCGCCTGCCGCGCCCGGTTCGCCGCGACCAGCCGCCGCTCCGTCTCGTGCGCCGCCCACTCCAGGCTCGCCAGCGCCCCGGCCAGCCCGCACTCGACCGCCAGCACTCCGGCCCGTCCGGTCAGACAGGCGTACTCGCCCGTGCCCGCCCCCTCGATGATCAGCACGTCGCCGTGCGGCAGCGCCTGCAGCGCGATCGACCGCAGCAGCGAGCTCGCGCCGCCGCCCGGCTGGCCGACGACCAGCAGATGCGGTTCCTGCGAGCGCGGCCCAGTACGCCACACCACGGCGGGCGCGTCCTGTTCGCCGTCGCCCGCGACCACCGGCACCGTCCGCTGCACCGCGTCCTCGTCGGTGAACCCGAGCACCGTCTCCCCGGGCGTCGTCACGAACCGCTGGGCCGCGATCGTGGTCGGCAGGGCCGCGAGCACGGTCATGAGCAGCTGGTTGCCCTCCTCGTCCCAGTCGAAGCGGTACTCCCGCCCGCGCCCCGACTTGGCGTGCAGCACCTGCTCGATCCGGGCCCGCGCGGCCGGCTCGCCGTCGGTGAAGTACGCGGGGTACTTGATGCGCAGCCGGGCCGGCCGCCCGTCGTCGTCGAAGGCGGGGTCGCCGAACGCGCCGCTCCACTCGCCCCCGTGGGCGTACAGCGGCGCCGGGTCGTCCGGCACGGAGAAGTACGGCACGAGCGCCTCGTACAGGCCCTGAAGCCGCGCCAGCTCCGCCTCGTCGGGCCCCGTCTTCACGACGGGGCGCTCACGCCCCTTCCACGCGGCCGCGCCCATCACCGTGACCAGGGCCAGGAGCGGCCCGTACGGGATGAGCGCGACGACCACGACGCAGGCCGCGACCATGAGCAGCGTGGGACCTCGCCGCTCCTTGGGGGTCGCGGCCCACTTGACGCGGCCGGTCGCGGCCAGCTTCCGCAGACCGCGGGAGACCGTGATCAGCGGATGGAGCACGTCGGTGGCGCTGTCGGCGGCCGTGCGCGCGATCTCTCGACTGCGAGCGATCCGGTCGCTGCCGCTGGTCAGAATGCGGGGGAGTGGTCGCCGGGCCACGTCGTACTCCTGGAGTTGTGGAAGGGGCTGTGGGGCGTCGGCGTCAGAACTTGATGCCGCCCAGGAGGCTGGCCAGGCTCTGGCTGCCGGCCGTGATGCTCGGCGCGATCGCCGTGCCGGCGAGGAAGAAGCCGAAGAGGGCGCTGACCAGTGCGTGGGACGCCTTCATCCCGTCTTTCTTGAAGAACAGGAAGCAGATGATTCCGAGCAGCACCACACCTGAGATGGACAGGATCATTTGGGGTTCTCCTGGTTGAGGGGACAGTCACCATGAGTCCTTCCAGGTTCACAGGAAGTATCTATGCGATAAAAGGTGCAAACGGGTGAAAAGCTGGCGATTTCACTTGACCGGCGGACGAGGATCCGTTCTCCGGGTGGCGAAAGCCCCGGGGTGCGGTAGAGGACCGGACGCGCGTCCCGCCCGCGGGTGATCTTTGCCGTGGACGGACCGCCTCATGTCGCACGACGGGCAGTACCCTGTCGATTCACTCGTCCGGCCCCAGTGAAAGGTGCACCCATGAGCAGCGCCCCGGAGACCCCCGAGCCGCTCGACCCCGAGGTCGTCGAGCTGGCGGGCAAGGTCTTCGACCTCGCGCGTCACGGCGACGCCGACGCCCTCGCCGCGTACGTCGACGCCGGCGTGCCGGTGGAGCTGACCAACGACCGGGGCGACACCCTGCTCATGCTCGCCGCCTACCACGGCCACACCGCCGCCGTTCAGGCGCTGCTCGCCCGCGGCGCCGACGCCGACCGCGCGAACGACCGCGGCCAGACCCCGCTCGCCGGCGCGGTCTTCAAGGGCGCCGACGACGTCGTACGCGCCCTGCTCGCCGGCGGCGCGGATCCGGAAGCCGGGACTCCGTCCGCCCTCGACACCGCGCGGATGTTCGCCAAGACCGAGCTCCTGGCACTCTTCGAATCCCGGTGAACGGGTACTGAACAGCAGGTGAGAGCGGTCCCGTAAATGTGGGTGCGGTCCGGAAACCGCTGGGTCATCATGACGACGAGCCCACAGGGGGCCACCGAAGAGAGGCAGAGGAAGATGGTCATCATCAAGCGACGGACGACGAGCGGCCCGACATGTTGCTGCGCGGCCTAGGTGAACCCCACTGTCCGGTTTTCCACGGTTGCGTCGACAGCTTGATGTGAGGCCTTCCATGTTCGATCCCGTCATAGCGCCGAGCGGCACACTGCTCGGTCTGCTGCAGAGAGGCCGCGGCGACGGCACCCTGCACGCCCTCGCAGCGCCACGCGCCGAAGCGCTGGCCGCCCTCAACCACTGCGTGCTCCTCGACCCCCGCCAGGACTGGCGCGTCGAGAACCGCTCCCTCTACTACGCACGCCTGTACCTCGACCTGCACGGCGGCCTCGACGCGATCGAGGCGCACCTGTTCGGGGCCGAGGACGTGTTCGACACCGAGGACTCCCGGACCGGGCTCGCGCTCTCCGTCCTGGGACACCTCGCCGCCTACGGCCGCCGGGACGCCCTCCTCCTGCTCCGGCGCTACGCGGCGACCGGTGCGAACTGGGCCTGGGCGCTCGACGAGCTGGCCCTGCGCGACGACGACGCCGGCCTGCGCACCCTCGCCGAGCCCGTCCTCGCCCGGTTCCCCGCCGACGCCGAGGGCGACGCCGCCCTGGCCGCCGCCGTCCGCGACGCCTTCGAGCCCCGGCCCTGGCGGCTGTGGGCCGAGGACCCGCGCGAACGCGTCGGTGCCCGCGTGCGCGCCGCCGGGGAACGCGGCTCCTTCGACCGCTGGCAGCGGCAGATGCGGCCCACCGGGCCCCGCCCCGGCTGGAGCGTCCAGGCCGTCCTCGACTGGGCCCAGCAGGGCCTGGAGCGCGGAACGGAGCTGCACGGCCCCGCCGCCCGCTGCCTGAAGGCCGTCGCCGGACCCGAGGACCGGCCCGCCATCGTCGAGGCCGCCCGCAGCGGACCCGACGGGGCGCGCTGCGCCGCCCTGCACTACCTCGCCGAAGCGCGTGACCCGGCCGTGCTCGACCTGATCGAGACCGCGACGACCGACCCCTCCCGGATCGTCTCGGACACCGCCGTCAGCGCCTTCGAGCGGATGTGCGGCGAAGCCGCCGTCGACCGCGCCCGCGGCTGGGTGCAGCGGCCCGACGCGCTCGGCGCGTCCGCCGCCGCCGTGCTCGCCGACCGGGGCGCGCCCCAGGACGCCCCGCTCGTGCTCGGCGCGCTGCGGCGCACCGTCCGCTCCGAGGGCCCCGACGCGACCGCCCTGTACGCCCTCGTCGACGGCGCCGGCCGGCTCGGCATCGGCTGCGCCGCGCCCGTCCTGCGCCACGTCTACCGCGAGACCTCCTCGTCCGAGCTGCGCGGCCGCACCGCCCGCGCGCTCGCCGCGACCGACCCCACGTACGCGACCGGCTTCGCCGTCGAGTGCCTGTGGGACTGCGAGGAGACGACCCGCGAGCTGGCCGCCCAGCACGCCGAGACCGGCGACGTCCGGGTGGCCGAGCGATTGCGCCGGCTCGCCGCCGACCCGGCCGAGGAGGCCGAGGTCCAGACCGCGGTACGCAACCGCATAGGCCCCGACCTGCAGGTCTAGGCCGCCGCCCGCCCGCCCCCGGCGTGTACGGGGTGCGGGGCGGGTGACGCCGAATGTGCTCCTGGCCCGCGCCCCCGGCGACCGCCCCCACGCGCCCCGGGGGAAACGCTCATGGGACGTTCGACGGGGAGAAAGATCCACGTTGGCGGGGGAACCCCGGACGCGACGACAACACGGGTATGCGTGTCGTCATCGTCACCGAATCCTTTCCCCCCGACGTCAACGGTGTGGCGCATTGCGCCCTGCAGACCGCCCGGCACCTCGTCCGGCGCGGCCACGACCCCCTCGTCATAGCCCCCGCCGCGCCCCACGGCGCGGCCGAAGCTGCGGACGCCGCCGCACCCTGTCCGGTGGTCCGCGTCCCGTCCCTCCCGCTGCCCGGATACCCGCAGGTCAGAGTCGCGCTGCCGAGCCGCCGGGTGGCGTCCGCGATCGCCGCGCACCGCGCCGACCTGGTGCACCTCGCCAGCCCGTTCGTGCTCGGAGTGCGGGGCATGACGGCCGCGGCGCGGCTCGGCATCCCCGCCGTGGCGGTCTACCAGACCGACCTCGCCGGGTACGCCCGCACCTACGTCGGCGCCGGCGAGGGCACCGCGTGGCGGCGGCTGCGCACCGTGCACGCCGCCGCCGACCGGACCCTCGCCCCGTCCAGCGCGGCGGTGCGGGACCTGGCGGAGCACGGCGTGCCGCGGGTACGGCTGTGGCAGCGCGGTGTCGACACCGTGCGCTTCCGCCCCGAACTGCGCGACGAGGCGCTGCGCCGGGACCTCGCGCCCGGGGGCGAGGTGCTGGTCGGGTACGTGGGCCGGCTCGCGCCCGAGAAGCGGGTCGAGCTGCTGGCCGGGGCGTGCCGGCTGCCCGGGCTGCGGGTCGTGGTGGTGGGCGACGGGCCCAGCGAGCCCGGGCTGCGGACGGCGCTGCCCGGCGCGGTGTTCCTGGGCCGGCGGACCGGCGACGAGCTGGCCCGGATCTTCGCCTCGCTCGACGTGTTCGCGCACACGGGCCCGTACGAGACGTTCTGCCAGACCGTGCAGGAGGCCATGGCGAGCGGCGTCCCCGTGGTCGCCCCCGCCGCCGGCGGCCCGCTCGACCTCGTCGACCACCGCACCACCGGCTTCCTGGTCCCCCCGAACGACGGCCCCGCGCTGAGCTCGGCCCTGGCGACCCTGGCCGCCTCCCCGGACCTGCGCGCCGTCTACGGCCGGGCCGCCCGCGCGGCCGTCGAACAGCGCACCTGGGAGGCGATCGGGGACCAGCTGCTCGGCCACTACACCGAGGTCCTGGAGGCCCGACGCACGGCGGTGGCGGCGTGAAGGGGGCGCGGACGGCGGGAGCGCGGGCGGTCGTCGGTCTCCGGGACGACGCGCCGACCGTGCCGGAGCAGTACGCGCCGGCGCCGGGCGCGCCGGAATCGGGCGCGGCGGAACCGGCTGCCGGGCCCGACGCCTCCGGCGGGTTGCGGATCGTGCGCGTGGCCAACTTCGTCACGCCCACCTCCGGCGGGCTGCGCACCGCGCTCGACCGGCTCGGGCGCGGGTACCTCGCCGCCGGGCACGAACCGGTGCTGATCGTGCCCGGCACGGAGGCCGACGACCGGGTCACCGAGCAGGGGCGGGTCATCACCCTCCCCGGCGCCGTCCTGCCCGGCACCGGCGGCTACCGGGTGCTCTCCGACCGCGGCCGCGTCCAGCGGCTCCTGGAGGAGCTCGCCCCGGACCGCCTGGAGGTCAACGACCGCACCACGCTCCGCTGGACGGGGGAGTGGGCGCGCCGCGCCCGCGTCCCGTCCGTGATGGTCTCCCACGAGACCGCCGACGGCGTTCTGCGCACCTGGGGCGTGCCGAAGGCGGCAGCCACGCGCGTCGCCGACCGGCTCAACCGGCGCAGCGCCTGGGCCTACTCGCGGATCGTCTGCACGACAGAGTGGGCGGAGCGGGAATTCGCCCGCATCGGCGCCCGCAACGTCGTCCGCGCGCCGCTCGGCGTGGACCTGGAGCGCTGCCGCCCCGACCGGCACAGCGCGGCGGTGCGCGCCCGGTACACCGAGGGCGAGCGGGTCCTGCTGCTGCTCTGCTCGCGGCTGTCGGTGGAGAAGCGGCCCGGCACCGCGATCGACGCGCTCGCCGAACTGCGCGCCGCCGGCGTGAGCGCGGCGCTGGTGGTGGCCGGCGAGGGGCCGCTGCGGGAAGGGCTCGAACGGCGGGCACGAGGGCTGCCGGTGCGGTTCCTCGGGCACGTCGCCGACCGTGAGGCGCTCGCCGGACTCCAGGCCTCCGCGGACGTCTGCCTCGCCCCCGGACCCGCCGAGACGTTCGGGCTCTCCGCCCTGGAGGCGCTGGCCTGCGGCACGCCCGTGGTGGCGAGCGCGTCGTCCGCGCTCCCCGAGGTCCTGGGCCCGGCGGGCGCGTCGGCCGCCGACGACCCCGCCGCGTTCGCCGCCGCCGTCCGCACCCTGCTGGCCGAGCCGGAGCCGGTACGCCGGGCCCGCGCCCGTGCCCGCGCCGAGCTGTTCTCCTGGCAGCGCTCCACCACGGCCTTCCTCCGCGCCCACGACGCCCTCACCCCCGAGGCAGCCCCGAGATGACCCTCAGCACCCCGCCCCCGCTGCCCCAGCCCGCCCCCGCCCCGACCCCCTGCACCGAAGCACTCGAAGCACTCGAAGGACTCGAAGCGCCCCAAGCCCCCGTCACCCCCCATGCCCCCGCCCGACGCCCCTCCGGTCCCTCGCGGCCGCCCGCGCGCCCCGACAGCCCCGAGCCGCCGCGGCTGCCCGGGCCGGCGGGGCCGCCCGACGAGGGGCGGGAGCCGGAGCCGTACGGACCGGATCAGGGGCGGGGCAGCGGGCCCGCCGCGCCCGCCGTCCTCCGGTTCGCCGTGCTCGGGGACTCCCTCAGCGAAGGGGTCGGCGACCGTGTCGAGGGGCGCTGGCGCGGGTGGGGCACGCTGCTCGCCGAGCAGCTCGGGGACGCCGACCACCCCGTCGACTTCCGGAACTTCGCCGTCAGCGGGGCCCTCAGCCAGGACGTCGCCGACGACCAGACGCCGCGCGCCGTCGCCTTCCGGCCGCACGTTGCCTCCGTCGTCGTCGGCGTCAACGACACTCTGCGCCGCACCTTCGACATCGGACGCCTCGCCCGCAACCTCGACCGCGCCTGCGGCGACCTCGCCGCCGCCGGTTCCGTCCTGCTCACCGCCTGCCTGCCCGACCCCGGCCGGATGCTCGCTCTGCCCGCGCCGCTCGCCCGGCCGCTGGCCCGCCGCCAGCGGGCCGTCAACACCGTCGTCCACGCCCTCGCCGCCCGCCACCGCACCCTCCACCTCCACCTCGCCGACCCCGTCTGGACCAGCGACCGCACCCTGTGGAGCGCCGACCGGCTGCACCCCGGCGAGCGCGGCCACCGCGCCATCGCCGCCAGGTTCCACTCCCTGCTCGCCGCCGAGGGCCTGGCCCACGGCGCGCCGCCCTCCCGCGAACCCCAGCAGCCCCCGCCGACCACCCGCGACGTGCTGCTCTGGCTCGCCACCTCCGGCACCGGCTGGGTCCTGCGCCGCTGCAACGACCTGCTGCCCCAGCTGGTGTTCCTCGCCGGGGGCGAGCTCCGCCACTGGGCGCAGGGCACCGGCGCCCGGCTCGACCGCCGCGCCGAGAACGCCCTGTCCGCCGCCCTCGCGGCCGTGTCGCTCGACGTCCCCCGCGCCAGAATGGGGGAATGACCG
Source organism: Streptomyces sp. NPDC048604 (assembly GCF_043199435.1). Classification (NCBI taxonomy): domain Bacteria; kingdom Bacillati; phylum Actinomycetota; class Actinomycetes; order Kitasatosporales; family Streptomycetaceae; genus Streptomyces; species Streptomyces sp. NPDC048604. The sequence continues at coordinate 112,173 of NZ_JBICVX010000018.1, forward strand.
GACGCTGGGAGTTCTGGATCGACCGCGGCGGCACCTTCACCGACGTCGTGGGCCGCCGCCCCGACGGCCGTCTCGTCACCCGCAAACTGCTCTCGCACGACCCCGCGCGCCGGCAGGACGCCGCCGTCGCCGGCATCCGCCTGCTCCTCGGCCTCGGCCCGGACGACCCCGTACCGGCCGACCGGATCGACGTCGTCAAGATGGGCACCACCGTCGCCACCAACGCGCTCCTCGAACGCCGCGGCGAGCCCACCGTGCTCCTCGTCACCGAGGGCTTCCGCGACGCCCTCCGCATCGCCTACCAGAACCGGCCCCGCCTGTTCGACCGTCACATCGTGCTCCCCGAGGCGGTGTACGAGCGGGTCGTCGAGGTCCCCGAACGCGTCGACGCCCACGGCCGCCTCGTCCGCCCCCTCGACGAGGACGCCGTCGCCGCCGCCCTGGGCACCGCCCACGCCGACGGCTACCGCAGCGCCGCCGTCGTCCTGCTGCACGGCTACCGCCACCCCGCGCACGAGGCCCGCGTCGCCGCCCTCGCCCGCGCCGCCGGCTTCCCGCAGGTCAGCTGCTCCCACGAGGTCAGTCCGCTGATCAAGCTGGTGCCCCGCGGCGACACCACCGTCGTCGACGCCTACCTCTCCCCGATCCTGCGCCGCTACGTCGAGGAGGTCGCCGCCGAACTGCGCGGCATCCGGCTGATGTTCATGCAGTCCAACGGCGGACTGCGCGAGGCCGCCCACTTCCGCGGCAAGGACGCCGTCCTGTCCGGCCCGGCCGGCGGCGTCGTCGGCATGGCCCGTACCTCCCACCAGGCCGGCCACGACCGCGTCATCGGCTTCGACATGGGCGGCACGTCCACCGACGTGTCCCACTACGCGGGCGAGTTCGAGCGCGAACTCGGCACCCAGGTCGCCGGCGTCCGCATGCGCGCCCCCATGATGAGCATCCACACCGTCGCCGCCGGCGGCGGCTCCGTCCTCCACTACGACGGCCGCCGCTACCGCGTCGGGCCCGACTCCGCCGGCGCCGTCCCCGGACCCGCCTGCTACCGCCGCGGCGGCCCGCTCACCGTCACCGACGCCAACGTGATGCTCGGCCGCGTCCAACCCGCCCACTTCCCGGCCGTGTTCGGGCCCGACGGCGACCGGCCGCTCGACGCCGGCGTCGTACGGGAGAAGTTCACCGCCCTCGCCGAGGAGGTCGGCGGCGGCCGCACGCCCGAGGAGGTCGCCGCCGGCTTCCTGGAGATCGCCGTCCTCAACATGGCGAACGCCGTGAAGAAGATCTCCGTCCAGCGCGGCCACGACGTCACCCTCTACGCCCTCACCAGCTTCGGCGGCGCCGGCGGCCAGCACGCCTGCGCCGTCGCCGACGCCCTCGGCATCGACACCGTCCTCGTCCCGCCGCTCGCCGGCGTCCTCTCCGCGTACGGGATCGGCCTCGCCGACGCCACCGCCCTGCGCGAGCAGTCCGTCGAGGCCCGGCTCGACGACGCCGCCACCCCCGCCCGCATCGAGGAACTCTGCGCCGACCTCGCGAGCCGCACCCGCGCCGAACTCCGCGCCGACGGCCTCCCCGACGCGGCGATCAGCACCCGGGCCCGTGTCCTGCTGCGGTACGCGGGCACCGACGCGAGCCTGCCCGTACCGCTGGGCCCCGTCGATGCGATGGCCGGGGAGTTCGCCGCCGTTCACCGTGCCCGGTACGCCTTCACCATGGACAAACCGCTCGTCGTCGAAGCCGTCCAGGTCGAGGCGACGGGGGCCGCGGGTCCGCACGAACCGGTGGCCGTCGACCGTTCGCAGCGCCCCGGCCCCCTCGCCCCGTACGCCACCGTCACCATGCACAGCGACGGCGAGCCCCGCGACACCCCGCTGCACCGCCGCGAGGACCTGCGGCCCGGCGACACCGTCGCGGGACCCGCGATCGTCGCCGAGGCCGACGCCACCACCGTCGTCGACCCCGGCTGGCAGGCCACGGCCACCGAACAGGGCCATCTGCAACTCACCCGTGCCACGCCCCGACCGTCCCGGGTGGCCGTGGGCACCGACGTGGACCCGGTGATGCTGGAGGTCTTCAACAACCTCTTCATGGCGATCGCCGAGCAGATGGGCGTGCGCCTGGAGAACACCGCCCACTCCGTCAACATCAAGGAACGGCTCGACTTCTCCTGCGCGCTCTTCGACGCCGACGGCAACCTGATCGCCAACGCCCCCCACATCCCCGTCCACCTCGGCTCCATGGGCGAGTCCATCAAGGAAGTGCTGCACCGCCGCGCCGGCGACCTGCGCCCCGGCGACGTGTACGCGGTCAACGACCCGTACCACGGCGGCACCCACCTGCCCGACGTCACCGTCGTCACCCCGGTCTTCGGCCCCGACGGCGGCGACCTGCGCTTCCTCGTCGCCTCCCGCGGTCACCACGCCGAGATCGGCGGCATCACCCCCGGCTCCATGCCGGCCTTCAGCCGCACCGTCCACGAGGAGGGCGTCCTCTTCGACAACTGGCTGCTCGTCCGCGACGGCCGGCTCCGCGAGGCGGAGACCCGCGCCCTGCTCACCGGAGCCGCCCACCCCTCCCGCGACCCCGACACCAACCTCGCCGACCTGCGCGCCCAGATCGCCGCGAACGAGAAGGGCATCGAGGAACTCGGCAAGACGGTCGACCAGTTCGGGCTCGACGTCGTCCGGGCGTACATGCGGCACGTCCGCGACAACGCGGCGGAATCGGTGCGGCGCATCGTCGCGAGGCTGCGGGACGGCGCGTACCGGTACGAGACCGACGGCGGCGCGGTGATCGAGGTCGCCGTCCGCGTCGACCGCGAACGCCGCCGCGCGGTACTGGACTTCACGGGCACGTCGGAGCAGCAGCCCGGCAACTTCAACGCGCCCAAGTCGGTGGTGACGGCGGCGGTCCTGTACGTCTTCCGGACCCTCGTGGACGACGACATCCCGCTGAACAGCGGCTGCCTGGAGCCCCTGGAGGTCCGGGTCCCCGACGGCTCCATGCTGGCCCCCGCGTACCCGGCGGCCACCGTCGCCGGCAACGTGGAGACCTCGCAGGCGGTGACCGGCGCGCTGTACGCGGCTCTGGGCGTGCAGGCTGAGGGCTCCGGCACGATGAACAACCTGACCTTCGGCAACGACCGCGTGCAGTACTACGAGACGGTGGCGAGCGGCTCCGGCGCGGGTGACGGCTTCGACGGCGCGGACGCCGTCCAGACCCACATGACCAACTCCCGGCTCACCGATCCCGAGATCCTTGAGTGGCGCTACCCGGTCCGCGTCGACGCCTTCGAGGTACGCCACGGCAGCGGCGGCCGGGGCAGGTGGCACGGCGGCGAAGGCGTGACCCGCCGCCTCCGCTTCCTGGAGCCCATGACCGTGGCTCTCCTGTCCGGCCACCGGCGGGTACCGCCGTACGGGATGAAGGGCGGCGCCCCCGGCGGCCTGGGCGAGAACGAGGTCGTCCGCGCCGACGGCAGGGTGCAGCGGCTGGACGGAGTGGCCACGGTGGACGTGGGACCGGACGACGTCCTGGTCGTCAGGACGCCGGGTGGAGGGGGGTTCGGCCCTCTGGACGGGGAGGGCGGAGGCTGCGCGCCGGTGGCGCGCTGACCGACTCGCCGCGTCCCCTCACCGTGCCGGCCGGATACGGCATTCGGCCAATCATTTGACGTGGGCACGACAATTCAACATCCTTGTGGGACCTTCCGTCACGCACCTCTCACCCCCACAAGCACGTGACAGGAGGAGCACCATGAAGCAGCTGTCCAAGCTCTCGTGCGTCACCGCCCTGATCATCACCGCCACCGCCGCGGCGGCCACGGCGGCCACCGCCGCAGGACCCGCCGCCACGCAGCAGGTCGACGGCGTCATCGTGGTCGCGGGCAACACCTGCACCTGGAGCAACGCCCGCACCAGCGCCAACCCGCCCACCGCGCTGACCATCGACCGCACGAGCATCAACACGCCCGGCGGCAACCTGAGCTGCACCGGAGGCATCACCGCCACCCTCAACAACAACCCGGCCGCCACCTTCGACGACGCCGCCGGCCGTGCGACCGCCGATGCCATCGACATCACCGTCAAGATGAGCGGCATCTCCTGCCGCTACAAGGCGACCGGTGTGCAGTGGAACCGCGACGGCGACACCCGGAAGTACCTGAACCAGGCCTTCACCGCGGCGAAGACCTCCGGCCTCTTCCTCTGCCCCGGCTCCGTCACGATCGCGGCCGGCGACGCCTCCCTGCTCTTCCACTGACGCCCGGCGCCTCAGGCGTACGGCACGAACCGCACCGGCGTCCCCGGCCGGGCCTGAGACGCCGAGGCCAGGTCGTCCTCCCGCACCACCGCGATCACCGGATACCCGCCCGTCGTCGGATGGTCGGCCAGGAACACCACCGGCCGGCCGTCCGGCGGTACTTGGACCGCGCCCCGCACCATCCCTTCGCTGGGGAGTTCGCCGGAAACCTCCCGCTCCAGGGCCGGCCCCTCCGTCCGCAGGCCGATCCGGTTGCTCGCCGCGGACACGCGGTACGCCGCCGAGGCCAGCGTCCGTAGCGCCGCACCCGTGAACCACCCCTCCCGCGGCCCCAGCCGGGCCCTCAGGACGAGCACGTCGGGCGGGCCCGGCCACGGCACGGCGTCGACCGGCCCCCGTACCGGCGAGGCCGCTCCCAGCGGCAGCACGGCGCCGTCCGTCAGCGGCGCCGGGCCGAGCCCGGACAGCAGGTCGGCGGACCGGCTGCCCAGCACGGGCTCCACGGCGACCCCGCCGCCGAACCCCACGTACGACCGCAGCCCCCGCACCGCCGCGCCCACCTCCAGGACGGCCCCGGCCGGCACCCGCACCGCCGCGCCCCAGGCCGCCGGCCGGCCGTCGACGGTGACCGGGCACGGCGCACCGCCCACCGCCACCGTCACGTCGCAGCGCGGCCGCACCGCGCACCCCGTGACCGTGGTCTCCAGGACCGCGGCCCCGTCCGGGTTGCCGACGAGCCGGTTGACCAGCCGCGCCGCCCCGGGGTCGAGCGCGCCCGACCGCGGGACCCCGAGATGCGCGTGCCCGGGCCGCCCCTGGTCCTGCACGGTCGTCAGCGCCCCGGCGCGTACGACGGCGAACGCGCGGTCCGTCATCGGACGGCCTCCGTGAACCGCACCGGCGTGCCGGGGGTCAGCAGCGCGGCGGGCTCCCGCGCCGGGTCCCACAGCACCGCGTCCGTGCGGCCGACGAGCTGCCAGCCGCCCGGCGAGGACCGCGGGTACACCCCGGTGTACGGCCCCGCCAGCGCGACCGAGCCCGCGGGCACGGAGGTACGCGGGGTGGCGCGCCGCGGCACGTCGTACCGCGCGCCGAGCCCGGTCAGATACCCGAAGCCGGGCGTGAAGCCGCAGAAGTCCACGGTGAACTCGGCCGCCGTGTGGATCCGGACCACCGCCTCGGCCGACACCCCCCACAGCGCGGCGACCTCCGCCAGATCCGGCCCGTCGTAGCGGACCGGCACCACCACCGGCTCGGCGGTCCGTTCGGGCAGCGCCGGCACGTCCCAGAAGGGCAGTTCGGCCGCCAGCCGGCGCGGCTCGGCCAGGCCGTCGAGCAGCACGGTCCGGGCCGCGGGCACGAGCTCCCGTACGGCCGGCAGCGTGCCCGCCGCCCGCCGCCGCAGCAGCTCGGCGTGCAGCGCCCGCACCTGCGCCCCGTCGTCCAGCTCGACCAGCAGGCCGTGGTCGCCGACCGGACGCGTCCTCATACGAACGCCTCCACCCGGACCCCGGCGGCCTCCAGCCGCGTACGGACCTGCCGGGCGAGCGCCACCGCGCCGGGGGTGTCGCCGTGCAGGCACAGCGACCGGGCCCGCACCGGCACGGACCGCCCGCAGTGCGAGGTGACCACGCCGAACCGGGCCATGGACACGGACCGTTCGACGACCTGCGCCGGATCGGTGACGACCGCGCCCTCCTGTCCCCGGGGCACGAGGACGCCGTCCGCCGTGTACGCCCGGTCCCCGAACGCCTCGGCGACCACGGGGAGTCCGGCCTGCTCCGCGACCGCGTGCAGCACGGAGCCGGGCAGTCCGAGCAGCGGCAGCCGCTCGCCGCTCAGCAGTACCCCGTCCACGACCGCCCGCGCCTGCTCCTCGTCGCGCACCACCCGGTTGTAGAGCGCGCCGTGCGGCTTCACGTACGAGACGCGCGTCCCGGCCGCCCGGGCGAACACCTCCAGCGCGCCGATCTGGTACGCGACCTCCGCAGCCAGCTCGTCCGCCGGGACGTCCATCGCCCGCCGGCCGAAGCCGGCCAGGTCGCGGTACGAGACCTGCGCGCCGATCCGCACCCCGCGCTCGGCCGCCTGCGCGCAGACCCGGCGCATGGTGACCGCGTCCCCGGCGTGGAAGCCGCAGGCCACGTTGGCGCTGGTGACGACGGACAGCAGCTGCTCGTCCTCGGTGAGCCGCCAGCGGCCGAAACCCTCGCCGAGGTCGGCGTTGAGGTCGATCGAGACCCAGGTCATGGTGGCGTGTCTCCTGTGCGGGGAGGGGGACCGTACGGTGCCGTCACCGTAGGGGATTGTTCAACAATCCGACAAGATGCGTGTTGTCGGGTCCTGGTTTCTGCGGTTGACTCGACGCCGCACGAGAGACGGGGAGGCAGGCGCAGTGGCGGGAAGTGACGGACGGGCCGAGGGAAGGGCCGACGGACGTGCTGACGGACGGGCCGACGCGTGGGCCGGTGAGCTGGCCGGCGACCGGGCGCTGCTCGGGCGCACGAGTACGGCGGAACGGGTCGCCGACATCCTGCGCACCCGGATCGCCGAGGGTTTCTTCCCGCCCGGCGCGCGGCTCTCCGAGGAGAGCATCGGCGGCGCGCTCGGGGTCTCCCGCAACACCCTGCGGGAGGCGTTCCGGCTGCTCACGCACGAGCGGCTGCTGGTCCACGAGCTCAACCGGGGCGTGTTCGTCCGGGTCCTGGCGGTGGAGGACGTCGAGGACATCCACCGCACCCGCCGCCTCGTCGAATGCGCCGTGGTGCGTGGCCTGGGACGGCCGCCGTACGCGCTCGACGGGCCGGCCGCCGCGGTCGCGGAGGGCGAGCGGGCCGCCCGCGCCGGCGACTGGACGGGCGTCGCCACCGCCAACATCCGCTTCCACCGCGAGCTCGTCGCCCTGGCCGGCAGCGCCCGGACCGACGAGCTGATGCGCGGCGTCCTCGCCGAACTCCGGCTCGCCTTCCACGTCGTGGCCGACCCTCGCGCGCTGCACGAGCCCTATCTCGTACGAAACCGGGAGATTCTGGACGCGCTTGGGGACGGGGAGCGCACGGCGGCGGAACGGCTGCTGGCCCGCTACCTGGACGACTCCCGGGACCGCCTGGTCGAGGTCTACGCCCGCTCGGTGGACGCGGCCGGAGCCGGAACCGAGCCCGGCGGGGCGTGACCCCGGTCACGTCCGGGGCCCCGCAGGGGCGTTGGGGCGAGCGGGACGCGGCCGGTCGTATCTGCGCCGTTTCGACCGTTGTCACTGCGAGGACCTAATCTGTGCACCGTGACATCGCCTGCCTCGACGGACCTCGTTCCGCCCCAGCTCAGCGCGGGGCCGCGACCCGCGCAGGGACCGGCCGCCGACGAAGGGCTGGCGCGGCGGCTGCGCGCGCTCGCGTGCACCGCCCCGCTGCACGACCTGGACGCGCGCAAGGCGAACCTGGCCGGCGAGTACTCGGTGTACGCCATGGCGGAGGTCGCGCTCGCCGCGATCGACCTCGTCACGCTCAACATGGACTTCGACACGGGCGCGGACCACGAGCAGATCGTCGCCCGGCTGCTGCCGCGCGTCGCCGCGCAGGCCCCGCGGCGGCCCGCCGCCGAGCACGAACGGGTGGCCCGCTGGGTCCTGGAGAACCTGATCAACGTCGGCAGCGTCGACCGCGGCTTCCGCGCCGTCTACGGCACCTTCGGGCCGGACGGCGTGTACGTCCGGCGGGACTACGACTTCAAGCTCATCGAGGAGGTCCCCGGCTACGGCGGCGGGGTCTACCTCCGCACCACGGACGAGGCCGTCAACGTCCTCGTCGGCGCGCTGGACACGGACGTCACCAGCGCGCAGATCGCCGCCGAGGTCAAGCTCGAGGTCCTGATCAGCCGGGGCCGCCTCGCGGACGCACAGCTCGCCGCCGAGCAGGCGCGGTACCGCACGGTCCAGTACGCGGAGACCCTGCGCCGGACGCTGGAGGCGACCCGGCGGAACGTGCGCGCCGTGGACTGGCTCAACGCGGTGCCGGACATGATCGCGGAGGCGCTCGACCACGTGGCCGACCGGTACCGCCACGAGAACGCGATCCTCACGAACATCCGCAAGGTCCGGGACGAGGCGGAGACCACCTCCGACGCGAAGGCGGCCGAGCACAAGCGGCGCGCCGCCGAGCTCGTCGACATAGTGAAGGACTGCATCCGCCGCCACACCCAGCTGCAGTCCCGGCTGCTCGAGGCCGGGCCGCTGTTCCGCGCCGAGCAGGACCGGCAGGCGTTCGCGACACCGACGGCGTACGCGGGCATCGACCTGTACGGGCAGCTCGTCGCGCCGCTGCTGCCGCTGCCGGTCGAGCAGGCGACGCGCGTCACCGACGCGTTCTTCGCCCGCGGGACGGGGCTGCGCACCCCCGTGTCGGTACGGGTCGGTGACCTGGTCGAGCTGCTGCTGACCCCGCCGGTCGAGCGGGAACACCTGGGCGCGGAGATGCCCGAGCCGGACCTGATCGCCACGCCCGACGACAGCCGCTTCAGCGAGGAGCAGCTCGCGAGCGCGATGGAGCTGCTCGACCTGGAGCACGACGCCCCGCGCCGTCTCTCCGGCCTGCTCGCCGACGCCCGGCGCCGCGACCCCGACCTGCCGTACCTGGTCGCCCTCCTCGCCGTCCACGCGGCGAGCCCCCCGGTCGGCACCGCGTACCGCCAGGGCGAGGAACGCCTCCTCTTCGCCGTCGACGACGGCACCCGGCTCGACGACCCCGAATTCGGCGGCGCGGACCTCATCGTCGGCACCGCCCTCCTCGACGCCGCCGGCATGGCCGCGGACCGCACGGAGTCCGCATGACGACCACGGAACAGACCAGCGGACAGACGACGGAACACCGGGAACAGATCGATCCGGCCCCGCCGACGCTGCCGGCCGCGCGGACGCTGCCGGCCGCGCGGACGGGCGGCGAGGCGCCGGCTGCGCGGCTCGGCGGTGACGTCGCCGACGCGCAGGACGGCGACGCCGCGGCACCGCCGCACCCCCGCGACGACGACCCCGCAGGGGAGCCGTCCGCACCCGCGGTGCGGCGGGCGCGCATCGTCCGGGTGGACGTCGGGGCGCCTGCCGCGCCCGCACCTCGGCCGTACGTGCGGGGGGTGCGGCTCGTCGACGCCGCGCCCGTCGACCTGCCGCCGCCCGATCTGCCCGCCGTGCAGCCCGTCGAGCTGCCGCTCAAGACCCCACGTCCGTCCGTTTCCGCCGAGGAGTCCCAGCCGTGAGCGACCACCACGCCGAGCACGCCGCCGCGTGGAGCGAGCCCGAGACCGCGCCCGCCGCGCCCGCGCCGAGCGGCGGCGTCACGCCCGCCGACGCCGCCGACGCGGCGCGGCTCGTCTCCTTCGGCCTGCAGCCCAAGCTGCTGCCCGCCCGGGACGCCGAGTACGCCGAGCTGCTCCGCCGCTACCGCGAGGACCCCGCCTTCGCGCGCCTCGCCGACGCCGTCGCCACCGGCCTCGGCCTCGTCGTCCTGGAGGTCTCGCCACGCGCCGGCATGGCCGTCACCGCCGGCGAGGACTCCGTCTTCGCCGTCCGCATGGGCGACTACGCCCGCCGCGCCAACACCGACTCCGCCGACCGCTTCCTGCACGGCCTCGCCCATCTCGCCGTCGCCGCCATGGCGTTCCCCCGCCCCGAGGACCTCGCCGACGACGCGTACATCGGCCGCCTCACCGTCAACGGCGTCGACGCCTTCGTACGGCAGGCCTGCCGCCGCCTCGAGGAGCGCGCCGAGGAACAGGGGGAGATCACCGACCCCGCCTCCGACGCCCCCGGCCTGGAGGCCGCCTGGCGGATCTACGCCCGCCGCAGCGCGACCGGCGCGACCAAGGACGCCCGCCGCCTCGCCGGCTCCACCACCGGCATCGTCGGCAAGGCGGTCGCCTTCCTCACCGACTCCGGCTTCCTCCAGCGCACCGGCGACGACGCGGGCGGCGCGTACCGCACCACCGCCCGCTACCAGCTCCAGGTCCGCGACATGGCCGGCACCGCCGCCATGGCCGAGCTGCTCGAGCTCGGCGTCGTCCCCGTCACCGACGGCTCCGCCACGCTCCTGCCGCCGCCGGACGGCGACGACCTGGAGCTGGTCGCCGACGCCGGCCTGCCCTTCCACACGTAACCGCCCCGCGTCACCACCGCACCGAACCAGCCGACGAGAGTTCGCCATGTACGAGTTGTCCCGGGTCCGCCTCTACTCCATCGGTCCCGCCGGTGCGCGCTACGCCGACACCGTCCTGGACCTGCGCGGAGTCGGCGAGCCCGTGCCCAACCCCGCCCCCACCCAGGCGGAGTTCTTCGAGGAGGAGCCGGTCGGCCCGCCGCGCCGCCCCGCGCCCGCGGGCGTCCTCTTCCTGGAGAACGGCGGCGGCAAGTCCGTCCTGCTCAAGCTGATCTTCTCGGTCATGCTGCCGGGCCACCGCAACACCCTCGGCGGCGCGAGTTCCGGCGTGCTCCGCAAGTTCCTGCTCGCCGACGACTGCGGCCACGTCGCCCTGGAGTGGCAGCACACCCTCACCGGCGAGCTGATCGTCGTCGGCAAGGCCAGCGAATGGCGCGGCCGCCAGGTCTCCAACGACCCGCGGAAGTTCGCCGAGGCCTGGTACTCCTTCCGCCCCGGCCCCGGCCTCAGCCTCGACAACCTCCCCGTCGCCGAGTCCACCGCCGTCCGCCCGTCCGCCGAGGGCGCCTCCGGCGCGCAGGGCCGCCGCCGCACCATGAAGGGCTTCCGCGACGCGATCACGGAGGCGGGCAAGGCGTACCCGCACCTGGAGGTGTACTGGGAGGAGATCCACGACCGCTGGAACGAGCACCTCGGCGACCTCGGCCTCGACCCCGAACTCTTCCGCTACCAGCGGGAGATGAACGCGGACGAGGGCGAGGCGGCCGGCCTCTTCGCGGTCAAGAAGGACTCCGACTTCACCGACCTGCTGCTGCGCGCGGTCACCGACACCCGCGACACCGACGGCCTCGCCGACCTCGTCGGCGGCTTCGGCAACAAGCTCGGCCGCCGCGCCGAGCTCACCGCCGAACGCGACTTCACCGCCGGCTCCGTCGACCTCCTCGGCCGCATCGTCGAGGCCGCCGACACCCGGGGCCGCGCCCGAGACATCCACGCGGGCGCGGAGCGCCGCACCCGCACCCTCGCCCGCCGGCTCTCCGCCCGCGCCGCCGAGGAACGCGCCCGCGCCGCCGACCTCGCCCAGCAGGTCACGGCCGCCGCGCACGCCGTCTCCGAGGCCGAGGGGGCGCGCGGCAGCAGCTCGCTCATCGCGTCCGAACTCGCCTACCGGCACGCCTCGCTGGCGTTGACCGCCGCGGAGAAGAGCGCGGCGTCCCAGCGCCGTGAGCTGATCGACGCCCGGACGCTGCACTCCGCCTGGCAGGCCGCCGAGGCCGTGCTGCGGCACCGCGCCGCCGCCGACCGCTCGGCGCGCGTCGCCGCCGCGATCCAGGAGGCCGAGCGGGACGCCGCCCCGGCGCTCGCCGCCCGCGCCAAGGCCGCCGCCGATCTCGTACGGGCGCTGCACGCCGCCGCCGGGGAGGGCGAGCGGCACGCGGCCGAGGAGGAGGAGCGCTCCGCCGCGCTCCAGGAGGCCGGCGAGACCGCGCACCGCGACGCCACCACCGCCGCGACCGAGGCCCAGCGGGCCCGCAGCGAGGCGCAGCACCTGCGGCAGCGGCTCGCCGAGGTCGAGCAGGAGACGGCGGAGGCGGTACGGGCAGGCTGGCTCGACGACACCGCCCCGGACGCCGACCCGGCCCGCGCCGCGCTCGCGGCGAGCGACGCGGAGAAGACGACGGTCGCGGCCTGGGACGCGGCCCGCGAGGCCGCCCGGACGGCCGCCGACCGCGCCCGCGAGACCGCCGCCGCGGAGACCCGCGCCGAACTCGCCGCGGCTCGCGCGCAGGACGCCGCCTCCGCCGCCGAGTCCGCGTACGAGGCGGAACGCCGCGCCGCCGAGTCCATCGCCGCCGACGACCGCCTCGCCGAACTCCTCAGCCTCCCGTCGGCCGCGCCCGCCCTGCCGGGGCAGCGCGGGGGAGCGGCGGACGGCCCGGCCGACGAGGCCGTGCCCGCCCCCGCGGGCGAGGCCGGCTCCGGCGCGGGCGCACTCCCTTCCGGCGGTCCCGTCGGCGCCGTGCACGCCACCGTCGCCGAAGCCCCCGCCGACTCCCGCGCCGCCGCGCCCGCCACCGCTCCCCGCGACGTGGCCCGGCCCCTCGACGGCCCCCTCACCGTCGAGGAGTTCGACCGGTACGCGGACGAACTCCGCGCCCTGCTCGACCAGTCCATCGCCTCCGCCGAGCGCAGCCTCTTCGACCTGCGGACCGCGGCCGCCGACGACGCCCGGATCCTCGGTGCGCTCGGCGACGGCGGGCTGCTGCCGCCGGGACCGGATGTGCTGGCGGCCGTCGAGTTCCTCGGCGAGCACGGCATCCCCGCACTGCCCGGCTGGCGCTACCTCGCGCAGGCCGTCGACCCCGTCGACCACGCCCGCGTCCTCGCCGCCCGCCCCGAGCTGGTCGACGGCGTCGTGATCACCGACCCCGTCTCGTACGCCCGCGCCCGCGAGGTGCTGGCGGGCGCCGCGCTGCTGCCGCGCTCGACCGTGGCCGTCGGCACCGCCGCCGCGCTGCTCGCGCCGGTCCCCGCGGCCGGGGGCGCCGACTCCGACGTGTTCCTCGTGCCGCCGAACCCGGCCATGCACGACGAGCACGCCGCCGACGAGGAACGCCAGGCGCTGCGCGAGCGGGCCGCCCGCCGCGACGAAGAGATCCGCGCCCTGGCAGCCCGGCTCGCCGGCGACCGCGCGCTGGCCGCCCGGATCGGCTCCTGGCGCGCGGACTGCCCGCCCGGCATGCTCGCCGAGCTCCGGGCCGCCGCCGCGGCCGCGCGCACGGCCGCCGAGGCCGCGGTCGCCGCGCTGGCGGACGCCCGTACCGTACGGGCCGAGGCGGAGGAGGCCGCCACCGACGCGGGCCGCGTGCGCGACGAGCGGCAGGAGGCGGCCCAGCGGGCCCGCCGCGCCGCCGACGCCCTCGCGGGCCTGGCGTTCCGGCTGCGCGAGCGCTCCTCCTGGCAGGCCCGCGCCCGCGAACTCGCCGACGACGCCGCCGAGTCCGAGGCCCGCGCGCAGACCTGCCTGGAACGGGCCCGCGCCGCCGACGAGGACCGCCGCGCCGCCCAGCGCGCCGCCGACGACGCCCACCGCACCGCCCGCGCCCTGCGCGCCGAGCGCGCGGAGATCGCCGGCGCGCCCGAGACCATCCCGGAGGCCGACCCCGACGCCCCGCGGGTCGCGCTGCCGACCCTCCGCGAGGCGTACCGCGCGGCCTCGCAGCTGTACGAGAAGGTCGGCGTCGGCGCGGACCTGCGCGCCGAGCAGGCCCGGGCCGAGAGCGACGAGTCCGCCGCCCTCGCCGAGCTGGACCGGCTGACCAACAAGGTCCGCACCCGCGCCGAGCAGCTCCTGGAGTCCACCGACGGCGCCGACGGCCCGTCCCGCCAGGCCGCCGCCGCCCGCGCCGAGGCCCTGGTGCAGATGCTGGAGTCCCGGGCGTCCGAGGCCAGCGAGAAGCTGGGCCGGCTGCGCGGCGAGGCCGAGCGCCTGGCCCCCGAGGACGGCGCGGCGCACACCGAGCTGCCCGAGGACCGCGTGCCCGCCGACGCCGAGCAGGCGCAGACCCTGCTCCGCGGCGCGACCGCCGAACTCGCCGCCCGCACCGACGCCCTGGAGGCCGCGCGCACCGCGCACACCCACCTGCTCCACTCGCATCGGGCCGCCGAGGACGCGGCGGGCGGTTTCGACGAGACCGCCGCGCTCCTGCGCGACCTGCTGCGCGAGCACACCGACGACGACCAGGAGCAGCCGGAGCCGTACCCCGGCCATCTGGAGGAGGCCCGCCGGGCCGCCGCCGAGGCCCGACGCTCGCTGCGCGGCTGCGCCGCCGATCTGTCGGCCGCCGAGGCGTCCGTCCGCGAGGCGAGCGACATCCTCGTCCGGCACGCCAACTCCACCCGGTACGAGCAGGTCCGCACCCCGGCCCGCCAGCAGATCCGCGAACTGCCCGCCGCCGCGCTGCCCGAGCACGCCGCCAAGTGGGCGGAGGCCTTCGCCCCGCGGCTGCGCGTGCTCACCGACGAGCTGGCGCAGCTGGAGCGCAACCGCGACTCGATCGTCGACCGGCTCCGCGGCCTGGTGGAGTCGGCGCTCACCACGCTCCGGTCCGCGCAGCGGCTCTCCCGGCTGCCGGAGGGGCTCGGCGAGTGGTCGGGTCAGGAGTTCCTGCGCATAAGGTTCGAGGAGCCGGACCAGGCCACGCTCACCGACCGGCTCGGCGAGGTCGTCGACGAGGCCACCCGCGCCGCCGTCAGGAAGAACTCCGACCTGCGCAGGGACGGCATGTCCCTGCTGCTGCGCGGTGTCCAGGCGGCCCTCGAACCGCGCGGCGTAGCCGTCGAGATCCTCAAGCCGGACGCGGTGCTGCGCGCGGAGCGGGTGCCGGTCGGGCAGATGGGCGATGTCTTCTCCGGCGGCCAGCTGCTCACGGCCGCGATCGCGCTGTACTGCACGATGGCCGCGCTGCGCTCCAACGACCGGGGCCGCGACAAGCACCGGCACGCGGGCACGCTGTTCCTCGACAACCCCATCGGCCGCGCCAACGCCACGTATCTGCTGGAGCTCCAGCGGGCCGTGTCGGACGCGCTCGGCGTCCAGCTCCTGTACACCACGGGCCTGTTCGACACCACCGCGCTCGCGGAGTTCCCGCTGGTCATCCGGCTGCGGAACGACGCGGACCTGCGGGCGGGACTGAAGTACATCAGCGTGGAGGAGCATCTGCGCCCCGGTCTGCCGCAGCCGAGCGCGGAGGGCGAGGCGGTCCACGGCGAGATCACGGCGACCCGCATGTTCCGCCGCACCCCGGACCAGCCGCCGGCCCAGGCCGTGGAGCAGGAGCCGGCGGACGCCTAGCCGCCCCCCGTACGACGACGGCCCCGGCGCCCCTGACAGGGCGCCGGGGCCGTCCCCGTACCGTCTCGCGCGGTGTTACGCGGCTTCCGCCATCGGCGCTCCGACGCCGTCCGCCGCCGAAGGCTCACCGCCCCGCCGCTTCGCCGCCCGCCGCGCCCGGCGCCGCTCGCGCCGAAGCTGACGTGCCGTGCTGCTGGGCATGGACACCACCCCGTGGCGCTGGTTCCAGACCTGCCGGGTCACCCACACGTCCAGCACCGTCCACGTCGCGGCGACCGTGCTGGCGACCGAGGTGAGCACCAGCGGGAACGCCAGCCAGGACTCCGTCATCGTCAGAAGGAACGCGACCATCGCCTGTATCAGCGTGACGGCGGTGAGCATGACCGCGCGCACCGCGGCCCTGCGCACCGGATCGGGCATCCGCTGCACGCCCTTCTCGTCGTCCACCCACAGCTGCCGCGGCGCTTCCGCCTCGTGCTCCATCGTGCTTGTCACTCCCCACCACCGAACGACTTCTGGGTGGCTGCCCGTTCTGCGTCGGTCCACTCCGTTTCGCACGGACACAAGCCTCCCTGCACGGAAGACGAGTGAAAGGAGGGAAAGGTTTCCTCGAAATCCCCGGACGGCTCTACCGGAACGCACAGTTCCAGCCATCTGTCAGGGCACGGGAAATGACGGCACACCAGGTGGCCTGCGTCACAGTGGCCAATGCCAACTCCCTGAATACCAGGACATCTCATGATCAACGGTCACTCGGTAGGCTGAAAATCGCCCGGAAGCACCTACGAGTTGGCTGTGATGCAGTAGTAGGCTCGCGCCGCCGTTTGTTCAAACCGAAGGTTGACGCCGCGTGTTGACGCCGGGCGTCGTGACGACGAGGTGAGCACCCCCCGCGGCGCGAGGGGCGAGCTGGGGGAGGCCATGCGCTTTCGCGGGAAGTCCATCCGCCGGAAGATCGTGGCGTTGCTGCTCGTACCCCTTCTCTCCCTCACCGGACTCTGGGGCTTCGCCACGCTGCTGACCACCAGTGAGGCCGACCACCTGCTAGGTGTCGGCTACGTAGTCAAGAAGGTCGGCTACCCCGTCGAGGACATCGTCCGGGTGATCCAGCAGGAACGCCGGCAGTCCCTGCTGTATCTGGCCGATCCGCGCGCCTCCGACTCCCTCGGCGCCCTGCGCCGCCAGCGCGCGGCCACCGACGGCACGATCGCCGAACTCCGAGCCAACGCCGAGGACCCCGAGGTCCGAGACGAGCTGCAGCCCGGCTCCGCACAGCGCCTCGACCTGCTCCTCGACGCACTCGACGGGATCGACTCGCTGCGCCGGTCCGTCGAGCGGCGCAGCATCGACCGGATCCAGGCGCTCACCTTCTTCGACCGCTTCGTCGACCCCTGCTACACCTTCCTGATGACCCTGCACGGCCTGGAGAGCGTCGAACTGGACAAGGAGGGCCGCGCCCTCGTCGGCGTGGCACGGGCCCGCGAGATGCTCGCCCGCGAGGACGCCCTCGTCGTCTCCGCCCTCGTCGCCCGCCGGGTCAGCACCGCCGAGATCCGCGCGATCTCCGACCTCGTCGCGCACCGCAAGTTCTTCTACGAGGCCAACCTCGAGGTCCTGCCCGCCGACGAGCGCCGCCGCTTCGAGGAGTACTGGAGCAGCCCCGCCACCGGGCAGCTCCGCAACGCCGAGGACGCGCTCATCGCCGCCGGCCCCACCAAGAACCCGCGCGGCATCGACGCCGCCGCCTGGGAGGAGCTGAGCACCCGGGTCCTCGACGACCTCGCGCGGGAGAACACCGAGGCCGGCGACCGCTACCAGGACCGGGTACGCCCCGCCGTCCGCGACGTCCTGCTCGAAGCGGGCGTGGCCGGCGTCATCGGCTTCCTCGCCCTGCTCGTCTCGCTCGTCGTCTCCGTCCGCATCGGCCGCGCACTCGTCCGCGACCTGCGCACGCTCCGCAAGGAGGCGCACGAGGTCTCCGGCGTCCGGCTGCCCAGCGTGATGCGCCGCCTCGCCGCCGGCGAACAGGTCGACGTCGAGACCGAAGTGCCGCGCCTGGAGTACGACAAGGACGAGGTGGGCCAGGTCGGCCACGCGCTCAACACCCTCCAGCGCGCCGCCGTCGAGGCCGCCGTCAAGCAGTCCGAGATGCGCCGCGGCGTCGCCGAGGTCTTCGTCAACCTCGCCCGCCGCAACCAGGTCCTGCTGCACCGCCAGCTCACCCTGCTCGACACCATGGAGCGGCGCACCGAGGACTCCGAGGAGCTCGCCGACCTGTTCCGGCTCGACCACCTCACCACCCGCATGCGCCGGCACGCCGAGGGCCTGGTCATCCTCTCCGGCGCCGCCCCGTCCCGGCAGTGGCGCAAGCCCGTCCAGCTCATGGACGTCGTCCGCGCCGCCGTCGCCGAGGTCGAGGACTACGAGCGGATCGAGGTGCGCCGGCTGCCCCGGATCGGCGTCGGCGGCCCCGCCGTCGCCGACCTCACCCACCTCATCGCCGAACTCCTCGAGAACGCCACCGTGTTCTCGCCCCCGCACACCGCCGTGCAGGTCCTCGGCGAGCGCGTCGCAAACGGCTTCACGCTGGAGATCCACGACCGGGGCCTCGGCATGAACCCCGACGCACTGCTCGACGCCAACCTCCGGCTCGCCGAGACCCCCGAGTTCGAGCTCTCCGACACCGACCGTCTCGGCCTGTTCGTGGTCAGCCGCCTCGCCCAGCGCCAGAACGTGCGGGTCTCGCTGCAGACCTCCCCGTACGGCGGCACCACCGCGGTCGTGTTCATCCCGGCCGCGCTGCTCACCGACGCTCCCGAGACCGAGGGCTCCGGCTTCCGCCTCGACCGCAAGAGCCCCGCGGAGGCCCCGGCGCGCCCGGCCCTGACCAAGGTGCCCTCCCACGGCACCGCGCCCGCCCGCCGCGGCGCGCCCGGGGTCCTCGACGGCCCCGTCGAACTGGAGGCCCCGCTCTCCGAGATCGACGCCCTCCTGGAGTCCGCCGGCGACCTGGAGGACACCGAGAGCGAGCGCGGCGGCATCTTCCGGGCCCGCGAGCTGCGCCGCCGCGGCTCCGACGAGCAGCACCAGCAGGCGTACGACCAGGGCGCCGCCGGCCGGGACCAGGGCCGGGACGACAGCCCCGTACCGCTGCCCCGCCGCCGCCCGCCCACGCTGGTCAGCGACAACGGCCGGCGCGTCGACGAACCGGGCCGCGCCCACCCGGCCCCCGGCCGCGACGCGGACCGGCCGGACGGCCGGGAGCGCGACGGCGACACCGGCCCCGGGCCGAACGGCGCCACCGGCCGCGACCGCCCGACGCTGCCCACGCTGCTGCCGGGCCGCAAGCCCGACCCGGCGCCGGCCCCCGGACCCGCGGTCCCGGCCGCGCCCACGCTCGTCCCCGTACCGCCGGAGGGCCCCGCGCCGTTCGGCGGACTGCCCCGCCGCGTCCGCCAGGCCAGCCTCGCCCCGCAGCTGCGGGACGCCTCGGCCGGCGCCGGCGCCGGCGCAGGCGCGGGCGCGGGCGCGGAGGCCCGTACGGCCGGCCCGGCCGAGGCGGACGTCGAGCGCGACGCCGAGGAAGTGCGCCGCCGCATGTCCTCGATGCAGCGTGGCTGGCAGCGCGGACGGCGGCAGAACACCCAGAGCGAGACGGCCCCGGGCCGGCCAGCCCCGGGCGAGACAGCACCAGGAACCACACCCGAGGGGGACGGTCAATGACCGCACCGAACGCCGCAGTGCCCAACGCCCACGGAAACGGGGAGCTCAACTGGCTCCTCGACGAGCTGGTCCAGCGCGTCGGGTCGATCCGGAAGGCCCTGGTGCTCTCCGGCGACGGCCTCGCCACCGGCGCCTCGAAGGACCTGACCCGCGAGGACGGCGAGCACCTCGCCGCCGTCGCCTCCGGCTTCCACAGCCTCGCCAAGGGCGTCGGCCGGCACTTCGAGGCCGGCCAGGTCCGCCAGACCGTCGTCGAACTCGACGACGCCTTCCTCTTCGTCACCGCCGCAGGCGACGGCAGCTGCCTCGCCGTGCTCGCGGACGCCGACTCCGACGTCGGCCAGGTCGCCTACGAGATGACGCTGATGGTGAAGCGGGTCGGCGCCCACCTCGCCACGGCGCCCCGGTCCGGGCTGCACGCCGGAGGGTGATGGATGGCATGAGAGACGCAGGCCGCCGGGGGCGGACGCCGCAGGACCCGCACCACTGGTACGACGACGACGCCGGACCCGTGGTCCGGCCGTACGCGATGACCCGCGGCCGGACCACGGCGGCCACCCGGCACCGGCTCGACCTGATCGCGGTGGTGGTCCCCGAGCCCGCCGCCGACGACCCCGGGCGCGACCAGACGCTCGCGCCGGAGCACGTCGAGATCGTCGAGCGCTGCAGCGAACTCCCGCAGTCCATCGCCGAGCTCGCCGCCGGACTCGACCTCCCCGTCGGGGTGGTCCGGGTCCTGGTCGGCGACCTCGTCGACGAGCAACTCGTCCACGTGACCCGCCCCGTTCCGCCGGCCGAACTGCCGGACGTGAGCATCCTTCGCGAGGTGATCAATGGCCTTCGGGCGCTCTAGCCGCAAGCCGGCCCCGGTCGAGCCGGTGACCCTGAAGATCCTGGTCGCCGGCGGCTTCGGCGTCGGCAAGACCACGCTCGTGGGGGCGGTCAGCGAGATCAAGCCGCTGCGCACCGAGGAGACCCTCAGCGAGGCCGGCCGGCCCGTCGACGACCTGGAGGGCGTGGAGACCAAGTCCACGACCACCGTCGCCATGGACTTCGGCCGGATCACGCTGCGGGACGACCTCGTCCTGTACCTGTTCGGCACGCCCGGCCAGGACCGCTTCTGGTTCCTGTGGGACGAGCTCGCGCAGGGCGCGCTCGGCGCGGTCGTCCTCGCGGACACCCGCCGCCTCGAGGAGAGCTTCGCGGCGATCGACTACTTCGAGCGGCGCGGCATCCCCTTCACGGTGGCCGTCAACTGCTTCGAGGGCGCGGCGCGTCACCCTGCGGACGCGGTGCGCGGGGCGCTGGACCTCGACCCGGAGGTGGAGCTCGTGATGTGCGACGCCCGCGACCGGGAGTCCGTCAAGGACGTGCTGGTGACCGTCGTCCAGCACGCCCTCGTCCTCGCGGACCGGGAGCGGGAGCCGGTCGGGACCTGAGGACGCCGCGGCCGGAGCCGTACGCGGAGCACGGCCGCACCCCCACCGACAGGGGTACGGCCGTGTGCGCGGGAGCGGTCGGGAGCGCCGAGCCGGGCCCGGCCGGCCTCGCTGCACGGCCCCTCACCGCACGGCCCCTCACCGCACCGCCACCACCGCCGACCCGTGCCCGAACAGCCCCTGGTTCGCGGTCATCCCCACCCGCGCCCCCGCCACCTGCCGGTCGCCCGCCGTGCCCCGCAGCTGCCAGGTCAACTCGCAGACCTGGGCGATCGCCTGCGCCGGCACCGCCTCGCCGAACGAGGCGAGCCCGCCGCTGGTGTTGACCGGAATCCGCCCGCCGAGCGCCGTCGCCCCCTCCCGCACGAGCTTCGCCCCCTCCCCGGGCGCGCACAGCCCGAGGTCCTCGTACCACTCCAGCTCCAGCGCCGTGGACAGGTCGTACACCTCGGCCAGCGACAGGTCCCCGGGCCCGATGCCCGCCTCCTCGTACGCGGCCCGCGCGATCGACGCGCGGAAGGAGTGCGCGGCGGGGGAGACGGCGACGGCCGAGTCCGTGGCGATGTCGGGCAGGTCGAGGACGGTCTTCGGGTACGTCGGCGTGACCGTGGACACCGCCCGGATGCGGACCGGGTCGGGCCGGCCGTGCCGCCGGGCGAACTCCATGCTGGACAGGACCAGCGCCGCGCCGCCGTCCGAGGTCGCGCAGATGTCGAGCAGTCGCAGCGGGTCGGCGACGACCGCGGAGGCCGCCACCTCCTCGGCGGTCACCGGCTTGCGGTAGCGGGCCCGGGGGTTGAGCGCGCCGGCGGCCGCGTTCTTCACCTTGACCAGCGCGAAGTCCTCGGCGGTGTCGCCGTGCAGGGCCATCCGGCGGCGGGCGTAGAGCGCGAAGTACGCGGGGTTCGTCGCGCCCAGGATCCGGAACCGCAGCCAGTCCGGGTCGTCCGGCCGGTCCCCGCCCGCCGGGGCGAAGAAGCCCTTGGGCGCGGCGTCGGCGCCCACTACGAGGACCACGTCCGCGAGCCCGGCGAGGATCTGCGCCCGCGCCGTGCCGATCGCCTGCGCGCCCGACGCGCAGGCCGCGTACACGCTGGTGACCCGTGCTCCCTGCCAGCCGAGGGCCTGGGCGAACGTGGCGCCCGCGACGTACCCCGGATACCCGCCGCGCACGGTGTCGGCGCCGACGATCGCGCCCACGTCCCGCCACTCCAGGCCCGCGTCGGCGAGCGCCTCGCGGGCGGCGGCCCGCCCGTACGAGACGAAGCTGCGGCCCCACTTGCCCCACGGGTGCATGCCCGCGCCGAGCACGGCGACGTCGGCGGTCATCGTGCGTCCTCCCCTTCGGCGGCGACGGGCCGCCAGTGCCAGGTGGTCCAGACGTGCACGTCGTCCTCGTTCAGCACCCCGGGCACGACCTCCACCTCGGACCCGATGGGCAGATCGGCCACTCTCACGCCCGGCGCGGCCTGGCCGAGCACGACCATGGCCTCGGCGGCCAGTTCGACGGCGACCAGCGTGTACGGCTCCCACGGCGCGTCCGGGTCGGAGACGTACGGCGCGGGCGGCCGGTAGCGCCCGTCGGTGCAGGACCACACGCGGCCGCGCCGGGACAGCGGTGCCTCGACGAGCGCGCCGTCGCCCGGGCAGCCGGGGTTGCGGCAGGCGTCGTCCTCGCGGGGGAAGAAGACCGAGGCGCAGGCCGTGCAGCGGGTGCCGAGGAGCCGGAACTCCGCCTCGCCGTCCCCGGTGAACCAGCCGGCCACCACCGGTCTGCGTGTCGGTGCCATGACGCCCCCGTTCCTCGCGATCTGACGAAGCGTCAGGAGTTTGCCACGAATCCGGAAACCTGAGAACCGCGGAGACGACATCGGCGTCGTATCTGTCGTACAACGGCGACGGCCGTCCGGGACCCACGGGGGTGGTCCCGGACGGCCGTCGCTCACGTCCGCCCTCAGTGCCCGGCCACGGACCGCCGCGTCACGGGGAAGTCGAAGAACGTGCCCGGGAACGGCTCCGGCTTGAACGTGAAGTGCCACCACTCCTCGGGCAGGTTGACGAAGCCCTGCGCGGCCAGCGTGGACTTCAGCAACTGGCGGTTGGCCCGCTGCGCGCCCTGGATCCGCGGGTCGTCGGTGTGCGAGAGCGTGTCGAAGCAGTCGTACCCGGTGCCCATGTCGAGGGAGTTGTCCGGAAACCGCTCGTCCTGCGGGGCGTAGCAGGGCGCGAGCGGCTCGCCGGGCACATACGGGCGGGTGGGCGCCGCCGGCAGCCGTACGACGGTCAGGTCGACGGTCGAGCCGCGGCTGTGCCCCGACTTCTCGGCGATGTACCCGTCCGCGAACAGCCTCGACTTGTCGACATGCGGATAGAACTCGGGCTTCATCCGCTCGTCGGCCAGATCCTTCGCCCAGCGCACGAAGTGATCGACGGCCCGCTGCGGCCGGTAACAGTCGTACACCTTCAGCGAGTAGCCCTGCGCCCGCAGCACCGCCTGCGCACGGCGCAGCGCCTCGGCCGCGGGGCGGGTCAGGATGCAGAGTGGCTGCCGGTACCCGTCGACGGGCTCGCCGACGAAGTTGTGCGGGGTGGTGTAGCGCATCTCCTGGATGATCGTCCGGTCGACCGAGCCCAACGCCACGAACTCCTGCGGCGCCTTGGGCTCGGACTCCGCCTGCGCCGCGGGCGCGGCGGCGGTGACGGCGAGCAGACCGGCGGCGGCGAACACGCCGAGGGCACGGAAAGCGGAAGCAAGTCCTGTCATGTGCACCGTCTATCAGCTCACCCCCGCACGGCAAAAGACCATCGGCTACGTTCGACCCGTGACCCCGAACTCCCACTGCTCGTACTGCGGTACGGCGTACCCCGCCGACGCGGCCTGGCCCCGCACCTGCAACACCTGCGGCGGGACGGCCTACCGCAACCCGCTCCCGGTCGCCGTCGCCCTGCTCCCCGCGACCCACGCCGGCGGCACCGGCCTCGTCGTCATCACCCGCACCATCGAACCCGCCCGCGGCCGCGTCGCCCTGCCGGGCGGCTTCATCGACCACGGGGAGGACTGGCGCGAGGCGATCGTCCGCGAACTGCGCGAGGAGACCGGCATCGAGGCCCCCGCCGCCGACGTCCGCCTGGCCGACGCCCTGAGCTCCCCCACCGACCACCTCCTCCTCTTCGGCCTCCTCCCGCCCCGCGAGGCCACGACACTCCCACCCTCAACCCCCACGAACGAGACCACAGGCTGGCACCTCCTCACTGAGCCCACGGACCTCGGCTTCCCCCTCCACACAACGGCGGCGGCCCGCTGGTTCGCGGGGGAGTACGGGTGACCCCTCCGAGCGAGCGCGGAGGAGCCGGACGGGACCGGGGAACGTCCCCCGCGGCACCACGACGGACCTTTCTGGGGACCGCCGACAGCAGGCAGCAGGCTCCGGCCTCAGCCGCCCCGAACCCGCACCCGAAGGTCCCGAACCACCTCCACCCCCACATCGGTCACCCGCTCCACCACCACCCGGCCCTCCACCAAACGGGTGGAGTAGCGCTCGACCTCCGCCGGCTCCCACCCGTCCCCCCGGTCCCGTACGACGAGCCCTCCGCCCGTGCGGCCGGCCGCCGGGGCCCACGCCTCCAGCTCCAGCGCGCCGTCCTCGCCCCGGACCGGCAGCACCGCGCCCGCCCGCGCCAGGACCGGGATCCGGGACTGCGGCGCGTCCAGCAGGACCTGACCCGGCCCCTCGTACACCCGCTCCGTCGCCGTGTCGTACCAGCGCCCCCGCGGCAGCCGGACCGCCCGCCGGTCCGCGCCGCGCGTCAGCACCGGCGCCACCAGCAGCGCGTCGCCCAGCAGGAACGCGTCCTCGCAGTCCCGCAGCGCCCGGTCCTCCGGCACGCCCCACCACACCGGCCGGACGTACGGCGCTCCGGTCAGCCGGGCGAGCTGCGCCAGGGTCACGAAGTACGGCCGCAGCCGCTCCCGCTCCACCAGCGCGGCCCGCGCGTGCTCCAGGACCTCCGGTCCGAACTCCCACGGCTCCCGCCGCCCCGCGTCGATCGCCGCATGCGTACGGAACAGCGGCAGCCACGCGCCCAGCTGGAACCAGCGCAGGTACAGCTCCGGCGACGGCGACCCGTCGAACCCGCCCACGTCCGGCCCCGAGTACGGCACCCCGCACAGCCCGAGGCCCAGCACCAGCGACAGCGAGGCCCGCAGCCCCGGCCACCCCGTCGACACGTCGCCGGACCAGGTCCCCCCGTACCGCTGCATCCCCGCCCACCCCGAGCGGGTGAAGAGGAACGGCCGCTCGTCGGGCCGGAGCCGGCGCAGGCCCTCGTAGCCGGCGCGGGCCATGGCCAGCCCGTACACGTTGTGCGCCTCGCGGTGGTCCCCGCCCCGCCCCTCCAGCGCATGCCGTGCCGAGCGCGGCAGGGTCATGTCACCGAACGGTGCGAAGGAGACCGGCTCGTTCATGTCGTGCCAGAAACCGGAGAACCCCTGCCCGAGCCGCTCCTCGTACAGCCCGCCCCACCATTCCCGCGCCCCGGGATCCGTGAAGTCCGGGTACGCGCACTCGCCCGGCCACACCACCCCGCGGACCTCCTGCCCCCGCGGATCCCGGACGAAAGCCCCCGCCCCGACCCCGGAGTCGTACACCGGATTCCCCGGCTCCGCCTTCACCGCCGGGTCCACGATCGACACCAGCCGCACGCCCTGCTCCCGCAGCTCCGCCGCGAGCCCCGGCAGATCCGGGAACCGCTCCCGGTCCACGGTGAACACCCGATGCTCGTCGTAGTGGTCGATGTCCAGGTGCACCGCCGACAGCGGCAGCCCCCGCTCCCGGTACCCGGCCACGACCCGCCGCACCTCCCGCGCACTGCCGAAGCCCCACCGTGCGTGCTGCGGTCCGAGCGCCCAGGCCGGCGGCAGCGCGGGCGCGCCGGTCAGCGCCGCCCAGCCGTGCAGGACACGCGCGGGCGTGCCCACGACCACCCAGCAGCGCAGCGGCCCGCCCGCCATCCGGACCTCGCTCGTGCCCGGCCGGTCGTGACCGGAACCGGCCCCCTCCTCGCCCTCGGCGAGGGTCACCCGCCCCTCCCACGTGTTGTCGTGGAACGCCAGATGCGTGCCCGCGTCGGAGACCACGAACTGCACCGGCATCGTGAGGTACAGCGGATCGTCCCCGGTGGAGAAGCCCCCCTTGGGGTCCGTGTTCCACAGCGCGTACGTGCCGTTCCGCAGCCGAGGCCCCGACGCCCGCCCGCCCAGACCGAAGAACCGCGCGTCCGCCGGCACCTCGCTCCGCTGCACCCAGCGCGCCGGACCGCCCGCCACCGGCTGCCACCAGCGCGGCGGCAGATCCCGGCGCAGTAAAACGCCCCCCGGAGTACGGATCTCCACCGCCCCGTGCCGGGACACCGCCACGGTCACGCGCTCCGACACCACCCGCCAGCCGCCGTCCGTGTCCGGTTCGAGGCGGGCCCGTGCGTCCGGCTCGGGCGGCTCGCCGGCCAGCGCGTACGAGGGCAGCGGCTCGGCCCCGTCCCAGCCCCAGAAGACGGTGCCGCCCACCGACACGCTGATCCGCAGCTCGGACCGGGCGAACCGCACGATCCCCCCGCCCGGCAGCGGCTCCGCCTCCCCGACCGGCCCCGGCACCCGGGCCCGCTCCGCGCCCCGGGCCGGCAGCCCCCACGCGTCCGTGCGGCGCTGCCGCAGCGCCGCACGCAACCCTTGCAACCCCCGTACCGCGCCCAACACCCGTACCGAGCGCACCGACCGCACCACGGACTGCCCCAGTCCACGTCCACCGTTCATGATGTTCACCCTGCCATCCGGCAGGGCGGGGAAGAGGTCCGTTCAACTGCCGTTCACCCGTGGTGAGAGCACACATTCAGACGCTGGACCATGGGTGGCGAGCCCTGGTGCGAGAGACGATCACATGGCATCGTCCCTGTCAGCCGTGTCACGCGCACACCCCAGCCCGTGCGCGGACCACGCACACCGCGCGTAGCAGCCAGGGAGCCCTACCCATGACGTCATCGCAGTCTCCGACGCCCGAGACGCCTTCGATGCCTTCGACGCCTTCCACACCCTTGCCGTCCTCGCCGTCCTCGCCGGCCGAGCCGCTGTGGCAGCCGGACCGGGACCGCATCGACTCGGCCGCGGTCACCCGCTTCCAGGCCTGGGCCGCCGAACGCTTCGGGGCCCCCGCCGACGGCGGCTACCCGGCGCTGCACGCGTGGTCCGTCGCCGAGCTGGAGACGTTCTGGCAGGCCGTGACCGAGTGGTTCGACGTCCGCTTCGCCACCCCGTACGAGCGCGTCCTCGGCGACCGGTCGATGCCGGGCGCCCAGTGGTTCCCCGGCGCCACGCTCAACTACGCCGAGCACGCCCTGCGCACCGCCGGCGAACGCCCCCACGACACGGCACTCCTCCATGTGGACGAGACACATGAGCCCGTGCCCGTGACCTGGGCCGAGCTCCGCCGCCAGGTCGGTTCGCTCGCCGCCGAGCTCCGCGCCCTCGGCGTCCGCCCCGGCGACCGCGTCAGCGCCTACGTGCCGAACATCCCGCAGGCCGCCGTCGCCCTGCTCGCCACCGCCGCCGTCGGCGCGGTGTGGACCTCCTGCGCCCCGGACTTCGGCGCCCGCAGCGTCCTCGACCGGTTCCAGCAGGTCGAACCGGTCGTCCTGTTCACCGTGGACGGCTACCGCTACGGCGGCAAGGAGCACGACCGCCGCGACACCGTCGCCGAACTCCGCGCCGAGCTGCCCACCCTGCGCGCGGTCGTCCACATCCCGCTCCTCGGCACGGAGGCGCCGGAGGGCGCGCTGGAGTGGGCGGACCTGGTGGCGGCCGACACGGAGCCGGAGTTCGAGCAGGTCCCGTTCGACCACCCGCTCTGGATCCTGTACTCCTCCGGCACGACCGGCCTGCCCAAGGCGATCGTCCAGTCCCAGGGCGGCATCCTGCTCGAGCACTACAAGCAGCTGGGCCTGCACTGCGATCTGGGACCGGAGGACGTGTTCTTCTGGTACACCTCCACCGGCTGGATGATGTGGAACTTCCTCGTCTCCGGCCTCCTCACCGGCACGACGGTCGTCCTCTACGACGGCAGCCCCGGCCACCCCGACATCGCCGCGCAGTGGCGGATCGCCGAACGCACCGGCGCGACGCTGTACGGCACCTCCGCCGCGTACGTGATGGCCTGCGCCAAGGCCGACGTGCACCCCGGCCGCGACCTCGACCTGTCGCGCGTGAAGTGCGTGGCGACCACCGGCTCCCCGCTGCCGCCGGACGGCTTCCGCTGGCTGCACGACGAGGTCCGCGAGGACCTGTGGATCGCCTCCGTCAGCGGCGGTACCGACGTCTGCTCCTGCTTCGCCGGCGCGGTGCCCACGCTCCCCGTCCACATCGGCGAACTCCAGGCCGCCTGCCTGGGCACCGACCTGCAGTCCTGGGACCCGGCCGGCAAGCCGCTGACCGGCGAGGTCGGCGAGCTGGTCGTCACCAACCCGATGCCGTCCATGCCGATCCACTTCTGGAACGACCCCGACGGCAGCCGCTACCGGGACAGCTACTTCGACATGTACCCGGGCGTCTGGCGGCACGGCGACTGGATCACGATCACCGACCACGGCTCGGTCGTCATCCACGGCCGCTCCGACTCCACCCTGAACCGCCAGGGCGTCCGGATGGGCAGCGCCGACATCTACGAGGCGGTCGAACGCCTCCCGGAGATCCGCGAGTCCCTGGTCATCGGCCTGGAGGAGCCGGACGGCGGCTACTGGATGCCGCTCTTCGTCCACCTCGCGGACGGCGCGACGCTGGACGAGCCGCTGATCGCCCGCATCAAGCAGACCCTGCGCACCGAACTCTCCCCGCGCCACGTCCCCGACGACATCATCCAGGTCGAGGCGGTCCCGCACACCCTGACGGGCAAGCGTCTGGAGGTCCCGGTCAAGCGCCTCCTGCAGGGCACCCCGCTGGAGAAGGCCGTCAACCCGGGCTCCGTCGACAACCCGTCCCTGCTCACCTTCTACACGCAGCTCAAGCGCGAAGAGAGCTGAGCACACCCGCTCCCCGATGGTCACTGTCAGTGCTCACGATTACTGTGAGTGAGCACTGATCGGTACGTCGCAAGGGGGAGCCATGAACAACAAGACCAACAAGACCAACCGGAACAACAAAAGCAGGGCGGCGGCCGGGACCCGCCGGCCGCCCTCGCACCGCCCGCCTCTCCGCCGCGCCCTGCGCCGCGAAGTCACCCGCACCCTCGGCGTCCTCGTCGACGCCGAGGACTTCGTGACCATGGCCGGCCGCTACCCGAGCTTCCCCTTCGACGACCACGTCACCTACCTCCACGAGGTGGAGCGCCTGCTCAAGGCCCTCGCCTCCCAGGGCGGCCACACCACCGTCGCCCTCTTCGACCCCGCGGACTACGCGGACTACTGCGCCGACACCGGCGCCGACCCCGACCTTCCGGCCTCCCGCAGCCGCTACACCGCCGAGCTCACCGCCACCGGCGCCCACGTGGCGTACACCGGCCAACCGCTGAGCGAATTGCTCCCGACGCTCGTCGACACTGCGGTCCGGTACGCCACCCACCAGTACGCCACCCTGCTCCTCGCCGACGCCGGAGCCTGCGCCGAATGCGGCCAGGACATCGGACGCGCCTCCCACACCCGGGCCGTCCTCCTGCTGCGCCGGCTCCTCGACGCCGCAGGCCCCGGAGTGCACCACCTCGTCTGCAGCGTCCCCGCCCACGACGAGACGCTCCTCGCCGTCCTCCACGTGGCGACGGGCCCCGCACAGCCGCCGCCGCTCGAACCCACCGGCCCCTGCGCCGAGTTCCTCATGGTGCTCGCCGCCGGCATCGCCCTCGACGGCCCCGGCGGACTCGTCCTGCGCACCTCCCGCCCCGGCGCCCCCGACCGCCTGCACGGCTGGCGACTCGACCGCGGCAACCTGATCCCGCTCACCGAGGCCGAGGTCTTCAACGCCTACTGCACCGACGCCGACACCGGCGAACCCCTCGCCCCCGAACCCCACGTCGACTACCGCGCGGGCTTCGACATCACCCCCGACACCCCCTGGCCCGACCACCACTGAACGCACTGAACGCGCAGACGAACGAGGGGCTCCCCGCCATCAGGCGGGAAGCCCCTCGACACCGGACCGTCGTACGCCGACGGCGGCCCTACGGCTCACTCGCCGGACAGCACCGCCTGCGCCGCGCGCCGTGCCTCGTCGGCGGAGTCCGCGGCACGCGCCGCGGCCGCCGCACGCTCGCACTGCGCCAGCGTGTACTTCGCCAGCGTCGCCCGCACATACGGGATCGACGCCGCACCCATCGACAAGGAGGTGACACCCAGACCCGTCAGCACACACGCCAGCAGCGGATCCGCCGCGGCCTCACCGCAGACGCCGCAGCTCTTGCCCTCGGCCTTCGCCGCCTCCGCGGACAGCGCCACGAGGTCCAGCAGCGCCGGCTGCCAAGGGTCCTGCAGCCGCGACACCGCACCGACCTGCCGGTCGGCGGCGAAGGTGTACTGCGCGAGGTCGTTCGTGCCCAGAGACAGGAACTCGACCTCCTGCAGGATCGAACGCGCCCGCAGCGCGGCCGACGGGATCTCCACCATCGCCCCGAACTTCGCCTGCAGCCCGGCCTCCCGGCAGGCGTCCGCGAACGCCTTCGCGTCCTGGCGGTCCGCCACCATCGGCGCCATGACCTCCAGGTACACCGGCAGCCCCTCGGCCGCCTTTGCCAGCGCCGACAGCTGCGTCCGCAGCACCTCCGGGTGGTCGAGCAGCGTCCGCAGACCCCGCACGCCGAGCGCCGGGTTCGGCTCGTCCGCCGGCGTCAGGAAGTCCAGCGGCTTGTCCGCGCCCGCGTCGAGCACCCGCACGACCACCCGGCCCTCGGGAAACGCCTCCAGGACCTGCCGGTACGCCTCGTACTGCTTCTCCTCGGACGGCGCCTTCCGGCTGTCGTCCAGGAACAGGAACTCGGTACGGAACAGGCCCACGCCCTCCGCACCCGCCTCGACCGCCGCCGGCACGTCCGCCGGGCCGCCGACATTCGCGAGCAGCGGCACCTTGTGCCCGTCCGACGTCGCACCCGGACCGCTCGACGCGGCCAGCGCGGCCTTGCGCTCGGCCGCCGCCCGCTCCAGCTCGGCGCGCTTCTCGGCACTCGGCTCGACGAAGATGTCGCCCGTGCTGCCGTCCACCGCGATCACCGTGCCCTCGGCCAGCTCGCCCGCGCCCGGCAGCGCGACCACGGCCGGCACGCCCAGCGCCCGCGCGAGGATCGCGCTGTGGCTGGTCGGCCCGCCCTCCTCGGTCACGAACCCGAGCACCAGCGTCGGGTCGAGCAGCGCCGTGTCGGCCGGAGCGAGGTCCCGCGCGATCAGCACATACGGCTCGTCGCTGTCCGGCACCCCCGGCATCGGCACGCCCAGCAGCCGCGCAACGATCCGGTTCCGCACGTCGTCCAGGTCGGCCACCCGGCCCGCCATGTACTCGCCCGCACCCGCGAGCAGCTCGCGGTAGTGCGAGAAGGCGTCGTAGATACCGCGCTCCGCCGTGCTGCCCACGGCGATCCGGCGGTCGACGTCCGCCATGAGCTCGGGGTCCTGGGCGATCATCGCCTGGGCCTCCAGCACATGCTGCGCCTCCCCTCCGGCCAGATTGCCGCGCGCGATCAGATCGGCGGCCACGGCGTCCACGGCCTGGCGGGCGCGCCCCTGCTCGCGCGGTGCCTCGTCCGCGGCGATCTGCTTGGCCGGCGGCTCGAGCACCGCCGTACCCATGTGCCGGACCTCGCCGATCGCCACCCCATGGCTGACGCCGACGCCTCGCAGCGTTGTCTCCATCTCACCCGTCTCCGATAGAGCGGCGGCACCCGGCCGCCGCGATGAATGTCGTACGCGCGTGCTTCGCGAGCCCGGCGTCAGTTCCAGCCGAAGAGCTGGTCGCCGGACTTCACGTCGCCGTCCTCGACGACGCCGGAGAGGGAGTCGGCCGTGGCCTCCAGGGCCACCACGGGGCTGATGGGGGACTTGCCCGCGGCCTCCACGTCGGCCGGGTTCCACCGGATCAGCGCCTGTCCGCGCGTCACGGTGTCCCCCTTGTGCACGAGGAGCTCGAAGCCCTCCCCGTTCAGCTGGACGGTGTCGATCCCGAGGTGGGTGAGCACCCCGTGGCCCTCGGGGTCGACGACGACGAACGCGTGCGGGTGGAGAGAGACGACGACCCCGTCCACGGGAGCCACTGCCTCGGCGGGCTCACGGACGGGGTCGATGGCGGTGCCGGGACCGACCATCGCGCCGGAGAAGACGGGGTCGGGCACTGCGGCGAGACCGATGGCGCGTCCAGCGAGTGGCGACGTCACGGTTGTCATGGGAAGCCTCCCAGGGCGGAGATGGTGTGGCGCCGTCGCTACCTGTCCTGGACGGCGAACTGAGCAGAAGCGTATGTCATGAGAAGTCCCGGTTCCCCACGAGCTGTACCGGTTGGTACCGGTTCATGGACCTACGGAACGCCCGAAACGATTTGCCTCCACTGGCGGTGGGATGTACTGTCGTACTCCTGCCTGACCCCAACGCGCCTTTGAGTCGTGGGTCGGCAGCACCTGCCAAGCCAGATCCTAACCCCAGTGGTCTACACCTCTGCGTGCCCTCGTGCCCGCAGCGGGGTGGTCAGCGGGACCGAGAAAGCCTGGTAGTGTTTGACCTCGCCGAAAGGGAAAGCGCCGAAAAGCGAATTCCCGGAAGGCAAGCCCGCTCCAGCGGGTGGCAGAAACGGAAAACGGATCTGCTAAGCTGGAAACACGAAAGACCGAAGGGAAAAGCCCGGAGGAAAGCCCGAGAGGGTGAGTACGAAGGAAGCGTCCGTTCCTTGAGAACTCAACAGCGTGCCAAAAATCAACGCCAGATTAGTTGATACCCCGTCCATCTTCGGATGGCGAGGTTCCT
>NZ_JBICVX010000019.1:0-143888 GCF_043199435.1 Streptomyces sp. NPDC048604
CTGTACTACCCGGCCAGGGAGAGCCGCGGCACGGACCTGGCCCGGCTGCTCGCCGCGCAGGACGCCGCCGCGGCCGAGGACCCGGGCAGCCCGGTCCACGCCAGCACCGTCTTCCAGCGTGACGACATCGTCGTGCGCCTGGTCGACGTCACCGGCGACCTCGACCTCGACCCGGCGGCCTCCCTCGGCCTCAAGGGCCCCCGCAAGGCCGCCGTCCTCGAACGGCTGCTCGACGGCGCCGCCATCGGCGTCGAGGGCTCGCTGCAGACGGACCGCAACCTCAACCGGCTCCTGTCGCACGCCGACATGCTGCCCATCACCGACCGCACCGCGGCGGGCTCGTGACGGCCGGCCGCGGCCCCGGCCGCGGCCGCCCAACCCCCGTACGCCACTGCCACACCCGGAGGTAACAAGCATGCTCAAGCAGCGTCCGCGCATCGTGAACCTGAGCGAGACCGAACCCAACCGCAGGCGGGGAGGCGACCTCAGGGCCATGCTCACGCCCGCCACCGTGGGTTCCACCAGCGGCTTCATGGGGCTGGCCATCGTGCAGCCCGGCGAGCGCATCGGCGAGCACTACCACCCGTACTCCGAGGAGTTCGTGTACGTGGTCTCCGGCGCCCTCGAGGTGGACCTGGACGGCGAGACCTTCGCGCTCCGGCCCGACCAGGGGCTGCTGATCCCGATCGACATGCGGCACCGCTTCCGGAACGTCGGCGACGTGGAGGCCCGTATGGTCTTCCACCTCGGCCCGCTGGCGCCCCACCCCAGCATGGGCCACGTCGACACCGAGGAGACCGACGGCGAGGCGACCGGCGCAGGCGCCGCAACCGCCGCGGCGGGCGACCCCGTGCACGGAGCCATCGAGTGACCCGGCGCGTCGCCGTCACCGGTGTCGGGGTGGTCGCCCCGGGCGGCACCGGAGCAGCGGCGTTCTGGGACCTGCTGGCCGCGGGGCGCACCGCCACGCGCGGCATCACCCTGTTCGACCCCGCGGGCCTGCGCTCCCGCATCGCCGCCGAATGCGACTTCGACCCGCGCGAGCACGGCCTCGACCCGGACCTGTGCGAACACGCCGACCGGTACATCCAGTTCGCCGTCGTCGCCGCCCACGAGGCGGTCCGCGACTCCGGGCTCGACACCAGCCTGGACAGCGGGCGGCAGGACCCCTGGCGGGTCGCCGTCTCCCTCGGCAGCGCCGTCGGCGGCACCACCCGGCTCGAGCACGACTACGTACAGGTCAGCGGGCGCGGCTCGCGCTGGGACGTGGACCACCGGGCGGCCGACCCGCAGCTGCACCTGGCGTTCTCGCCGAGCACGCTCGCCTCGACCGTCGCCGAACAGTTCGGCGCGCGCGGCCCCGTGCAGACGGTCTCCACCGGCTGCACCTCCGGCCTCGACGCCGTCGGCTACGCCTACCACACCATCGAGGAGGGCCGGGCGGACGTCTGCATCGCCGGCGCCTCGGACTCCCCGATATCCCCGATCACCATGGCCTGCTTCGACGCCATCAAGGCGACGTCGCCCGACAACGACGACCCCGAGCACGCCTCCCGCCCCTTCGACGCCGACCGCAAGGGCTTCGTCATGGGCGAGGGCGCGGCGGTCGTCGTCCTGGAGGAGTACGAGCACGCGCGGGCCCGCGGGGCGCCGGTGTACTGCGAGATAGGCGGCTACGCCACGTACGGCAACGCCTACCACATGACCGGACTGACAGCCGAGGGACTGGAGATGGCACGGGCCATCGACGCCGCGCTGAACCAGGCGAAGCTGGATCCCACCCTCGTCGACTACGTCAACGCCCACGGCTCCGGCACCCGGCAGAACGACCGGCACGAGACCGCCGCCGTCAAGCGCTCGCTCGGCGCCCACGCGTACGGGACGCCGATGAGTTCGATCAAGTCCATGGTGGGGCACTCGCTCGGCGCGATCGGCGCGATCGAGGTCGCCGCCTGCGTGCTCGCGCTGAAGCACCAGGTCGTCCCGCCGACCGCCAACTACCAGACTCCCGACCCCGAGTGCGACCTGGACTACGTGCCGCGCACCGCCCGCCCCCGGAAGCTGCGCAACGTGCTCTCCGTCGGCAGCGGCTTCGGCGGCTTCCAGTCCGCGGTCCTCCTCACCGGGGCGGGCGGGAGGACGAGATGAGCAGCACAAGCCGCCCACCGGACGCGGTCGTCACCGGCATCGGTGTGATCGCCCCCAACGGGCAGAGCGCGGACGCCTTCTGGAAGTCCGTCCGGGAGGGCGTCGTCGCCCTGGACCGGATCAGCCGCGAGGGCTGCGACCACCTGCCGCTCAAGGTCGCCGGCGAGGTACGGGGCTTCGACGCCGCAGCCCTCATCGAGGAGCGCTTCCTCGTCCAGACCGACCGGTTCAGCCACTACGCCATGGCCGCGGCCTCGCTCGCCCTCGACGACGCCGGGTTCGGCCGGGACGCCCCCGACCGGCCCTTCGACATCGGCGTGGTGACGGCGGCGGGGTCCGGCGGCGGCGAGTTCGGCCAGCGGGAGCTGCAGAAACTGTGGGGCCAGGGCTCGAAGTTCGTGGGCCCGTACCAGTCCATCGCCTGGTTCTACGCGGCCTCCACCGGCCAGATCTCCATCCGCGGCGGCTTCAAGGGGCCCTGCGGAGTGGTCGCCAGCGACGAGGCCGGCGGCCTGGACGCCCTCGCCCACGCCGCCCGCGCCGTGCACCGCGGCACCCCGACGATGCTGGTCGGCGCGGCCGAGGCGCCCCTCGCCCCGTACTCGATGGTGTGCGAACTCGGCTACCCCGAGATCAGCACCGTCGAGGAACCGGCCCGCGCCTACCGGCCCTTCACCTCGGCGGCCTGCGGCTTCGTCCCCGCCGAGGGCGGCGCCGTGCTCGTCGTCGAGGACGCGCAGCGGGCCCGCGACCGCGGCGCGACCGTCCGGGCGAGCATCGCCGGCCACGGCGCCACGTTCACCGGCGCCTCCCGTTGGGACCTGTCCCGCGAAGGGCTCGCGCGGGCGATCCGGATCGCCCTCGACGAGGCCGGCTGCGCCCCCGAGGAGATCGACGTCGTCTTCGCCGACGCCCTGGGCGTACCGGAGGCGGACCGTGCCGAGGCGCTGGCCCTCGCCGACGCCCTGGGGGCGCACGCCGCCCGCGTGCCCGTGACCGCCCCCAAGACCGGGATCGGCCGCGGCTACTGCGCGGCCCCGGTGCTCGACACCGTGGCCGCGGTGCTCGCCATGGAGCACGGCCAGGTGCCCCCCACCCCCAACGTGTACGACATCTGCCACGACCTCGACCTGGTGATGTCCCGCGCTCGGCCCGCCGAGCTGCGCACGGCCCTCGTCCTCAGCAGGGGACTGATGGGATCCAACGCGGCGCTGGTCGTGCGCCGCGGCGGCGAATCCGCCCGGCCCGGCCGGGCGTAAAGGAGAGACGCATGACCACCACCACCGCAGTCACCGTCGACGAACTGGCCACGCTGATGAAGCAGGCGGCCGGGGTCACCGTCGACCCCCGCGAGCTGGAGCAGTCCCCGCAGACGCCGTTCTCGGTGCTCGGCGTCGACTCGCTGGGCCTGCTCGGCATCGTCGGCGAGCTGGAGAACCGGACCGGGCAGTCCCTGCCCAACGACGCCGAACGCTGCAAGACGCCCGAGGAGTTCCTCGCCCTCGTCAACGACACCCTCAGGAACGGAGCCTGACATGTCCGGCCACACCGACAACAGCATCACCATCGACGCCCCGCTCGAACTCGTCTGGGACATGACCAACGACATCGAGAACTGGCCCCGGCTCTTCAGTGAGTACGCCTCCGTCGAGGTCCTCTCCCGCGAGGGCGAGGCGACCACGTTCCGGCTGACCATGCACCCGGACGAGTCCGGCAAGGTCTGGAGCTGGGTCTCCGAGCGCACCATGGACCGTGAGAGCAGGACCGTACGCGCCCGCCGCGTCGAGACCGGTCCGTTCGCCCACATGAACATCAAGTGGGAGTACGTGGAGCTGCCCGGCGGCGTCCAGATGCGCTGGGTGCAGGACTTCGCGATGAAGCCCGACGCGCCCGTCGACGACGAGTGGATGACGGACAACATCAACCGCAACTCGCGCACGCAGATGGCCCTCATCCGCGACCGCATCGAGCAGGCCGCCCGCGACCGCCGCCAGACGGCGCCGGTCGTGCGCTGACCGCGCCCAGGGAAGGACCTCGATGCACCACACCCTGATCGTCGCCCGCATGGCGCCCGGTTCCGCGCCCGCGATCGCCGACGTGTTCGCCGACTCCGACCAGGGCGAACTGCCGCACCTGGTCGGCGTCTCCCGGCGCAGCCTCTTCCAGTTCGGCGACGTGTACCTGCACCTCATCGAGGCCGAGCAGGACCCGGCGCCCGCCATCGCGAAGCTCGCCGGCCACCCCGAGTTCCGGGGCGTCAGCGACCGGCTGGCGGCGTACGTCAGCGCGTACGACCCGCAGACCTGGCGCAGCCCCAAGGACGCCATGGCGCACCGCTTCTACAGCTGGGAGCGGGACGGCCGCCCCTAGGCGGCGCACAGAATCCCGAGGCCGCCGGCCCCGCGTCAGACGCGGAACCGGCGGCCTCGGGATGTGAGGAGGAGCCGGCTACGCCGGCACGGTGCACTCGAAGGCGTGCAGATACGCGTTGACCGGGCGGATCTCGCCGATGACGAGCCCCGCCTCCGTCAGCCGCTCCACCATGCTCTGCCGGGTGTGCTTCGCACCGCCCACGTTGAGCAGCAGCAGCAGGTCCATGGCGGTGGTGAACCGCATCGAGGGGGTGTCGTCCACCAGGTTCTCGATCACCACGACGCGTGCGCCGGGAGGCGCCGCACGCCGGACGTTGGCCAGCGCCCGGCGGGTGCTGTCGTCGTCCCACTCCAGGATGTTCTTGATGATGTACACGTCCGCCCGGACGGGGATGTCCTCCCGGCAGTCCCCGGCCAGCACCCGCACCCGCGGGGCGAGCGCCCCGCCGTCCCGCAGCCGCGGATCGGCGTTCTCCACCACGCCCGGCAGATCGAGCAGCGCGCCCTGCAGCGCCGGATGCTTCTCCAGCAGACTCGCCAGGACGTGGCCCTGCCCGCCGCCGATGTCGGCCACGGAGGACACGCCGTGCAGGTCGAGGAGTTCGGCGACGTCCTGCGCGGACTGCCGGCTCGACGTCGTCATGGCCCGGTTGAAGACGTACGCCGACTCGGGCGCCTCCTCGTGGAGGTACGGGAAGAACTCCTTCCCGTACACGCCCTCGAAGACGGTCCGGCCGTCGCGCACCGCCTCGTCCAGCTTCGGCCACACGTCCCAGGTCCACGGCTCCGTGCACCACAGGGCGATGTACCGCAGGCTGTGCGGATCGTCCTCGCGCAACAGCCGGGACATGTCCGTGTGCGCGAACAGCCCGTCGGACTGCTCCGCGAAGACGCCCTGGGAGGCCAGGGCGCGCAGCAGCCGGCGCAGGGTGTGCGGCTCGGTCTTCACCGCCGCGGCCAGGTCCTCCACGGTCGTGGGCGTGTCGCCCAGCGCGTCCGCCACGCCCAGGCGGGTGGCCGCGCGTACGGCGGCGGCGCACGCCGCCCCGAAGACGAGCTCACGCAGCCGCATGGACGGCGGCGGAGCAGGTTCGATCATCGTCATCTGTGGCCTTGCCTTTGCTTGCGCAGGGGGAGAGGAGAGAGTCGGCGGGGGTCAGCACATTCCGGCGGGCTCGGAGACCGTGCACCGGTTCCCGACGAACGCGTTGCCCTTGCCGACGTCCCGGTCGGCCAGGTCGGCCGTGCTGTTGCGCAGCACCACGTTGTCGCGGATCTCGTTCTGGTCGTTCGACGCGCCGACGAAGCTCTTGAACAGCACGATCCCGCCGGACAGCGGGGACGTTCCCACGTTGTCCACGACCCGGTTCCGCTCGATCAGCGACTCCTCGGCGCCGGTCAGCACGATGCCGGAGCCCTGCAGGAAGGGCAGCCGGGGCGTCGCCGGGCAGTGCTTGTTGTTGGCGCTGATGTCGTTGCGGCGCACGGTCGCCTCGGCGCGCGGCCGGGACTCGTCGCCCACCACGAACAGCCCCGCGCAGTTGCCCGTCGCCACGTTCCGCTCGACGGTCACGTTCCGCAGCCGCCGTACGGTGATGCCGATCCGGTTGCCGGTGATGTGGTTGCGGCTGACCGAGGCGCCGCGGGCGTCCGTGGAGCCGTGCTCCCGGTCGATGGTGTTGGCCAGGAAGATGCCGGCGTCGCCGTTGCCCCGGACGACGTTTCGGCTGAACGCGCCGCGTACGGAACGCTCCTGGCCGATGCCCCACTTGCCGTTCTTCTCGGCGACGACGTACTGCACCTTCAGCCGGTCGGTCCACGCGGACCACAGGCCACTGGACGCGAACCCGCGCAGGGTCAGCGAGCGCACGGTCACGCCGGTGACCGGGCTGCTCTCCGTCCCGGTCACGCAGACGCCATTGCCGGCCTTGGCGCAGGTGTCGTCGGCGGCCGGGGTCGTGGCGGGCACCAGGACGGTGGGCAGCACGCCGGAGCCCCGCAGGGTCAGGTTCGACGTGGTGATGCGGACGCTCTGCCGGTACGTGCCGGGGGCGAGCAGGACGGTGTCCCCGGGCTTCGCGGCGTCCACGGCCTTCTGAATGGAGGCCCCGGCCTTCACCCGGTGGACCTTCGGGACGGCGGCGAGGGGGTCGGCGGCCGTCGGGCCCGCGGCGCCGAGCAGCGTGGTCACGACGGCCGTGGCGCATGCCAGGCAGGCGATCTGTCGATTGGTCATAAGCCCGAAGTTATGAGCGCCGCCACGGCCCTGCCACCGCTGCTCCTCCAGGCGGGCACCAGGTGTCCCTCCGTCAGACGGCCGTGAACAGTTCCTCGGGCACGTCGTCGAGGACGAAACCGTTGTCGAGGCGGACGCGGAGCGTCGCCCGGAGGCCGTGCTCCTGGTGGGCGGTCCAGGCGGGTTCCAGGGCGGCGAGCTCCTCCGCGAGGCGCTCCCGGCTGGCCGGGGGCATCTGCGCGCCGAAGGAGTCCAGGAGCGACTTCAGGCGCTCGTACTCGCGGACCTCCTGGCTCGGCTCCGGGCGCCGGCCCCCGTCCACGTGCTCGACCGTGCCCTCGGCGCCGGCCGCCAGGGACAGGGAGCCCGCGAACGGCGCCGCGCCCGACGTGTCCCGGGCCGGGACCAGCGATCCGGCCAGCCTGAGTTCCGCCGCCAGCCTCACGCGCCGGCCCGCTTCGAGCGTCATCGGTCCCTCGTCCCTCGTGTCGTACGGCCGCCATTATCGCGTCGCGGCTCGTCCCCGAGCGCCCCGCCCCCACGCCGGAGTGACCCCTGTGGCCCCCGTGGCCGTGCGGGGAGCGGCGGGCCGCAGCAGCATCGAGGTGACCCCTGGAACCCTACGGAGGCTGCCGTGACGACAGGTTGGGAACCCCGCCCCCCGGACGGCCGCGACAGCGGCGAGTGGCGGCCGGCCCTGGACGTGCCCGCACCGGCGCAGCAGCGGCGGTGGACGGTGCTGCTGCGCTGGCTGCTGCTCCTGCCCCAGTTCATCGCCGTGTTCGTGCTGTCCTTCGTGTCGTTCTTCGTCGCGATCGTGGGCTGGTTCGCCGCGCTGGTGCTCGGTCGGCTGCCCGACGGGATCGCGGACTTCCTCGGCGGCGTCCTCGCCTACCAGACCCGCGTCTCGGCCAGCGCGGCCCTGCTCGTCGACCGCTACCCGCCGTTCGCCTTCGACGACCCCGAATACCCGGTGCAGATCGAGCTGCGCCGCACCCCGCTGAACCGTCTGGCGGTGTTCTTCCGGCTGATCCTGGTGATCCCGGCGGCGATCATCAGCGGCCTCGCGGTGTCCGGCTGGTTCGCGATCTGCTGGGTGTTCTGGCTGATCGGCATCATCCTGGGCCGCCTGCCCGACCCGGTCTTCGGCGCGACGGCGGCCGTCCTGCGCTACCGGATGCGGCTCGCCGCCTACATGTACCTGCTGACGCCCGTGTACCCCAAGGGCATCCTCGGCGACGAGGCCGGCCCCGCCGCGCTCCAGGCGCCCTCCGCGACGCGTCCGCTCGTCCTCGGCACCGGCGCGAAGGTGCTGGTCTGGGTCTTCCTGGCGCTCGGCCTCGCCGGCCAGCTGACCTCGGGCATGGTCGACTACGACACCGACGACGCCGACTACAAGTACGCGCCCGTCGTACCGGCCGACCGCTGGTGACTCAGGTCGACACCCGGTCCTGCAGCGTGGCCTGCCAGGCGGGCCCGGGCAGCTCGGGCCCGCTCTCGGCCCGGCGGCCGCCGCGGGCGAAGAAGTCGGCCAGCGGCAGCAGCGCCGCGCCGACCGTGACCGCCTCCGGGCCAAGCGTCCCGAGGCCGATGGCGGTGCGGCTGGCCGGGTAGCGCAGCGCGTACTCCTGCGCGTGCCGCCGTACGGCCGTGAGGAACCGCTCGCCGAGCTGGAGGCCGGCCCAGCCGCCGACGAGGATGCGTTCGGGCTGGAACAGGTTGATCAGATCGGCGAAGCCGGCGCCGAGGTACTCGGCCGTCTCCGCCAGGACGGAGACGGCCGTCGCGTCGGCCTCCGCTTCCCCCGCGGGCGGGTAAGCGGCGGCCAGCAGCGCGGTCAGCGCGGTCTCCTCGTCCGCCCCGGCCGGCGGCCGCCCGCCCGCCTCCCGCCAGCGCTCCAGCAGCGCCTCGGCCCCCGCGTACGCCTCCAGACAGCCCTGGGAACCGCAGCGGCAGCGCCGGCCCCGGACCCGTACCGTCATGTGGCCCCACTCCAGCGCGCGCACATGACCCCAGTCCAGGGCGCTGCCCGGACCCAGCGGGTCGTCGGCGACACAGGCGCCGACGCCGGAGCCGAACAGCACCACGACCGCGCTGCGCGCGCCCCGCCCCGCGCCGAACCACATCTCGGCCTGGCCGAGCGTGCGGGCGCCGTTGTCGATCCAGTACGGCACCGAGTCCGGCAGGTCGACCGCCTCGCGCAGCAGCCGCTCCAGCGGGACGGCGTCCCAGCCGATCGTCTGACCGTGCACCACCGCGCCGTCCTCGGGCGTCCGGGCGACGATGCCGGGGACGCCGACCCCGACGCCGAGCAGCCGCTCGGTGGGCACGCCGGCGGTGTCCAGGACCTCCGTGATGCCCTCGCGCAGATGGTCGACGACGAGCCCGACGTCGTACCGTGCGGTCCGCGGTCCGGTGCTCGCCAACGGGCGCTCGGTGCGGGCCAGTTCGGTGAGCGTGAGGTCGAAGAGCTCGATCCGCAGCCGCGTCTCGCCGATGTCGACGCCGATCATGCAGCCGGCGCCGGGGGAGACGCGCAGCAGCGTGCGGGGGCGGCCGCCCGCCGAGTCGACGCTGCCGGCCTCCTCGACGAGGCCCTCGGCGACCAGTTCGGCGACCACGTTGCTGATCGACCCCGAACTGAGCCCCGTCGCCGGGCCGAGCATGAGGCGGCTCATCGGCCCCTCGAAGTACAACCTGCGCAGCACGGCGGTGCGGTTCTCGCGTCGCAGATCACGTACCGTGCGGCCACTCTTCGCGTGCACTTTGGTCCCCGTCTGTCGAAGTGGTTCGTTGCAACATACCCGGAGAGCAGGCCTTGACGCTCCCTTCTCATGGGGTTTAACTCACATCCTAAATTAAGCCGACGGGGGCGGGCGAGCCGACCGAGAGCCCGGCCCCGGCACTCGCGTCGTCCCCCGGAAGGGCCCACGAGCCATGCGCAGAACCAGAGCCGCTGTCACCGGAGTCGTCACCCTCTCCCTCCTCCTCACGGCCACCGCCTGCGCCGGCGGGGAGGAGGACGGCGGCGGGGCGAAGAAAACCCTCACGTACTGGGCCTCCAACCAGGGACCGAACCTCGAGGCCGACAAGAAGATCCTGCAGCCCGAACTCGACAGGTTCGAGAAGGAGACCGGCATCAAGGTCGAACTGGAGGTGATCCCGTGGTCCGACCTGCTCAACCGGATCCTCACCGCGACCACCTCAGGCCAGGGCCCCGACGTCCTCAACATCGGCAACACCTGGACCGCCTCCCTCCAGGCGAGCGGGGCCCTGGTGCCCTGGGACGAGGGCACCTTCGGCAAGATCGGCGGCAAGGACCGCTTCGTCGCCTCCGCGCTCGGCTCCACCGGCGCCCAGGGCCAGGACCCGGCCGCCGTCCCGCTCTACTCCATGGCCTACGCGCTCTACTACAACAAGAAGATGTTCCGGGAAGCCGGCATAACGAAGCCCCCGGCCACCTGGGACGAGGTGATCGCCACCGGGAAGAAGATCAGCAAGGACGGCAAGTGGGGCATCGGCGTCGAGGGCGCCAACCTCGCCGAGAACATCCACCACGTCTTCGTCCTCGGCAAGCAGCACGGCGCCGACTTCTTCACCACCGACGGCAAGGCCGACTTCACCTCCGACGGAGCCGTCGCCGCCGTCAAGCAGTACGTCGACCTCATGGCCGACGCCAAGATCGTCGCCCCCGGCAACGCCGAGTACGCCCAGAACCAGTCCCTCAGCGACTTCG
Organism: Streptomyces sp. NPDC048604; assembly: GCF_043199435.1. Classification (NCBI taxonomy): domain Bacteria; kingdom Bacillati; phylum Actinomycetota; class Actinomycetes; order Kitasatosporales; family Streptomycetaceae; genus Streptomyces; species Streptomyces sp. NPDC048604. The sequence goes on from NZ_JBICVX010000019.1 coordinate 10,493, forward strand.
CCAAGAGCCGCACCGCCATGGTCCTGTGGCAGACCCCGCAGCAGACCTTCGCCGCCCAGGGCATGAAGGAGGACGAGTGGGGCGTCGTGCCGGCGCCCGTCGCCTCCGGCGCCCCCGGCGCCGACAGGCAGACCAACTCCATGGTCGCCGGCATCAACCTGGCCGTCTTCAAGAACACCGAGAACCTCGACGGCGCCATGAAGTTCGTGAAGTTCATGACCGGCGACCAGGAGCAGATCACGCTCAACAAGGCCTACGGCTCCGTCCCGCCCGTCAAGAGCGCGCTCCAGGACAAGGCCTTCTCCGGCCCCTCCCTCACCGTCATCCGCGACACGCTCGGCAAGAGCGCCGCCGCCCTCCCACAGGTCCCGGAGGAGTCCCAGTTCGAGACCGTCGTCGGCACCGCGGTCAAGGAGCTCTTCGCCGACGCCGCCGCCGGCCGCCCGGTCACCACCGAGTCCGTACGCGCCAAGCTCGACAAGGCCCAGCAGCAGATGCCGAAGAAGTAGGCCGTCCCTCCCATGACGAAGACCGCCGCCGCTCCGGCGAACGCGAGCCCGGGTCCCAGCACGCCCGCGGTGCGCAGCGCGGCACCCGGAGAGGCGCCCGCAGCACGCCGCTCCGGGCGCCGCCGCCTCGCACTGCCGTACCTGCTGCTCCTGCCCGCGCTGCTCCTCGAACTCCTCGTCCATCTCGTCCCGATGCTGATGGGCATCGGCATGAGCTTCAAGCAGCTCACCCAGTTCTTCATCGCCAACTGGTCGCAGGCGCCCTGGACCGGGCTCGACAACTACTCCGTCGCGATCGACTTCGACGCCCCCCTCGGGGAGGCGCTGCTGAAGTCCTTCCTCACCACCTGCCTGTTCACCGTGCTGTCGGTGGGCCTGTGCTGGCTGCTCGGCACCGCCGCCGCCGTGCTCCTCCAGGAGAACTTCCGCGGCCGGGGCCTGCTGCGCACCCTGTTCCTCGTCCCGTACGCGCTGCCCGTCTACGCCGCCGTCATCACGTGGGCGTTCATGTTCCAGCACGACAACGGCGTGATCAACCACGTGCTGCACGACCAGCTCGGCATCGGCGACAGCCCCGCCTTCTGGCTCATCGGCGACAACAGCTTCTGGGCGCTGCTCACCGTCTCCGTCTGGAAGGGCTGGCCGTTCGCCTTCCTCACCGTGACCGCCGGCCTCCAGACCGTCCCCCGGGAAATGTACGAGGCCGCCGCGCTCGACGGGGCCGGAGTGTGGCGGCAGATCCGGCACATCACCCTGCCGTTCCTGCGCCCGGTCAACCAGGTCCTCGTCCTGGTCCTGTTCCTGTGGACCTTCAACGACTTCAACACACCGTTCGTCCTCTTCGGCAGGGCCGCCCCCGAGGCCGCGGACCTGATCTCCCTGCACATCTACCAGTCGTCCTTCCAGACCTGGAACTTCGGCGCCGGCTCGGCCATGTCCGTCCTGCTCCTGCTGTTCCTCCTCGTCGTCACGGGCGCCTACCTCCTGCTCACCACCCGCGGAAGGAGGACCCCCGATGTCTGACCGCTCGCCGACGGCCCCGCCCCCCTCGTTCCTCTGGACCCGCCGGATCGTCCTCGCCCTGCTCACGGCCTTCGTCCTGCTGCCGGTGTACGTGATGGTCTCCAGCTCCCTGAAGTCCCTCCAGGACGTCTCGGGGGAGTTCCGGTGGATCCCGTCCGGGCTCACCCTGCGCCCGTACGCGGACATCTGGAGGACCGTCCCGCTCGCCGACTACTTCGTGAACTCGATCATCGTGTCGGTCGCCGCGACCGTCTTCTCGGTCACGGTCGCGATCTTCGCCGCGTACGCCGTCAGCCGCCACGACTTCCGCGGCAAGCGGGTCTTCACGGTGACGGTGCTGTCCACGCAGATGTTCCCCGGCATCCTCTTCCTGCTGCCGCTGTTCCTCCTCTACGTCAACGTCGGCAACGCCACCGGCATCGCCCTGTTCGGCTCCCGCGAGGGCCTGATCCTCACCTACCTGACCTTCTCGCTGCCGTTCTCGATCTGGATGCTCACCGGGTACTTCGACTCGATCCCGCGCGAACTCGACGAGGCCGCCAAGGTCGACGGCTGCGGACCGGTCCACGCGCTGTTCCGCGTGATCGTGCCCGCCGCCGTCCCGGGCATCGTCGCGGTCGCCGTCTACGCCTTCATGACAGCCTGGGGCGAGGTCCTGTTCGCCTCCGTCATGACCGACGACTCCACCCGCACCCTCGCCGTAGGCCTCCAGAGCTACGCGGGCCAGACCGACGTGTACTGGAACCAGGTCATGGCCGCCTCCCTCGTGGTCAGCGTCCCCGTCGTCGCGGGCTTCCTCTTCCTCCAGCGCTACCTCGTCGCCGGCTTCACGGCGGGCGCGGTCAAGTGACGATCCCTCACCTCAGGACTTCTGAAAGGCACTTCGTGTCCGACACCGGAACCGTCCGCTCAGCCCCCGCGCTGCCGCTGGACGTCGCCGCCTTCCCGCCCGGCTTCGCCTGGGGCACGGCCACCTCCGCGTACCAGATCGAGGGCGCCGTCACCGAGGACGGCCGCGCCCCCTCCATCTGGGACACCTTCTCCCACACCCCCGGAGCGGTCGAGAACGGCGACCACGGCGACACGGCCTGCGACCACTACCACCGCTGGCCCGAGGACCTCGCCCTGATGCGGGAACTGGGCGCCGACGCCTATCGGATGTCGATCGCCTGGCCCCGCGTCGTCCCCGGCGGCGACGGCCCCGTCAACGCCGCCGGCCTGGACTTCTACGACCGCCTCGTCGACGCGCTCCTCGACGCCGGCATCACCCCCAACGTCACCCTCTACCACTGGGACCTCCCGCAGGCCCTGCAGGACCGCGCCGAGGCGAGCCGAGGTGGCTGGACCGAACGCGGCACCGCAGAACACTTCGCCCGCTACGCCTCCGTCGTCGCCGAACGCCTCGGCGACCGCGTCACCCGCTGGGCCACGCTCAACGAACCGCTCTGCTCCGCCTGGATCGGCCACCTCGAAGGCCGCATGGCCCCCGGCCACACCGACCTCACTGCCGCCGTGCGCGCCTCGTACCACCTGCTGCTCGGCCACGGCCTCGCCGCCGCCGCGGTACGGGCCGCCGCCCCCGGCGCCCAGGTCGGCCTCGTCACCAACCACTCCACCGTCGAACCCGCCTCCACCCGCCCCGAGGACCTCGCGGCCGCCGCCCGCGCCGACGGCCACACCAACCGCTGGTGGCTCGACCCGGTGTACGGCCGCGGCTTCCCCACCGACATGCGCGAGCTGTACGGCGTCGAACTCCCCGAACGCGCCGGGGACATGGAGCTGATCGCCGGCCCGGTCGACTGGCACGGCCTCAACTACTACTTCCCGGTGACCGTCGCCGACGACCCCGACGGCCCCGTCCCCCACGCCCGCGAGGTCCGCCGCCCCGACCTGCCGCACACCGGCATGGACTGGCCCGTCGACGCCGCCGGCCTGGAGGCCCTGCTGATGCGGCTCACCGAGGAGTACGGCGCCCGCCGCCTGTACGTCACCGAGAACGGTTCCGCCTTCCCCGACACCGTCGGCCCGGACGGCCACGTCCACGACCCCGACCGCGCCCGCTACCTGGAGCGGCACCTCGCGGCCTGCGCCCGCGCCCTGCGCAAGGGCGCCCCGCTGGCCGGCTACTACGCCTGGTCCCTGCTGGACAACTTCGAATGGGCGTACGGCTACGACAAGCGCTTCGGCCTCGTGCACGTCGACTACGCGACGCAGCGGCGGACGGTGAAGACCAGCGGCCGCCGGTACGCGGACATCATCCGCGCCCACCGCGCCGCGACGAAGGACCGCACGTCCTAGGAGTCCTACTCCGGCCGGCGGCACAGGAACGCGCCGTCACCCCAGGGGAATGACCGGCCGGACAAGAGTGCCGCGTGTGTGCGGGCGACCGGAGACGAACGCGCTCTGTTCCGGGTCACGGTACGCGCTCGCCTGGAGCAGCCACTGCCCGAACCAGGGCTCCCCGCCGCACGCGGCCCCGCCGCCGTCCGCCCCGCGCACCTCGCGGCGGTCGGCCGTGAGCTCCCATTTGTAGGAGTCCTGGGCCATGTACAGGCCGGACAGCCCAGGCTCGTCGCCCGCGAGGCGAATCCCGTCGGGCGTCACGAAGACCTCGTCCTGCTTCATCCACCGCGTCGGCATGCGATCTCCCCAGGGGAACAGGGTGCGAGCCCCGAGCGCATAAGCGTGCTCCCACTCGTCGGGAGTCGGCAACCGCCGCCCGGAGCACGCCAGTTCAGCGTCGACGCCCTCGTACGTGACGTGGGTCACAAGCCAGGCGGCCGTGGGCTTCCCCTCGGTGTCGAAGCGCACCCGCCCGCAGGTCCGGGTGTCGTCGTCGGCCAGTCCGAAGTCGCCGAAGAGCGCCTGAAGCCCGGGCTTCCACCTGTCGACGAGCGGCACGATCGTCGGATGGTCGAACGCGGCCGCGCGCACGCCGGCCTCATGGGCACGGGGAGCCGCCAGAAACGCCTTCAGGGGCACCGTACGGGGCCGCGAGGTGAGTTTGTCGATATGTGCCCTGACCTCTTCGACGGTCCCTTCGGCCCACTCGGCCCGGGCCTCGTCCCGATCGTCCTCCACGACGTCGGCGTACTCGGGGAACGGATCCAGCGCCTGATAACTCCCCAGATACGAGAGCACCTCGTCATCGGTCGGCGCCCAGCCCGCGCCGTCGAAGCCGAGCCGTGCCTCGCCGCCGGGGACGAGGACGAACGGCTCCCCGCCGACCTCGATCACGGCGTTGAACGCCGCCCGCCCGCCCCACAGCCGACGACGAACGGAACGGACCACACCCCCCGCCTGCCGCGCGGCGGCCTCGGCGACCCCCACGGCCTTCGCGTGGTCGAACCGCATCCACTCGTCGAGCGAGACCTCGCTGATCGACATGGCGTTCACGAGGCCTTCGGCAGTCGGATCACCGCGGAACCGCGCGCCAGGTCCACCTCGGTGCGATTCGGCGGGGCGCCGTCCTCGTCGTCGTCGCGCAGCATCAGGACCGACTGGCGCTCCTTGAGTTCGTGCTGCTTGCCCGCCGAGAAGGTGGCGTGCAACTGCTCGAAGCCGGTCGCGGAAACCTGCCCCTGGCGGACACTCGTCCGCCAGGGCAGCAGCCCGCCGCGGCCGGCCTGCAGCAGCACTTGGTCGACCAGCGCGAGCGCGGTGAGCAGCAGCACCAGCCCCGGCAGTGTCATGAAGACGAGGAACCCCATCCGGCCAGTATCGCCGCCCGCGCCGCAGAACACAGCGGGCCCGGAGATCTTCGTCCTCGCCGCCCTTGCTACGCTGCGAGCGCGTCCCGTGGGGGAAGTCCGGTGAGAGTCCGGCGCTGACCCGCAACGGTGTGTACGAGCGTCAGAGCAGCACAGACGTGCCGTACGAGCCCGATCGCCCGGGGGACGGCAGCATTTCCCGCCACTCGCCGTGGACTGCGACCGGAGATGCCTCGCGGACCTCGCCGTGTCCCCACGGGCCGCGGGCCGTCCTCGTCCGTACGGAACGCGGCCCGAGACGAAGGTCCGTCCGTGACGACGCTCGCGCCCCCCGAGGCCGGTCCCGCTCCACCCCGTCGCCTCGGGACGGCGCCCCTCACCACCGCGCTGGCAGCGGCCCTCGTCCTGTCCCTGCTCTGCGGGGTGATCCTGGGCGCGGCCGGCGTGACGCCGGGTCACGTCCTCGCGCTCCTGCGCGCCGGACTGACGGGCGGCGTCATCCGCCCCGACGAGGTGTCGGCGTACACCATCGTCTGGGAGATCCGCCTTCCCCGCACCGTCCTCGCGGCCGTCGTCGGCGCGGGCCTCGCGGTGACCGGCGTCGCGGTGCAGGCGATGGTCCGCAACGCCCTCGCCGACCCGTTCGTCCTCGGCATCTCCTCCGGCGCCGCGGTGGGGGCGAACGCGGTGATCCTCCTCGGCGCGTTCTCCGCCCTCGGCGTCTGGGCCCTGTCCGTGTCGGCGTTCGGCTCCGCACTCGCCGCGATGACCCTGGTGTACGCGGCCGCGCGCACCGCCCACGGCCTCACACCGCTGCGCCTCGTGCTCACCGGCACGGCCATGAGCTACGGCTTCTCCGCCGTCACCACGCTCATGGTGTTCAGCGCGGAACACGGCGAGGCGGCCCGCGCCGCCATGATGTGGCTCCTGGGCAGTCTCGGCGGCGCGACGTGGGCGTCGGTACCGGTCGCCGCCGCGACCGTGCTCGCGGGCACCGCGTACCTCATGCTCGCGGCGGGACGCCTCAACGCACTGGCCATGGGCGACGAGACGGCCGCCGCCCTGGGCGTCGACGCGAGCCGCCTGCGCCGCGAACTGTTCGTCGTCACCGCAGCCGTCACCGGAACCGTCGTCGCCGTCAGCGGCGCGATCGGATTCGTCGGCCTGATGGTGCCCCACCTCGTACGGATGCTGGTGGGCGCGGACCACCGGCGCGTCCTGGCGGTCGCGCCGCTCGCCGGCGCCGTCCTGCTGGTCTGGGTGGACATCGTCTCCCGTCTCCTCCTGGCCCCGGCGGAACTGCCGGTCGGCGTGATCACGGCGCTGATCGGCGTCCCGTGCTTCCTGCTCCTGATGCGCCGCCGCGGCTACGCCTTCGCAGGAGGCCGCTGATGCGCGTCGACATGGACGACGTCTCCGTCGAGGTCGCGGGCGCCCGCCTCGTACGGGACATCACCCTGCACGCCGCGGCGGGGCAGGTCGTGGGCCTCGTCGGCCCGAACGGCAGCGGCAAGTCGTCCCTGCTCCGCTGCGTGTACCGGGCGTTGAGACCGGCCACCGGCACGGTCCGCCTGGACGGCGAGGACCTTCATGCGATGGACGCGCGGGAGGGCGCGCGCCTCCTCGCGGCGCTGCCGCAGGAGACCTCCGCCGAGTTCGACTTCTCGGTGGGCGAGGTGGTCGCGATGGGCCGGCTCCCGCACCGCCGCGGGGCCACCGGCCGGCTCACCGCGGACGACGACAGGATCTGCGCGCAGGCCCTGGCCCGCGTCGGCGCGGCGCACCTGACGGACCGCAGCCTCCTCACCCTCTCCGGCGGCGAGAGGCAACGCGTCCTCATCGCCCGCGCACTGGCTCAGCAGCCGCGCGTCCTGGTCCTGGACGAGCCGACCAACCACCTCGACATAGCCCAGCAGTTGGAGGTCCTGGCCCTCGTCCGCGGCCTCGGCCCGACGGTCTTGGTGGCGCTGCACGACCTCAACCTCGCGGCCCGCCACTGCGACGTCCTGTACGTCATCGCCGACGGCCGCATCGTCGCCTCCGGCCCACCGCACGACGTGCTGAGCCCGGACCTGCTGGCCAAGGTCTTCGGCGTACGCGCCCACCGCGTACGACACCCGGACACCGGCGCCGTGCAACTCCTCTTCGACCGCCTTACGGAACAAGAACAGGTGGCATTGCCATGACCCGCTCGATCCCCTTCCCCGCCCCCCGCACGGCCGCGGCACTCGCCCTCGCCTTCGCCCTCACCGGCTGCGGCGCGCAGGTGGCCCCCGGCGACACCGACGACGACCGCCCCACCGCCGTCACGATCGAGAACTGCGGCCGGAAGATCACCTACGCAAAGCGTCCCGAACGTGTCGTCACCAACGACGTGGGCATCACCGAGATCATGTTCGCCCTCGGCCTGGAGGACCGGATGGCCGGCTTCGTGATGCCGGACGACCGCGGCGACGTGTCGCAGGTGCCGTGGAAGGCCGGCTACGACCGGGCGAAGTGGCTGTCCAAGGACGCGATCACCAAGGAACTCGTCCTCGACGCCCGCGCCGACCTCGTCTTCGCGGGCTGGAACTACGGGTTCGGCGAGGACAACGGCCTCACCCCGGACTCCCTGCGCGCCCTGGGCGTCGACTCGTACCTCCTCACGGAGTCCTGCCGCAACGGCCCCGGCGCGGCACGCGGCATCATGCCGCCCCTGGACGCGCTCTACACCGACCTGACCAACCTCGGAAAGCTGTTCGGCGTCGAGGAACGGGCCCGGAAGCTGATCGCCGACTTCAAGAAGCAGGTCGCCGACGCCCAGGCCAAGGCCCCGCGCGGCAAGGCGAGGCCCAGCGTCTTCCTCTACGACAGCGGCCAGGACAAGCCGTTCACCTCCGGCCGCTACGCCGCGCCCCACGACATCATCACCAAGGCCGGCGGCGACCACGTCATGGCCGACCTCGGCGACTCGTGGACGACGGTCGGCTGGGAGACGATCGTCGAACGCGACCCGGAGGTGATCGTGATCAACGACTACGGCGACACGACCGCCGCCCAGAAGCGCGACTTCCTCCTGTCGTACCCGCCCCTGGCCAAGGTCTCCGCGGTCAAGCACAAGCGCATCGTCACCCTCGACTACGTCGACCTGGTGGAAAGCCCCCGCAACCCCGCCGCCATCGCGACCCTGGCCGCCTACCTCGCCACGGTGAGCCGCTGAGTCCGCGCGGGTGCGCCCGCCGCCGAGGCGAGCGCACCCCGTCCTCATCGGGTCCGGTTCAGACCACCGTCAGACGCGTGGGCGCGGGGTAGCGGCTGAGGTTGCGGAACAGCTTCTTGATGTCGTTGTGCTCGAGCTTGATGCAGCCGGCGGACTTGTAGTCGTTGACGCCGTCCCAGCGCTGGCTCTCCTTGCGGCCCTGCCCGCCGCTACGGGTCATCTCGCTGTGGATGAACAGCTCGGTGCGCGTCGTACGGCCGTCGCTGCACGTCTTGTTGCTCAGGGGAATCGCGTAGCCCTTGATGATGCGGCCGTTGTAGCGGTTCTGCGGCGTGCCGACCTTGTACGTGCCGTCCGGCAGCCAGCCCTGACCCCGGGCGCACTCCTTGCGGCCGTTCCGGTGGGCCTTGCCGAGTCCGGACCCGGCGCGGAACTCGGCCACGGGCTTGCCCTTGCGGACGATGTACAGCCGGGAGTTCTGCGGGTCGCTCGTGTTCCTGACGAACTTCAGCGTGGTGACGACCGCGGCGGCCTGGGCCCGGCCGCCCTGACCCGCCGGCGCGGCCTGACCGCTCGGGGCCGTGGCGACGGCGGTGGTCACGAGAGTCAGCGCGCCGATCCCGATCGCGGCGGCACGAACACGCAGAGGTGACATCACGGACATGGGTGATCACTCCTTAGAGGGTTGAGGGAGACGTGGCTCGTTTGTTCCGGGGGCAATTGCCCGGGACATATCGCCTGTTGCCGGGCCTGTCGGACCGGTCGGGGCGAGCCGCCGGAACAACCATGCCCCCCGTCGTCCGCACTGCGGCGATCCATGCGGCATGCGTCGATGCGTGATGATGCATGCACATATGCAGGGCTCTGACGTGCGGTGATGCACGCGCAGCGAAACTCGGAGGCACCATTGGTCGAGCCGCGACCCCACCGCACGGCAGGCGGGACGGGGCAGGAACTGGCGCTGTTGTTACGCGCCTGGTGGGAGGCGTCCGCGGACGAGGCCGGCAGGAAGCCGACGCAGGAGTCCCTCGCGCGGAAGGTCGGCGTCAACCAGACGACGCTGTCGCGCTATTTCAACCCGCTGCACCCGTCGACGGCTCCCAAGGACGTCGTACACGCACTCCACGCCGTGCTGACCGCACCACCGGACGACCTGCCGCGGGCCCTGGCCCTGACGGAAGCGGCCCCGGGGGAGGCCGCGCCACTGGCCGCAGCCGACGCGACGGACACGGCCCGCCCCACCGCCCCGAGTCCCTGGACACCGCCAGGTGTGTGGCGTACGGCCCTGACGGTGACCGCGACGGTGAGCATCGCCATCGCCTCCTGGTCCGTACTCACCCACAACCCGCCGGCCACCCACACCGACCGCTCGGTGACGGCGGCGGCGGGCCCGGCCGCTGCGTCCCGTTGGCCCCTGGTGAGGGCGGGGGAGCGGTCGTCCCTGACCTGGACGATCCAGCGACTGCTCAAGGCCGACGGCCACCGCCTCGACGCGGACGGCATCTTCGGCCCGGAGACCCGCGCCCGGGTGATCGCCTTCCAGCGGACGAGGGGGCTGCAACCGGACGGCAAGGTGGGCGAGCGGACGTGGCCGATGCTCGTCCGCACGGTCGCCTCGGGCGACAAGGGCCACGCGGTCGAGGCGGTCCAGGACCTCCTGGCCCAGGCGGGCCTCCCCGCCGACATCACCGGCGTCTACACGACAGCGACCTTCCGTGCGGTCACCGACTTCCAAACCCGCCACGGCCTCAAACCCACCGGCACGGTCGACACCACGACCTGGCTGGCCCTCACGGCAGCGGTCCCACGGCCATGACCCACGAGGCAGGTGCGCAGAGCCCGCGACGCAAGGACCGGTAATTCGCTTGCCGCCTGGCGAAGGCGGTGTATGCAATGACCGCCATGATCACCGAGGCGCCACAGACACACGCGGCCGAACCGACGGGCGGATCACCCGTCCGGATCGGCGCTCTCGTCCCCCTGACCCGACCCGGCTGGGTCGAGGCAGGCCGGCACCTGCTCGCCGGACTCCAACTGGCCGTCCACGACGTCAACGACAGCGGTGGCATCGACGGAAGGCCACTGGAGCTGCTGGTCCGGGACACGGCGGCCGATCCGCAGCAGGCCGCGGCGGCCGTGGACGAACTCGCCGGCCTGGGCGTCGCGGCGGTGGCGGGGGAGTACCACAGCGTCGTCGCCCGCGCCGCCGCCGCGCGGGCCGACGCCCTCGGCCTGCCGTTCCTCTGCTCGTCGGCCGTGCTGGACACGCTCACCGAACACCCGACGGACTGGGTCGCGCGCCTCGCCCCGCCGCAGTCCCGCGGCTGGCGGATCTACGCCGACTTCCTCCTCGACGCCGGCCACCGCCGCATCGCGGTAGCCGCGGCCCCGAGCGTCTACTGGGCGTCGGGAACGCGGATTCTGCGCGACCACCTCGCTCCACGCGGCGGCACGCTCATCGAACTCGACATGCGCGAACTCACCCCCGCCGCAGTCTGCGACGAACTCGTCGCCCACGAGGCGACGGCCCTCCTCCTGTTGGTCGGCCACCCCGACCCCGCCGTACCGATCGTCCAGGCCGTCCGCCGCGACCCCCGCCTCGCCGACACCCTGATCGGCGCCCCGGCCGGACAGCCGGAGTTCGCCGAATGGGCGACGCTGCTGGGCGACGACGGCACCGCGATCCCCTTCCTGCGCTACCTCCCCGACCGCCTCACCCTCCTCGGCGCACGCATCGAGACGGCCCTCCGAGAGCAGCTGACCGCAGCACCCTCCTTCGTGGCCTTCGAGGGCTACGACACCATCACCACCCTCGCCGCCGCCCTCCGCTCCCACGGCCCGGACCGAACGCGCCTCGCCGCATCCTGGCCGCACGTCACCGTCGAAGGCACGCGCGGGAAGATCCAGTTCTCCCGCACGCCGGGCATCGACGTCTGGCAGTGGGTCGAGCCCCCGATCCAGGTCGTGGACCGGGACCCGGCCGATCCCGAGCGCTTCCGCATCCACCGCACCGACTGAGAAGCGAGGCGGCCGCCGAGTCAGTCGCGTCGCGGCCGGATCAGGCCGGCCGTGTGCGCGGCGATCGCCGCCTCCACCCGGTTGCGCACCCCCAGTTTCGTCAGCACCGCGCTGACGTGCGCCTTCACCGTGCCTTCGACGAGGTGCAGTTCGCCCGCGATCTCCGCGTTGGACAGCCCCGAGCCGAGCCCCGCCAGCACGTCGCGCTCGCGTTCGGTCAGCCGGTCCAGGGAGCGGTGGGGATGCGCCGACCGGTGGGCGCGCATTCCGGCGATGACCCGGCCCGCGACCCGCGGAGACAGATACGCCCCGCCGGCGCCGACCGCCCGTACGCCGTTGAGGAGTTCCCTCGGATCGTCCGCCTTCAGCAGGAAACCGTCCGCGCCTTCCTCCAGCGCCCGGGCGATGAAGTCGTCCTGGCCGAACGTCGTCAGCATGATCACGCCGACGGCCGGCGCCTCGCGGCGGAACCGCCCCACCGCCGTCAGCCCGTCGAGACCCGGCATCTGGATGTCCAACAGGGCCACGTCCGGCCGGTGTCGGCGGGCGAGCGCGAGGGCCTCGTGCCCGTCGCCCGCCTCGGCGACCACGTCGACCTGCGGATCCCGGGCCAGGATGGCGCGCACACCGGCCCGGACCATCGCCTCGTCGTCGGCCACCAGGACCCGGACCGGCCGTCCGGTCGCTGTCGTCTCTTCCACGCCACGAGCCTACGGCCGGCTCCCCGCAGTGACGGGGGCGAGGCCCGCAGATCCGTCCAGGGGTGGGGTCGCCCCCTGACGAACGGCAGGACGCCCCTTCCCTTCGGCCCATGGGCGCGGGCCGAGCGCGCTCGTAGCGTCGCTGCCGTAAGAGCTCGGCGACCGACAGCGAAGGAACATGGCGTGATCAGCATCCGAGGACTGACGAAGCGATACGGCGGCACCCTCGCCGTGGACGACCTGACGTTCGACATCATGTCCGGCCGGGTGACCGGCTTCCTCGGCCCCAACGGGGCCGGCAAGTCCACCACCATGCGCATGATCCTGGGTCTCGACCACCCCACCCGCGGACGCGCCCTGATCGCCGGCCGGCCCTACGCGGACCTGCGCCGCCCGTTGCGGGCGGTCGGCGCGATGCTCGACGCCCGGGCCGTCCACCCGGCCCGGACCGGTCGCGCCCACCTGCTCGCCCAGGCCCGTGCCAACGGCATCCCGGCGCGCCGGGTGGACGAGGTGCTGGAGACGGTGGGCCTGGCCAAGGCGGCCCGCAGGCCGGCCGGTACGTACTCGCTGGGCATGAGCGGACGGCTCGGCGTCGCGGGAGCCCTGCTCGGCGACCCGCCCGTACTCGTCCTGGACGAACCGGTGAACGGCCTCGACCCGGACGGCGTGCGATGGATCCGCCGGCTCGTGCGCGAGCAGGCGTCCGAGGGGCGCACCGTGTTCCTGTCCAGCCACCTCATGAGCGAGATGCAGCTGACGGCCGATCACCTGGTCGTCATCGGGCGCGGACGCCTGCTGAGCGACACTTCCATGGCCGAGTTCCTGGCCGCCGCGTCGCCCGCGTCGGCGCGCGCCTCGGTGCCCGACCCGGAGGAACGGTCCTCGCTGGTCCGACGCCTGGCGGCGGCCGACGGCGTCCGCGTGGAGACGACGGCGGACGGCCGGGTCACCGTCACGGGCAGGACCGCGGCCGAGGTCGGAGACCTCGCCCACCACTGCGGCGTACGGCTGCACGCGCTGAGCGACGTCCGGGTGTCGCTGGAGGAGGCGTACATGGACCTGACCGCACGAAGTGTCGAGTACACGACGGGCGTGGCCGACGAAGGGGGACGACGATGACCACCACGACGACGGCGGACGGGCGAACGGCCGTCCCGCAGACCGCGCACGACCCATCGGAACGCCGACGGCGCGGCGGCTTCGCCGGAGCGGTGGCGTCCGAGTGGACGAAGCTCTGGTCCGTACGGGCTTCCTCCCTCAGCCTCCTGGCAGGCCTCGCGATCACCGGCGTGTTCACCTTCTACTACGCCTCGATCGCCCGCATCAACGAGCACCCGGTCCAGCCCGTCGGGAACGCGGCGGCCGCTTCCGTCGTCGTCACCCAGTTCGCCTTCGTCGTCCTGGCCACGGTGGCGGTGACCTCCGAGTACGCGACGGGCACGGTGCGGGCCTCGCTGCTGTGGGTGCCGCGGCGGCACACGGTGCAGTCCGCGAAGGCGCTGGTCACGGGTGCCGTCGCGTTTCTCGGAGGGGCCGCGTTCGCCGTGGTGGGCACGGTCGTCGCCTGGTCGGCGTTCGACGGACGGGCCTCGTTCGAGGCGGGCACCACCGTCCGGCAGGTCCTGGCCATCGGGGTCTACCAGGCCCTCGTCACGGTGCTCACGGTCGGCGTGGCCTTCGCCACCCGGCATCCGGCCGGTGCGCTGTCGATACTCGCCGCACTGCTGTGGGCGCTGCCCAGCGTGCTTCTGGGGCTCGGCGGCGACGGGCTCGCGGCGGTGAACGACCGTCTGCCGTACGGAGCGGGCGACCACTTCATGCGGGCCGGCGCCGACGCCCCGTACTCCTCTCCGACGGCCGTCCTCATCCTGCTGGCGTGGACGGCCGCGGCACACGCGACCGGCCTGTACGTCCTGCGGCGCAGAGACGCCTGACGCGACGCGGGCATCGCTCGCCCGGGCGTCCTGCAGAATCGACCGGACACGTCACGACACCGGACACGTCACGACACCGACCGCGGAAGGACACCCCACACCATGCGGCACCCGCGCATCCCTCGTGTTCGGTCCGGCCTCGCCGACGGAGCGCTGTGGGCCGTGCTCGCCGCCGCCACGGTGTACGGGTACCGGGACGCGGGCGACCCCTCGCCCCTGGCGGACCTGCTGCTCCCGCTGGCCGTCCTGGCCATGGCCGTGCCGCTGTCGCGCAGCCGGCCGGCGGCCGCGGTGTTCGTGGTCAACGGCCTGTGCGCACTGGGCCTCGCCGACTCCGCCACCCCCGGCAACGCCCATGCGCTGTCACTGGCAGCGTTCAGCTGTCTGCTCGGCGTCCGGGTCGCCCGCGCCCGGGACCCGCTGCTGGTGCTCGCCGCGTGCCTCGCCGTCGACGTGGTGACGTGCGCCCTGCTGCGCGTGCCGGCCGTCTGGTGGTTCTACGCCCTCGCCGTCCTGCCCGCCGCCCTCCTCCTGCCGTGGCTGGCGGGACGCCACTGGCGCGGCCGCCGCGAACTCGTACGGGAGGGTTGGCGGTTGGCCCGCAGCCTGGAGGAGCGGCAGTACCTGGTGGCGGAGCGCGCCAGACTGACCGAACGGGCGGACATCGCGGCCGACATGCACGACTCGCTCGGCCACGCACTGAGCCTCGTCGCGCTGCGGGCCGGCGCCCTGGAACTCTCCCCCGACCTCACCGACCGCGACCGCGCCGACCTCGCCGAACTGCGCGGGACGATCGCGGACGCCGTCGAACGGCTGCGGGAGACCGTCGCGGTCCTGCACGAACCACGAACCCCGGGCGGGGAACGCGGGGACGCGAGCGCAGGCGGTCCGCCCGTGAACGACACCGTCGAGGACCTCCTCGCCCGCGCGGTCGCCTCAGGCGTGCCCGTGCGCTGGGAGCTTCGCGGAGCGCCGCCCGCGCTGCCGCCGCTGGTCGAACGCGGGATGTTCCGGGTCGTGCAGGAGGCCCTCACCAACGCCGTGAAACACGCCCCGGGCAGCGTGGTGCGGGTGGGCATCGCCCACGAGACCGACCGCACCCGCGTGAGCGTCGTCAACGCCGCCGCCCCGGACCACGGCTCGGCCAGGACGCCCGACGACCGGGTTTCAGGCACCGGCGGCCACGGCCTGGCAGGGCTCCGAGAGCGGGTACGGGTCCTGGGCGGCACGCTGCAGACAGGACCGCACCGGGGCGGCTTCCGCGTCACGGCGGACCTGCCGCACCAGGGCCAGGCCCGTACGAGGACCCGATCAACTGGCATGGGCACGGACGCCGGTACGGACGGAGACACGGGCGCGGCACTCGCCGCACCGGAGGCCACGGAACGTCTCGCCGCCGTACGGCGCTCCGCGCGCCGCCGCGCGGCCTTCGCCTTCGTTGCCCCCCTCACCGCGGCGGCGTTCTTCGTCCCCGCAGCCGTGTATCTGGCCTGGCAGCTCACGACGGGCGTCCTGCCGCCCTCCCGGTTCGACCAGTTGGAGCTCGGCCGGTCCCGCGCCGCCCTCGCGCCACTCCTTCCGGCCCGCCCCTTCCCGTACCCGCCCGACGGCGCCCGTTCCATGTCCCGGCCGCCGGGCGCCAGTTGCGACTTCTACCGCTCGGGCCGCGACCTGCTGGCCCCGGTCGACCTCTACCGACTCTGCTGGTCCGACGACCGGCTGGTGTCCAAGGACACCGTGAAGTCCGACGGTCAGCCCTGACCGACGGCGTCGAGCAGCAGCCGCGCGGCCACCGTCGCCCCGTCGGTGCGGATCGTGCCGGCCACGGCGGTCGCTCGTGCCCGGGTCTCCGGCGTCAGGGCCGTCCCGAGCGCGGCCGACAGGGACTCGGCGGTCGGGACCGAACCGTCGTGCGCCGCGCCGATGCCCAGGTCGACCACCCGGCCGGCCCAGTACGGATGGTCCGCCCCCTGCGGCACCACCACCTGAGGCACGCCTGCCAGGGCGACGGTCGTCGTCGTGCCCCCGCTGCCGTGGTGCACTACGGCGGCCGTACGCCGGAACAGGGCCTGATGGTTGACCTCGCCGACGACGAAGCAGTCGTCCTGGTCGTCGACCAGGGCCAGTTCGGCCCAGCCGCGGGAGACGACGGCGCGGCGGCCCTGCGCGCGGATCGCCTCGACGGCCACCCGCGCGAAGTCCTTCGGCGCGCTGACGGGCGTGCTGCCGAGGCCGACGTACACGGGTGGGGCACCCGCCTCCAGGAACGCCACCAGCCCGTCCGGAAGCGGGCGTTCGTCGGTCAGGACCCACGCGCCGGTCTGTACGACGCCGAGGTCTGTCGGCTGCCACGGGGACAGGACCGGGTCCGTGGCCAGCCACGGCCGGTCGGTGAAGGCGTAGTCGCGGACGTTGTCCACCGGCTGCAGCCCGATCGAGGCCCGCTGACCGTTGATCATCTCGCCGAACATCGCGTTCGCGAGCTCGGCGTCCAGGTCCCACAGCGCCCGGTTGTCGGTCACGTCCGGCGGCAACGGCCGGCCCCGCCGCGCCGGCGGCCGGCGGTACGGCGACGGCAGGACGACCGGCTGGTGGCTCGCGTGCACGTAGCGGATGCCCAGTTCCTCGGCCACCGACCGCGCCCCGGCCGTCACGGGCAACGGGCCGGTCGCCACCAGCGCATCACAGCCCTCGGCCGCCGCGGCGACCGCCTCGAACTGTGCGGCCATCAAGTCGGCCGCACGCTGCGCCAGTCCCGCCGCCGAGCCGGGCGTCACGGTGGTCACCAGCGGTCGCACCGGCGCGCCGGTCGGTATCACCGGCACGCCGACCGCGGCCAGCAGCTCCGCGAACTCCTCGTCCGGCGGCGCGCACACCCGCACCTCCGCACCGAGCTCCCGCACCCGCACCGCGAGCCCGGCCATCGGCTGGACGCTCCCACGCGACCCGTACGTCGAGAACAGCACACGCATGTCGTGACTCCCCCTGGTCATGATCTTCGGCACAGGCCCGCGATTCTGCGGCACGCCCCGGCCCTCGCACCACCCTCCCACCGGAAAACCGGAGGTCGCGGGCCGCGGCAGCCCAGTAGCATCCCCGGATGCCCGAGGACATAGAGACGCTCATCCCGTCGGCCGGGCAGGCCGACACCGACGCGCTGCGCACGTACGACGCCGAGGAACTCGCCCGGTACGCGGCCGAACCCTCCCATCCGTGGTGGCGGCGCAAGCCCTGCGTCGAGGCGCTCGCCGGCCGCGTCCCGCAGACGTGGACCGGCGCGCTGCTCGACCGCGTCCGCGACGTGGAGGACGAGGGAGAAGTACGCAAGGCGCTGCTGGAACTCGTCGGTGACCGCCCCGAGTTGCTGCCCTGGCTACGCGACGAGGACCGCCGCCACGAGAAGTCGTACGGGATGCCGGAGGCGTTCCTCGCCACGCGCGGCCGCATCGGCGACATCACCGCGGCCGAGGAACTCGCCGTCCTCGCGGCGTCGCCGTGGCGGCGCAGCGAGGAGGCGGGCGAGGCCGCGCTCGACGCACTGGTCGAACGGCACGGCCTCCAGGCGGTCCTGGACCGGCTGGGGGAGGAGCGGCCCGAGGACCGTCTGTTCCGGCTGCGGATGCGATACCGGGCCGATCAGGACGTCACGTACGCCCTCGCCGACCCGGACCGGATGGTGGCCCACCTCGCCCACAGGGTGGTGCACGGCGCCGACGAGCTGCGCGACTTCCTCACCCGGGCGCCGACGACCGAGTCGAAGCTCTGGGCGATCCTCGCGCTGTACGAACGGACCGACGACCCGGACGAGACCCGCCGCCTCTATGAGGCCCTGGGCAGTCCCCGCGTGGAGGTCCCCGGCCTGGACGAGGAACTGCGCGTCCCGATCCTCCACGAGTACGCACCATGGTGTCATCGGCTCACCGACCCCCGCTGGCGCGTCGAGGCCCTGTGCACCGAACCGCCCGCCCCGCACGACGTCGAGGGCTGGCTGCACCGGGCCACCGAGGCGCTCACTTCGGCAGGTCTGGCCCCGAGTGCGCCCGTTGGCTGCGGGGCGTACCACCAGCAGGGGGACGGGACCTACCACATCATCGAGTTCGGCGGCAGCGAGGTCTGGATCAGCACCCTCGGCCCGTTCGCCTTCGCCTACGAGGACGGCGACCGGGCCCGCCCGGCACTCGAGGCGGCGGGCTTTCGCTGGATGGACGAGGAGACGGCCATCACGGTCACCGACCTGCACGTCTACTACTTCGGCAACCGCCTACCGCTCACCGTCGACACGCTGCTGTTCTACTGGCAGGACTAGGGCCTGTCCGGCGGATCATGGCCGGGGCCGCGACGCCTGGCACGGCACCTCGCCGCGTTGCCGAAACGCCCCAATAGCTCCGCTATCGAGGCGCTCCGGCGCCTTGCGATGCACCGCACCAGCCGCCGCGGCCTATCCGACCCTGATCCGCCGGACAGGCCCTAGCCGAGCGTACGAACGCGCAAGCGCGGGCTACGCCTTCGGCGTGCCGGCGAGCTTGTCCAGCTCGCGCATGGCTTCGCCGTGGGCGCTCATCGTGCGGGTCACGCTGCCGGTCGTGAAGAGCGCCACACCGACGGCCGTCACGGGCAGGGAGAGCCCGAGCAGGAGCATGGCCTCGGGCCAGTCGCGCTCGTTCTGACACCAGTCATGCCTGTACAGACCGTCGTTGGCCGTGCCCCTGTCGGTGAACAACCGCGACTCACACTCTGCGGGGTACCGGTCGTCAGGCTTCCTGTCGACCTCGTACGGCGTCAGCAGCAACAGACCGCACCACGTCCACAGCAGCGCCGCCAAGGACAGCAGCCCTATGCCCCAGGTCCGTATGCGACGGGCCCGGTCGCGGAAGTCGAGGTCGTACTGACGTGATCGCATGGCGGCCGAATCTAGCAGGGCCGACGCAGCGCGAGACGGCCCCGGTGACGCTCTCCGGGCACAGGCCCGTCCCGGGGACTGCCGCGACGGCGCCCCGGGACGGCTTCGTCCTCTGTCAGCCCTGCGGGTTGGCCGGTTCGACGTCCTTGGACAGCGGCACCTGTCCGGTGTTGTCGACGTGCCGGGCGGCGACCCACGCGGACTTGTCGCGCAGCAGGTACCAGATGCTGTTGCCGTCGATGGTCTGGGCGTGCACCTTGCTGCGCAGGCCGATCTCGGTGCCGTGGCTCAGGTTGCCGATGACGGAGGAGTCCGTGCTCGGATACTTCCGCAGGTTGACGCCGGCGGTGCTGACGACAGTGCCGAACGGCTGGGGCGGACTGGGCATCATGACCTCCAGGGAAAAGCCGGGGTGGCGGGAAGCCGTCCGGTATCCGGACGGGCTCCTTGCACCGTAGGGCCGATCCCCGCCGGTGAGCCGGAGGCGTGCGGGGCACGTCGCTGCGGGCACCCGGGCGTCATTCCGATGGCTCCGTCCCCGACCCGCCCCGGCGGGAGGCCCTTGACCACCTCTTGATCGGGTCCCGACAATTGCATGGTGGTGATTCCCTTAGCGCTCCCTCGGATCCGTACGCTCGCCCTTGCGGCGAGCCTGAGCCTGGTCACGCTGGTGGGCCTGGCCGGTCCATCTGCACCGGCCGTCGCCGCAGAGGACTTCCCGCTCCCGGGTGTCGGGCCGACGGAGGACACGCACCCGAGGGGTGTGTACCAGTACGAGAGCGCCGATGTGCTCAACGGCATTCCCGAGCCCACACAGGCGGATCTCGGCCCGATCGGACACAAGAACAAGTACACCCGTGGCACGCGGGAGCACCTGTTCGCACGTTGGAAGACGTACAGCAAGAAGGGGGTGACCTGGGACAAGTTCCGCGCCCGGTTCGAGAAGATCGTCTTCAACGAGCCCGGTGTGCTGAACTCGGTCACCGAGCCCTCGGAGCAGGTGCTGAAGGGCATCGGTGCCCCCGGCCAATACACCTGGGCCACCCGGAACTTCATGTTCGCGCACTGGAAGCTGCAGAAGGAGGGCAGTTCGGTACCGGACTGGAAGACGTGGCGCACCGGGTATGTGAACGCGTTCAACAGTAAGCGCAAGGGCGCGGCGTTCGAGCCGCTCGTCCGTGAGGAGTACGTCGAGAAGGAGGGGTTGAACCCCGACGGCCACTGGCGCTTCGGACAGAGGGTGCCCCGGGAGCTCCTGCCCCTGCTCTCGCGCCTGCGCCTGCACAAGAAGGACCGCCCGCTCGATGCCGCGGATTTTGAGAAGCTGAAGGTCATCCTGGAGATCAAGTCGGGCAAGGACGTCGACACCGAGGAGGGCCGGAAGCAGTTCGAGGACCTGATGAAGATCGCCAAAGCGACCGGCTGCCGCCTGATCACCGTGTTCGGCGAGCGACCCACCCCCGGGTCGGTGAAGATGATCAAGAAGCTCGCGGCGAAGCACGGCGTCCGGACAGACGTCCGTTACTTTCCGGCGATCGGGCAGAAGGCACCGCCCGGGTCTTTGGGCAGCACACCGCCGCCCACCCCCGGCGGGGGCGGCGTCGCCCAGGCTCCCACCACCCCTCCCGGCGGGCCGCAAGGCGGGCCGGCCGGTGACGCGGCCGTCCCGGACGTCCTCGCCGCTCCCGGCCAGTTGCCTGCCGACAGCCCGATGACCGAGGCGGTCGAATCCTCGCCCGACTCGCTGCAGCAAGCAATTCGGACCGGGCTGGTCCAGGACTGGCACACCGAGAACCTCGCCGCGGACGGCGACATCCCGGCGGTCACCCAGCCCGACCTCGGCGGTGTCGACTTCTCCACTCTCGAATTGCGCTACGTCTCCGACACCTACCACAACGGCTCCGGCGTGGAGTACGCCTTCAAGGCCGACAAACTGGCCACCGGCCGGCAGTCCTTCGGAGGGCGGCGCGCGGCCCGGCTCGCCTCGGACCCGTTCTTCGTCTGGCTGGCGCTGCCGCCGTCCGCGTTCACCGTCAACCTCAACCCGGACGAGCCCGAGCGGATCATCGACGAGAAGTTCGGCAGGACCGACGCCGGGCGGGTGCTGCTGGAGGCCGACCTGGCGATGAAGAAGTCGGTCGCGAAGTTCATCCACCCCGACACCGCGGGCGGCAGGAAGTTCTGGGAATCCCTGCGGGGCGAGACCAAGTGCCTGCAGATGCGGCAGTGGATCGTGCCCGGCACGGCCACCGTCCGCGACAACGGCGACGAGCTGTACATCCTGGACGCGCCACTGCAGGTGAAGATGGAATCGGAGGTCGTCAAGGCCAAAGGC
The DNA here is from genome assembly GCF_043199435.1 of Streptomyces sp. NPDC048604. Classification (NCBI taxonomy): domain Bacteria; kingdom Bacillati; phylum Actinomycetota; class Actinomycetes; order Kitasatosporales; family Streptomycetaceae; genus Streptomyces; species Streptomyces sp. NPDC048604. Next base: position 31,825 of record NZ_JBICVX010000019.1, read on the forward strand.
GTCGCGGGCGCCAACGGTTGTCCCCTCCAGGACGAGGCCACCACCGAGCACAACGAGTCCCTGTACCGTACGACGATTTTGCCGCAGGTCCAGAACGCGGTGAACCGTGCGCCCGAGTACGCAGACCTGCGTCGGGTCTACGCCAGCCGGGTCGCCGCCGAATGGTTCCGTAAGCGCAGCACTACCAAGCACACCGCGTACTCCGACGTCATCGGCAAAGGCGACATCAGCCGCTGGGCCTCGCGGGAGAAATGGACGCCTCGCGAGGTCTTCGACCGCTACGTGCAGTCGTACAAGAACGGCGAGTTCAAGGTGAAGCACAAGACGACCAAGGGCGGGTACGTCTACACCCAGACCTATGTCTACGGCGGGGTGGACTTCACCCGCATCAACCAGAACCGGCTCAGCGCCACCGCCTTCGCCGAGGACCACCCCGGACTTGTGTCCTCGGCACGCAACGCGCTGCACGCGCCGAGCGGGACCGGCCGCGAAGTCTGGCTCGGAGGCATCACCAGCTCCAAGCCACTGCCCGAGGCCTACGCCAGCCCCACTCCGGCGACGTCGAGCCCGTGGTTCTACGCACTCGCCTCCTTGCCGATCCTCGGCTGGCTCGCCGCCGGCGGCCTGCTGCTGCGCCGCCGCCGGGCGGCCGTGCCGACGGGAGTGTGACCGGCATCAGATGAGTACGACGGCACGGTTGTACGCCACGAGGCTGAACGCCGTGAACAGACAGACCAGCGCGATCAGCCAGAACAGGAACGGCAGGGCGACGTGGGCGAGCAGTGGAGCCAGCATCACCGCGGGCACGACGCTCACGACGAAGTTGAAGGGCCAGGCGGAGGTGTGCTCGAACCAGCCGATGGCCAGGGCATAGGGTTCGAACGGCGGTCTGAGCAGGGATCTCCAGTAGCCGTGCCGGGAGTACAGCCCGTGGGAGACGCCCTGGGCGAAGTACAGCAGGGGCCAGAGCAGCGCGATCCAGCCCAGGCCGAAGACGAGGGCCAGCCACGGCGCCTCCAGCCCGGCGGCCTCGATGGCCGCCTTCGCCCCGAAGGCCAGGAGGACGACGGCGGCCACGCTGAGCACGGTGTAGAGGACGACGGCTAGCAGGGCCCGGCGCCAGGACGGGGCCTCGATGACGGAGGTCCGGCCGAGCGCCCGCCCGGCTTCCAGCCGGAGTTTCCAGTCGTCCTCGTGTCTCCTCAGGTCCTCCAGGCGCTTGCGCGCATCGCTGGACAGAGCCTCGTCCTTCAGAGCCGTCGACTGGAACAGCACCTCGCGCAGTTCCCGGACGACCTGGCGGCGTGCCTCCTCGTCCGCCTCCTCCAGCCGGCTCGCGTGCGCCAGTGACGCCATGGCCGTTCCTCGCAGGCCCTCGACCGGTGCGGCCAGCCGTGCGAGTTCCCGCTCCGCCTGGGAGCGCCGTCGGGCACGCCACTTGCGCAGGATCGGGCCGAGCAGATCGTGGAAGAGCTCGTACCGCGGGGTCGTGCCGTGGGACACGCGGCGCAGGATGAGAACGCCGCCGCCGCAGAGCTCTTCGAGCACGTCGGACAGCAGGCCCTGCAATCGCGGCTGCTCGAACGGCCACTCGTTCTCGTCGTCCACGAGCCCGAAACGCCTCCGGGCCTGCGGAGTGAAGTCGTGGACGGTCACCATCTCCGTAAGGTCGTCGACGCCGAGCGGGATCTTCGTTCCGGTGGGGGTGACCAGATACCGGGTGATCGCGTAGAGCACCTCCAGATGGTCGGCCGGTAGCGAGTCGTCCAGCTTGCCCCGTACGTAGGACCGCACGACCTTGCGGGCGCGGCCCTCGCGTTCGTAGGTGGCGAGGGTGAGCGTGCGGTCGGGGCGGTCGCGGTCGAGCTCCCACAGATGCTGGCAGACAACCTGGAAGTAGCCAGGCTCGGCAAAGCCTTTCGCCCCGTCCTGTCCGTTCTCGGCCAGGTCGGACATCAGCTCAGGGAACAGCTCGGGGTCGGCCTCGAACGGCGGCTCCATGACGTGGAGCGGGGCGTAGAACGCACGGGACAGATTCTTCTCGTTCAGGCGTCCCAGCCTCATGCCGTTCTCGATCAGCATGGGGACCCGCCGCAGCAGTTCGTCGAGCTCGGCCAGGTGGTCCTCGCGGATCCCGAGCACCACGCGTACGCCGCTGCGCGGGTGGGTCCCGATGACGGACAGCTCCTCCCACACCGCGTCCAGTCCTGACGGATAGTGCAGCGCCTCTTCGAACTGATCGAGCATCAGCACCGGGCAGCGGCCGGTGTCGGCGGCGTGGGCACGCAGGGCCTCACACCACGACTGGCTGTGCGCACGCGACGGGAAGCTCTCGGCGATCACCTCGGTGAGCTGATCGGCGACGGGGGGCCGCCAGGAGTGGACGTAGACGACGTCGAAGTCCTCCGCCTCTTCGAGCATCGGGCTCAGCCCGGCCTGCAGCAACGAGGACTTGCCCACGCCGCTCGGCGCGTACACGAGGGTGAGCGGGGTCGAGTAGACGAGGTTGAACAGCATCTCGGCGTCACGTTCGCGGCCGAAGAACAGGTGCCGGTCGTGTTCGGTGAAGGGCCGCAGGCCGACGTAGGGGCCGCTCCCGGAGGTCTCCCGTGTGGTGGTCATACGTCCGCTCCGATCGCCTCGTGCAGTTGAACCACGAAGTCGGCGAGGTCCATGTCGAAGAGCTCGACGTCGCGCTTGTCCCAGAACCTCTTCTCGACCACGGAGATGTTCCGGCGCACGCCCCAGGACCTCGGCACGCCCTGCTGCTGGGGGCGGCGCTGGGCGAGCTGGTAGAGGATCACCCGCATGTTCCAGTCGGCCATGGAGTAGCCGAGGAAGAGGATCCGCCGGTCGTGGAGGATGTGCTCGGCGATGGCGACGGGTGGCACGGCGTTGGAGGCGAGCGAGGCGACGAACCGGATGTAGTCGCCCTCGGTCACCACGAGGGTGTCGACGTCCTTGTCGAGTCCGTCTCCGAAGCCGCCGTGCAGCTTGTAGATCAGGGTGGCTCCCGCGTAGTCCTTCAGGACCAGGTCCTGGCTCTGCACCCCTTCGAAGCGTTCGCTGCCGCTCTCGCGCACCCTCAGGTTGTGCGGGCTCCACGGGTTCGAATCCTGGATGACCACCGCATAGGGGCGACCGGCCTGGTCGAGCGCCTTCTCCACCAGACAGTCGTAGTTGGTGGTGATGATCACGAAGGGCCGCTCGTCGGGCGGCTGGATGGCGGCCAGCAGCCGGGCGGTGGGAGGCGGTCTCTGTTCGAGCTGTTCCTCGTAGAACACCGTACGGAAGCGGCGGCACAGGTCGATGTGGCTGGCCACGCATTCCTCGTAGTACTGCGTGACCTGGGTGAGCGGGTCGCTGGCGGAGCCCGGGTAACCACTCCAGTCGGCGATGAGTCGTTCCGTGAGGCCCTGGCCTCCGGGCAGCCGGTGGGGCTGGTCGTCGGGCACCCCGGCGTAGGACGCAGCCGCGCCGAGGAAGGGCACGGCGCGGCCGTCGACGAGTTCCTTGGCGATGAAGCCGTACGGGGGCGGTTCGCTGCCGTTGGAGTTCATCGTGTCGCCTCCTGTCGTCCTTGCCGGCTCGAAGGCTCAGCCGTCGGCGCCGTGCGCTGCGACGACGAACACGTCGGACAGAGGCGCGGTGTCGGGGGTCGCGCTGATGAGCAGGTCGTACGTGCCCGGCGGCAGCGGGTCGAGGCTGAACGTCCGCCGCTGCCGGGTCACCGTGACGGGACGGTCGTGGACCTGCTGCCCGGTGAGTCTGTCGGTCACGGTCAGGCGCGCCGGCACCTCGGGCAACTGGGCTTCGCCGAGGGCGCTTTCGAAGCCGATCTCGCAGACCACGGGCTCGCCGGGCAGGTACAGGTCGTCGCCGAGGTAGCTGAACCAGGAGGTCACCGCTGCGCGCAGGTCATCGATCTGGACGTGGTGCAGGGACTGCAGGACGCCCTTGAGGTGATCGAGCATCGCGTCCTGGTTCTGCAGGCTCGCATGCCGCTGCGGGACGAAGGTGCTGGCGTTCTCGGTGCCCGAGAGGGCGGCGGACAGCTTGGGCACGGTCCCGTCGCCGCCTTCGTCGTGGTCCCCGCGGGTCAGCAGGGTCTCCAGCTTCCCGTCCACGAGCCGGGCGGACTGCCGGGTGGGCTGGTCCATGCCGACGATCGGCTGGTAGACCACCTGGTGGGAATCCCAGGCGGGGTCCTTACGGTTGACGACGGCGGCCGTCTCCATCTCATCGAAGAAGTCGGTCAGATGGGAGGTCCAGCGCGGCTGCCAGCCGGGCAGCCCCGCCTTCACGGGAGCGACGGGCTCGCCGTCCGGCCCGTACACGCACTTGTAGACGGGGACGAGCTGGTGCAGGGCGGTGAGGGAGCGGAGCAGCCGGGTGAGGTCGTGCTCGAAGGGGCCGATCCGCTTGGAGAAGCCGTTGGCCAGGAACTCGACGGCGTTGAGCGATCCGTAGAACGGCGTGCCGAAGGTCACGACGGCCCTGGTGTCCTGCCAGCCGGCCAACGCCTCGACGAAGTAGCGGGCGACGAGACCGCCCATGGAATGGCCGATCAGGACGAGTTGGGCGTCGTCGTTGCCGCTGGTCCGGCGCCAGTCCCCGAGCCAGTCGCGGCTCCGGTCCCTCAGCCGGCGCGCGGCGGCCCGGTTGTCGCGCCGCCAGTCGTAGGGGAACGGGAAGTAGTTCTCGCCCTCCTTGATGTCGAACTGCTCCGTCAGGAAGCGTTCGATCCGGCTGTAGCCGTCGATCTTCCACAGGCCGGGCAGGGTGTGCAGGTCGGGCACGAGCCGTTCGGCGACGATGCCGTCACCCAGGTCGTCGGCGTGCCAGTCGTCGTCCTCCAGCTCGAGCGAGTCCAGCGAGCGGCCCAGGCTCGTGAGCGCTCCGAGCACGGCGGTCAGCGAGGGGGCCCACACGTCCTTGCCGTCCTTGGTGAGCACGCTTCCGGTGATGCCGGGGAGGAGTACGACGACGTCGGTCATCGGGATCCTGGCCATGAGCGGACCTTTCTAGTCGCCCCTCGCTCTCACGAACGGGTCGGTCGGGTCGCCGTAGTGCTGGTAGGCGGCCCAGGTGCTGTTCCGCCGCCGGTCCGGAGCGTCGTCCGGCGCGTCGTCCGGCGGGTCCTCCTGGGCGATGGCGCCGGCGAACGGGGAACCGTCGTGTCCGCTGTACAGCGCCCTGCGCGCCGTGTGCACCGCGGAGCCGACGGTGTGTTCGGGCTCTCCCGGCCCGGTCTCCAGCAGATGCCTGTAGAACGCCGTGGAGAACGAGGTCGCCTGGCCGTCGGGGATGCGCCAGCCCGCTCCGATGTAGTGCGCGACGCCGACCCGCAGGAATTCGTCGGCCAGGCTGGGCACGAGGCGGGCCTGCGGGCTTCCCCAGGGGGTGCCGGGCAGCGGCTCGGCCGGCGGCGCGGCCCTGCCGGCGTCCGCGAGACGGGAGGAGTAGCAGGCGTTGGCGACGACGATCCGCGGGGGGCGTTCGAGCTGTACCAGCTCCTGCGCGGTGAGCAGGCCGTCCGCGAAGACCCACCCCGACCGCACCCCGGAGGCGGAGGCCTGGAGGGTGCTGTGGCCGCAGTAGTGGACGATGTGATGGCCTCCCGCCAGCAGGACGCGCAGCACGTCCAGGCGGGTCGCGGGCGGGACGCCCGCCACCCGGCTGGAGCCCGTCGCGCCGACGAACAGCGTGACCTCCACGCCCAGGCGGCTGAGCTGGGCCGCGACGGACAGGGCCTCGTTGCGGGCCCCGGGCAGCTGGAAACCCTTCTCCGGATCGCCCGGGTCGCCGATCACCAGGGCCTTCGGCGGACCCGCCGCGGTCTCCTCGGCGATCACGCGCGAATACGGGGTGCGCAACTGCCGGGAGAGCGGGGTGCGGACGGCCAAGGGCGCCTCCCTGTCGCCGCTGCGCTGCTTGACGTCGGCCAGGAACTCCCAGGGGACGAGGGCGGTTTCCTGGTCCAGCTCCATCAGCACGGTCGCCTCATCCGTGAGGAGCTGCTGGAAGTCCGGGGGGACCACGAACCGGGACAGCAGGTCGGGCAGGTCCCGCGCGTCCTCGGCGCTCGGTTCGGTCAGCCGGTCCACGAGCTGCCGCAACAGGTCCATGTCCACCGGGACAAGCCGTTCCGGCGCGGTCGCCCGCTCCGTCAGAGCTGCCCAGCGCAGTCCGCCGACGCCCGACAGGGCCGACACCCGCACCGGTACGGCGCCCTCGGCGGTGTCCATGGTCCGGCGCACCCTCAACGACAGGTCGGTCCGGTCGACGTCGGCGAGCCGGCCCAGCTGCTCCCGCACCCGGTCACGGATCCGGGGCTCCAGGCCGGCCAGCACCTCGCCGAGGACGTCACCGGCGACCGGCGGCTCCGCACCGTCGGGGAGCCCGGCCTCACCGGTCGCCGGGCCCGCGCCTCCGGTGAGCCCGGTCAGTGCCGTGAGCGCGTACACCGCCGCGGACTGGGGCGACAGCCTGCCGCTGCCCTCCTCACGCAGCCGCGGTGCGATCCGCAGGGACTTCTGCCGCTGGGCGGATTCGGTCAGCGCCCGTACGAGCTGCTCGGCCCGCAGACGGTCGATCTCGACGACGAGCACCTCGGTGAGCCCGGACTCCGCTGCCGACGGCGCCGGCGAGCGCAGCGCGCCACCGAAGCCGTTCACCAGGGCCCGAGCGGCCTGCGCGACGGTGAGGTTGCCCGTGCCCGAGCCGATGAGGACCGTCGCGAGGGTCTGCACATGGCCGAGCCCCATGACCTCGCCGAGCAGGGACGTGTGCAACTGGGCGGCGCGGCGTTCCGTCAGGGTGCCCAAGGGGCCCATGCCGACGACGGCGGCCGAGCGGACCGTGCCCTGCCGGCAGGGGAAGTACGTGACCTCTCCCAGCTGGGCGTCGATCCAGCCGAGCTTGGTGTGTTCGGTGATCAGCCGGCGCGGCCCGCCGGAGATGGCGCGGTCCATGGCCAGCTCCGCGGCCGCGGGCAGGACCGCCTGGTAGTGCCCGGTGACGTGCAGATCGGCCGGGACCTCCGGCAGGTCGCCCCAGACCACGGTCACGGTCAGCGGGGGACGGGCGGCCGGAGGTGCTGCGCCGGCCGCCGGTGCGGAGGGGAGCGTACGGGGAGCGGAGTCCGCGGGCGCGTCCTCCAGCAGGTTGGCGATGGTGACGGCGGAGGTGCTCACCACGCTCCTCCCTTCGTGAGGGAGTTCCGGTCGTGAGGGAGTTCCGGCCGGTCGGCCGGTCGTCGGGACTCACGCCATGTGGATGTCGACGGCCATCTCGTCGTCGCCAGGGTTGCCGTCGAACTCAAGGGTGACGCCGGACCACGTGCCATCGGGCAGGTCGAGCGCCGGGGTCGTCGTCTCGCCGACGATCCTGTTCCCCAGGGAGGGATACAGGTCATTGGAATCTCCCCGGTTGCCCCGGTCGAAGATCGCGCCCAGATCGCGCCTGCCGTCGGCCTGCAGCAGTTCGATCGCGAGGCGGTCCTCGTCGTTCACATCGGGGATGGCCTCGTCGACCGAGTACACGGAGATGCCCTCGTCCGGCAGGAAGGCGTCCTGCCGCCGGCGCCGCCGGTACTCGACGAGGATGTACTGCATCTCCGACATCCTGTCCTCGTTCTGGATGAAGAGCAGGTCGCCGCCCTCCGCGGCCGGCGTCAGCACCACGTCCTTCGTGGTCCTCCTGATGCGCTTCGGTGTGGCCCAGCCGTGGAACATCCGCAGCATGCCGTTGGGGAACACCGGTGTGAGCCCGGAGTTGCCCCACGAGCCGGAGGCCATCAGGCAGTAGTTGCCGAGGCCGTTGGACGTGGTCGCCCGCAGCTCGCCGGTGTCGTAGTAGTCGTCCCAGCGCCCCGCCAGATGGCCCCACTCATGCGCGCAGACGCCCATGGCGCAGTCCTCGGGCACGGTGAGGAACGTCTCCACGGTCAGGTTCGGGCCGACCTGGACGCCTCCCGGGACGCCCCACTTGAGGCTCCAGATGTCGTCGCCGCTCTTGGTCTTCTCGGCTCCGGGTCCCGCGTGGCAGAGGAACAGCGCCGTGACCATGTTCTCGTCCAGCGCGTCGAAGGGCGTGAAGTCCACACCCTCGTCCCTGGCCAGCTTCACCGCGTCCCGGGCCATGCCCTGCGCGTTGCGGGGGAACCCGTTCATGCCGGAGTTGCCGTCGGTGTAGAACGAGAGCGGCTTCGGAAGCCGGAACCAGCCGTGGACCTCGCCCTGGACGTCGATGCCGCCCTCGCCCAGCGACTGGAAGCCGCTGACCGTGCGGTAGAACTCGCGCATGCTGCCGGTCGGCAGGGAGTTCGTACTGAACAGCAGCTGTTCGTAGTGGCCCGGGCGGTGGTCCGGATCATGCGGCTTGTCGGGAAAGTCGATCAGGAGCACGAGAGTGCGGACGATCCCCTTGAGCTGCTTGTCGGGCCGTGTGATCAGGCGCCGTCCCGCGACCTGCTCGGCTCGTACGGCGCCGTCGTCGAGGCCGACCAGCCTCTCGCCCCGCCGGCCGGAGCGCCATGCGTAGTAGTACTCCTCGAACGTGGTGCCGTCCGGCAGCCGGCGCGATGCCACCAGGTCCAGGTAGTCGGCATAGAGCTGGGCCAGTGCGTCGGGGGACATCGGGACCGGGCAGGGCCCGGTGCAGGTCTGCTGGTGTCGCCGGGGGAGTGTGTTCGTGTGTCGCATCGCGACCACTCTTCTACTCGGATGATCACGGGCATCGTGTCGAACCACGACGCTGAGGACGTTTGTGCACGTATACGTACATCGTCCGTTTATGCTGTACATGTACAGGCTCCACCCGTCCCCTATCGCAGTCAAGCGCAGGCCGGCCCGCGCCGGGACCCAGGGAGGTGCGGCCATGGCCGCCCGTAGTCGGCTCAGCCGCGAGCTCGTGCTGGAAGCGGCGCTCCACGTGGTGGACCACGAGGGGCTCGGCAGCCTGAGCATGCGCCGGGTGGCCGACGAGCTCGGTGTGGAGACCATGGCGATCTACCGCTACACGCCCAGCAAGGACGATCTTCTCGACGGCCTGGTCGAGAACCTGTTCATCGAGGTGGAGGAGATGCTGGGTGCCGCCACGCCGCCCTCCCCGCACCCGTCGCCCGGCCCGCACGGCGACGCCGCGCTGCTGTGGCGCGAGACGCTGTTGTGCATAGCGCAGGCGATGTACCGGGTGGCCGTCGCCCACCCCCACGTCGTTCCGCTCGTGGCCACGCGGCCCTTCGCCGTGCCCCTGACGCGGCGGCCTCCGGCGGTGCTGCGCGCCCACGAACGCCTGCTCGCCCTCCTGGACACGGCCGGTCTGGACGAGGAGACCACGCTGAAGATCTACCGGGCGTTCGTCTCGTGGGTGCTCGGCTACATCGTCATCGAACTGCGCGAAGTCGTGGACAATCCCGACGAGTCCGATCCGGCGTTCCGGTTCGGTCTGCACCGCCTCCCGGTCAAGGAGTTCCCCCGTCTGCGGTCGATCGGCCCCGCGCTGGCCGCCCGCGGCGGCGAGGAGCAGCTGACCGCGGGTCTCGACGCGATCCTCAGCCGCTACTTCTGACCCGCCCGCGAGCGCCCGACACGGCCCGATGTGCCTGGGGCCGGCGTCCTCGTGTCAGGTCTCGGCAGCCGCCCGCCGGATCGCGCCGAGGGTGCGCCTGACGTCTTCGTCGGTGGTCGACCAATTGCTCACCGAGATGCGCATGACGCGCCGGCCGTGCCAGGTGGATCCGCTGATCCAGGCCGTGCCGTCGTCGAGGAGCCGGGTGAGGACCCGGTCCGTGCGTGCGTCGCTGCCGAACTCGGCGCAGACCTGTGTGAATGCCACCTCGTTGAGCACGGTCGCGCCGTCGATCTCGGCGATGCCGGCGGCGAACGCGGCGGCGTGCCGGCACAGCCGGTCGACGAGGTCGGTCACGCCTGATCGGCCGAGGGACCTGAGTGCGGCCCAGACGGTGAAGGCCCTGCCGCGTCGCGAGAGTTCGGGAACCTTGTCGATGGGGTCGCCGTGTTCGTGCTGGATGAGGTAGTCGCCGCGGGCGCCCATGGCCGCCCGGACTGCCGATGGGTCGCGGACGATCGCGAGGCCGCAGTCGTACGGGACGTTCAGGGTCTTGTGGGCGTCCGTCGCCCAGGAGTCGGCGGCTGCGCAGCCCTCGGCGAGATGGGCGTACCGGGGTGAGGCGGCCGCCCAGAGTCCGAAGGCGCCGTCGACGTGGACCCATGCGTCCGCCTCGCGCGCGGCGCGGATGGTCTCGACGAAGGGATCGAAGGCGCCCGAGTGGATGTCGCCGGCCTGGAGGACGACGATCGTGGGGCCCGGCCCGCCTGCGGCGAGCGTGCGCCGCAGGGCTTCGGAATCGATGCGCCCTTGGCCGTCGGCCGCTACAAGTTCGGGCCGGCCGAGCCCGAGGTAGCGAAGCGCCAGGTCGATGGCCATGTGGCGGGCCTCGCCGGCGACTACGCGTACCTTCGGGCCGCCGGTGAGGCCGTCGCGGGCGACGTTCCGGCCGCTGCGCCGCAGCACCTCGTCACGGGCCGCGGCGAGACACGTGAAGTTCGCCATCGTCGCACCCGTGGTGAAGCCCACGGAGCTGTCGCTCGGCAGACCGAGCAGATCGAGCACCCAGTCACCGGCGATCTCCTCCGCCGCCGTGTACGCGGGTGTGACGGTCCGCATGACGCAGTTCTGGTCCCAGGCGCTGACCAGCCAGTCGGCGGCCAGCGCGGCCGGTTCGGCGCCGCCGACCACGAACCCGTAGAAACGGCCGCCGGGGAACGCCGTGAGCCCCGGCTCACAGGCTGTGGCCAGGAGGTCCACGACGTCGGCGGGTGCGCTGGGGGCGTCGGGCAGTTCGCTGCCGAGCGCGCGTACGATCTCGTCGACCGAGGCGCGGGCGGGAACCCGACGGTCGGGCAGGCTGGCCAGCCATCGGACGGCATGGTCGTGGGCCTGTCGGAGCGCCGTCTCGCGCGCGTCCATACCTCGGACTATGAGCCCGTCACCGACGCCACGCAAACTCTGGCGAACCGGATCAGTTCAGCCGTGGCGGGACCCAGGCGTGGTGGCGAAGGATCATGCGCATGGCCGTCCGCGAGGGTGTCAGTCGCATCGCCGTGTTGCGCAGGGCGACGGCCACGGGGTGGGAGAGCTGCTGGCCCATGCTCCCGGCCTGCCGGGCTGCCTGGGCGACGGCCTGGCTGCGCGGCCGGCGCTCGGCGTCGTAGCGGGCGAGCGCGGACTCGACGGTGGACTCGGCGCCGAGCGCGGCAGCCAGGGTGACCGCGTCCTCCAGCGCCTGGCAGGCGCCCTGTCCGAGGTTCGGGGTCATCGCGTGAGCGGCGTCGCCGAGCAGAGCGATCCGGCCGACCGCGTAGGAGGGGAGCGGTGTGCGGAGTTCGTTCACGTCGTGGTGCAGCACGGCGGCGGGCATGGTCGCATCGAGCAGGGCGGGGATCGGGTCGTGCCAGTCATGGAACCGTCGGTGCAGTTCGTCGAGCGGGTCGGCGAATCGCGTTCCGGCGGGGAGGTTGAGGACGGCGTGCCACTCGGCCCGCCCGTCCAGGAAGGCGATGTGCCCGAACTCCGCGCCGCGGCCCCAGGTCAGCTCGAAGTCGGCGCGCGCGTCGACCGCGTGCTCGGTGATGGCGCGCAGCACCGTCGAGCCGCTGTAGACCGGGCCTGGATGGTCCGGGAAGAGACGGCTGCGGACCTTGCTGCGGATTCCGTCGGCCGCCACCACCAGATCGGCGTTCAGGACCGTGTCTCCGCAGCCGACTTGAACCGTTCCCGGGCCGGTCTGCTCCACCGAGGTCGCCTCCGAGCCGACCAGCAGGGATCCGGAAGGCAGGGAGTCGCGGAGCAGTCGGTGCAAGGTGGAGCGGGGGATGCCCATGATCGGCGTGCCCACGGCCTTCTCCAGCGCCGAGCCGTCCATCCGGGCCAGCCAGCCGCCCTGCGGCGTCCGCGTGCCGCCGCTGTACTGGCCTCGCGAGGCCGCCCGTACCGCCTCGCCGACACCGAGTTCGTCGAGGGCGTGCAGGCCGTTGGCGGCGAGTGAGATGCCCGCCCCGGCGTCCTCCAGCGTGGACGCGCGCTCGACCACGGTCACGTCCCATCCGACGCGGCGCAGGCCGATCGCGGCGGCCAGCCCGCCGATGCCCCCTCCGACCACCACTGCCGTCCTGCCCATACCGAAGCCCCCATTCTTCTACATCTGTAGAAGGTGATCCTATCCGAGTTTCTACAGGTGTAGAAACAGGTGTAGAAAGGAGCATGGCTTCGGATCGACGCACCCTCCTCGCGGACTCGGCTATCGACGTACTCGCCGACGAAGGCATCCGCGGCCTGACCCACCGCGCGGTCGACCGCAGAGCCGCCATGCCACCCGGCACGACCTCGGCCTACTTCCGCACCCGAGCCGCGCTGCTCACCGCACTCGTCACCCGCCTCGTCCAACTCGACCAGGCGGAACTGCAGTCGGTGCCCGAGGAGCTGCCGCCCCTGCGCACCGTCGAGGACCTGGTGGACGGCATGGCGCTGCTCGCCCGACAGCGGCTCACCGGCGAGGGCCGGCGCCGCTCGCTCGCCCGCTACGCCTGCACCGTCGAGAGCGTGCGCGACCCGGAGCTACGCGAGATCCTCGTACCGCGCGAGAACGCCGGCCGCGAGGCCGTCCGGCTGTTCCTCGCCGCGCACGGCGTCGCAGACGTCGAGAACCGCACGCACACCCTGCTGACCTGCATCGACGGGCTGGTCTTCGACCGACTGGTGAGCGGCGGCGGCGTACCGCGCGAGGCCCTCGAAGGCCTGGCCGCCGCCGCCCTGCGTGAGGAGCCGGGCGGTTCTGCTTGAACGGGGCGACAGCGTCCGTCTCAGGCGGCAGCGGGTTCGAAGTCGATCACAATCAACTTCTCCGACGCGTAGCGGTCGAGGTCCGGATGGTTCCAGAACTCGCCAGGACGGATCTGGTGGAACCTGAACGTCGCGTTGGTCTCGTTCGCGGCGACGATGCAGCGTACGGGAACAGGCCGGTCGAGCCCGTGAACGAGCCGGCCGAACTCCATGGCGAACGCGACGCCGTGGACGAGCAGAGTCCGCTGGTCGTCCTCCGCGATCTGCGGCGTGTGATCGACGAGGGGGACAGGCACGGGAGCGTGGTCCTCCAGATGGAAGGAACTGTCGGAACACTCCCAGGCGGTGAGGTCGTTGAAGAACGAGGGCGCGTTCTCGGCCTTACCGACGGAGTCGGCCCAGGTGAGCACGTCACCTCGGCGGCTGATTCCGCTGGCGAGCTGATCCCGCAGCCCGGGTGCGAGCCCGCCGGGCGGTGCCATGGCCGCCGGCCCGGTCAGTACTCCCAGCGCCTGTACCGCGGCCTCGTTCATCTTCAGCGACAGCATGCCGTGCATGATCGCAGCCTGAGCCGCGACCGGCCACGGCGTGTTGCACAATCCCGCCGAGGACTACACGAGACAACCGACTACTTCCGCGCGGCCACGCTGGGCGGCGCCCGCGCCTTGGGCCGCGAGGACCTGGGCCGCCTGGCACCGGGCACAGCGGCCGCCCTCATCGTGGTCGACCTGACCGATCCCCGCACCGGCCCGGTGGACGACCCCATCCGCACCCTGCTCATGAACTGCTCAGGAGCCAACGTCCGTACCGTCGTCATCAACGGACGCACGGTCATGCACGACCCTTCCCCCCGTCCTTCCGTACGATCCCCTGACGCGCACCGCGGCGCGAGGGTCGGCGGAGGGTGTCAACGGGGCAACAGGCGCGGTAGTGTGGGGAAAGCGTCGCGTGCCGGTGACAGACCGTGTCAGGCATGGAGGCGCCGAACCGAAGGAGGCCGACGATGTTCTCGTCGCACCACCCTTCGCTCTCGCGTGACTGAGCGCGAGACGACCAGGCTCGTCGCCTGGAGCCAAGAACTCCGCCGTGTGCACCATCGCCTGCGGGAAGCACTGTCCGTCACCCGTGAGTCCCTCGCCGACGGCACCCCCGGCGAGGCGGCCACCCGTGAACTCCTGCTGTACTGCCACGGGTTCTGCGCGGCCCTCGACGCCCACCACCAGGGCGAAGACCGCACCCTGTTCCCGGCCATCGCAGCCGCGCACCCAGAGCTGCGCCCGGTGCTGCGCGCGCTGGAGCAGGATCACTCGATGATCGCCCACCTGCTCGGCAGCCTCCGCACCGCCGTCGAACGGGCTGCGCCACCCGAGGAGCTCGATCGCCACCTCGAAGGCATCGCCGCGATCATGGAGAGCCACTTCCGCTACGAGGAACGGCAACTGCTCACTGTGCTGGAGGCACTTGAGCTGGAAGCCGAACCTCGAGAGGTGCTGGGCCCGCTATGACCCCGGGCGAGCGCAGTGTTTGCCGGTGAGGTCAGTCCAGCGGCGGCCAGGGCCCGGCGAGCAGGCGTCGGGCCTCCTCGACGATGGCGTCCGCCAGTTGTCCCCGGTCGCCGCGCCGGGTCGCCGCCCACGTGTTGTAGGCGTCGGTCCTCTCGACCAGAGGCCCGAGCTTCTGCGGCCGGGTGAGTGCGGCCCAGCCTTCGTGGGCGATCAGGTCCCCGCCGGAGCCGGGGGACAGGCTTCCGTTCACGATCAGCCTCAGCCACCAGCGGACGAGCTCCCAGCGGGCTGCTTCCCAGGGGAGGTCGGAGGCGTCGGCCGGGAGGTACTTGAGCAGGCCGAGTTCGGTCAGTACCTGGTCGAACAGGGCGTCGGCCTGCTCGCGCTCGGCGCGCGTCAGTCCGGCGAGGAGGGGCAGGGACTCTGTCTCGACGTCGAGGACCAGGGCCGTGAGGCCGGCGTCGATGAGCTGCTCGGGGTGGTGCCGCCGGCCGATCAGGCGCTCGAGGGCCAGCATCCGGAGGCACTCGACGGCCTCCGGCGCGCTCAGGGCGTACGGCGTGAACGGCGTGGGCGCGATGGCGTCGAAGTGCGAACCACCCTCGACGAAGTACGACCAGAAGTCGACGGTCGCGTGGGCGAGGCGGCTGCTCGGATGGCCGGCGAATTCATCGTGGACGTAGTCGATGAGGTCGTTCGAGTAAAGGATGATGTCCGTCTGCCAGACGGACAGGACAGGGTGCCCGGACTCGCCCGCCGTACCGGGCAGGTACCGGTGTCCGTAGACCGGAACCAACTGCGGTACGGTCGCCAGCTCCGAGCGCGCGACCCGCAGAGCCTCCGAGGTCTCCGTCGGCTTCGAAGGCCAGGCGGGATGCCAGAACCCGTTGTGCTCCACGTCGAAGAGCGCACCCTCCACCGGCCACGCCAACTGCTCGGCCAGGTCCTCGGGGTCGCCGTGGCGCCAGTCGGGCCACTGCGAGGAGCCGTGCGGCAGGCCGGCGGAGAGGAAGACCCGGTGGTCGGCCGCGAAGCGGAAGCCGAACCGAGCCTCGACCGCGTCGAGTTCCCGCTCGGTGAGCCCGGGCCCGATCTCCGTGTGGAGCATGTTCTGGAGCGTCCGGGCGACTTGCAGGGTCAGGCGGGGGCTCGACGACGTGATCATGCCCGCCAGCGTAGTGAAGGCAATGGCCCTACATGCAAGGAGAATTGTTGGAGGACTCCGCCACCGAGACCGGCACAAGGAGTTCAAGTCGAAGATCGAGACGACTCCGGAGGAGCGAGCAAGCGAGCGTCGTTCGATCACATACAAGCTCCGCCCGCCGTCCCCGAGCAAGGTCGGCAAGCCGAAACTCGATCTCCACCAGACCCTGGACGCTCTACTCTCCTCACCAGACAGGCCAACCGGTGAGCCGTTGCTCGGCCACCACCTCAGCCGTCACGTGTACGCCGTCGTACGCCGTCGTAGCGAGGGCCTGGTCGTCCACGTCGGCCATGACGAGAACACCTGGAGAGACCCGCGTGACCACCCAGACCTGGGACGACCTGCCTCCCGCCGTCCGCGCCCGGCTGGACGGCCTCGTCCGGCCGACGGGCTCCGCCGTTCCCGTCATCGGCGGATTCACTCCCGGCGTCCGAGTCCGGATGCCCACCCGCAACGGTGCCGTGTTCGTCAAGGCGATCCCGTCCGACTCCGGCGCGGCGGACATGTACCGCGTGGAAGCCTCCGCCAACGAGGTCCTGCCCACCGGCATCGGCCCGCGTCTGCTCGCCTCGTTCGAAGCCGACGGCTGGGTGACGCTGGCCTTCGACTTCATCGTCGGACGCCACCCCGACCTGGCCCCCGGTTCCGCGGACCTGCAGCTGGTCAGCGAAACCCTCAGCCGCCTCCACGAGCCGCTGACGCCCTGCCCGCTCCCCGACGCCCCGCACATCACCACCAGCGCCATCCTGCAGGGAGCCGCCGCCGAACAGTTCGCCGGCGACACCCTGCTCCACTGCGACCTGCGCGCGGACAACCTTCTGATCGCCGAAGACGGCAAAACCCGGGTCATCGACTGGGCATGGCCCCATCGGGGACCGGCCTGGATCGACACCGCCTTCCTGGTACCCCAGCTCATCCTCGCCGGGCACACCGCGCCCGACGCCGAGAAATGGGCCGCCCGGATTCCCGCCTACCAGCAGGCAGACCCCGCCGCCGTCACAGCCTTCGCCACCTCACTGACCGCCTACTGGACCAGCCGAGCCGACCAAGGCTCCCCCCGGCTCCAGACCTACCGAGCCCGCGCCGCAGCAGCCGGCCGCGCCTGGATCACCGAGCGCTCGACGCTCTGAGACCCCACCGCCCAGCTCGTACTCCGACGGCTGCGTCCCGTCTGATCACGGTCGCCCGTTTGCCGAGGCGCGGCAGTTTGGCACGGCCGAACGTCTTCCCCACGGAACGCCCCGGGGCGAGGGGGCCGGCCGGCCCTGCGCCGCCGGCAGGTGCGAGGGACGATCGAGGTAGGGGACGCCCCGCCGATCGCCGACTTCCAGGTGAACGCCGCCGGGAGAAGACCATGAATTCGTCGAGCAAAGGTTCAAAGAGCAACCAAATTGATCAGCCGGCACAGTCATCCGGGCATGCGCGGCGGGCGGCCGAGTGGGGGAGAGGGAAGTACACCGGGTCGTGGGCCGATTCCCTGTGGCGGCGGTTGGGGGCGGTGGACTTCATCAGCCAGGCCATGGTGCTGGCAGCCACGCTGCTGTTGTGCGCGGTGCCGTTCTTCTTGATCGTGACCGCGCTGGCCGGGGCGTCGGCGGCGGCGACGCTGTCGCACCGTATGGGGCTCAGCGAGCAGGCCGCAGCGGACGTCGGCGAGCTGTTCGCGTCATCGTCTGCCATTTCCGGAGCGGTGACCGGAACGGCGTGGGTCTTCTTCGTCCTGGCCGGGCTGGCCGGGGCGAAGGCGGTCCAGCAGCTGTACCAAAGGGTCTTCGACGTCAGCGCCCGGGCCGTGCCGGACACGGTGCGCGCGCTCGTCTGGCTGGCCCTGGTCGTGGGCGCGCTGTTCGCGGTCTCCGCGGCGGGGTCGGGGGTGCGCGAGAGTCAGCCGGCCCTGTTCTGGATCATGCATCTCGTGCTGAGCACCGGCTTCTTCTGGCTGTCGATGTGGTTCCTGCTCGGGGGAGGGATCACCTGGCGCAGGTTGTTGCCGTGTGCGGTCGCCACGAGCGTGTGCTGGGTGGGCATGATCGCAGTGTTCTCGGCGATCTTCTCCGACTTGATCGTCAGCTACAACCAGAGGTACGGGGCGATCGGGACCGTGTTCGCCTTGATGTCGTTCTTCATCGCCATAGGTGTGGTGCTGGTCCTGGGGGCGGCGCTCGGCCTGGTGTGGACGGAGCACGGCCTGTCGTTCCGGGCCGCCGTGGGCAAGCTGAGGCGAAGACCGTGACCGGCCGGACGACGGCGGCACGCGGCGCGCCCGGCTGTTCCTAAAGCGTGTTGCAGAAGGTCGTGAACAGGCAGGTCAGAGCGGGGTTACGGCCTGTCTGATCACGTCGCGAGGGCGAGGTTGTGCATGTGTGCGACGGCTTGGACTGCGTGGTGGAGGCCGTTGCCGCGCTGTCGGCAGTCGCGGAGAATCTTGTAGTGCTTCATGCGGGCGAAGGCGTGCTCGACGCGGGCCCTCACCCTCCGGTGCTCGGCGTTGTCTTCTTCCTCGCCGGGCAGCAGCGCCCGCCCAGGGCGTTTGCGGTGTGGGACCACGAGACCGGTATTGATGTATGCGCCGTCGCCCAGCACGGTCACGCCTACACACTGCTCGGCCAGGCCGGAGTCCCGCCACGCCCTGGCATCGGCGGTGTTCCCCGGCACCGGCCGGGCAGCAGCCACTACGAGTTTCGTGTCGGCGTCGATGATGACCTGCACGTTCGCGGAGAACCGGTAGTTGCGCGATGAGGCGCCGACCTTCCGGTCACGGACCGGGACCAGGGTGCCGTCCACGATCCACAGCCGCTCGACCGCATCGACACGACGGGAGGCCGGCTCGATGGCCGGCAACGGCCGCAGGCGCTGGATGACCCGGCACACCGTCGCCGGCGAGCAGCCGAACAGCGGCGCGAGCTGACGCATGGTGAGGTTCGTCCGGTAGTAGACAGCCACCAGCAGGACCCGGTCCGCCAGCGGCAGGCCGTTCTGCAACACGCTTTAGGCGCGAGGCTCCGGAACCTCGATCCCGTCCAGCAAGGCGACCGCTACGTCCACCGCGTCCTCAAGCCCGTAGCCCGTGGCCGCCCGGATCACCTTGACTGCCTGGATCTGCCGCTCGGCCCGCATGTGCTTGAGGGCCTCATTCTGAGCCTCGACAGGCACGGGCAGCGTCCGGGCGCGCTCAGGCAACGGCCGCATCCACGATGGAAGATCTGCTCGCTGCGGCCGTATCTCCCGCCGCGGCCTTGCTGCTCTCGGCCTCCGCCGAAACCACCCGAACAATCCGGACTCCTCGATCATGGGCATGCCAGGGGAGTCCGAGGCTACAGCACGGTAATTTGTCACCCGGGCAAGCCTGAGAAGTCGCGCCGTGCCAGGGCTCGCTTGACGGTACCCCGTCGCCTGACCGTCGCTCAGGCCGCCGGCAGAGGGACCGCGAAGGCCGTACAGGTGCTCGCCGTCCGCGGCGAAGGTCTTGGCGGGGCCGCCCGTCGGAGACCAGGCGCGGGCGATGAGGTTGCATCCGTAGATGCCGCCGGTGTGCGAGTTCGTCGCGAATAGGCCGGCGCCCCCGCCGTACAACGTGCCTGCCGGGCCCCCACCTTGCTGGACCGGGCGTGCGTCTGGTCGACGCGCTGCGACGGAGGGCAGCCCGCAGCCGTCAACCCTGACGATCGTCAAGGCTCGGTGTTGCCTTTCGGCTCGGGCTCCCGGCTGTTCCCGCTTCTACGTTCGGGCCTCATGAAACGAGAACCGCGAAGGAAAGCCCGAGCCGGTCGGCTGCTCAGCGCGTCGGCCGTCCTGGGCGTGGGAGCAGGAGCTGTCACGTGGCTGTCCCCCGGTGGGCTGGGCGAGGCTGGTGCCGTCGAGGTCACGCGTGGAGCCTCGGCGTCCGCGTACCGGTCGGTGGCCGGGGCGGTGGCGGGTGCGCCGTCGTGGCTGGGTCCGCTCCTGGAAGTGGCCACCGAAGGTACTTTGGTGATCCTCGGAGTGTTGCTGGTCTGGATGTGGTGGACGGCAATCCGCCGCAAGGACGTACGGGAGGTCGCCGGATCCGTCCTGACCGGGCTCGGTGCCGTCGCGGCGTATGCGGTGAGCGAAGCGGTGAAGCTCATCGTGGACGAGGAGCGTCCTTGCCGTGCGGTGCGCGCTGTCGCCGAATCCGTCGCTCAGTGCCCCGAAGCGGGGGATTGGGCGTTCCCGAGCAACCACGCCACCCTGGCCGCCGGGTTGGCGGTCGGCATGGCCGTGCTGCGGCCCCGCCTCGCCGCGATCACGCTGCCGCTGGCCGGGGCTGCTGCGCTGCTGCGTGTACTGGTGGGGGTTCACTACCCGCACGATGTGCTCGCCGGCGCGGCGCTCGGCGGCGCTCTCGTGGCGGCGGTGCTGCTCACACTCATGCCCCTTGCCCAGGGGGCGGCATCACCGTTGGGAGGGGTGCGGCGGAATGATCCCGGCCTCGTGGGCCACCACCGCGGCAGCGGCCCGGTTGTCGACGCCCAGCCTCGCCAGGATGGAACTCACGTGGGCTTTGACCGTTCCCTCCACCACGTGGAGCCGCCGGGCGATCTGCCCGTTCGACAGGCCGCTTCCGAGGAAGGCCAGTACCTCCCTCTCGCGGGCGGTGAGGGCGTCGACCTGGTGGCGGGCGGCGGAGCGCCGGCCGGCCATGGTGCCCGCTCCTGTCGCGGCGAGATGCGCGATGACCCGGGCCGCGACCTTCGGTGACAGGTAGGCGGCACCTTCGGCCACCGCACGGACTCCGGTGATCAGTTCCTCCGGCTCGCCCGACTTGATCAGGAAGCCTGCTGCACCACCGCCGAGTGCCATGAGGATGTAGTCGTCCTCACCGAAGGTCGTCAGGATGATGATGTTCGTGGCCGGCACGGTGTTGCGGATTTCGGCGGCGGCGTCGATGCCGTTGATTCCCGGCATGCGGATATCGAGTACGGCCACGTCGGGACGATGACGTTGGACCAGGTCCACGGCGTCGTGCCCGTCGACGGCCTCGGCGACGACCTCGATATCCGGATCCGTGGCAAGAACGGTGCGTACACCTGCGCGGATCATCGGCTCGTCGTCGGCGATCAGTACCCGGATCATCGAACGCTCACGGGGTGATCGTGTCCAGCGACACCAGGGTGTCCTGGCGGAAGCAGAGTTGATAGGCGTCGCCGGACCGGTCGTCGAACCGGTCGGCCGTCATCGCGTAGTACTCGCAAGTTGTGCCGTCTCCCGTCGGCTCGGCGGTCAGCGGTCGGTAGTTGGTCTGCCGGTCCGGCAGGAAACGCTTCACCTCGGAACGATCTTGCCCCACATGCAGACGGGCATAGTCGCGTGGGTCCAGGACCGACTGCGACGCCGACAGCAACTCCCAGCCCATGAGAGCTCCGCTCATCACAGCTCCTGTCACGAGGGGCACCATGACCGCGGCGACCAGGGCCCGGCCGACCCGGCGCCGAGCGCGACGATGTTCCTGCGGCACCCCGTCACCGAGAGAGGCTGAGTACGCGAGGCGCGGTGGCGAGGGGGTGTGCGGGATGCGCGCGACGACGGCGTAGCCTCCGTCGCGCGGGCCGTGGGCGAATGAACCGCCGGTCAACCGCATACGTTCATCCAGGCCGATAAGGCCACGCCCTCCACTCCGGGGCCGGGGCCGGGGCGGGGGCCGCTGGTCGGCCACAGTCGACGGCGGGCCGTTCTCCACGACGACCTTCGTCTCTGCCGCCGTGTGCGACACATGGACGGTCGCGGTCGCGCCCGACGCGTGCTTGGCAACGTTGGTCAGTGCTTCCTGCACCACCCGGTGAGCCGCCCGTCCGACCACGGGCGGCACGTCGTCCGCCTCGCCGTCGATACGCAACTCCACCGTGAGGCCGGCCGCGGAAGCCTCTGAGGTCAGACGAGTGAGACTGGAGTCGTTGAGGTCCATCGGCGTTGCGTCGGTCTCCTCACGCAGCACACCGATCACCTCGCCAAGACGCTCCACCGCGGTCGCGGCTCTGGCTCTGATGTCCCCTACGGCCCTTCGGTGGTGCTCTTCGAGGTCCGGTGCGAGTTTGAGCGCGCCGGCCGACAGAGCGATCAGGCTGAGGTCATGGCCGAGTACGTCGTGCATGTCCTGAGCGATACGTGCCCGCTCGCGCAACCGGGCTTGATCAGCGATCAGTTGCTGCTCACGTTGCAGCTGATCGGCACGCTCCCACCCGGCCCGCACAAGCTGCCGGTACTGGCACCAGAACCGGCCCGCGAACCAGGGCAGCATCGTGGCGGCGACCACCACCGTCACGAACCGCCCGGCCAATGAGAGCCAAGCAGGAACGACGGACAGGGCCACGACGCCGGCCGCGAGAATCGCGACCAGGGCGAGCGCCGTCGGCGCCGTCCGTCCGGGTCGTCGTCCTGCCAGGAACGCGGCGATGGCAGTCGGAACAGCCCACCACAGATTCATCACGCTCAGCCCGGCGGCCACCGCGGCAGCCGCTGTGAGGACGGTTCCAGGATCAAGCGCCCGTCGTAAGACAGCGGCTCCGGCCACCGACTCCCCGTTGATCATTGTGCTGTCCACGGAGGTGACGGTACGGACATCAGGCGCCGTCCGGCCACTGCCGAAAGTCCAATGCGCGCCGGTGACCGGCGAGTACTGAGCGCCCAAGCGCCCGCTGAGTGCCGGACCTACCTGCTCAACGACCGCACAGGCACACGGCAGGCGCGGGAACGTGCTCCCGTTCCGGTCCTCCTCCTCGTCGTCGTCCACGTCTTCGGAACGGACGCATGTCAGTGGTGTCCCGGATACTCGAGTCATGCCGGAAGCAGGACTCGATACCGCCGCCCACTCCCTACGCGCCTGGCTCAACACCCAGCACTTCGCGGACTTGACCGCGCCTGAAGTGACGAGGTTCTTCACCCATTCGACAGCCCAGTGGGCGGACAGCCTCGGCTACAACGCCCATCAGGAAGTCCCGCTCCCCACCAACCGGCCTGACGGACGACGACAGTTGCTCGACCTCCGGCTCACGCACCGTTCCGGCAAGGGACGGTGCCTGAGCATCGAGATCGACCGCGGGACCAAACTCCGCTCCCTCGACAAGCTCACCCAAGCCGCCGCACTTGGCGACCTCGCCTTGTGGCTGCGTTGGAGCCGAGAGCCCGTGCGCGCTCCGATCCCGCCAACCGTCTGCCTCATACGGGCCCAGATCCTCCGCCGCCACGTCTCCAACGGGCCGGACAGGTACTCACTCCCAGTCGACAACTGCGGTTAGAACAGGTGCCTCCGGAGGATGCTTTCGGAGGGCCACCCGGCTGAGGGAGCGACTCAGATGCGGGGCCAGTCCTGGCCGGCGGTCACCTCACGTGCGATACGGTGCCACTGCGCGTCTCCACCGGGCGTCCAGGCCATCGCGCGGCACCGTGCGGTGCAACTGCAACAGCGGAGGTTCGATGAACTCGGCGATCGCAGCAGCGAGCCGCGCGTGACCGTCCAGGACCAGATGGCAGTCCAGGCCGCTGACCCACCACAACAGGACGGGCGGGAGCGTTCCTTCGCGGGCTTGCTTGCGGTACGCCTTGACCCGGCTGTCGCGCGGACCGGGCATCGGCCGCAGCGGAAGGACCTCCCACGAACCGGAGTGGGTGAACCAGTCGATGTAGCCGTCGGGATGGCCCTCTACGAGCATCGAGCTCCAGTGCTCGGCATGTGAAGTACCGGTCGATGCCGTGGACGCGGCTGCAGCCCTGGACGGCCACCGATGTCCAGGGCTGCGTGGCTCCGTGACCGTCAGCCGGTGCCGCTCTCGTAGTCGCCTTCCTCGACGGCACCGCTGGCGGCACCGTTGCCGTCATCCTCGCCGCCGCTGACGCCACCGTCCTGAGCGCCGCCGTCACCAGTGCCACCGTTGTCGGCACCGCCGTCACCGGCACCACCGTTGTCGGTGCCGCCGTCGTCGCCACCGCCCGAGCCGATCTGGGCGCCCACGGCGTCCAGCGCGGTCGTCACCGGCTGGAAGAACGTCTCACCGCCCGAGGTGCAGTCGCCGCTGCCGCCCGACGTGAGGCCGATGGCGTTTCCGTCCCGGGTGAACAGGGCACCGCCGCTGTCACCGGGCTCCGCGCAGACATCGGTCTGGATGAGCCCCGAGACTGTGCCCTCGGGGTAGTTCACGGTGGCGTTGAGGCCTGTCACTTGGCCGTCCCGCAGACCGGTCGTACTGCCCATGCGGAACACCTGAAGGCCGACCGCCGCATCGGCCGCCTGCCTGATCTCCACGGTCTCACCGTCTCCGATGTCCACCGCGCTCGGGGCCTGGACGTTCGGGTCGTCGTACGTCACGAGTGCGAAGTCGCCCTCACCGGGGAAGACGGCTTCCTGCACGGTTGCGATCGGTTGGCCGTTCTGCTGCTCGGACCACTGCTCGACGGCGACGCCGCAGTGCCCCGCTGTCAGGAAGCCGGGCCGGCCGTCCTGGGTCGTGACGTTGAACCCGAGCGAGCAGCGCGAGCCGCCACCGAAGATGGCGTCGCCGCCCTCGATGAAGGGCTTGAACTCACCCTTGGACTTCTGGATGCGGGCGACGCCGTCGCCCAGCGAGCGGACCGCGTTCTCGACTGTGTCCCAACGCTGACCGGTGACCGTGCGGTCGGCGGTGACCAGGATCTGGTTCGTCCTGGGGTCGACGGCCCAGGCGGTGCCCGGGACCGACGCCTTGCCGCGGAGAGAGTTCATCGCAGAGGCGAGTTCGGAGAGGCTGTTCTGCACGCTGCGCGCAACGGCGCCGGCCTTCTCGACATCGGCGTCGGCCTTGTCGTCGTCGCCTACGACGTTGACCACGAGCTGTTGCTTGTCCGCGTCGTAGTACGCGCCGCCGTAGGAGTCGCCGAGCTGCTCGCCAAGCCGCTGAAGGAGCCCCGCGGCGGAAGCGGCGCTCATCTGCTTCGGCGAGCCCGCCTGCTTCCCCGCTCCGTCCTGCGAGGCATTGGCCTGCGGCAGCAGGATCGCCGCCGCGGCGATGCCCACCGCCCCGGCCCCCGCGAGAATGGCCTTCCGCTTGGGTATTCGCCTGTGACTCAACGCTTCGCCTCCTGCTGTGGGGGTACGGACTGCGATCGCCGAAGGAGCGACCGCTGGGCACGTGTCCGGCCTTTCATACGGTTGGAGGTACGGGCTCCGTTCATCGCCTCCGCAAAGAATTTGCCCGGGCCGGAGTTGCCTTGGCGAACACACCGTCACAGAAGGGGGTATCCGCATCCGGGATGCACCGATGACGGGAGTCAAAGTCCTGGATGCACAGGGAAGTTCACGAGTTCGAGGCGGACGCAAAGCGGAGCGCGAGCTCGTCTGGAAGGCGTACGCACAACCGGAGGAGTACGCACGAACGCGCTATGCAGCCGTGATTCCGATGGGGCACGGCCCCCTACCTCGTCGACCCGCTGACGGCGGACTCCACTCGATCGGGGCCCTCTCCGAGATCGAATGGGCCTGGGAGGACGACTACTTCGGTCGTCATCACGGCCAAGCGGTCAGAACGTGCCCCGAAGTCCGCGACGCCCGTGGACTTCTGACCACAGCTTCGAGGCGTGTCCTTCGCGGGTGCACCGCCGGAAGACGACTCGTCGGATCGGCCCCAGCGGCCGCCGCACGGTGACCACCACGGTGCGGGAGATCTGGGTTCTGGCTCAACTCCTGTGGTGGGCCTCGGGGCCTGTCCGGCGGATCTTGTGGTTCGAGTGGTCGGTTCGTTGCAGTTCACCCGCCGGCCGTACTACCGGCTCCGTTCGCTAAGGTCTGCGGCCATGACTGAGATACCAGCCGAAGCATGGCCGGAACCCCCACTCGCCGGCACCGAGGCAGCAGCCATCCTTGGCGCCCTCGAACGCCAGCGGGCTACGCTGGCGTGGAAGTGCTCCGGCCTGGAGGCCTCCGGCCTTCGCGCCACACTCGGCACGTCCACGATCACTCTGGGCGGCCTGCTCAAGCACCTGGCGCACGTGGAGGACAGTCATTTCGCCCGGCTGTGGCTCGGCTCCCCCGTCGGTGCTCCTTGGGACGCAGTCGACTGGGAGAGCACTCCCGACTGGGACTACCGCTCCGCCGCCGGGGATACCCCGGAGCGGCTGCTCGCTCTCTGGCAGGAATCGGTCGCCCGCTCCCGTGCCGTCGTTGACGAGGCGCTCAGCAAGGGCGGGCTGGACCAGCTCGGCGCCTACACCACCCGTAGCGGCGAACGCCCCAACCTCCGCCGGATTCTCCTGGACCTCATTGAGGAGTACGCCCGCCACGCCGGTCACGCCGACCTCATCCGCGAATCCGTCGACGGGCTCACTGGCGAGGACCCGCCGAGGTGAACCGTGGTACCTCGTGGCGGGATGGTCTGCCATCGTCATGCTCACCGCTGATAGGGCGAGTTCCTGCCGAGCGATCACAGCCGGAGCCATAAGCGGATCGCCGCGACCGTGACGGTGCCGTTGAAGACGTAGGCCCGCTTGTCGTAGCGGGTGGCGACGGCCCGGGAGTTCTCAACAATCCTCTGTACGGAAAGACGCTCGGCTACCTCAGCGAGGATCCGAAGCAGCCGATGGTGGTCTTCCACCTCTGGAACGGCAGCGGGGCCGGGACCGAGTCGTGGCCGCCCGAGCACGAGCAACCGATTCTTCTCGCGGTGCGCTTCGGCGAGGGCCAGTTCCGGCGATCCTTCACCTTCACTCCGGAGGGAGAGCGAAGGCAACCGACGACCGCCGAGCAGTGCCTGCCCGCAGTAGCCAGTCCGGACTTGAACGAGGGATGGCGTTCTCGTCATCTCCGTAGGTGAACGAGGGGTCCGACTCGGGGTGTCCCGCCCGCCAGTCACCGCCAGGCGCCCACTCGACACCCCCGTGCGGTCGCACACCTACCGGGCGTAGGTTCACGTTCATACGTGCCGGAGCAGCGGAAGGCCCTTCGCGGGCAGGCGATTTTGGGGGGCGATGCCAATGATGTTCGGGTACTCGGACTCGGGGTGGGCCATGCTGATGCTCCCGGCGCTGCTGTGGGTGCCGTTCGGGCCGTTCGCCATGATCGCACTGGGGGTGTGGTGCGCCTCCGCGCCCGGCCGACGGCCCCGACTGTGGTCGCTGCTGGTCCCCCTCATACCCGTGGCGGCCTCGGCCATCGTCATGACCTTCCCGCTGAGCAGGTGGGACCGCCCGGTGCTGGAGGACGGCACGCTGGGCACCCCGGAACACCTCCACGACTTCCTCGGCTACCTGGCCGTGTACGTCGGGGGCATCACGCTCCTGCCCTGGCTGCTCGGCTACGGCATCACCCGCCTCGCGCGCTTCGTGCAGGCCCGGCGGCGTACCCCCAGACCGCCGCTCGGGCCGGACCCGGACCCGACCCCCACGCACCCGGACGCGTCGTAGCCCCGGACAACCCCCGACCCTCTGCAATCACTGCTGGGCCGGGGCCTGCGCTGGGCTTTCACACCGAAGGCAGGAACCGGGAGAACACTCGCGTTCGAGAAGATTCGGCGTGCACTCAAGGGTTCTGCGGCGCAGCCGGACACGGCGTCCGGCAGTCCCCGCGGTCGGACGCGCTATCGCTGGCGCTGCGCGTGCGGCGCTCCGGCACGACTGCAGTGGGCCGGCGCCCGCCAATGCTTGGCGTCAACCGGCGGACACGGTGACAACCTTTCGCCCGGCGCTACGCGGTACGGCGCTGCCGAAGTTCCTCCAACCACCCTCGTACCTGCTCGTCGTCATGCAGGTACGGTCCCTCGGGCGGCACCCGCAGATCGAGCCCGTGGAGGAGGCCCAGCGCCCACCACGACAGTTCGTCCCAATCAAGCGTGTCGTCGACCCACCAACGCGCAGCCCACCGGTCCGCTGCTTCCCGGCTCACCCGTCCTTCGACCACAGCAGCGAAGCACGCCTCAATCTCGTCCAGGCCCGGCTGGTCATCGCCACTCATGGAATCACCGTACCCAGAACGGGGCGACCGTTGCTTGAGGTGGCGCCAGGGCAGTGATCGGTAAGGATTAACGGCTCTTCGGTGCACCGGCAGTTCGCATAGCCTACGTCCATGTCCGAACCCGAGAACGTCCTTGACTGGTTGCAGAGCTGGTACAGCTCCCAGTGTGATGGCGACTGGGAGCACGAATGGGGTGTGGCGATCGAGACGCTCGACAACCCGGGCTGGTCCGTCAAGATTGATCTTGAGGAGACGGGCCTGGCGGGCCGGGAGTACCCCCGACAGCGGGTCATGCGGAGTGAGCATGACTGGGTGATGGCCTGGACGTCGGAGAAGGCGTTCCATGTCGCCTGTGGGCCCGGCAATTTGACCGAGGGCCTCACGCTGTTCAGAGCATGGGCGACCGTGAGTGCCGTGATTGGCGAATCCGTCACGCCGTGAGCGCGGGTGGGCTGCCCCAGCGGATGCCTTTCTCGCTGCGGATGGGGGCGTGTTCGCGTCGTTGGGCGGCCTGGACGTCGAGGTGGCGGGTGTTCTTGTTCCGCCAGCGCAACGGCGGAACGGTGATACGCCACAAGGTCAGCCGTCGTGGATTCAGTCGTAGGGCCATGGCTTACCAAGTAGCGGGCTGCCCCACGGTTGATCGCGGGGCGGCCGTGAGATGACGAAGGCCGCGACTTCCGGTCCGTCGAAGTGTGTAGTGCGCTCTCATCCGGCAGGTCGAGGTTACGCCCCCGTGTCCCTGCCTAGGGTGGTGGGCAAGCAACAGCCCTGGCCGCCAGGGACGAAACGACCTCAAGGAGATTGGCCACCGTGACTCCCGCCTCGAAGAACATCGTCGAGGGCGCGGTCTGCGCCGCCGTCGGAGTAGCGTTGCGCTTGTTCACCGAGGATGTCCACATTCCCGTCTTTACGCTCACGAAGGTGGGCGTCGTGCTGATCGCAATCGGTGGCATACAGCTGCTCTACGGCGTGTACCAGTCGTTCAGGGCGCGGAGTGTGGAGTAGCGGACGGCCGGGCAGCGGCATACCCGCGTGGACCACGCTGCATGCCCTTGGGGATTGCCTCGCGATTGATCTTGGTCACAGGTTCTGGGGTGTGATGCCCAGTCAGGCCCGCGCGGCCATGTCCCACTCTGCTTGACAGCCACGGACGCACCCTGTGGTCCGGGCAGTGCGGCCGGGCCGGATGCATGACCAGACCGCGGTGGCGCGCACAGCAGTCAGGACAGGCTTCGGTCTACGTCTGCTCGGGGGACTCCTGGGCGGCCTCGCCTGCGCCGACGCTGATCAGGCCTGTCTCGTAGGCGACGATGACGGCCTGGACGCGGTCACGGAGTCCGAGCTTGGCGAGGATGCGGGCGACGTGCGTTTTGACGGTCGCCTCGGCCAGGTGGAGGCGGGCGGCGAGTTCGGCGTTGCTCAGCCCTCGGGCCAGTAGGCCGAGGACTTCCAGTTCGCGTGGGGTGAGCGAGGCCAAGTCGCGGTGGAGGGCGGTGGTTTCAGCGCCGGGCCGGGCGAATCGCTGCACGAGGCGGCGGGTGATGGCCGGCGCGAGGAGGGCGTCGCCGGTGCGGACCGTCCGGACGGCCGAGGCCAGGTGCTCGGGGGTGACGTCCTTGAGGAGGAAGCCGCTGGCACCCGCGGACAGCGCCGCGTAGACGTACCGGTCGAGGTCGAAGGTGGTCAGGATGATGACGCGAGGGTCGCCCGGGGCGCCGGTGAGGATGCGGCGGGTGGCCTCCAGGCCGTCCATCTCGGGCATCCGGACATCCATCAGGACCACGTCGGGCCGGGTGCGGCGCACCGCGTCGACCGCCTCGGCCCCGTTGGTCGCCTCGGCGACGACGTCGATGCCGTCGGCGCCGAGGATCATCCGGAATCCGGTACGGACCAGGGTCTGGTCGTCGGCCAGGAGTACACGCGGCGGCTGCTCGGTCACGGTGCCTCCAGGGCGATCGGTGCCTCCAGGGGGATGAGCGCCTCCAAACGGTACCCGCCGGTCAGGCGTCGTCCGGTGTGCAGGGTTCCGTCGTAGACGGCGAGGCGCTCGCGCAGACCGATCAGGCCCCGGCCGTTCCCGGAGGCCGCACCGGCGCCCGAGTGCCCACCGGTGTCGGTGACTTCCACCCGCAGCCGGTCCGGACCGTACTCGACGGTGACGGCGGCGGTGGCGCCGGACGCGTGCTTCACCGTGTTGGTCAGGGCCTCCTGGATCACGCGGTAGGCGGCGAGTTCGAGGCCGGGCGGGAGGCGACAGGGCGGTCCGGTTACGGTCAGGCCGACCGTGAGGCCGGCGTCCCGGACCCGTCCGACCAGCGATTCCAGCTGGTCCAGGCCTGGTTGCGGGGTCAGCTCCGTACTTCGGTCAACCCCCTCACCGCCGTCCTCGCCTTCGTCGGGCATGGTGAGCAGCCCCATTACATGACGCAGCTCGGTCATGGCCGCCCGCCCGCCGGCCTCGACGGCGAGCAGCGCCTCTCCGGCCTGTTCGGGGGAGGACTTCATGATCTTGCGTGCGGCCCCGGCCTGGATCACCATCACGCTGACGTTGTGCGTGACGACGTCGTGCAACTCGCGGGCGATCCTCGCGCGTTCGTGCTCGACGGCCCGGCGCAGCGCCTCGGCCTGCTCGCGCTCCAGGGCGGAGAGCCGCGTGCGGCCCTCGTCGGTCCGGAGTTTCCAGGTGCGCAGCCCGAGGGCGGCTCCCGCCATCGGAACCAGGATCAGCAGGACGATGTACTCGTTGGGGATGATCGGCGTCACCGAGTTCCCCGAAGTGCCGACCAGGAGGACCGACACCGGGAGCGCCGCCAGGGTCGCCACCCGGTAGGGACTGTGGACGGCGGCGCTGTAGACGGCGATCACGAACGCGTAGAACGTCAGCCGCATGACGCTCTGCGGCGTCGTCAGTACCGCGGCCGTGACGACGCACAGCACGGCGAGCGGAAAGCGGCGGCGCAGCGCCAGGGCGCCCGAGGCGACGGCCGCGAGGGTCACCATGAAGGCCATGCCGCCGGGGCCCGCCGGGCGTGCCATGACGTGCCGCACGCCATCGATCTCTCGCACGACGACGTTGTCCGCGTTGTCGATGCCGTAATAGACCGTGGTGACGCCGAGCGCCAGCGCCACAAGTACGTCGAACTGCCAGGAGCGACGGCTGAGTCGCAGCGGCGGACCGGTCGGGTGTCTGACGTCGCGGACCGCCGTGCGGAGCGTCTCACGGACTGTGGCCCACAGCCGCGCCGACGTCGTACGTACGTTCATCACCGGTTCATTGTCGCCGCTGCCCGCCCCCTCGTCAGTCCGCCCCAGCGGCCGTTCTCGGCGCCCCGCGTACATCGGGCGTCTACATCTCAGGGATGACTTTCCCCCAGGTCATCCCGATGCATTACGGCAATGGGTCCGGGCGGGCGACGTGCGCAGGCGGGGCCCGCTCCTAGCGTTCCGGGAGTCGGATTCCCGATCCGGCGCCCGCCCCCTGTATGGAAGGAGCCCCCCATGAGCACGCCGGTGATCGAACTGCGAGAGGTGAGTCGCCGCTACGACGACGGCCCGCCCGCCCTGCACGAGGCGTCGCTGATCGTGCGCCCCGGTGAGGCCGTCGCGGTCCTCGGACCGTCCGGCAGCGGCAAGTCCACGCTGCTCAACCTGATCGCGGGCCTGGACCGTCCCGATACGGGGACCGTCACCGTGGACGGCGTGCGGGTGGACCGTCTCGGGGAGGCCGGTGCGGCGCGCTACCGGCGATCGAAGATCGGCATGGTCTTCCAGTTCTTCAACCTCCTCGACGACCTGACCGTCACCGACAACGTCGTCCTGCCCGCACGGCTCGCCGGCATGGCACGCGGCGCGGCGGACCGCAGGGCCGCAGAGCTCCTCCAAGCCCTCGGTATCGACCGGCATGCCCGCGCCTACCCGGGGCGTCTGTCCGGCGGCGAGCGTCAGCGTGTCGCGGTGGCTCGGGCGCTGATGAACCGGCCGCCGCTGCTCCTGGCCGACGAGCCGACCGGGGCCCTGGACACGGCCGCCGGACAGGACGTCAGCAAGCTGCTCACCGACCTCAACGCCGAGGGTCAGACCATCGTCGTGGTCACCCATGACCTGGCCCTGGCCCGGTCCTGCACGAACCGTACGGTCCGGATCGCCGACGGCCGGATCACTGACCGCCCACTCGCCGACGGTCGGGTCACCGACGGTCGGATCGCCGAGGACGCCGTATCGCCCGCCGAGGCCGTCCAGTGAGCGCCCTCGGCCAGGTGGTGCGCTCGGGAGTGGGCCGGCGGCGCGTACAGACATTGGTCATCGGGCTCGCCACGATGATGGCGGTGGCCGCGTCCGTCCTCGGCGGATCGCTGCTCGTGGTCTCCGGCGCCCCCTTCGCGGATGCCTTCGCCGAGCAGCGCGGCGCGCACCTGTCCGTCGCGTTCGACGCGGGGAAGGTCGACGCCGGGCGGCTGTCCCAGTCCACCGACGCCGACGGGGTGAGCGCCGCCGCGGGGCCGTTTCGAACGGCGACGGTCGCTCCGAAGACGGACGGGGCGGGCGACGGCTGGCCGATGACCGTGGTCGGCCGTGGTGATCCCGGCCGGGACGTGGACGAGGTGGCGCTGAGGCAGGGGCGGTGGCCCGAGCGCGACGGCGAGATCGTACTGTCCGCCGACTCGTCGCTCATCCCGACCCTGGGCATGAAGCTCGCGTTCCCCGCCCTGCCCGCCGGACCGACACTGAAGGTGGTCGGAGTGGCCAGGTCCGTGACGCAGACCGCCGACGCGTGGGTGGTGCCGTCCCAGATGCCGGCGCTCACCGCGCCGGGCAGCGGCGGCTACCAGATGCTCTACCGCTTCACCGACGCGGCGACCGCCGGGCAGATCGCCGCGGGTGCCAAGGCCGTGACGAAGGGCCTGCCGCCGGAAGCCGCCATCGGCAAACAGTCCTGGCTCACCGTCAAGAAGAACGCCGAACGCGACACCGCCCTGTACGTCCCGTTCCTCATCGCGTTCGGGGCCCTCGGTCTGGTCATGTCGGTGCTGATCGTCGGCAACATCGTCGCGGCGGCCGTCGGCGCGGGCACCCGCCGCATCGGCATCCTCAAGGCCGTCGGCTTCACCCCGGCCCAGGTCGTACGCGCTTACGTCGGCCAAGCGCTGATCCCGGCCGCGGTCGGCACGGCGCTCGGCGTGCTCGCAGGCCATCTGCTGGCCGTCCCCGTGCTTGCCGAGACAGAGGAGGTCTACGGCTCCTCCTCTTTGGGCATCGCCCCCTGGGTCGATGCGGCGGTGATCGCCGGGGTGCTCGGCCTGGTCGCGGTGACCGCGTGGGCGAGTGCCTGGCGGTCCGGGCGGCTGCGTACGGTCGACGCGCTCGCCGTCGGGCGCGCCGCCTCGACGCGTCGCGGCCGGTGGGCGGCCCGCCTCTCCGGCCGGCTGCCGCTGCCGCAGCCCGTCGCGCTCGGCCTGGCCCGGCCTTTCGCACGGCCCGCCCGCGCGCTGGCCATGGGTACGGCGGTGCTGTTCGGCACTGTCGCCGTCACCTTCACGGTGGGGATGGTGCAGACGCTCGGTGAGGTGATGAAGGCCAAGGCGCACGACGCAGCCGATGTCACCGTACCCGCGCCCATGCCGGACTTCGGCCCGCACGGTCCCGCCCCGGAGAAGAAGCCCAGGCCCGACCCCGACCCCGCCGCGGTCACCGCGGCCATCGAGTCCCGCGCCGGAACCGCGAAGCACTACAGCGCTTCGACGGTACGGGCGACCGTGTCCGGCGTGACCGGCACCGTCGACGTCGTCGCCTTCACCGGCGACGCCTCCTGGGGCGGCTACACGATGGTCTCGGGCCGCTGGACCGACAAGCCCGGCGAGGCCGTGGTCCCGACTCCCTTCCTGGCTGCCACCGGCACCCGCATCGGCGACGCCGTCACCGTGAACGGCCTGCACCGGCCGGTCACGGTCCGGATCGTCGGCGAGGTCCTCGACCCCCGTAACGACGGCATGCAGGTCTTCACCGACGCAGCGTCCCTCGCGGGCGCCCGCCCCGATCTGACGGAGACGAGCCATCACATCGCGGTCACGCCGGGCACCGATGTAATCGGCTACGTCGCCGCGTTGAACAAGGACCTGGCGCCGCTGGGGTCCACCGCCCAGGCCGGCGGGCTCGGCCGCGGCAGCGACATGGTGGTCACGCTCAACTCACTGTCCGCGATCCTCACGCTGATGCTCGTCGCCGCCGCCGCGCTCGGCGTTCTCAACGGCGTGCTGCTGGACACCCGCGAGCGCGTCCGCGAGATCGGCGTCCACAAGGCGCTCGGCATGACACCTCGGCAGACTGTCGCGATGGTGCTCACCTCGGTCGTCATGACCGGCCTGGTCGCGGGCGCGTTGGGCGTACCGCTCGGAGTGGCCCTGCACGGCTGGGTGATGCCCGCCATGGGCGACAGCGCGGGACTCCGCCTCCCCGACTCCGTGATCGCCGTCTACCACGGAGCCGAACTGCTCCCGCTCGCACTCGGCGGCCTGCTCATCGCCGCCCTGGGCGCCCTCCCGCCCGCAGGCTGGGCCGCACGGGCCCGCACCGCTACGGCCCTGCGCACCGAGTAGGAGGTCGGAACGACGTTGATCCATCGCAACGTGCAGGCCGCCCGCCGGATCGGCGTGGTTCCGGAGGCTGCACCCCCGGGTTCACCGCATCAGCCCCGCGCGTCTCCACCATGGGTGCTGGGCTCGGCCGATCATCCCGACTTCTGTGAGGAAGGCGATGAGCTTTTCGCCGCTCCAGAGCATCGTCTCCCTGAAGTGGGGGTTTGACCTGGCCTGCCGGCGGGCCTCGTCGGGGTCGAGGCCGACAGCGCGGTAGAGGGCCGGGTCGAGCAGGCACGGTACGTCCAGGGACGCCGCCAGGGCGGTCAGTTGGCGGTGGAAGGCACGGCGGGGTGCCGAGGCGTGTGCCATCGCATGGCGCAGTTCGGTTCGGGCGAAGCTCACATGGCGGGCCTCCTCGATGACGTGGATCTGGCAGATCCGCCGGATCAGAGGCTGCACGCGCTCGTCCCGAGCGATCTCCCGCTGGAAGCGGTCCAGTAGCTCCTCGGTGACGAGTGTGAGGGCGAACGTGCTGAGGTCCTGGAATGCCAGGCTGCCCGCGGCGAAGACACGGCGGAGATACGCCGGCGGGCCATACTCGGGGCAGTCCAGCTTGCGGTGCAACATCCCGAACATCGTGATGTGCCGGGTTTCGTCGCCCATCTCTGTCAGGGCGTAGTGTGTTCGCGCATCTTTGAGGTTTCGCGTGGTGAGGTACCGGGCGAGCATTTGGATCAGGCACAGTTCAAGCCAGCTTCCCACTCCGGCGAGACTGGCGAATTCATGCCGTGACAGTTCGATCCTCTGCCGCTGGTCCATTTGCTCCCAGAGCGGTGTCCCGTACAGCGACAGTCGCTCGGGTACACAGAACCATGCTCCCTCTTCCAGCGGAGCTTCCCAGTCGATGTCCGTGACGGGATCGAACGAGTGGGCGGCGGAGGTCTGCAGCAGACGCCGTGCGACGGTTTCGGGAGTCTGGGCCTGCTGGAGGGGATGGTGCGTCATGAGGCATCACTCCTTCGGAGGCCCGTTCATCAGCGGTGGGGCATTGCCGCCATGGAATTTACGGCTTGAAGGATGTGGGGTGTGGGATGCACGGCGGCAATAGTCCGCCAGGTGGTGTGTACGGTCGGTACCGCCCCTGGTGCAGGACGGTGAGGCGGGCAACGAGCCGAAATTCCCGCCCGCTTTCACCGACGCGCCGGTCGGCTGCACACACGTCTGCCCCGAATGCTTGGCACAGTGAATGCCGTACGGGAACGCGGTAAGCGCCGCACACGAAAGTGCTGAGGAGGCCCGCTATGCGGCGCAGCGTCATGGTCACGGGGGCGACGAGCGGGCTCGGTTTGGCTATCGCGCTGCGACTGGCCTCAAGCGGGTACGAGGTGATTGCCACCGCGCGCAGCGAGCACAAGGCCGACCGGTTGCGTGCCGCCGCCGCCGAGCGGGGCGTTCGCCTGAGCACGGTGCTCCTGGACGTGGCTGATGCCTCGTCCTGTCGGCAAGCGTTGGACCAGGTCGCCGAACAAAGCGACGGCGGTCCGTGGGCCCTCGTCAACAACGCGGGAATCCCACTGGCCGGGGCAGTCGAGGACATCGACGACGAGGCGGCCGGCCGTCTGCTGGAGGTCAACGTGCTGGCTCCCGCGAGACTTGCCAGGCTCGTCCTCCCGGCGATGCGTCGCCGGGGCGGTGGTCGCATCGTCAACATTTCCTCTCTCGGGGGCCGGATCACCGCACCGGGCATGGGCTGGTACTGCGCCGGCAAGGCTGCCCTGGGCGCCGTCAACGACGCGCTGCGGATGGAGGCCTCGCCTGCTGGAGTGCATGTGGTGCTCATCGAGGGCGGCGGCTACGCGAGCAACATCTGGCACAAGGCCGCCGACGGCCTGAAGGAGTTGGCGGCAGACGGGCGGTCGCCCTTCGTGGACCTGTACCGGGCTGCTGAGGCACCGCTGCGTGCGGGTGCCACGCTCCCAGCGCCTGAGCCGGTGGCCCGGGCCGTCGAGCGTGCTCTGAGTGCAGCCCGCCCCCGGGCTCGGTACGTGATCGGGACGCAGACGCGGATGAGTATGATCGCCGACGCGCTGACTCCGCATCAGGTGAGTGATCACGTCAAGCGGGTCGCGCTGGGAGCGGCCGGTTCCCACAAGCTGGTGGAGTACGTTGCGCGCCGATGGTGTCGGCCGTGGTGACGCCCGCAGGGTACGCGACACGGCGCTTGGCGCCCGCAGCGGTACGAGACGGGGTGCTCGGCGCCCGCAGGGGTACGCGACGGGCTGCTTGGCGCGCCCCTTCTGGTCACGGCAGTAGGCCTGTTCGGCGCCACCAGTGCCGCTGCCAGCGGCTGATCATCCCGGCCTCCGTCAAGAAGCCGGTCAGTTTCTCGCCGCTCCAGAGGAGCGTCCGGCGGTAGTGCGGGTTGCTCCGGGCCTCACGGCGGGCGCGGACCGGGTCGAGGCCGGCCGCCGCATAGACGTCGGAGTGGATCCGCTGGGCCAACGCGACGAAGGCCGATACGGCGGTGAGTTCCCGCTGGAGAGCCAGACGTGGGCGCGAGGCGCGGGCGGCGGCGTGCAGCAGCTCGGTTCGGGCGAAGCTGACATGGCGAGCCTCTTCGGTGACGTGCAGGCGGCAAACCTCCCGAACCAGGGGCTGCACGCGCTCGTCCCGCACGATTTCCCGCTGAAGGCGGTCGTTGACTTCCTCGATCACCAGCGCGAGAGCGAAGACACTGAGCTCGCTGTACAGGGTGCTGGCGAAGGTGAACAGCCTCTGCACGAGTGCCGAAGGCGGGTACGGGGAGCATCCCATGGCATGGATCGTTCGGCCGAACATCACGCAGTGCCGGGTCTCGTCCGCCACTTCCGTCAGGGCGTAGTGGCTGCGGCTGTCGCCGTAGTCACCGGACGAGGCCATGTGCCGTGCCAGCAGCTGCATCAAGCACAGTTCGGTCCAGATCCCGGCGCTCATGAAGCTGGCCATTTCGTGCCGGGACAGTTCGATGCGCTGCTGCTGGTCCATCTCCTCCCAGAGCGGAGTCCCGTACAGCGACAGGCGCTCGGGGCGACAGAACCAGACGTCGTCCGGCACCGGAGTGTCCCAGTCGATGGGGTCGGCGGGTCCCGGAGCGGCAGAGGCGCGCAGCAGTCGCTGCGCAACGCCGGCGGGGTCCTGGGCCTGCGGCGGAGGGCGACGTGTCATGAGGCTCCGCTCCTGGGCGGTCGACGGCGGGGCGGCGTGAGCGGCATGGGCGGGGCCGTTGGGGACACCGGGACACCAGGACAGCAATGCGGTCCGACGGCCGGGCAGCTCATATATACACGGTTCAAGCGCCCTGAAAAGAGATCTGCGCCTTCTGAGTGAATTCCATCGCGTGCTACGGCTGTAACGAGTGCCGCATTCTGCTGAATGGCGACACATTGCTAGCTTCATGCGAGTGAGTGACCTCAGAGCATGTCTCGTGGGTGTGGCCGCCTACCTGCCCGAAAGGTGGGTGGCGATGGCCGAGCGAGAAGCTCAGATCGCAGCTGCGAGTGACGGTTTCATTCCGCCGCCAGGACTGCTGTCCCAACTGACAGGTGTGCAAGGCGTGCACCTGATCGGCGACGACCAGCAGGCTTCCGACCTCGCGGTGAACGCTGCACGTAAGCTGCTGGCCGACTGCGGCGCCGGGCCCGACGACGTCGACCTGATGATTTTCGCGGCGGCGAGCCAGGACCTGGCAGAGCCGGCGACATCCCACATCGTTGCCGCGAAACTGGGGCTCAACTGCCCTGTTTTCGATGTCAAGAACGCCTGCAACAGTGTCCTCAACGCCATGGAAATCACTCACGGCCTGATTTCCTCGCGGCAATACCGCCGTGTGCTGATCACTTGCGGCGAGGCACCGTCACTGTACACACGGCTACGCGTCCCCGACGCCGCCGCCTTCGCGCGTTCCTTCCCTTCCTACGGGTTCTCCGACGCCGGTGCCGCAATGCTTTGGGAGGCCGGAGAAGACGCCAGCGACCCGTCACGGACCCGCGGCCTGCTCGGTGCGCGCTTCGCGGCCGAATCCGCCGTCTGGCCGTGTGCCACCGTTGTCCACGGCGGGACGCGCTCCGTGCGGTCGGCTGCCGAGGAGGACGCGTTCTTCCAGATGGAGAGCACCCGCATGCGCGACAGCCTCCGCGAGCTGTGCCGTTCCCGCCTCCCACCGCTGCTCGGCGAACTCGGCCTGGATGTCGCTGACTTCGCCTTCATCGGCGTGCACCAGGTCTCCCTCAGCGACCTCGACGACCTGTGCGCAGCGGGCTTCGGCGTCCCCCGGGAGAAGCTGGTCATCACTCTTCCCCGCCATGGCAACGTCGCCTCGGCGTCGTTGCCGCTGCAGCTCGCCACGGCCATGGAGAGGGGACTGGCGGGGCCGGGGGACCTGGTGGCGCTGATCGGCCTGGCCGCGGGAAGCAGCGCCGGACTGGTGGTGATCCGGCTGTGAACCTCTATCCCGCCCACGACTACTGATGAGGGACCAGCTGATGACTTCCCTGTACGAACCGATCAAGAGCGCCCTGGCGCGCCACTTCAACATTCCCGAGGACACCATCGCGCCCGAAAGCACCCTCGAGGACCTGGGTATGGACTCGCTGGCAGTGGTGGAACTCATGTGCATCCTGCAGGACGACATGGGACTGCGGGTACCGCAAGCCGAGCACCTGAAGTCCCTTCAGGCCACCGTCGGGGAGGCCGTGGCAGCCGTCGAACGCGCCCAGCAGCAACCCGCGGAGGCCCTGCCGGCGGCCTCCGGTGCTCCGGTGCGTCCGGTATGAGCCGACGCGACATCGCGGTGACCGGCGTCGGCCTCCTCACGTCGGCCGGCGCCGACGCCGTCACGAGCTGGCAGGGAGTGTGCTCCGGCGTATCCCCGGCCGCCATCGACCCGGAGCTGGGCGACGTACCCGTACCCCTCAGCTGTCGTGTCCCGGAATTCGACGCCGCAGCCCTGCTCGGCCGTGCAGTGTGGCGCACGGACCGCTTCGTTCACCTGGCGCTCGCCGCCGCCTGCCAGGCGGTCACGGATGCCGGCCTCGACACCGCCACCTGGGACGGCGCCCGCGTCGGAGTCATCGTCGGAGTGGGCACGGAGAGCAAGCAGACCAGCGTCGCGGCGCTGCGCAAATACCTCGATCACTCCTACGCGACGCTCTCCCCCCTGACCGTGCCCCGCTCGACCGTGAATGCCGCGGCTGCCGAAATCTGCATCGCACTGGGAGCCCGAGGACCGAGCATGGCCGTGACCACGGCGTGCGCATCCGGGGCCACAGCGCTGGGCACCGCCCGCGACCTTCTGCTGGCCGACCGCTGCGACATCGTCCTCGCCGGTGGCACGGAGGCGCCGTGCCATCCCCTCACCTCACTGTCCTTCTCCCAGATGGGTGCCTTGTCGACACGCGTGCACGACCCCCAGGGCGCCAGCCGCCCCTTCGAGCGCGACCGTGACGGATTCGTCCTCGCGGAAGGCGCAGGCGTGCTCGTCCTCGAGCGGGCGAGCGACGCGCGGGCCCGCGGCGCCCGGCCCCAAGCCTACTTCTGCGGATACGGCTCTGCCACCGACGGCTATCACTATGCCGCCGCCCACCCCGAAGGCGCCGGCTTCGAACAGGCATTCACCGCAGCGCTGGCCGACGCGGATCTGCACGAGACCGACATCGGCCACATCAACGCACACGGCACCGCCACCCCCATGAACGACCAGATCGAAGCCGCAGCGCTCCGCCGCCTCTTCAACGGCCATCCGCCCCCCGTCACTTCCACCAAAGGCGTCACGGGCCACACCCTCGGTGCGGCAGGGGCCATCGAAGCGGTACTCGCCACCCTGACCCTGCGGCACCAGACGATTCCGCCCACGGCCAACCTCGACCAACTCGACCCGGCCATCGACCTCGACGTCGTCGCCAAGAAGCCTCGTCCGCACCGCATGCAGGCAGTGATCAGCAACTCGTTCGGCTTCGGCGGACACAACGCCGTACTCGTCCTACGCCAGGCGTAAGCCCTGCCCCGCCACACGGCGGGGGACACGGACTGCCGCCAACCCGGGACGAGAGCCGTCCCAAGACACCCGACACCCGCTCCCACATGGCAACGCCGACCGCGGAGCCCGCAGAGGAGCAGGAGCCGTCGTGGCCTACCGGATTCCCCCCGCGCTGTCGCCCGCCGCAGAGACGGCGGCCGGCGGCTCGGCGGAGACACCCGCCCTGGGAACACCCGCCCTCGGGACATCGGACCGGGCAGGCCTCAGACCTCCCGACGGCCTCGTGCCCCAGGCAGCCGCACGCCGCCGGGCCCGCGTGTCCAGCCTGCGCCGGGCCGCCGGTGCGGCGGTGGAGGCGGGACGGCTCCTGTGGTGGACGTCCTGCTTCGCGCTCCGGTGGGCCCTGGACCGGGTCGTCCACCCCGGCCGCCCGGATCCGCGTCTCCGTCTCGCTGCCTTGCTGCGCGGCTA
This sequence comes from Streptomyces sp. NPDC048604, assembly GCF_043199435.1. Taxonomy (NCBI): domain Bacteria; kingdom Bacillati; phylum Actinomycetota; class Actinomycetes; order Kitasatosporales; family Streptomycetaceae; genus Streptomyces; species Streptomyces sp. NPDC048604. Next base: position 72,395 of record NZ_JBICVX010000019.1, read on the forward strand.
CCTGCTGCGTATGGGACCCCTGTACATGAAGGCGGGGCAGGTTCTGGGTACGCAGTCCGGACTCCTCTCCTCCGCGGCAGCCGGGGAGTTCCGTACCTTCTTCTCCGAACTGCCGCCCATGCCGGAAGCGGAACTGCGCAAGACGATGGACCGCGGGCTTCCCGTTCCCGTCACAGCGGCCTTCGAGTCCTTCGACTGGCAGCCGGTCGCCGTGGGCTCTGTTGCACAAGTGCACCGCGCCGTACTCAAGGGCGGTACCGACGTCGCCGTAAAGGTCGTCAAAAGCGGCGTCAGGCAACGGCTGGATGCCGGCACACGAGCCTTGAAAGCGCTCCTCGCGGTCGCGCACGCCCTCTACCCACCGCTGCGTCGGTATGACCTTCCCGGTCATTTCGCCGAGTTGCGGCCCCTGCTGGCAGGCCAGTGCGACATGCGCCAAGAAGCCGCCCGGCAGAACGACGTGGCATGGAACTTCCGCGACCATCCATTCCTGCACGTTCCCCGCACCTACGACGACCTGTGCACGAGCGATGTCCTGGTCATGGAATACGTCGACGGCGTCCCCGGCATGAACCCGTCCCGGGCCGGCCACTCCCGGTCGTCCCTGGCACGCCGTCTCCAGGACGTCTTCTACAGCATGGTGTTCTTCCACGGCCGGTTCCACGTCGACCCGCATCCCGGAAACATCCTGTTCCGCCCCGACGGTCAGATCGTCCTGCTCGACTTCGGTCTCGTGGGAACCCTGTCCGCGGACGACAAGTGGAACCTGTCCGCCTTCTACTACGCATGCATCCGCGGGCAGTGGGAGACAGCCACGGAGCGCTTCGTCCGCACCTTCGTGGCCAACCCCGAGGTGCTGCTGCCGCGCCATGAGGAGTACGCGGAAGGGCTGGCAGCCATTCTGCGGCGCCACTTCCAGGCGGAGACCTCACGCTGGTCCACCATGACGTTCTTCGACGAAGCGACCCGCCTGCTGTACGGCTACGGCGCCCGGGCCTCCACCCGGTTCTCGCTGCTGTCGCTGTCCCTGCTCACGGGCGAGGGCTTCGTGACGCAGACCGATCCGGACATCAACCTCTACCGGAACGCCCGACGCTTCACCGACCTCTTCTCGCCCTACATGAGCGACGAGGTGCGCGAGAGGTTCGAGCACGAGATCGGCGGTCTGAGCCCCCGCTCCCTCGCCGCCCGCAATGACGCCGCCCGCTACCTGGTCGCGCCCACCCACCTTGACCGCTACGGACTGCCCAGCGCTTTCCCCCTCGTCGTCACGAAGGCGTCAGGCGCCCGCATTCACGATCTCGACGGCAACGAATACATCGACCTCTCGTGCGGCTACGGGCCGCACATCCTCGGTTACGGTCATCCCGGCACGGTCCAGGCCATCCACGAAGCCGCCGCCCGCGGCTCGGTCAATGCCTTGGGAAACCCTGCGGAGTTGCGTCTGGCAGAGCTGATCTCCCAGGCGTTCGACACGGACACCAAAGTCATCCTGGGCAACTCGGGAACAGAAGCCGTCCAGATGGCGCTGAGAATGGCCCGCGCATACACGGGCCGGCAACGCGTGGCCAAGTTCGAAGGCCACTACCACGGGTTCTCCGACCAGAGCCTGGTGAGCTCCCTGTTCCGCTACAGCGGCGACGTTCGCTGCCCGAACCCGGTCGCGAACTCGGCCGGCATGCAACGCACCCTGGTGGAGGAGACACTCGTCCTGCAATACGGCGACCCGGGCTCGCTGGACCGCATCGCCGCCCATGCGAAGACACTGGCGTGCGTCATCCTCGAACCCATGCCCGTGACGACGGCAGCGTTCGACCGCGACTTCCTCCGGCAACTCCGGGACGTCTGCGCACGCGAGAACATCCTGGTGATCTACGACGAGGTGATCACCGGATTCCGCGTGCACTTCGGAGGCGCCCAGCACCTCGCCGGCGTCAGGCCGGACCTGACCTGCCTCGGCAAGATCATCGGGGGTGGCCTGCCGTGCGGAGCCGTAGCCGGACGACCCGACGTCATCGACATCGCCCGCACCACAGGCGACCCCTACGTCGACATCGAGACGCGAGCCTTCGTGGGCGGAACCATGAGCGGAAACTCCATCACCGCCGCCGCGGGGGCCGCCGTACTCGCCCACCTGAAATCACACCCCGGCCTCTACGACGAACTCCAGCGCAAGACGGAGTGGCTGTCACAGAACCTGACCGCACATGCAGCCGCCGGCGGAATCCCCTGCAAGGTCACAGCCGCACATTCGATCTTCTCGATCACCTTCGACCACGCCACCCCGCAACTCATCAGAGACCGGCTGACCGGATCGAACTTCAAAGCAAACCTCGCTCTTTCCTACTACATGCGCAAACACGGGGTCTACGTCCCCGAACTGCACACGATGATGCTCAGCGCCGCGCACACCACGGAAGACCTCCAACAGGTCTCCCACGCCTTCGCACGCAGCATCGAGGAAATGAACGAAGACGGCTTCTTCACCACTTGAGCAGCGCTGGCGCGGCCCAGGAGGCCGCCATGCACGTCGGGGCGGGGCGGACGAGTACTGGCGGCGGAAGCGCCGAGGCGCGCCCGCCGCGCCATGGTCCCGAGGCGATGGGTCATGTCCAGGGATCATGGCGGGCATGACCACTGATCATCCCGCCGAGCGGGGCGGCGCCGGACGCGACCGGTTCGCCGCGTTTGCGGATCGGGCGTCGAACGTCACCAGCTCCCCGCTGTTCTACGTGCTGTGCGTGCTCCTGGTCCTCGGCACGATCGCCCTGCACTTCGTGCACCCGCCGTTGTCCTGGCTGATCTTCGCCGGAGATGTCATGACGTCGGTCAACCTCCTGTTGCTCGCCCTGCTGAAGAACACCGAACGGCGTGACGCGCACGCCGTGCAGCGGAAGCTGGACGCGATCGCCGCGGCGCTGCTGGAGCAGCGAGAGGGAACGAGCCACGAGGCGGCTGACGAACTGCGGCGTGCCATCCGTATGGACGAGGAACAGTAAGGGGCAGAATCGCATCTGGCCCAACGGGCCACCCGTGCCCGCATTTCGTCGACAGCTGCCTTGCGGGCACCGGCCTCACACGGACGACTGACCGGCGCTGCAGATTCGTCAGTCGACGTAGTACCGGTCGTACACGGCGGAGCGCTCCTCCACTGAGAAGCCCTCGAATTCACCGTCTGCCTCGAGCTCGCGCAGTCGATCCAGTGCCGCCGTCGCAGAAGGTGCACGGTTGGCCGAGAGGTGAGCCTTCGTCGCGTCGAGCCCGTGCCCAAGCAGGAATTCGATGTCGATCGAGCACGCTGCGTCGAAGCTGGCTTGCTTCGCACTCCAGATCAGGAGCACGTCGTCGAGGTCGCCGCTGTTGAACAGCTGGAAGCAGCAGAGCCTCATCAGCTCGGTGTCGCCCGCGCCCTGGGCGCGCCGCTCACGCGCCGTGTGCTCTCTGAGGAGCGCACGGATCTCGTCGAGGTCCGCGCCGACGGGGCGAAGCCCGTAGCGGCGCCAGCTTTCCTTGACATCCATCGCTGGTCTCCTTGATCGTCCGGCCCGGCCCGTGGCCTATCGGCCCCACCCCATCGCCGTTCGGTCGGACGACGGCCCCTCTGCCGGTCACAGTATGCACACCGAGGGCCAGCCCATGTGGGTCGGCGGTCACCGGCGCAGGTGACCGATGGCCCACGCCACACGACATCACCCAATCAAGTTGAGTAGCAGTGACTCTGCGGCCGTGATTCGACGGCGGTGTCGCCCGAACGGGGTGGCCTCAGGGCAGGTGAGCCAGCGGCCGGCGAGAACAGCACAGGTGAAGCAGCGCCATCCTTTGGGTGAGTTGGCCGCAACAGCAGCGAACCGCAAACGTAGATCGTCGTTCTTCGGTCATGAACTCGATCAAGCGCCTGGCCGCGACCCTGACATCCTCCGCCGTCATCGTCCTGACCACAGCAGCCACCGCCCACGCCGCACCAGCCGGTAGCGTCAACGACGGACTCGGATTCCTCAAGGAATCCGCAGCAGCGATCGTCACCTTCGTCAACCAGGTCCTCGCCTAGGAAGCTCAACCGCGCCCCGCCCAGTCCCGTTCGCGGAGCGGTCACAGTGACCGCTCCGCGAACGCACACACCGCACGGTTCTCGCGCTTCACCATCCGGCCTGGCCGGTGAGGTTCGGAACCAGGTCATGCGTCAGGCGCATCCTCAAAGACTGGCCGGTCGCTGTCGAGTCCACGATCGTGGGGGCCCAGAAGCACCTGTACGCCGACCGCGGCCATCACCACGAGGTCTACCGGAACAAGGTCCGCCGGTTCCAGATCACCCCGCACATCGCTCGGCGCAGCATCGAGCGCGGCTCTGGCCTGTGCGTTACCGCTGGGTCGTGGAAGGAGCGATTGCGCTGCTGCACCGGTTCCGCCGCGTGCGCATTCGCGTGGCGGGCGATCGCCGAGGGGACGGCCTGCTCGATGCGTCGGAAGACATACGTAGCATCGGGCCCGCGCAGCCTCACACCCGGGATCTCAGCACGTCGACCTCACAACCTGGCGCGAACGGGTCGAAGCCGTGCTCGATCAGCCAGCGAACTGCCAGCAGGCTTCGCAACGACCACCACGCGCGGATCACGTCGAGGTCGATGTCGGTGCCATAGCCGGCGAGGACGTCGTTGAGGTGCTCCTCGTGTCCGAGCGTGAAGGTGGCGAGGTCGTACAGAGCATCACCCTGGCCTGCCTCTGACCAGTCGATAATGCCCGTCACCTCGTCGCCGTCGACGAAGACGTGCGCGATCTGTAAGTCGCCGTGCGTGAACGCCGGAGTCCAGGGCCGGAGCGCGGCCTCGGCGACCCGGCGGTTGCGGGTGACCAGGTCGACGGGCAGGAGGCCGTTCGTCACGAGCAACTCGCACTCGTCGTCGAGTTCCGCCGCCAGCGCGACGAAGCTCCGGCCGGCCCGGCCGGGGCGGGGCGGCAGCGGCGCGTCGTGCAGCTTCCGGATGGCGGCGCCCGCCGCGGCCCACGCCGCCGGCGACCCGGTCGACGGCCGGCCGAGGCGCCCGAGCGTCGTCCCCGGGACCGCGGCGACCGCGAGCACGGGCGGCTTGCGCCACAGGACCTCCGGGGTCGGGACCGGCGCGAGCGACATCGCCTCGACCTCGACGTCGATACGCGCCTGATCGGCGTCCACCTTCAGGAACATGTCGCCGACGCGCAGGGTCGCGCGCTCGGAATGAGCGACGACGACTTTGACCTCATCCATGGGCGACCAGTATCCCGGAGGTGATCGTCGAAGTCGCCGGACTTATCGCATGCGATGACGCAGCCGACCGCGTCCCGCTGCCCGACAGCCTCGTGCGCGACCGGGCATCCCGCACACAGCCACATGAACGTTGATCAGTGCCCGCTTAGGACTCCTAACAAGAGTTGTGGGCTTGACCTGGTCAACAACCGGTCACCAACTACCGAGATCAGATGCCCTCTTGGCGGCCGGTGAGGAAATTGTCGAAGGGTGCCGATCCGACACCCCTGCGCATGCGGCCGAGAGGGCCCGGTGGCATGATGAATACGGCAGCCTGTCCAAATACCCCGCGTATACCCTGGCTTATGACCGGGGAGGGCCGCTGCCCATACCTTCTGTCCCGATTTCCAGGAGGAGTCTCATGGGATGGGATATGGACCACCACCCTTATTGGGTGGGAGCCAAGGATACGGTTCCTGTCTGGGTGTTCATCGGTGCGGGTGAGTGGCGCAACACCTCCATCCAAGCACGCCCGATAGGGTCCACGGACCAAATTCAGAAGCCTTTGTTCGTAATGAACCAAGCCGTGCGACTGGAGAGGGTCAACGAGTGGGCTTTCGGGGCAGACGTATACAACCCGAATGACACCTCGGTGCAATTCACAGTGCACGGAATCTAGGAGACGTCATGGCCGCTGACGCACCGGGAAATCCGTCCCTTGCGGTCTTCACGGATGACGAAGGAAACATCTGCGGAGCGGTACTCCTCGGAGAGTCGGGCGACGAAGCGTCCCCGATTCCTGACCCGACGACGGCTCATGGGGGGCTCAGAGTTCGAGAGGTTGCGATCCCTGAAGACCTCCATGAAGAGGAACTCGGGCCGAGTATTTTCGAGGCCTACGAAATCTCCGAGGAACAAGGCGAAGCGACGCTGCGCCGGATTGGCAACACCCCTTAGACCGTGTCTTATTCGGTGAGGCGTCTTTCAACCCGGCGTGCGGCGGGGTACGGGGAGTTGGATTGTTCCGGACGGGTTGTGGGAGATCGCGAAGCCGCTGATCCCGCCGTCGAAGGTGCAACCGCAGGGCGGCGGAACGCAGGACACGCCCGATCTGCCGCACGACTTCCCGTCGTTTAGGCGCGGTTCGGATCCGAACCGCCGGGCGGCCCCCAGCGGGCGGCCTCCAGAACTCCCGTCACGTCGCCGGCCCACCTGAACCGGTCCTGGTCCTTGTCCTGCTCCAGGACGCCGGCGGCCACGAGCTGGAGCAGGATCTCGTGCAGAGTCCGGCCCACCGGGTTGACACTCCAGAAGACCCACTTCAGAGAGGTGAAGCCTTGATGCTCGGCGAAGATGCCGAGCGCCCTTCCCACGTAGTACGCCGCACCATCGGAGTCCGTCCAGCCTGCCAGTTCCTTGGAAAGGTCCATCGGCCGATGGTGCCAGACGCTGTCACGAGCGGCTTCGCCTGACACAGGATTACCCTGAAGGTATGGCAGTGGTGCGGGTCGGCGGCGTCGACGTCGCCTATACGCGGAAGGGGCGGGGGCCGGTCGTGGTCCTCGTTCACGGGGCCGGGATCGACGGGCGGATGTGGCAGCCGCAAGTCGAAGCGCTGGCGGACGAGTTCACGGTGGTGGCCTGGGACGAGCCGGGGTCCGGGCGGTCCGGCGCGCTGCCGGCGGGCTTCGGGCTCGCGGACTTCGCGCGCGCTCTCGCCGCGGTGATCGAGGACGTGGGGCTCGGGCCCGCCCAGGTCGCGGGCCTGTCCTGGGGCGGGACGGTGGTCCTGGAGCTGTACCGGTGGCGGCCGGACCTGGTGCGGTCGCTGCTGATGGTGGACACGTACGCCGGCTGGAAGGGCTCGCTGCCGCCCGAGGAGGTCAGGGCGCGGGTCGAGGGGGCACGGCGGATGCTCGCTGCGCCGCGGGAGGAGTTCGACCCGACACTGCCTGGGCTCTTCGCCGCCGGCCCGCCGGAGCGTTTCGCGGAGCTGCTGGACGCCATGAGCCGGGACGTCCGGCCGGAGTCCATGGCCGCGCAGCTCTCCCTGATGGCCGAGGCCGACGAGACGGACCTGCTGCCCCGGATCACGGCGCCGACCCTTCTCCTGTGGGGCGAGCACGACGCCCGCTCCCCATTGGACGTCGCCCACGCCTTCCAGGAGGCGATCCCGCACGCCGAGCTGGTGGTGATCCCCTCAGTGGGGCACGTGAGCAACCTGGAGGCGCCGGAGGCCTTCACGGCGGCAGTTCGCGCCTTCTGCCGCGCGCACGCCTAGGGTGCTGTGTTCGTTCGGATCATGTGCTCTGAACGTCGGTCTGGTGCGTCGTCGGCTGATGCCCAGGGTGGCGTTCCCTTACCGGGCGGGAACGCCATGGATGGACATGCCCGAGCACCTCGGCCGTGGCGCGGGCGGGCCGGCCCGAGGAGGCACCGTACGCTTTCGTGCCGCAGTGCCCGGCCGCGCTCCCCTCCTCACGGACCATTTAGGATGACGGCCGCGCGTCGGCGTCACCTGCGGTTGACGTCCCGCGTGGTCATGCGGCAGTGAGCCGTCCATCCGGCCATGTGCCGGGTAGATGTCTGTGTACGGGGGAGAGTTCGGTGTTCGGAATCATCAGGCCTTGCCGTCATCGCCTGGGCGAGGGTATGCGTACCGAGTGGATGGCACATCTGTGCGGTCTGTGCCTGGCGTTGCGCAGCGAGTACGGGCAGTTCGCGAGGGTGGCCACCAACTACGACGGCCTGATCGTGTCCGTTCTGACCGAAGCGCAGTCGGAGCGTACCGGCGACTGGCGGCGCGGCGCCGGTCCGTGCCCGCTGCGCGGGATGCGGTCGGCGGACGTGGCGCAGGGCGAGGGCGCGCGACTGGCGGCGACGGTGTCGCTGGTGCTGGCCGCGGCGAAGGTACGCGATCATGTGGCCGACGGCGACGGCCTGTTGGGGCGCCGTCCGGTGAAGGCGGCGGCGCGCCGGATCGCGCGCGGCTGGGACCGTGCGGGCGCCGCCGGCGGCGAACGGCTCGGCTTCGACACCGCGGTGCTGCTCGAGGCGGTGGAGCGCCAGCCGGAGATCGAGCGACTGACCGGTCCTGGTGGCTCACTGCTGACGGTCACGGAGCCCACGGAGACGGCGACCGCCGCCGCCTTCTCTTACACAGCGGTGCTCACCGACCGGCCGGGCAACCTCGAACCGCTGGCGGAGGCCGGCCGTCTGTTCGGGCGGCTGGCTCATCTACTGGACGCGGTGGAGGACCTGGACGCTGACGAGGCGTCCGGCGCGTGGAACCCGATCGCCGTGACCGGCACGGACCGTGCCGAGGTGCGCCGGCTCTGCGACGACGCCGTCCACGGGATCCGACTTGCTCTGTCGGAGGCCGAGTTCGTCGACGGTCGGCTGGTACATGCGCTTTTGGGCGGTGAGTTGGAGCGTGCCGTCGACCGGGTCTTCTCGCCTCGGCATCGTCACCATGAGCACCGCCACCAGGCGCGGGGCCTGCGCATGCTGCCCTGGCTGGGGCGCCGTACGGCGGAGGCAACGCCGGCGCAGACCGGTACCGGCGCGACGTGCGGCGTCGGAGCGCTCGCGGGCGCGGCCCCCGAAGGCGCGGCGCAGGCGTCGGGCCGGCCGCCGGAGGGACAGTGCCGGCGGTGCGGCGAGTGGGGTCGGCTGTGCGGCGATTGCAGGTTGTGCTACAACTGCTGCCGCTGCGACGACGACCCCGGGCAGGATGACGGTGAGCCCGTGCAGTTCGGCGACGGCAACCGCAGCAGCGGCTCGTCGAGCCGGGACGGTTCCGGCAGGGACGGTTCCGGGGGTGACGGATGGTCCGGCGGCCAGGGCGGCGGCAACTCGGGCGGCTCCTCCGGTGGCTCGGGCGGCGATCGTGGTTCCGGGGGCTCGGGTGACGGCTGCTGTGGTGGCGACGGCTGCTGCAATCCGTGCAAGTGCTGCGATTGCTGCGATTGACCGAGCCGGCTGGTAGTTGAGCCAGGCGGTCCGCGCCGTGCCGGACCGCCCGGCTGCGAGGCGGATCCTCCGCTTCTTGCGCAGCGACGCCCGCAGCGACGCGCCCGACGGGCAAGGGCGAAGGTCGGATGCGCGCCGGCCGCCTCCCATGTGCCGTGGAACCAGCCTCGGCTCATGACGGGCACGCCCCGTACGGGGTGACTCTTCGTGCTCGGTATCGCGTCAGCCCGGGCGGTGGCTGAAGGGGGCATCGTCCGGGGTGCGTCGCGCCTCCCGCACCGCCGTACCGCGGCCGTCAGCCCGCCAATCGGTCGGACACCCGCCTCGAACGGGTGAGGTGCGGGCTCCGCCACCCCGCTGCCCGGCTCGCGCTGTCCGATGATCGCAGGCGGTTGACGGACCGCGATACCCAGGGGACCGCGATTCCCAGGGCCGCACCGTCCACCGGAACCCGGCCGGAACCCGGAAAGGCCGCCCATGCGGATCCTGCTCGTCGCCAGCAGCTTCAACAGCCTCACCCAGCGCATCCTGGTCGAGCTGCGCGACCGCGGGCACACCGTTCCCGTAGAGGTCACCCCCGATGGGGCTGCCGTGCGCGAGGCCGTGGCGTGCCACGCGCCTGATCTGGTCGTGGCCCCCATGCTGAAGGCCGTCGTACCCCGCGATGTGTGGACGGCGCACCGTTGCCTGATCGTGCACCCGGGGCCCGTGGGCGACCGGGGCCCGTCCTCGTTGGACCACGCGATCCACGACGGGGTCGAGGAGTGGGGCGTCACCGTCCTCCAGGCCGACGAGGCGATGGACGCGGGCGACGTCTGGGCGTCCGCGACGTTCCGTGTTCCGGAGGTCGGCAAGAGCGATCTGTACCGCAACGAACTGTCCGACGCCGCCGTGGCCGCCGTGCTCCTCGCCGTCGAGAGGGTCGCCGCAGAGGCGACACCGCGGCCGCAGACCGGCGAGATCCGCGCCCGTCCCGCTCTGCGCCAGGAGGAGCGTCGGATCTCGTGGGACGAGGACACCACCGAGACCGTTCTGCGGGCCCTGAGGGCCGCCGACTCGCAGCCCGGTGTACCGGACCGGCTGCTCGGCGCCGAGTGGTTCCTGCACGGCGGTCACCCGGAGGACGGTCTGCGCGGGCGGCCCGGTGCACTGCTGGCCACCCGGGCGGGCGCGGTCTGCCGCGCGACCGTGGACGGCGCGGTGTGGATCCCCGAGATCCGCGCCCGTACCGGCCCCGGCAGGCCGCGTGCCTGCAAGCTCCCCGCCACCGTGGCCCTCGCGGGCCGGTTGCCGGAGCTCCCCGAACTGCCGGCGCCGACCGACCCGGCGCCAGGATGTCGGAGCTGGTCCGACATCCGGTATCGCGAGCAGGGACCGGTCGGCGTGCTGTCCTTCGCGTTCCCCGGTGGGGCGATGAGCACCGACCAGTGCCGTCGCCTGCTGGACGCGTACGAGACCGCCCGGACGCGCCCCACATCCGTCCTGGTACTCGGCGGGCAGCGCGACTTCTTCTCCAACGGCATCCATCTGAACGTCATCGAGGCCGCCGCCGACCCGGCCGTCGAGTCCTGGGCCAACATCAATGCCATGAACGACCTGGTCGAGGCGGTTCTCACCACGACCGACCGCCTCGTCGTGAGCGCGATCGGCGGCAACGCCGCCGCCGGCGGGGTGATGCTCGCCCTCGCCGCCGACGAGGTCTGGTGCCGTTCGGGGTCGGTGCTCAATCCGCACTACCGGCGCATGGGCCTGTACGGATCGGAGTACTGGACCCGCACCCTGCCGGGGAAGGTGGGCGAGGCCCTGGCCGCACGCCTCACCGAAGAGGCCCGCCCGGTGTCCGCGGCGCAATCGCTCGACATGGGGCTGGTCGACCGGGTCGTCGAATGCGGACCGGGGGAGTTCGCCGCCGAGATCACCCGGTTGGCCCTCCACCTGGCAAGCAGTCGCGGACTCCAGCAGCGGATCGCGGCGAAGAAGGCGGAGCACGAGCGCCGGGAGTCCGTCGCTCCCCTTGCGGCCCACCGGGAGCACGAGCTCTCCCGGATGCGGTCGATCTTCGACGATCCCGCCGCGAGCTACCACGCGCTGCGTCGGTCCTTCGTCCGGAAGGAGGCTCTCCGGGCGCCGTCCCCGGACGGCCCAGGTGCGGGCGCGGGCGGATCGGACGACTGTTAATCAAGACCTAGGCCCGAAATGAGGCCTTTGCCCCACCCCTCCTCAGGAGGCGACTCATGAGCGCAGTAAAGGCGGCCCCGGTCGAGGACCAGGGTGCCGCACCCGGCAGCGAAGAGAAGCCGATCCACATTCTCTGGATCAACGCGGGTCTGAGCTGCGACGGCGACTCGGTGGCCCTGACCGCCGCCATGCAGCCCAGCATCGAGGAGATCGCCCTCGCGGGGCTGCCGGGGCTGCCCAGGATCGCGGTCCACTGGCCGCTGATCGACTTCGAGTGCGGTCCGGTGGGCGGCGCAGACACGTTCATCGAGTGGTTCTTCAAGGGGGAGCGGGGCGAGATCGACCCGTTCGTGCTGGTGGTCGAGGGATCGATCCCGAACGAGGCCATCAAGCAGGAGGGCTACTGGTGCGGCTTCGGCGACGACCCGGAGACCGGCCAGCCCATCACCACGAGCGAATGGATCGACCGGCTGGCTCCCAAGGCCCTCGCGGTGGTCGCGATCGGCACCTGCGCCACGTACGGCGGCATCCACGCCATGGCGGGGAACCCGACCGGCGCGATGGGCGTGCCCGACTATCTGGGCTGGGACTGGAAGTCCCAGGCAGGCATCCCCATCGTGTGCGTGCCTGGTTGCCCCATCCAGCCGGACAACTTCGCGGAGACACTGACGTATCTGCTCTACCAGGCGGTCGGCTCCGCGCCCATGATCCCGCTGGACGACAAGCTCCGTCCCACCTGGCTGTTCGGGGCGACCGTGCACGAGGGCTGCGACCGCGCCGGCTACTACGAGCAGGGCGAGTTCGCCTCGACCTACGACTCGCCCAAGTGCCTGGTCAAGCTGGGCTGCTGGGGACCTGTCGTCAAGTGCAACGTCCCCAAGCGCGGCTGGATCAACGGCGTCGGAGGCTGTCCGAACGTCGGCGGCATCTGCATCGCGTGCACCATGCCCGGATTCCCGGACAAGTTCATGCCGTTCATGGACGAACCTCCCGGCGGCAAGGTCTCCAGCACCGCCAGCGGCGTGTACGGCTCCGTCATTCGCCGGCTGCGGAACATCACGGCCAAGACCGTGGACAAGGAGCCGAAGTGGCGGCACACCGGCGAGCGCATCACCACCGGCTACCGGCCGCCCTGGTGACCGTGAGGCAGCCCGCACCCCGCTAGACCCATCCAACCCCCACTGTTCGCGTAGTCGAAGAGCTCACGAAGGGCACCGCAACGACCATGGCATCTCCGGCGAAGACGACGGGTGACGGCTCCGGACTGGTGGAGATGGCCTGGGACCCCATCACCCGGATCGTGGGCAGTCTCGGCATCCACACGAAGATCGATTTCAAGCAGAAGCGCGTCGCGGAGTGCTACAGCACGTCCTCCGTCTTCCGCGGCTACAGCGTCTTCATGCGGGGCAAGGACCCCCGCGACGCGCACTTCATCACCAGCCGCATCTGCGGCATCTGCGGTGACAACCACGCGACCTGCTCCGTGTACGCGCAGAACATGGCGTACGGCGTGAAGCCGCCGCACCTCGGTGAGTGGGTCATCAACCTCGGCGAGTCCGCGGAGTACATGTTCGACCACAACATCTTCCAGGAGAACCTGGTCGGGGTCGACTACTGCGAGAAGATGGTCCGCGAGACCAACCCCGGGGTCCTGGAGCTCGCCGAGCGCACCGAGGCGCCGCACGCCGCCGAGCACGGCTACCGCACCATCGCCGACATCATGCGCTCCCTGAACCCCCTCGAGGGCGAGTTCTACCGCGAGGCGCTGCAGGTCAGCCGCTACACCCGCGAGATGTTCTGTCTGATGGAGGGGCGCCACGTGCACCCCTCCACGCTCTACCCCGGCGGAGTCGGGACGGTCGCTTCCGTGCAGCTGTTCACCGACTACATGAGCCGCCTCATGCGCTACGTGGAGTTCATGAAGCGGGTCGTGCCGCTGCACGACGACCTCTTCGACTTCTTCTACGAGGCGCTGCCCGGCTACGAGGAGGTCGGCCGCCGCCGCGTGCTGCTCGGCTGCTGGGGCGCGCTCAACGACCCCGAGCACTGCGACTTCACCTACGCCAACATGACCGACTGGGGACGGAAGATGTTCGTCACCCCGGGCGTCGTCGTCGACGGCAAGCTGGTGACCAACGACCTCACCGAGATCAACCTCGGCATCCGCATCCTCCTCGGCAGCTCGTACTACGAGGACTGGGAGGGGCAGGAGCAGTTCGTCACCCACGACCCGCTGGGCAACCCGGTCGACCCGCGCCACCCGTGGAACCAGCACACCATCCCGGCCCCGCAGAAGCGGAACTTCGACGACAAGTACAGCTGGGTCATGTCCCCACGCTGGTTCGACGGCAAGGACCACCTCGCCCTGGACACCGGCGGCGGCCCCATCGCGCGCCTCTGGTCCACCGCGCTCTCCGGCCTCGTCGACATCGGATACGTCAAGGCCACCGGGCACAGCGTCGTCATCAACCTGCCCCGCACGATGACCAAGCCGGAGACCACCTTCGAGTGGAAGATCCCGAAGTGGAGCAACGCCCTGGAGCGCAACCGCGCCCGGACCTACTTCCAGGCTTACGCGGCCGCCGTCGCCCTGCACTGCGCCGAAAAGGGCCTGGAGGAGGTCCGCGCCGGACGCACGCAGACGTGGGAGAAGTTCGAGGTGCCGGACGAGTCCATCGGCGTCGGCTTCACCGAGGCCGTACGGGGCGTCCTCTCGCACCACATGGTGATCAGGGACGGCAAGATCGCCAACTACCACCCCTATCCGCCGACGCCGTGGAACGCCTCCACACGGGACACGTTCGGGACCCCCGGTCCGTACGAGGACGCGGTGCAGAACACCCCGATCTTCGAGGAGAACCCTCCCGAGAACTTCAAGGGCATCGACATCATGCGCGCCGTGCGCAGCTTCGACCCCTGCCTGCCGTGCGGCGTCCACATGTACACGGGCAACGGCCGGACCGTGAAGCAGATGCACGTGCCCACCGGCCTGAGCGGTCTGGCCGGATGAGCGCGCCCACCGCCGAGGAGGCGGGCCGCCGCGTCGAGGAGGTCCTGGACCGGCTGGCGGAGAACGGCGACGCCGAGGCCTGCGCGGCGGCGGAGGAAGTCGTACGCGTCCTCATGGAGTTCTACGGCAGCGGCATCGCCCGCGTCGTCGACCTCCTCGGGCGTCCCGCCGCCCGTCCGCCCGCCGCCAGTTCGCCCGCCGACCCCCTGGGCCCGCTGCTCGCGGACGAGCTCGTCGCGAGCCTCCTCAACCTGCACGGACTGCACCCCGAGGACGCGCCGACCCGTATCGACCGCGCCCTGTCGGCCCTGCCGCAGCCCGTGGAGAACGCCGGATTCGACCCGGAGACGGGCGTGCTGCGGCTCCGGGCCACCGCCTCGGCCGGCTGCGGCTGTTCCGGCACCCAGGACTCCGTCCGGCAGGCGGCCGTGGACGCCCTCGCCTGCTTCGCCCCCGAGGTCACGGGCGTGGAGCTGGAGAGCGGCGCCGCGCGCGAACCGGCGCTGCTCCAGATCGGTACCCGACCGGCGCTCGCGGGCGCGGACGGCCGCTCATCGGCCGCCCGGTGAACGGGCCGCCGAACAGCGCCGCGCGGCCCCCGGGGCCCACGGGCCTGCGCCGGTTCACCACCCCCCGTCCGCCCCGCGAGGAGCGCTGCGAACTGTGCGGCGTCCCGCTGGCGGCCGAGGAGCGCCACCCGCATCTCGTCGACACGGACAAGCGGGCGCTGGTCTGCGCCTGCGGCCCGTGCGCGCAGCTCATGGACCGCTCAGCGGCCTCCCCGGGGCGGTTCCGGGCGGTCCCCGGCCGCTTCCTGAGCGACCCGGACCACCGGATCGACGACCGGGCGTGGGAGTCGCTGCGGATCCCGGTCTCGGTGGCCTTCTTCTTCCGCAACTCCGCACTCGACCGGCCGGTGGTGCTCTACCCGAGCCCCGCCGGCGCCACCGAGAGCGAACCGGACGAAGAGGCCTGGCAGTCCGTCCTCGACGCCACTCGGCTCGCCGCCCACCTCGAACCCGACGTCGAAGCCCTGCTGCTGCGCCGCCACGAGGGCCGCACCGAGTGCTTTCTCGTACCGATCGACCTCTGCTACGAACTGGTGGGCCGCATGCGACTGCACTGGCAGGGCTTCGACGGAGGCGCGGAGGCGCGGGCCGACCTCGACGCCCTCTTCACCCACGTCCGCGGCCTGGCCCGCGAGCCGCAGGGGAGCCGGCCGTGACCGAGTTCTCCTTCAGCTGCACCGACGTCCGCGCCGACGCCTACGCGGCCGGACCCACGCTCGTGTTCCGGCTGCGGATCTCCGCCACCGGCGGCACCCGGGTCCACGCCATGGCCCTGCGCTGCCAGATCCGGATCGAGCCCGCCCGGCGCGGCTACGACGACCACGAGGCCGCGGCCCTGGGCGACCTGTTCGGCGAACGCTCCCGCTGGGGCAGCAGTCTCAACCCGGTCCAGTTCGCCCACGCCTCCGTCATGGTGCCCGGCTTCACCGGCGAGATCGAGACCGACCTCGTCGTGCCGTGCACGTACGACACCGACATCGCCGCGTCCCGCTACTTCCGGGCGCTCTCCGACGGCGACGTCCCGCTGCTCCTGCTCTTCTCCGGCACCGCCTTCACCGGCGCCGGAGGCTTCCACGTCGAGCCCGTTCCCTGGGACAAGGAGGTCTCCCACCGCATGCCCGTGAAGGTGTGGCGGGAGATGATCGACCAGCACTTCCCCGGCTGCGGATGGATCCGGCTCCCCGGCGACGCGATGGACGCGCTGCTCGCCTACCGCTCGCGCCGGGCCCTCCCGTCGTGGGAGGCCACCGTCGAGTCCCTGCTCGAAGCGGCGGGGGAGAGGACACGATGACCACCGTCGACTTCACCCCCGGCACCGAGGCGCGGTTCGCCGTCGCCCGGCACGTCGCCGACGCCGTCCTCTTCGAGGGGTACGTCCTCTACCCGTACCGGGCGTCCGCCGCGAAGAACCGGCTCCGCTGGCAGTTCGGGGTCCTGGTGCCGCCGTCCTGGAGCGCCGCCGCCGAGGAGCACGATTTCCAGCTCACCGAGTGCCTCATGGAGCCCAGGACCGGCGCCGAACTCGCCGTGGAGGTCCGCTTCCTGCGCGCCCAGCGGCGTACGGTCGAAGAGCTCCGCGAGGACGGGACCTTCGCGCCGACCGGCGAACTCCGCCTGGCCGATCGGGTCCTGGTGGCCTGGGACGAGGGCGTCGAGGAACGCGTCACCCTCGTCGTCCCCGTCGGCGACCTGCGCGGCGACGGCATCGCCCTGCCCTTCACCCGGCCCGCCGCCGAAGAGGTCGAGGAGGTCGCCGATGCGGAAGGACGCGTCCTCGGTCGACTCGTACGCCGGCGCGAGGAGATCAGCGGCGCCCTGCGGGTCTCGGCAGCCGAACTCGACGGCCCGTACCGTGTCGAGCGCCTCTCGGTCACCGTGGAGAACACCAGCGCCTGGACAGCCGAGCGGGACACCGACCGCCACGCGGCGCTGCCGTACTCCCTCGTCGCCACCCACACCCTGCTCCGCATCGACGGAGGCTCGTTCCTGTCGATGACCGATCCGCCGGAATGGGCCAGGGGCGCCGTCGCCGCCTGCCGCAACCTGCACACCTGGCCCGTCCTGGCCGGCGAACCCGGCCGTGACGACCTGATGCTCTCCTCGCCGATCATCCTCGAGGACCACCCGGCCATCGCGCCCGAGAGCCCCGGGGCCCTCTACGACGCGACCGAGATCGACGAGATCCTCGCCCTGCGCACGGCGGCCCTCACCGACGAGGAGAAACGCGAGGCCAGGGGGACCGACGCCCGCGCGGCGGCGGTGATCGAACTGGCGGACACCATGCCGCCCGAGGTCCTCGAGCGTCTGCACGGAGCGGTACGGAGCCTCCAGAGCGTCACCGGGCCCCCGAAGCCGGCCGGCGACATCCTCGAACCGGATACGCCCTGGTGGGACCCCGGCGGCGACACCGGCGTCGATCCGGGCAGCGACCACGTCCTCGTCGACGGACGCGAAGTCCGCGCGGGCAGCAGGGTCGTCCTGCGCCCACGGCTGCGCCGCACGGACGCCCAGGACCTCTTCCTCGACGGGCGCAGCGCGCTGGTCGAGGCGGTTCTCCACGACGTCGACGGCGGGGTCCACATCGCGGTGACCGTGGAGGACGACCCCGGTGCCGACATCCGCCGCGAACAGGGCCGGTTCCTCTACTTCCAGCCCGACGAGGTCGAAGCCCTGGAGGACTTGTGAACGGCCTCGCGCCCGAACCCCGGGCGCGCCGCACCCTTGTGGCCGGGGTGGGCAACATCTTCCTCTCGGACGACGGCTTCGGCGTGGAGACCCTGCGGCGGCTCACCCGGGAGGAACTCCCCGCCTCCGTCGAGCTCGTCGACGTCGGGGTCCGGGGCGTCCACCTCGCCTACGAACTCCTCGACGGCTGGGACACCCTCGTCCTCGTCGACGTCACCTCTCGCGGCGGAGAACCGGGAACGCTCCATCTGATCGACGCCTCCGAGCCCGGCGACCGCGCCCCCGGTACGGAGCCCGCGCCGCTCGACGGCCACCGGATGACCCCCGACGCCGTCCTCGCCCTGCTCGACACCCTGTGCGCGGGAACCGGCGCCGCGCCGCCACGGCGGATCCTCGTCGTCGGCTGCGAACCGGCCTGCCTCGACGAGGGCATCGGGCTCAGCCCGCAGGTCGCCGCCGCCGTGCCCGAGGCGGTGCGCATGGTGACCGAACTGGTCCGCCAGGAAGCCGTCGTATGAACACCGAAACGGAGAGCACCATGTCCAAGAACGTCGTCGGCACCGCCGCCGCAGTCACCACAGCCCTGGCCGTCGTGGCCGTTGTCGTGGGAGTCCTCCCCGACCTTCGGCGCTACCTGCGCATCACCAGGATGTGACGCCCCATGGTGTCCACGGCGCGACGAGCCTCGGCCCGGCGGGGGCGCGGCTGCACCGAACGGACGACACCGCCGTGCGGTCCCGGCGCGCCGGGCGGGACCCCGTAGCCGCCCGTCCTCTAATGGCGCCCGAGACCCACCCCCGCGCCCAGGACGGAGACCGATGCACGAGATGTCCCTCGCGGTCGCCGTCGTCGACCAGGTCGAGACCGCAGCGAGGTCCCGAGGGGCCCTCGGCGTCCGCAGCATCGAGCTGGACGTGGGCGAGCTGGCCGGCGTCGTCGCCGACGCCCTCGCCTTCAGTTTCGAACTCGCCTGCGCCGGAACCGTCGTCGAGGGCGCCGAGCTGATCACCCGTACCGTCCCGGGCACCGCGCGCTGCGAACCGTGCGCCGAGGTCTGGGCGGTCGGCATGCCGCCGCGACTCCTCTGCCCCCGCTGCGGGTCCGCAGCCGACGAACTCGTCTCCGGCCGCGAACTCCGGATCCGGGAGGTCCGCTGGGCCGATCCAGAGGCGGCGCGCGAAGAACATCGCCAACCGATCACCGAGGAGAGCTGAGCATGTGCCGAGCAGTCGATCTCCAGCGCGCCGTCCTCGCCAAGAACGAGGCCGCGGCACAGATCCTGCGCACCGAACTGACCGCCCGCGGCACCACGGTGGTCAACCTGCTCTCCAGCCCGGGAAGCGGCAAGACCGCCCTGCTGGAGCGTGAACTGCGGCTCGCCGGCGAACGGAACGTCGCCGCCGCCGCGCTCACCGCCGACCTGGCGACCGAGAACGACGCCCGCCGCCTGGCCCGTTCGGGCGCCCCCGTCAAGCAGGTGCTGACCGACGGCCTCTGCCATCTGGAGGCCGACATGGTCGCCCGGCACCTGCACGACTGGCTGCCCGAGTCCACCCGGCTGCTGTTCGTCGAGAACGTCGGCAACCTCGTCTGCCCCGCCGGCTACGACCTGGGCGAGACGCTCCGCGTCGTCCTCGCCTCGGTCACCGAGGGGGAGGACAAGCCGCTCAAGTACCCCACCGCGTTCGGCCTCGCCCAGCTGGTGATCGTCACCAAGACCGACATGGCCGAGGCGGCGGAGTTCGACGAGACCGCCTTCCGCGCCCACGTGGAGCAGGTCAACCCCGGAGTCGAGGTCGTCCTCAGCTCGGTGCGCGACGGCCGGGGCGCCGGAGCACTCCTCGACCGGGCCCTCGCGGCGGCCGAGGGGAACCGTGTCCACACCCCGGTGATGGCCCGGGCCGGCGCGTGACCACGGCGCGACCCGGACCTGCACCCGCACCCGCCACGGCTCCGCGGCGCAGCCGTGTGGTCGTCCGCGGCGTCGTGCAGGGTGTGGGCTTCCGGCCCTTCGTCTACGCGCTCGCCACCGGGCTGCGCCTGTCCGGCCACGTGACCAACACGGCTGACGGCGTCGTCGCGGAGGTCGAGGGAAACCCCGAGGACGTCGCCGCCTTCTGCGCCCGCCTCGCGCCCGACGCCCCGCCTCTGGCCCGCGTGGAGTCCGTCGAGGCGGCCGAGGTGACCGCGAGCGGCGGCAGCGGATTCACGATCGTGCCCTCCCGTCAGGGCGGCGCCGTCCGCACCCTCGTCCCGCCGGACACCGCGACCTGCGACGACTGCCTCGCGGAGCTCGCGGACCCGGCCGACCGGCGGTATCTGCACCCCTTCATCACGTGCACCCACTGCGGCCCGCGCTTCACGATCGTCACGGGTCTGCCGTACGACCGGGGCCACACCACCATGGCCGGCTTCCCGATGTGCCCGGACTGCGCACGCGAGTACGCGGATCCCGCCGACCGGCGTTTCCACGCACAGCCGGTCGCCTGCCCCCGCTGCGGCCCCCGGCTGCGCCTGGTCACCGCACCGGACGGCCGGGCCCCCTCCCGTGCCGATTCGGACGCCGGATACGTCGCTTCCGCCCTCGCCTCCGACCCCGGCGACGACCCGATCGCCGCCGCACGTCGGATGCTCGCCGCCGGTGCGATCCTCGCCGTCAAGGGCCTGGGCGGCTATCACCTGGCCTGCGACGCGACCGACCCCGACGCGGTCGCCGAACTGCGCCGCCGCAAGGCGCGCGGTGACAAACCGTTCGCGATGATGGCCGCGGACCTCGCGGACATCGAGCCCCTCGCGCACATCGGCCCGCTCGAACGCGAACTCCTCACCGGCGCCGTCCGGCCCGTCGTCCTGCTGCGCCGCCGCGACGACGGCCGGCCGCGCCAGGGAGCCGCCCCGGCGCGGGAGGTGGCCCCCGGGAGCCCCGACCTCGGGTTCATGCTCCCGTACACCCCCGTGCACCATCTCCTCCTCGGCCTCGGCGCGACGGACCGGGAAGGACCCCGGCTGCTGGTGATGACCAGCGGCAACCTCTCGGGCGAACCCATCGTCACGGACGACGCGGAGGCACTGACCAGGCTCGCCGGACTGGCGGACGCCTGGCTGCTGCACGACCGGCCGATCCATGTGCCCTGCGACGACTCCGTTGTCCGCGTCTGCGACGGCGAGCAGCTCACGCTGCGCCGCTCCCGGGGCTATGCACCGCTGCCGGTCACGCTGCCCGTCGAGGTCGCCCCCGCCCTCGCCGTCGGAGGGGACCTGAAGAACACCTTCTGCCTCGGCGCCGGACGCCAGGCGTGGCTGTCCGCCCACATCGGCGACATGGACGACGTCGCCACCCAGCTCGCCCTCACCTCCGCCGAGCGGCAGCTCGAGTCCGTCACGGGCGTACGACCCGGTCTGCTTGCCGCGGACCGCCACCCCGCCTACCGGTCCACCCGCTGGGCCCGGGACCGCTCCGCCGGGCGGCCCGTCGTCCCCGTGCAGCACCACCACGCGCACGTCGCGGCGGCGATGGCCGAGAACGGCCTCGACGGCACGGATCCCGTGATCGGCGTCGCCTTCGACGGCACCGGCTACGGTCTCGACGGCGCCGTGTGGGGCGGTGAGTTCCTGCTCGTGGACTACGCCGGGTTCGAGCGGTTCGCGCACCTGGCCTACGTACCCCTGCCGGGCGGCGACGCGGCCGTCCGGCGGCCCTACCGCATGGCTCTGGCCCATCTGCGGGCCGCGGGCTTCCCGTTCGACCCCGCACTCCCCTGCTCGCGCGCCTGCCTGCCCACAGAACTCCCCGTCCTGGAAAGACAGTTGGCCCGCAAGCTGAACTGTGTGCCCACGTCCAGCATGGGGCGCCTGTTCGACGCCGTCTCCTCCCTCGCGGGGATCTGCCACCACGCGGGATACGAGGCGCAGGCCGCGATCGAGCTGGAGGCCGCGGCCCTGCGCGCCCCCGCCGTCGCCGAGGACGGACGCTACGCCTTCCGGCTCGGCCCGCCCCAGGCCGGAGCCGCGCTCACCGCCGACCCCGCGCCCCTGCTGGCGGCGGTGTCCGCCGATGTGCTCGACGGGACGCCCGCGACCGTCGTCGCGGCGCGCTTCCACCGCGCCGTGGCACGGCTGGTCCGTACGGTCTGCGTCGCCGCCCGCGGCGAGACCGGCGTGGAGACCGTGGCGCTGACCGGGGGAGTCTTCGCCAACACGGTGCTCTCCTCGGCCTGCGCCGAAGGACTACGGGAGGACGGCTTCACCGTGCTGCGCCATCGCCTGATCCCGCCGAACGACGGCGGTCTGGCTCTCGGCCAGCTCGTCGTGGCCGCCCGGGTCACGGACGGGGCGGCCCCCGGCACGCCACGACGAGAGCGACAGTGAGGAGACACGCATGTGCCTGGCGGTACCCGGAAAAGTGCTGGACGTCGAGGACCGGGACGGCACCCGGATGGCCACGGTCGACTTCGGCGGCGTGGTCAAGGAGGTGTGCCTGGAGTACCTGCCGGACCTGAAGCCCGGTGAGTACGCCATCGTCCATGTCGGGTTCGCCCTGCAGCGTCTGGACGAGGAGTCGGCCATGAAGACGCTGGAGCTGTTCGAGACCCTCGGCATGCTCCAGGAGGAGTTCGGCGACCCGTGGGAGTCGGCCGCCGAAGCGACGGGAAACGAGCGGCCGGCGCATGAGGGCGTGGCCGGAGAGGTGCGGCCGTGAAGTACATCGACGAGTTCCAGGACCCCGAGCTGGCCCGGCGGCTGCTCGACGAGATCCGGGCGACGGTGACCCGGCCCTGGGCGCTGATGGAGGTCTGCGGCGGCCAGACCCACACCATCATCCGGCACGGCATCGACCAACTGCTCCCACCCGAGGTCGAGTTGATCCACGGACCGGGCTGTCCCGTGTGCGTCACGCCGCTGGAGGTGATCGACAAGGCGCTGGAGATCGCCTCCCGCCCCGGCGTGATCTTCTGCTCGTTCGGGGACATGCTCCGGGTTCCCGGTACGGGCCGCGACCTGTTCCAGGTCCGCGGGCAGGGCGGTGACGTCAGGGTCGTCTACTCGCCGCTCGACGCACTGCGGATCGCCGAGCAGAACCCGGACCGCGAAGTGGTCTTCTTCGGCATCGGCTTCGAGACCACCGCGCCGCCCAACGCGATGACGGTCCACCAGGCGCGCAAGCTCGGCATCCGCAACTTCAGCCTGCTCGTCTCCCACGTCCGGGTGCCCCCGGCGATCGAGGCGATCATGCGCTCCCCGGACTGCCGCGTCCAGGGCTTCCTGGCCGCGGGGCACGTGTGCAGCGTCATGGGTATCGCGGAGTATCCCGAGCTCGCCGAACGCCACCGGGTCCCGATCGTCGTCACCGGGTTCGAACCGCTGGACATCCTCGAAGGCGTACGGCGGACCGTGCTCCAACTGGAGCGCGGGGAGCACACCGTCGACAACGCCTATCCGCGTGCAGTGCTGCCCGAGGGCAACCCCGCCGCCCGGGCGATGCTGGACGACGTCTTCGAGGTCACGGACCGTGCGTGGCGTGGGATCGGCGTCATTCCGGACAGCGGCTGGCGGCTCTCGGAGCGGTACCGCGAACACGACGCCGAGTACCGGTTCTCGGTCGAGGGCATCGACACCCGCGAACCGGCCGAGTGCCGCAGCGGCGAGGTGCTGCAAGGGCTGCTGAAGCCGCACCAGTGCGAGGCCTTCGGCACGACCTGCACGCCCCGCACCCCGCTGGGCGCCACGATGGTCTCCAGCGAGGGCGCCTGCGCCGCGTACTACCTCTACCGACGGCTCGACCTCGGCACCCCGTCGCCGAAGGCCCCGGCGGTCGACTCCCCGGCCCTGGAGGGCAGTTCCGTTGTCTGAGCTCACCCGCGAGACCCCCGAGGCACCGGCGCCCGACATGCTCTCCTGGACGTGCCCCGCCCCGCTGCGCGACCAGCCGCGAGTGGTGATGGGCCACGGCGGAGGCGGCGCCCTCTCCGCCGAACTGGTCGAGCACATCTTCGCGCCCGCCTTCGGTGGCCCCGCGCTCTCGGTCACCACCGACGCCGCGACCGTCGAACTCGGCGGCGCCCGGCTGGCCTTCTCCACCGACTCCTTCGTCGTGCGCCCCCTGTTCTTCCCCGGGGGCAGCATCGGCGACCTGGCCGTCAACGGCACGGTGAACGACCTCGCCATGAGCGGGGCCCGCGCCGCGTATCTCTCCTGCGGCTTCATCCTGGAGGAGGGGGTGGAGACCGGCGTAGTGACCCGTGTGGCGAACGCGCTCGGCGCGGCGGCCCGCGCGGCAGGCGTCCAGGTGGCCACCGGCGACACGAAGGTGGTGGAGGCCGGCCACGGCGACGGCGTCTACATCAACACCTCCGGCATCGGTCTGATCCCGCCCGGCGTCGACCTGCGGCCCCAGCGCGTCGTACCCGGCGACGTGGTGATCGTCAGCGGCCCCGTCGGCGTCCACGGCGTGGCGATCATGAGCGTGCGCGAGGGGCTGGAGTTCGGGGTCGAGATCGAGAGCGACTGCGCGCCGCTCGGCGGCCTGGTCGAGGCGATGCTCGCGGTCACCCCGGACCTGCACGTGCTGCGTGACCCCACGCGCGGGGGCCTCGCGGCCTCGCTCAACGAGATCGCGGCCGCGTCGGGCGCCGGCATCGTCGTCCAGGAGCGGGCCGTGCCCGTCCCCGCCCCCGTGGCCAACGCCTGCGCCGTGCTCGGCCTCGACCCGATGTACGTGGCGAACGAGGGGAAACTGGTGGCCTTCGTCCCGCGTGAGCGGGCCGACGCCGTGCTCGCCGCGATGCGCGCGCATCCGCTGGGCGCGGAAGCGGCCGTGATCGGGGAGGCCGTCGAGGCGCATCCGGGGATGGTGGTCGCCCGTACCGGTCTCGGTGGTACGCGCGTGGTGGACATGCCGCTCGGGGAGCAGCTGCCACGCATCTGCTGAGCGTCAGCCCCGCGTGCCGCGGCGGCGGTCGCGGGCGGTGTCGAGGGTCCATGTGTGAGTGCAGTTCGGGCACTGCAGATGGACCTTCGGCCCCTTGTTGGCTATCAGATAGCGCCAGTGCTCCGAGCAGTTGCGGCGCTCCGCGCAGGGCCCGCAGTCGCGGGCGTCGTCACAGCCCGGGCAGGCGACCCAGGCGCGGCGCGCCCGGTCGGCGTGGGGGTCAATGGGAAGCCGCACGGCCCGGCTCCTCTCCCGGCAGCACACCCGCCGCCACCAGCATGGAGTGGATCCGCAGCTGCTCCTCGTCCAGGCCCGAATAGAGCAGGTCGTACGCGGCCTGCTCCTCCCGCAGCACGGCCACCGGGTCCCAGTCGGCCCCCAGCGCCGCCACCACCTCGGCCCGTCGGCGGGCCTCCTCGAGGGTGAGGTCGATGGTGAAGGTGACGTGGTCGGGATCGGGGGCCTGGTTCATGGGGGTGCCTTCGATGGTGCTTTCGACGGAATCGAACGGAATCCGACACGTCTACCAGAGCGGGCACCGGGCAGGGAAGGGCGGACATCACCTCCCGAGCAGCATGCGCGGGGTGCCCGCGGGGGCGTGAGAGCGGGCCTGCACCGCCATGAAACGGGGCAGGGGAGGGCCCGGGGCCGCGGGAGGCGGCACGTGAGGGATCACCATGCCTCGTCCCGCTGTGGCGCATCTCACCCCGAAGGGGCGGCCAAGGGCCGCTATGCCTTGCTCCACCCCGTTGTGCTCGAGTACGACTCGAGCAGGTCCACCACGAAGACCAGAGTCGAGCCCGCCGGGATCAGCGGCGAGGGCGACTGCTTGCCGTAGCCGAGACGCGGGGGAACGATGATCTCGCGCCGACCGCCGACCTTCATGCCCCTCACCCCCCGGTCCCAGCCTTTGATGACCCTGCCACCGCCCAGGGCGAACTTGAACGGCTCGCCCCGGTCCCAGGAGGCATCGAACTCCTTCCCGGTCTCGAAGGTCACCCCGACGTAGTGAACCCTGACCACCATGCCCGGCTTCGCCTCGGGCCCGTCCCCGACGACCAGGTCCCGGGTGGTCAGCTCGGTGGGAGCGTCACCCTCCGGAACCTCGACCTCGGGCTTCGTCGGTTCACTCATCGCAGCCTCATCACTCTCCGCCGGAAGCCCTCGCACGGACCAGCCGGACACTTGGACACTCCACGCAGCAGGTGATCACGCTACCGAGAAGGCCGGTCCCCGGAACACGTCGACCCGGCGGAGCACGGTGCTCAGCCGGCATTGCGCCGGCGTGTGCACCCTGCCGCAAGCGTCCGACCCGGGATGCGAAACGATGGCCCGATGAACGCACAACGGGGAAGCACAGCAGAGGAATCCATCGGCGACCTCGCCCGGCGACTCGTCGCGGCAGACACCGACGGCTGGACGCCGGAGGGCGTGAAGGCTGCGGCGGCCGAACTCGAGTGGGCTTGGGGCGGCACGTCGGACGCTCCTGTCCTGATGACTGGCCGGTCCTCGGGCGACGCTCGCCTGCGCCCGGTCGGCACCTACGAGGAGCGTTACGTCGACGGCGAGTCGTACGTGGAGCTCGCGGTTCCGGTGGCGGCCCCCGGGCCGGACGCCACAGCGCAGGCGGCCGCCTTCCGCGCCGCGAAGGAGGAGGTGACCGCCGCACTCGGCAAGCCGTCCATCCTGGGCTCGCACGGCGACATGGGCCCCTTCTACGACAGCGAGCCGCTCTGGGGCGCCCCCTTCCTGCGCTGGCGCGGCAGGCCGGACACGCTCGAACTGCGCGCCGGGAAGTCGGGGCCGGAGCTGGTCCTGCAGCCCACCGGCCCGGCGGAGAACTGGTTCTGGCGTCAGGGCATCGGCGAGGAGAACGCGATCAGCGGCTTCTTCGGCAGCAACCGTGATCAGGCCAACGTCGGCCTCGGCTTCCCGGGCGGTTGGACCGCCCGCAGCTGGGAGACCGTCACCCGGTCGCTGGGAGAATTCCTGGGAGCGCTGCCCGCCGAGACCACCGCCCTGGGCGTCAGGATCGGGATGCCGTTCTACGGGCGCAACGGCCAGAGCGCGCCCCTCCTTTTCGACGTGGCGTGCGGCGACCGGCTCTCGATCGCCTGCTTCGCCCCCGACGACGTCGATTTGGCCGCACTCGGCTGGGGCACGGTCGCCGAACACCCGCACACGGCTTCGGTCTTCGGCGACGACGATCCGGTCTGGCGCGTGGACGCGGGCGGCCCCGGCGAGCCGAAGGGCCACGCTCTCGCCGAGATGCTCGTGGCCACGGCCAGGGCGGCGGGCGCGAGCGAACCCACCGACCTGATCATCGGCGGCGAGGCGGGGTACGTGGACGGCTATCACGTCACCTACTACGGGCTGGGCCTGCCGACCGGCTGACCGTCTCCCCACGCAGCAGCCCCGCTACGAGGATTACTGCCCACCGATGCCCTGGCGGTCGGGCCGTCGCGCGATGGCCCGGCGGGCCGGGTCGGTGAACTCGCGATCGATCGACTCCTGCAGCAGGCTGATCTCCGCGCGCACAGCGGTGTGCTGAGCCGGCGGCAGGGTGTCGAGCAGGCCCTCGAGCATGGCGTGGAGCCGGCGGCAGATCTGCACGGACGACCCTCCGTACTCGCGGATCTCACATACCGCGAGCTGAAGGAAGTTCTCCCAGTCCCGCCCCGGGAGCACGAGCCGGGCGTGCTGGTGGCGATCGGCCAGCACGTAACGGCCGGAGAGGCGCGCGCTGCCGACCTTGTGCAGGAAGGACTCGATGTAGTTGAGCACCTGCACCGCGGTCGTAGGGTCGTTCACCGCGGGGGAAAGGGCCCTGATGGCGATGTCGACGAGGACTCTCAGCGCGAACGCGGGGTCCTGCTCGATGGTGCGCTCGGCCCCGAGGGCGACGAGCCCGGTCACCCGGTCCGGGTCCGGTTTCGACGTACCCCCGTGGACCTCGATGAGGACACTGCCGGGCGGTACGAAGTCGCCGATCAGCCGGGTCACGACGAAGACGCAGTCGTGGCGCTCCGCCTCCGCGACCAGCCCGGCCACGTTGAACGCCTGGATGGCGCCCCCTCGTCCGGTACGCAGGCGCATCACCGGACCGTCGGACGACACGGTTCCGTCTCCGCGTGGTGCCGCGTCCCGGATCGCCGCGGCGCTGCTCGTGAAGACGGCCTCTCCCATGCGGGTGACCAGCTCGGCGATGGCGACCGGCCGGAGGCTGTGGGTGAACCTGTTCAGATAGATGAGCAGGAGCACGAGGCTGACGGCCACGGCGACGCCGGCCAGGGTGACGCCGAGATCGGGGACGGAGTCGGTTTCGACGCTGCGCAGCAGGGAGAACGCGAACGCGAACGTCCCGGTGAAGGTCGCCAGCACCGCCTTCTGCAGCCGGTCCCGGTACCACAGGCGCATATAGCGAGGGGAGAGGGTTCCCGTCGCCTGCTGCACGACGAGTACGCCGATGGTGACGACGAATCCGAGCAAAGCCACCATCGCCCCCACGATGGCGGCGAGCACGCCGCTCGCTGTCGTCGCGGAGTAGTGCCAGCCGGTCGGCCAGTCCGCGTTGTCGGCGGTGTGCGCGATCTCGGCGAGCAGGGCGCCGACGACGAGCCCGAACGACGGCACGATCCACAGGCTTGCCTTGACGTATTGCCGCAGCCTGAACCTGGCCGCCCAGGACGTCAGGACACCCACGTCACGCCTCCTTCGCCCGGAGGAGTCCGGTGCTCATGGGGCACACGAGACCGCGGGCTCCCTGCGCGGGAGCGCCGCCACCTCACGGTAGAGCCCTTCCCGGAGCGGCGCAGCGGCAGAGTTCCGCCGTCGCCCGGTGCGATTCGCTCGCCAGGACGGGACGACACCGTCGGCCTAAGCTGGCCGAATGGCGCCCGCACCACCTCGGGCGCTGTGTCACGGTGCCCGATCGTTGTCTACCGGGGGCCGAAAGGGGCTCAAGATGGACGACTACCCTCTGATCGAGAACCACGGCCTGATCGGTGACCTGCAGACCGCGGCCCTCGTGACGACCGATGCGACGATCGACTGGTTCTGCTGTCCGCGCTTCGATTCGCCCAGCATCTTCGGCGCGCTGCTCGACCGTCGGAAGGGCGGCCACTTCACCGTAAGACCGGCCGCGGAGGCCTACACGACGAAGCAGCTCTACCACCCGGACACCGCCGTTCTGGTGACGCGCTTCATGACGGAGGCCGGGGCGGGCGAGGTGGTCGACTTCATGCCGGTCACCGGCACGACGGCGACGGACCGGCACCGTCTGGTCCGCATGCTGCGCTGTGTGCGGGGCAGCATGACGTTCGAAGGGGAGATCGCCCCGCGCTTCGACTACGGCCGCAAGCCGCACGAGCTGCACCTCTCGGAGCACGGAGCCCTGTTCACCTCCGAGGAGATGGAGCTCGCCGTCCACCCCGTCCGTGAACCGCAGGACGAGCGGCTGCTGACGATCCTCTCGGGCGACAAGGACCTGCGCTTCAGCCTGACCCTGCAGGCGGGGCAGCAGCGCGGTCTGATCATCGAGTCGTCCCCGGACGGGCAGCCGCACGTGGTCCGCGTGGCGGAGTTCCAGCAGCTGTTCGACGAGACCGTCCGCTTCTGGCGCTCCTGGCTGGGCCAGTCCACCTACTCGGGCCGTTGGCGGGAGGCGGTGGAACGGTCGGCCGTGACGCTGAAGCTCATGACCTACGCGCCGACCGGCGCCCTGGTCGCCGCCCCCACGGCGGCTCTGCCCGAGCAGTTGGGCGGGGAACGCAACTGGGACTACCGCTTCACCTGGATCCGTGATGCGTCGTTCTCGGTGTACGCGCTGCTGGGCCTGGGGTTCAAGGAGGAGGCGACGGCGTTCATCAGTTGGCTGCACGACCGGGTGAAGGAGAAGGCCGGCCAAGAGAACGGCGCCGGGACCGGGCCGCTGAACATCATGTACCGGGTCGACGGCTCCTCCGACCTCGTCGAGGAGACCCTGGAACACTGGGAGGGGTACTGCGGCTCCGCTCCCGTCCGCATCGGCAACGGAGCGGCGACCCAGCTGCAGCTCGACATCTACGGCGAGGCGCTCGACAGCATCTACTTCGCGCACCGGCACGGCATGCACCTCGACACCGGGGGCTGGAAGG
This sequence comes from Streptomyces sp. NPDC048604, assembly GCF_043199435.1. Classification (NCBI taxonomy): domain Bacteria; kingdom Bacillati; phylum Actinomycetota; class Actinomycetes; order Kitasatosporales; family Streptomycetaceae; genus Streptomyces; species Streptomyces sp. NPDC048604. The sequence goes on from NZ_JBICVX010000019.1 coordinate 102,093, forward strand.
CGCTGCACACTCTGCTCGACTGGCTGGTCGACCACTGGGACCAGCCCGGAGAAGGGCTGTGGGAGACCCGAGGCGGCCGGAAGGACTTCACGTACGGCCGGGTGATGTCCTGGGTGGCCTTCGACCGGGCCCTCCGGATCGCCTTCGACGACGGGCGTCCCGCGGCCGGTGGCCGCTGGGTGGACGCGCGCGACGAGATCTACGCGCAGGTGCTCGACCGGGGATGGGACCCGCAGAAGCAGGCCTTCGTACAGCATTACGGCGACGACGTCCTCGACTCGTCCCTGCTGCGCATGCCCACGGTCGGGTTCATCACCCCGGACGATCCGAAGTGGAAGTCCACCTTGGACGCGATGGAGCGTGAGCTGGTCAGCGACAGCCTGGTCTACCGCTACAACCCCGAGGCGTCCCCCGACGGACTGCGCGGTTCCGAGGGAACCTTCTCCCTGTGCACGTTCATGTACGTCGACGCCCTGGCGCGGGCCGGACGCACCGACATGGCCAGGCTGGTGCTGGAGAAGATGCTCTCGTACGCCAACCACCTGGGCCTGTACTCGGAGGAGATCGGCCTGACGGGGCGACAGCTGGGCAACTTCCCTCAGGCGTTCACCCACTTGGCGCTGATCGACGCGGCGATCACCCTGGACGCGAAGCTCAATGACGCGCCCCGGGGCGGGAGGTAGCCGCACGGAGCCCGCGTGCGAGGTTCACTCTCCGGCCTCCGTCGGAACAGAACCGAGCAGGACGACCGTGTCCCCCTTCTGCGGGGCGGTTCCCTCCCGCTCGGTGACCGGGTCCAGCCGGTGGTCGGCCCGCACCACGAACAGAGTGTCGTGCTCCGCCGGCACCGGGGCGGAGGCGGGCTGCACCACGAACCGCGCACCCCGCTCGTAGCGTTCCGCCAGGACGTGACGGACGAGGGAACGGCCGAAGAGGAGGTCGCCGCCGGTGTACGGAGCGACCACTCCATGGCTGTCGTGCGGCGGCCCGACCCGATAAACGGGCCCTTCGACGTTGTCCTGCATCACGAGCGAGGCGAGCGCGTTGAAATCGTCGTCGTCGGTGGCCAGGAACACGGCCGTCACTCCCTCCAGCCGTGCTCCGGGATTGATGGCCGTGGCCAACAGGTCGCCGGTGGCCAGGTCGATCCCCATCCCCTCGATCCGCTGCCGCTCCTCGTCGAGCCCCGCCCACATCAGTACGTCCAGTCCCGCGGACCGCAGCGCTCGTCCCAGGTCGACCACCCACGGCGCCCCGCCCACCAGGAGGATGCGCCTGCCCGCCGGTTTGACGACGCCCAGCCGTCTGGCCACGGGCGACGCCGTCAGCGAGTACAGCAGCACGGTTCCCACGATCACCAGAAACGTGACGGGCAGGATCCTGTCGGCCCCGCTGATCCCCCGGTCGACCAGGCTGGCGGAGAACGCTGATGCCGTGGCCGCCGCGACGATGCCGCGCGGGTCCATCCATCCGATGAAAGCCCGCTCCCCTCGGGCCAGCCCCGAGCGTGCCGTCGCGGCGAGGGCTACGAGAGGCCGCACCGCCAGGACGAGGATCGCGAGGAGAGCCAGCGCGGGAAGGAGCACCGGCACCAGGGACGCCGGGGTGACGGTGGAAGAGATGGAGACGAACAGGAGCCCGATGATCAGCTGTACCAGGGTCTCGAAGAAGGGACGCCGAGCGGGCATGTCGAACCCGCGGATGTTGGCGACGGCCAGTCCCGTGACGATCGCGGCGATGAGCCCCGTGTCGTCCCGCACGATGTCACAGCCCGCGGACACGCCGATCACCGTGGCCAGTTGGGCCAGCGTGCCCAGGGTCTCGCCGAGTCGCAGGGTGCGCAGGGCGAACCACAGCAGGGCGGTTCCCACGGCCCCGCCGACGAGCCCGACAGCCATGCTGATGCCGAACTGGCCCAGCTGGTATCCGCGGCCGATGTCGACTCGGTCCGTCGTGGCGATGGCGTGGAAGGTGAGCGCGCCGAGAATGCCGCCGATCGGGTCGGTCAGCGTCCCCTCCCAGATGAGGATGCGTCGCACCTTGTCCGTCGGCCGTACGAAGTCGAGCAGCGGACCCACGACGGTGGGACCGGAGACGACGAGGATCACGCCGAGCATCGCGGCCACGCGCAGCGGCATGTCGAACAGCGCCGGTGCCGCCGACATGACGACAAGCGACGTGAGCAGTACCCCGTACACCAGCAGCCGTCCCACGATCGCCCGGGTGTGGCCGGTGAGCTTGCGCAGGTCGAGTCCCAGGCCGGCGTCGTAGAGGATCACCGCGACGGAGAGGGACACCAGGCCGGAGAACGTCGGTCCCAGCAACCGGTCCGGATGAATGACATCGGTGATCGCGCCGGCGGCGAACCCGACCGGCAGCAGGATGATCAGGGCCGGGAGGCGCAGCTTGCTCGCCAGGATCTGCGAGGCGGTGGCGAGCACCACCGTCAGGGAGAGTCCGAGAAGGATCTCGTCGTCGGTCACAGTGGCTTCCTTCGTCGGATTTCAGGCGCGAGGGGGACCGGGCGGTCAGCCACTTGGTGCCGAGCCCTCACCTTCTGCGCCGCTGCCTCTTCGCAGCTCGGCGTCGGTGAGTTCTTCCAGTTCTCCGTGGGTGTCGAGCCAGTAGAGGAGGACCACGGCCGGCACGACGAGCACCAGGGCCACGAGGGTGACGATCGCCAGCCACGTCAGGGTGGCGGGTGCGCCCGCGGCGTCGGCAACGGTCAGCGACGTGGGAACCAGGTAGGGGCGCTGCGCCATGCCCCAGGCGATGACGGCGGACGCGACGACGCCGACCGCCGTGACGCGCACCCACACGCCCGGCGTGCGCAGGAGCAGCCAGGCCGTCGCGAGCGCTGCCACGCCGGCCATGACGACGAAGAGCAGCCCCAGGCCGTGCGTGAGCCCGTGCCACACGTGGGGGGAGTCCTCATGGGTGACGAAGCCGGTGATCACTGCCAGGACCGTGAGCGCCCCGAGCGTGCCCAGCGCCCGCCACCTGAAGTAGCCGACCAGATCGGGCGCATCGAAGCGGCGGGCGTCACACGTGAGGAAGACCGCGCCGAGGAGCGCGGTGGTCGCGATGGCGACCAGCCCGAACATGAGGGAGGTGGGGTTGGACCAGGCGTCCGCCGACGCCTCGGTACCGGGCGCCACCCGTCCCGACGCGACCCCGCCGACAGCGGCGCCGAGGAAGAACGGCGTGACGAGCGAGGCCACGGCGAACACGGCACCGTACAGCCGCCGTCCGGCGAGCCGCCGGGAGGGCCTGCGGAACGCGAAGCCGGCGCCGCGCAGGACCAAGCCCATGGCGGCCAGCGCCAGTGGGAGCCACATCGCGGTGAACACGGTCTGGAACAGCGTGGGGAAGCCGGTCCACATGATGACGAGGACGAAGATCAGCCAGACGTTGTTGACCTCCCATACGGGAGCCATGGCGTGGTCGATGAGCCACCGGGGCCGTCGGCCGCGTTCCGCACCTCCCGCCGTCAGATCCCAGAAACCGGCCCCGTAGTCCGTGCCGCCCGCGCAGGCGTACGCGGTCACGGCGAGGAGCAGCACCACGGCGATGAGGTCGGCGGTCACGATCGGCCGTCCTCGGCCCGGCCGCCCCCGCCGTCGGCGGGGGCATCACCTGCGGGGACGGGGGCCCGCGGACCGTACGGGGTGTCCGCCTCCGGGACCTGGGCCGTACCTCCCGCGGCCTGCTGCTCGTCGGCGCGCCGCCAGCGCGTGCGCATCTTGAGCAGGATGACGAGGAACGAGCCGAAGAGGAACACGTACACGACCATTACCACGCCGAGCATGATCCAGAGGGTGGTGGAGCGGGTCGAGGTCACCGCCTCCGCGACCCGCATGTTCTGGTAGACGATCCAGGGCTGGCGGCCCACCTCGGTGGCGATCCAGCCGCACTCGACGGCCACGACGGAGGCCACGCCCGAACAGGCGGCGGCGCGGTAGAACCACCGGGAGGCGGGAAGCCGCCGGTGCCGCAGCCAGACCAGGCCGTACCAGAGGGCGAGCAGTACCAGGCCGGAGCCGATGACGACCATCAGGTCGAACGCCCAGTGGGCGATGGTCGCCTGGGTGGCCGTGGGCCGCTGGTCCGCCGGCACGGAGGTCAGTCCCACCACCTTGGTGTCCGGAGAGAAGCCGGCCAGCACCGAGTCGAGCAGCGGGATCTTGATGCCTCCCGAGACGGTTCCGTCCGAGTGCAGGCGGCCGAAGAGGTACTCCGGCACACGGGTGTCGGTGTTCCAGACGATCTCCAGTGCGGCGAACTTCACCGGCTGCTTGTGGAACACCGACCGGGCGATGGAGTCGCCCAGGACGAACTGCACCGGAGCGGCCACCGCGGCGATGGTGAACGGGACGGCGAAGCCGAGCCGGTGGTAGTGGTCCCGGCGGCCGCGCAGCCAGCCCGTGGCGTAGACACCGGCCACCATGAAGCCCGCGGTGAGGATCATCGCCACGACGAAATGCCAGTACTGCGGCCCGAACATCGGAGTGAAGATCGCCTTCCGAATGTCCACATCGACCGGATTGCCCTCGGGGTCGAGGGAGAAGCCCTGCGGCGTGTTCATCCAGGAGTTGGCGGCCAGGATGCCGAACGCTCCGAGCAGCGCGGCGGCCGGCAGCGGCAGCCCGAGCAGGAAATGCGTACGGGGCTTCAGCCGCCGCCACCCGTACAGATAGATGGCGATGAGCACCGCCTCCAGGAAGAACGCCCAGGCCTCGACGCCGAATCCGATGCCGAAGACATCACCCCATCTGCCCATCAGGCCGGGCCAGAGCAGGCCGAACTCGAAGGAGAGCACGGTGCCGGTGACGATGCCGAGCGCGAACTGCACCGCCATGACGGCCGACCAGCGCCGCGCCAGAAGCAGGGCCGTGGCGTCCTTGCGGCGCAGTCCGCGGTAGTGCATGACCAGGGTGATGAAGGGGAAGGCCACGCCCAGGGGCACCAGGATGATGTGGGACGCCAGAGTGAAGGCCATGAGCTCCCGGGCGGGCAGCAGTTGGGCCGGGGCATCCGCCAGCAGGTGGAACGAGGTGGACATACGCGCTTTCGCTGTCGATGACGTCTGGGAACAGGGTCAGCCGCCGGTGGCGAAGCCCGGGAAGAGGGTCATCCCGCCGTCGACGTACAGGGTGGTCCCCACGACGTAGTCCATGAGGTCGGAGGAGAGCGCGACCACGGCGTTGGCGATGTCGTCGGGGTCGCCGATCCGGTCGTACGGGATCAGCCTCAGCAGGTCCTCGCGGGCCTCGGCCGTCTCCCAGGCAGCACGGTTGATCGGCGTCTTGATCGCCCCCGGGGCGACCGCGTTCACCCGGATCTTCTCCGGTGCTAGCTCCTGGGCCAGTGTCTGCATCATCATCTGCACGCCACCCTTGGAGGACGCGTAGTTGACGTGCCCCGCCCACGGGATGATCTGGTGCACCGAGCTCATGCAGACGATCTTCCCGGCGGCGCGGGACACGGAGGGGACCACGCCGCGGCGCCGGAATTCCTTGGCGGCCTCCCGCGCGCACAGGAACTGACCGGTGAGATTGACGTCGATGACCTTCTGCCACTGGGCGAGCGTCATGTCGGCGAGCCGGGCGTCGCGCTGAAGTCCCGCGTTGGCGACCAGGACGTCGATGGTCCCGAACTCCTCGACCATCCGGTCCATCATCGCGGTGACCTGGTCCTCCTGGGACACGTCCGCCTCGTACGCCGCAGCGCGCACCCCGAACGAAGTGATCTCCTCGACCACTTCCTCGGCGGCCTCACGGCCCGACACGTAGTTCACGACCACGTCGGCACCGGCTCGACCCAGGCCGATGGCCGTGGCCTTGCCGATGCCCGAGTTGGCTCCGGTGACCAGCGCCTTCTGGCCCCGTAGCAGACGTGCGGGGACCACACCCTGCGGTGCTTCCGTGGCGGAACCCATCGATGCCCTGCCTCCTCGTCGCCCCCCGGCTGTAGTGGGCCGGGCACGGAGGTCACAGAATCACCGGCCGGGGCAGTCGACGTGCAGCGGGACCCCGAGTTGCGCCGTTGAGCCGAGCAGCTTCGTCCGATCGGACCAGCGGCCCGTTGGTCTCAGCCCAGCCGGGCCAATGTCGGCGACCGCCCTAGGTTGCCTGGTTTGTCGTCCCGCGCAGGTTCGCTCGGATGTGTGCCAGTGCCTCCACGGCAGGCAGATGCGTCAGGCCCTCCGTAAGGGGGAGATGCGAGGGGCAGAACCACTCGCAGTGCTCCGGGTGACCGGTCCAGTCATCCGGATACGTCCTTGTGGGCTGGAAGTACACGAGGGTGAAGTCCCCGTACTCGAAGTCCGAATGCTGGTACGGAACAAGGCATATGGCGCAGAACGGCGGCTTCATCGGGCGCTCGCATTCTCTGACGGGTCGACACCTGACGTCGCGCACGGTAGCCGACCGCGGGCGAAGGTCGAGCCGGAGCCCGATCTCGTGGACAGAGCCGCCCCGAGGGCCTGGCGACAGGCCGAACGTTTGACTGGCGGCGCAGCGGGTCGGCCGACTGAGGAGGCAGTTGTCGGGAGACATGTCGGCGATTTTGTCGTTCCGAAGGAGTTCGCGTCGCCACCGGTCGCCGCGAGCCCAGGGTCGTGGACAGGCGTGTCATCAGCCGGCCCACGCTCAGGAGTGGCAGACGGCCTCGGTGAGGCGGTCGGCCGCGTCGACGGCGGCCTTCGCGAGCCGCGCGCCGGGGTGTCGGGTGAGGCGTTGGATCGGGCCGGTGATCGTGACGGCGGCCACGACACGCCGGGACGGGTCGCGGACCGGCGCGGAAACGGAGGCCAGTCCGGGTTCACGCTCGCCGATCGACTGGGCCCAGCCTCGCCGCCGCACGCTGCTGAGGGCGGCGGCCGTGAAGCGAGCACCTCGCAGACCCTGGTAGAAGCGCTCGGGTTCCTCCCAGGCCAGCAGGATCTGGGCAGCGGAACCGACCTTCATCGGGAGTGCGGAGCCGACCGGCACGATGTCACGCAGGCCGGCCATACGCTCGGCGGTGGCGATGCAGACGCGCGTCTCACCCTGGCGGCGGTAGAGCTGGGCGCTTTCGCCGGTGGTGTCCCGCAGGGAGGTGAGTACCGGGCCGGCCGCGGCCATCAGGCGGTCCTCGCCCGCGGCGGCCGAGAGTTCGGCGAGCCGAGGGCCGAGGACGAAGCGGCCCTCGACGTCCCTGGCGACCAGACGGTGGTGTTCGAGCGCCATGGCGAGTCGATGGGCCGTGGGCCGAGCCAAGCCGGTGGCGGCGACCAGTTCCGCCAGAGAGGCCGGGCCCGACGCCAGCGCACCGAGGATCACATCGGTCTTGTCGAGGACGCCGACGCCACTGGAAATATCCGAAATGTCCATGAAGGGTTGTGCTCCAGTCTCGAACCGCGAGCCATGACTCGCGGCGACCTCACCCGGGGGAGGGGCAGGGGTTGTCAGCGGGGAAGGGCCGAAGCGGTCGGCCGATATGCCGCGGCGATCACGAGACGGATACGCGGAGAGCCCGAGGTGGACAGATCTTGGGCGAAGGGCAGCTTTGAGAGCACCGTGTCTCCTCATCTTTTCCCGCGCCACGGTGGCGCAGGCCGGAGTTGGCACTGATCCCGACCACACGGCGCGCACATCGAGCGCCGAGTCGACCGGGGAGTTGCCGGGGCTTCGTAGGGCCGGTCCCTCCACCCCTCTGGATGATTCGCGACGAACCATACAAGACTCCCGGAGCTACCTGCCAACGGCTTCCAGGAGGCGCTGGGTGGTCCCGGTGTGGCGTTGCGCGCGAGGCGAGCGGGCCGAAGGATGCCTGCAGCATGCAGTGCCGCGTTGCTGCGCGACGTGACCTCGATGCCGCCCGCCCTGGAGGTCGTCGTCCTGATGGGCCACAAGGCGCAGGCAGGCCGGGCGGCCTGCCAGTAGCAGTACGCGCCCAAGGCCCACATGCTGCCTGAAGTGCCGTTTGATGGCGATCGGGATGGATCAAGATCACCATGGCGGTGCAGTCCCTCGTCTCCCTGCTCATCCTGGGGCCCGGCCGTCGCTCGCGCTGTCGATGTCCTCACCTGAAACGCATGGAACGGAAGGGCCGGCTCACCCCTGCCGCGGACTGCGGACGGCGTCTCCGGCGTCCGTCGGCGGACCAGAGCCCGGCCGGGAACGAGGTACCCGGCCGGGGTGGCGCGGCGTCAGTTCCTGGGGCACTGCTTCCACGCGAGGTGGTAGACGGTGCTGATGTCGCCGTCGGTGGAGTCCATGGTCATGTAGCTCGTGGTGGCCGGGTTCGACGTGCCGGCGTCCACCCGGAGCTCGGTGTTGATGTTGAAGTTCCGCTGGACACCGCAGGGCGCCCACACCAGCTGCGCCCAGTCGGTGTCATCGGTGGCCTGCCAGTTGTCCTCGTACGGGCCTCGGAAGGCGTGCGTCCGGGATGCGGTGCTCGGCGAGCCCTGGAAGTAGTACGAAGCCTTCTCGGTGCTGGTCGCACCGGGCTGGAGCGACGCGTAGCCGCGGTAGTCGGCGCTGGCGATCGCGTAGGTGAAGCCCTGGGGCACGTGCACCACAAGGTTGAGCTGACAGTTCCTGCGGGCGGCTGTGGGGGAGGAGTTGCCGCCCGCCTGCGCCAGGTACTCGCTGTAGGTGACAGTGAAGGCGGTGTTGTCCTCGGATACGGCGATGGCGGCGGTGCCCAGGGGGCAGCCGGAGCCGTTCACCGTGGCGATGTCGATGACGATCCTGTCCGGGGGCGGGTCGGCGATCGACGAGGGGCCCGCCTGTGCGGGCAGGGCCGAGGCGAACAGGGCGGTGACCGCTCCGCTCACCATTAAGGAGCCTCTCATGGTTCTCCCATCCAGTGCTTCCATGCCGGGCGAGCGCGGGCGCACGGGGGCGCCTGGTCGCGGGGCGGGGGGTGCGGCGCGCCACAGAGGCGGGCGGCCGTCCTGGACTTACTGCGGTGGGTCGAGGCGCTGGTCGTGCGGAAGGGGTGGTGCAGCCGGCAACTGTTGAACTATCATGCACATGCCAGATGTGCGCCTCGAGTGCCCCGCCGGTACCAACGGGGGTGCTCGAATGCTAGATGCGCGAGCGTGCAAGGGCAGGGCGGCCCCCGGCCAACAATCGCCCCGCGAACGACCCTTCTTTGGCTCGGAACAGCGGGTGGTGCCGCAGGCCCCGGGCATCCCACTGGAGCTGTCTGCAGGTCCGTGGGGCGTCAGAAGGTGATGACGCCGGCAAGGGCTCGGCTGCCGACCGGGTCGAGCACGGTCTCGTAGGGCGTGCCGTCCGGATGAAGTCGTCCGGGGCGTAGTCGGCGACGTGATCCGCGTTTCTCGTACTGCACACGCCGGTCACCTCCGCGCCGGGCGCCTTGGCGATCTGGACAGCGGCCGAAGGCGAGGATCCGGGGCACGGACTTCGCCGGCCCGGTCAACTCCTCGATCAAGTTGCCGAGATGTGCACGCGACAGTCCCGTGAAGGCAGAAGGCGACAGGGCCGTACGCGCCCACCGAAACGACACCTTCAGTGAACCTACGGCCCTGTTCACGTGACGGCCGGACGCCTCGCTGATCGGACGCAACCGACGAAGAGCTGGACACCGCCACTGTGACCGTCCTGACGATCAGGCCGAGTCGGGTAGCCCCTCAGTCCTTGGGGTCGCGCAGGCCGACGCAGTCAAGGGCCCAAAAGACCTCTGAGTAGACGAAGGTGCCCGTCATCCACGGCTCGTGAGCCGACAACCGGGCAACCTGAAACGCGGCTTCAGGGATACGCAGCGACGGCGAACGGAAGCCCAACGCGCCTGCGCCTTCGAAGCCGCGCGTGCCGTAGTAGCGCGGCGAACCCTCCAGGAACACCAACGGCACACCCTCGCTGTCGGCCGCCTCGAGGGCGTGGGCGATGAGCTGCGTACCGATGCCCTGACGCTGGAACTCCGGGACCACGCCCAGCGGTGACAGCGACAGGACGTCCACGATCCGGCGCGGAGCATCCAACCGCGTCGCGCTCAGCAGGACATGCCCGACGACCCGGTCATCGACGACGGCGACAAAGGACATCGGCGCCAGCGCAGCCTCCGCAACGCGAAGTGCTTCCACGAGCCCGGGAACCCGATCGCTGTCACCGAAGGCGCGCGTATGAACCTCGCGCACGTCTCGGTGATCGTCAGGGATCTCCTGACGGATCACCAGCCCGGCACCACCGGGAACGATCCGGAAGCATTCAGGCGCACCGTGTGACGTCATGGACGCGAGGGTAGATCGCGGGGCGACTCATGCGCGAGGCAATTGCGCACCAGGTCGTCGGCGAGCTCGATATCACCGAGGCGACGGCGCGTGCCGACTGCGCGGCGGACATCGGCCCGCATGGTGTCCGCATGACCAGGATCCCCGACGAGGAGCGCGCAGAGCTGCAGCTCCACGAGCGGCTCCGCCTGCCGGCGTATCAGTACGTCGGAGGGCGCCGACGCATTGAAGGCGATACCGCGCGGCCAGGGCTCATGGAGAGAATCGGACACCGCGTCATCCTGCCACCCTGTCGCGCCCGGACCGGTCTACGTGGCGACCACGTAGACCGTGCCAAGTCAGAACAGGCTGGCTGGCGTGGTCTGGGACTTCTTCGGATCGAGAGGCCGGCAGCGTAGCCCTCGCCTGCTCATCAGCGAGGAGAGGGTGCTGCCGCCGCCAGGGTGTCAGGGCTCGTCGACCTCGGCCGGCTCCGTTCCCTGCCACTGGGCCCATCGGCCCGGGACGGAGGAGCAGGCCGCGGTGAGATGGGCCAGGTTTCGCCCCCGAACGTGCAGCCAGCTGTGGGCCGTCAGTCCGTCCTGCCGCAGAAGAAGCCCGGGAGCGGAGTACCAGCGGACCGGAGAGTCGTCGTCACCCGTCCACATGGGGTAATCCGGGAGCGCGACCCGTTCGAAGTGCCGCGGAAGCGTATCCGCAACATCAGGCGGCAATTCACATGCGTTGTAGAGCCGCTCCTCGCTGCACAGCGCCTCCGAAAGGACGAGCTCTACACACGCCAGCGAGACCCTGTCCATGAAGGGTCGCCAGCCGTCCCGCGACTGCACGACGACTGGCGGGTCGGTCTCGCCCAGATCGCGCAGACGCACCCCCCAGAAGGCGCACCCCTGGTTCTCGCTGCGGAAGCACAGCACACCCCCGAGGTCCTCATGCACGAAGAGTTCCGAGGGAAGCAGCATCGGATCCTGGTGCTCGAACAACTCCGGTCGGCGGCCGAAGAGCAGGTATGCCTCACGCAGAGCGGAAGGGAGCGACAGCCCCAGCCGGCCCTCCACCTGGTCGAGCTCTTCCTTCCCGACGCCGTCACCATCGGTCAAGGGCGCGTACCACCCGGCCGCGAAGGCCCGGATGAAGTCCCATGCCTCCGACCGGTCCGATATGCCGCCGTGCATGGCCGCAGCTGCATCGAAATCGAAGTCGCCCACCATGCGGTGGACCGTACCCGTTCCGCGTCCGCTACGCCGTTTCCTGGGCCAGGCACACCAGGTCGAGTTCGACGACGCCTTCGAGATCACACGCGGGGGATCCGCGCTCGTGCGGGGGGTCGGCCGGGGCGCGGCAGGGGTGTGGGGGCGGGCAGGGCGGGCCAGTAGTGGTCGGTGAAGAGGCGGGCGACCAGTTCGCCCCGGCTGGAGACGCCTGCTTTGGCGTAGACGGTCTTCAGGTGGTCGCGGACGGTGTGCGGCGAGATGACCAGTGTGGCGGCGATTTCGGCTGTGGTCATGCCGCGGGTGAGGAGTTGGGCGATCTGCAACTCGCGCGGTGTGAAGGCGTAGGCGTCGGCGATGAGGACCGCGAGGTCGGAGGGCGTCGCCGGTTCGACGACGAGGGCCACCGGTCCGGGCCTGCCGGCGGGGCCGTCGAGGCAGGAGGCGTGGCAGACCAGCCAGCGGTTCTCGGTGGTACGGATGCGTACCCGGGCGGTGCCGTGGTCGCGGCCGTCGGCGATGGCGCGGGCCTGGAGGACCACGCCGATCACCCAGACCGGCAGCTTCACTCCCAGGGGCGAGGACGACGACGGGCCCTCGGGCAGCAGCGCCAGGTGATGCCGTGCCTCGTCGTTGATCGACGTGGCCTGGCCGGATTCGTCGAAGAGGATCAGTCCGGGCGCCGGGGCCTGGGTGTGCGGCGTGGACTGGGGCGGGCGGGCCAGTCCGCGCAACCGCGCGGCCAGCGGACGGGAGAGCCCGGCGAGCAGCGCGATCTCGTCGGGGCGGAACGCGTCGGTGGTGCGGAACAGGCTCACCAGGCCCCATGGCCGGCCGTCGATCCGCAGTACGGCGCGGAGTTCGTCGTACACGCCCTGATCGCGCAGGAGGCGCCGGAAGCGGGTGCTGCGGGCGGGCAGGTCGCCGGTGGCCGCGCGTAGCCCGGCGGCCGGTACGGGCGCCCGGGCCAGCTCGCGGAACGGCAGGACGTTCTCCTCCAGGAGCTCGCTCTCCCAGTACGTGGCGCAGCTCTCCGCGGAGCCGAGGTCCTCCACCAGCATCGGCGCCGTGATCAGGCCCGTCTCCGGGTCGGCTGCCGTCCACACCGCCGAGTGGAACGGCACCAGCCGCCGCAGCTTGGCCGAGGCGCGGCTGAACAACTCCAGCGTGTCGGAGCCCCGTTGGGCGGCGGACAGTACCGGGCGGCGTGGGTCGGTCACAGGCGTCCTCCTTCGTGCGTGATCAGCGTGTCCGTTCGTCCGGGTGGCGACAACCCCTCATGTGAGGGGGGTAGTTCCGGGCCGAACGCCCGTGGGCGGGGGATACGGCGTTCCCGCGCTGTCGTCGAAGGTCGATGACACACGGCACAACGGAGAGGGAGCGCATGGACATCGCGATCATCGGGGGCGGTGCGGCGACAGTCGGTCTGCTCGACGCGCTGGCCGCCACAACGGGCGGGACGCCTGCCGGCGGGACGGGCACCATCACCGTCTTCGAGCCGTCGCCGCGACTGTGGCGGGGACGAGCGTACGGCCCGGACATGGATTCGGTGCTGGTGAACGCGCCACCCGCCATCATGTCGATCCGCAGTGGCGACTTCGGCCACTACGCGACCTGGCTGGGGGAGCGGGGCGCCGACCACACCGACCCTCTCCTCGGGCGGCCGCTGGTCCCGCGCGCTCTGTACGGCGACTATCTCGTGCACAGCGCCGAGAAGGCCGTGGCGGCCCTCGGCGAACAGGGCTGGCGGGTACGTGTCGTGGCCGGACGCGTCACGGAGGTCGTCCGTTCCGCGTCTCGTCTCGTCCTGCGCACGCACGACGTCCATGACGCACATGACGCACATGACGACGCACGCCGGGGCGCCCACGAGCACGACGCCACCCACGTCGTGCTGTGCGTGGGCGGAGGAACACCCCCGGACCTGTACGGCCTCAGCGGCCGCCCCGGCTTCACGGTCGACCCGTATCCGCTGGCCGACACGCTCGGGCGCGTTCCGACCCGGGGCGACGTCGCGGTCATCGGCAGTGGTCTGACCGCCGTCGACGTCGTCGTTTCGCTCGCCGCGCGCGGGCACACAGGGGGAATCGCGCTCCTCTCGCGCAGCGGAGTGCTGCCGCACGTCTGGCAGCGCCCCATCGCCCGGTCCCCGCAGCACGCGACCGTCGAACGTGTGGCGCGGCTGCACGAGGAGCGGGGGACCGTCGCTCTGGACGACCTCATCGGCTTGCTGCGCGCGGAACTCGACGACGCAGGCGAGGACTTCGACGCTTTGGCGACCGAACTACTCTCCACCGAGGCCGACGACCCGGTCGAGAGGCTCCGGCGGCAGCTGGCGGCCGTCGCCGATCCTCGGATCGGCCGCCGTGTGCTGCAGGAGACGATGCACACCGTCGGCCCGTACGCGTGGCGGCTGCTGGCAGAGCCCGACCGCGCGAGGCTGCGGCGTCACCTCCGCACGGCCGTCAGCGTGGCCTCGCCCATGATCCCGGGCAACGCGTCCGTCCTGATGCGCCTCCTGGAGTCCGGCCAGCTCACTCTCGTTCCGGGCGTTCGCGCCATCGAGCCGGCGCGGGGGCGGTTCCGGATACGGCATGACGGCGGCGATCGCAACGCGGAGTTCGTCGTCAACGCGGTGAACCCGCCGCCGCAAGCGGTCCCCGAGGCGGCCCGTGACCTGGTCCGGTCCCTGGCGGCCGCCGGCCTGGCCGCCCTCCACCCGTCCGGGGGCCTGACCCCCTCGGACCCGCGCGTGCACGTGGTCGGAGACCTGTCCGGCGGCGGCCCGGCCCTCACCGCAAGCATCCCCGCCCTGGCCGCCCAGGGCGCCCACACTGTCCGGGCACTCCTTCAGGACGGCAACAGCGGCCCTGGGCGAAGGTAACGGGAAGATAACGCCCCTTCGGGCGCCCTTTCGGCAATGCTGCGCGCAGGAGCTGTTTTGGACACTGCGGAGGGTTCTACGCGCGTCGGAATCAACAGTGGCATATCGGAAGCCACTATTCGCAACGGGCCCAGTTGGAGCAATGGCCACAACTATCGGTCAGGGGGCGAAATAGGCCCCGTGGTCAGGAGAGAATTCCGGACGCACTGTCCGAAAAAGATCAAGAGGAATTCCGTGCGACGAAGACTCTCCGGCGCGACCGCCTCCGTGGCAGCCATCGGACTTCTGGGCTCTCTCGTCACCGCCTGCGGCTCGTCCGGGAGCGGTGGAGGGACGACGCTGCGCCTGGTGGCCGCCGAGTACGGCAACAGTCCGGCGACCAGCTCCAAGCCGTACTGGGACAAACTGACCGCCGCCTTCACTGCCGCCCACCCCGACACACAGGTGGAGGTGACGCTCTATCCGTGGGCCGACGTCGACCGCGAGGTCACCCGCATGGTCAAGGAGGACAACGCCCCGGACGTGGCCCTGATGGGCGCGTACTCCGACTTCGCGGCGCAGGGCCGCCTCTACCCCGCCGGTGAGCTGCTGTCGGTCAGGGCCGAGTCGAACTTCCTGCCGCCGCTAGCTGAGGCCGGTACGGTCGGCCGCACCCTCTACGGCTTGCCCTTCGTGGCCAGCAGCCGGCTGCTCTTCTACAACGAGAAGCTGTTCGACAAGGCCGGAGCGAAGCCGCCGAAGACCTGGTCGGATCTGAAGGGCGCGGCCAAGGCGCTGAAGAAGGAGGGCGTGCTCT
This sequence comes from Streptomyces sp. NPDC048604, assembly GCF_043199435.1. Taxonomy (NCBI): domain Bacteria; kingdom Bacillati; phylum Actinomycetota; class Actinomycetes; order Kitasatosporales; family Streptomycetaceae; genus Streptomyces; species Streptomyces sp. NPDC048604. Next base: position 117,227 of record NZ_JBICVX010000019.1, read on the forward strand.
ACCCGTACGCCCTGCCACTCGGTCCGGAGGAGGCGCACGCCGAAGCCCTGATCTGGGAACTGAGCAACGGCGGGGGGTACACGGACAGCAACGGCGGCTACGACATCGCGTCCGAGCGGAACACGCAGACGTTCCGCTGGATCAAGGACAACCTGGTCAAGCCCGCCCTGACGGGCCCGGTCCCGCCGGCCGAGCTCGACCGGCAGGAGGCCTTCGACGCCTTCCTGCGCGGCCAGGTCGGCATGGTCAACGGATACCCGTCGCTCCTCCATGAGGCGAGGGCGAAGGGCATGAAGGTCGGCACTCTGAGCATGCCGGTGTCGGACACGTTGAGCGAAGGGGAGACCCCGCCGCCGGCGGGTGTCGCCGACTGGATGATGGCCTTCAAGCGGGAGGACAATCGCGAACTGGTGCGCTCGTTCATGGAGTTCGTCTACCGGGACGAGAACCTCATCGAGTTCGCCGCGCGCTACCACCTGTTGCCGTCGACCGTGTCCGCTACCCAGGCCTCCAAGGACGCGGCTGCGGACCCCGGTGCCGAGCAGTTCCTGACCGCACTGCGCGTCGCGCGGCTCTACCCGGTCGACGAGCCGTCCTGGCTGCAGGTCAGCAACACCATCAAGCGGAACATCGGCAAGGCCGTCGAGCCGTCCGCCGACCCGAAGGCCGTCCTGGAAGAGATCGCCCAGCAGGCCGAGGAGATAGCGGCGCAGGGGTAGGGGGTCTGCCCTGTAGCAGGTTCTTCGCTGCTGGCCTTTCCAGCTGTTCCGACTGCGGGGTCAGCGTGTAGAGGCAGGCCCGGCGCTCAGCCGAACACCACGGACCACGGGCGCGGGGTGTCGTCACCGTCCCCACTCGGCACCGCCGTCGTGCGGTCACGCGTGAGGACGTCCGTCGCGACCGAGGCGAACTGCGGCGCCCCCGGGTGCGGCGACTGCCGCGGCCAGGCGGCGCGGATCCGCTGGGTGAGCGGCCGGCCGGCCAGGGGCCGCCAGGCCACCCTGGGCTCCTTGCACGCCACCAGACCCTGGTCGAAGGCCACTCCCCGGCCCGCGGTGACGAGCCCGATGACGAATTCGGGGTTGCGGGCATGGCGTACGCGGGCGGGCACGAAGCCCGTCGCGCGGCAGATCTCGAGCGTCCTGTCGTACCAGCCGGGCGCGGCGGATCGGGGAAAGAGCACCAGGTCATGGCCCGTGAGGTCGGCGAGGGCGACCTCGGGCAGCCGGGCGAGGGGCGAGGTTCGGGGCAGGACGACGCCGAGGTCGACGCCCGCCTCGGGGCCGAGGACGAGGTCGGTGGCGTCGACCGGAGCGTACAGGAGGCCGACGTCCAGCCCGCCGGACACCAGCAGGCGCAGCTGCTCGTCCGTCGTCACCTCCTGGAGGTCGACCCGCAGGGCCGGTGCCCGCTCCGCGCACGCGGCGAGCAGCGCGCCGAGCACCGCGGCCGAAGTGTCCGGGGGCACGCCGGCGCGCAGGGTGCCGAGATCGCCGTGCCGGGCCCGCCGTACCAAAGAGCGGGTGCGCTGCTCCCGCGCCACCAGGTCACGCGCCTCGTCGAGGAGGACCGTGCCGGCCGGGGTGAGCCGGATCTGGCGCCGTGAGCGGTCGAAGAGTTCCGCGCCGAGGTCCTCCTCCAGTCTGCGGACGGCACGGCTGAGCGGCGGCTGTGCCATGCCGAGCCGCTCGGCCGCCCGCCCGAAGTTCATCTCGTCGGCGACGGCAAGGAAGATACGCAGGTGGCGTAAGAGATCCACGGGACGACAGTAGGCGATGGGAGCGAGGCTCTGGATGTTAGGTGAGGAGAGGCTGACCGCGCTGTTCGCGGCGGCGGGGGCCGAGGGCGCCATGCACGTGGTGGACGTCGACTCCGGCGCCGAAGCAGGGGTGGGCGCCGACGAACCAGTCGTGCTCGCCTCGGTGTTCAAGGTGCTGCTGGTCCTGGAATTCGCCCGCCAGGCGGCGGCAGGGCAGCTCGATCCGCGGGAGCGGGTACGGATCACCGCCGGACACCGGCTGGGGGGCTGGGGCACGGCAGGCTGTCTGGACGACGTGGACATCTCGCTGCGGGACCTCGCGCACTTCGCGATGTCGGTGAGCGACAACACGGCCGCGGATCTCCTGCTGGAGCGGGTGGGGCTGGACACCGTGAACCTGCTGGCGAAGGAGCTGGGACTGGTGAACACCCGGATCGTCGGCGGGCCTCGGCAGCTGCTGGAGTCGATGCTCGCCGAGGTCGGGGCGGGCGACGAGCAGGAGTTCGCCGCCCTGTTCCCGAGGCTGTCCCCGGCCGAGGTCGCCGCGCTCGGCGCCTTCGACCCGGCGCGTACGAACGCGAGCACGCCACGGGAGTCGACGCGGCTGCTCCGGATGATCTGGCGCGACGAGGCAGGTCCCCCGCGGGCCTGTGCCCAGGTACGGGCGCTGATGGCGCGCCAGGTCTTCCGGCACCGCCTCGTGGCGGGGTTCGGGGACGACGTGGCCGTCGCCGCGAAGACGGGCACGCTGCCGGGGCTGCACAACGAGGCCGGGGTGGCCGAGTACCCGGACGGCGGCCGGTACGCGGTCGCGGTGTTCGCCCGCACGCCCGAGCCGGTGGCGAACCGCACGCGGACGGACGTGGCGATCGGCACCGCGGCCCGGACTGCCGTGGATCTGCTGCGCGCATCGTCCCGGAGGGACGGGGCTGACCAGGTGTCATACACCTGCCGGTATGGATCGTGAATGGCTGCGGTCTTGGACGTGCACGGCCACGGGCTGATCTTCTGCCTGCCATGAGCGAACTCGAGAAGGCCATGGAACAGGGCGGCAGGCGGTCGTTCGTCCGCAGGACGCTGCTGCGGGGCGCCGCGATCGGAGCCGCTGCGCCCCTGCTGCCCGCCGCGGCGGCGGGAGCCGCGGAGCGCGTCGGCGGTGCCTCCGCACATGTACCGGCGGACAGCGCGACCCTGCGGTGGCTCGGCACCTCCGGGTGGCGCATCGACATCGGCGGTCGCGGTGGCGGTCGCGGTGTGCTCTTCGACCCCTACATCACCCGTTTCCCCACCGGCCTGTTCGATCCGGAGCGCGAATTCGACCCGTCCACGGAGCTGTCCTGCGACGAGGAACTGGTGGCCCGCCACGCGGGCCGACCGGAGCTCATCCTGGTCAGCCACACCCACTGGGACCACGTCAACGACGTTCCGTACCTGGCGAAGTCCACGGGCGCGCGGATCGTCGGGACGGAGACGACGTACCACGTACTGCGCTCCCTCGGCGTCGACAAGACGCAGATCAGCGTCGTGAAGGGTGGCGAGGTACTGGACTTCGACGGCTACACGGTCGAGGTCGTCGCGAGTCGGCACAGCCGCAACGCCAAGTGGTCCTACTTCGCCCCGGGCACCCTGAACGCCCCGCCGTCGCCCGCCCCCCGCACGATCTCGGACCTGCCGGAGGGCGACACGCTGGCGTTCCAGCTGTCGGTGGCGGGCGGGCCCTCGGTGTTCCTCATGGGGGCGAGCGACTTCGACGAGAGTGCGGCGGCCGGACTGCGCCCGGACGTCCTCATGGCAGCGGTGCCCTCCAGCCGGGCGACGTACCGCTACGTCCCGCGGCTGCTGGGCGCGCTCGGCAGCCCCGCGACCGTCGTCCCGGTGCACTGGGACCACTTCGAGAGGCCGCTGAGCGGGGCGCCGCTGCGCGATCCGGTGATGGATCTGGACGGTTTCGTCGCCGAGGTCCGCCGCCGCAGCCCTGCTTCCCGGGTGGTGCTCCCGGACTACGCGACGGTCTTCGGGGCGGACCTGCGGCCGGTGTCCACCGCCTGAGCCCGCGGTTCGGGCGCAGCCGCTCCTTGTTCGTGGCAGCGGAGGCCGACGGGTTCAGGGCTGTGCCAGTCGCTGGTACAGCGTGCGGATCGCGCTCTGGTCGGCGACCAGAGGGAGGGTGTCGAAGGTCAGTTCCCATTCGCCGTCGGGGCCGAAGCGCTCGACGATCCCGAAGGAGACCTTCTCGTCCGCGAGGGTGGTGACCGTGCCGTGCCACTCGACGTACGTGGTGGATCGCCCGAACGCAGCCTGCCCCGCCTTCAATTCGAAGCGGCCCTGCCCGAAGAGCCGGTCGAGATAGCGGCCTGGCCCTCGGCCGTGGTCACGGGCGCGGCGAGGCCGGGGCCGGTGAGCCGGGCGCCCCTCATGCGTTCGGTGAGCGCGGTGGCGTCCTCGCCATTCCACGCCGCGAGCCGGGCGGTGATCTCGGCCGCGGTGAAGCGAGCGGGCTCCACGGCCGCAGGGATGCCGCCGCGACGGTGGGCAGGGTCCGCGACGCCGTCGAAGAGGTTGCGGAGTTCCGGGGCGGCCGGGCGGAACAGGGTGACCCGGTCGTAGTAGCGACGGGCCTGGATCGTCTTGCCGTCGTCGGAGAGGACGTTGCGGGCGATCTGCGGGTAGCCGACCTTGTGTCCCTTGACGGTGGCTTCGTTCCACTGGCCGAACATCACGACCGCCCCGTCCGCCACCACGTCCGTCCCGGTGTATCGCAGGTCCGGTACCAGCCCGAGCGAACCGATGATCGACGGGCCGATGACGCCGTGCCCGCGCTGCGGGGCGCTGCCCGCCTCCCAGAGCGTGGCATCCGAGTCGAAGATGTCGAGGTACGCCTGGACGCGGGGGTGCGTGACCTCGCCGGCCTGGGGCGGGGTGCCGGTCGGGATCTCGCCGAAGGCGATCTGCCGCCGCATGAACGCGCAGGCGTTCGGGGTGATGTCGCCCTCCAGCCGCTCGACCGAGTCCCGGACCTCCGCGCACTCGGCGGGCAGTCCCGCCGCCGGCGAGGCGACGGCCGGCAGCGACGGCCCTCCCGCGACCGCCCCGAACGTCACGCCCGACACCAGCGCCGCGGCGACCGCGCCCGTCCGTACGAACCGACCGTTCTTCCCCATGTCCGTTCCCCTTCTTCCCGCACGCTCGTCTAGGGCCACCGGGACGGCGCACCCGCCCCTGACCTGGCACGACGTACTCTGCCGTGGCGGGCCGTCGTGATCGATTACCTCGGAGGTAATCGATCACGACGGCCGGCGGCACAGGCGCTGACCGCCCTGCTGTTCGCGGCGGTTCGCGGAGGACGGGTCAGGTGAGGTCCACGCGTTGCGCGTGGGCATGTGCCGTCACCCCGTCGGCGCCCACCGATACGGCGGTGGCCTTCAGGCCCAGGGGGAGGGGCGGCAGTTGCCGGCGTCGTTCTGACAGGGCCCTTTCGATGGCGGGCGCGGTCGGGTCGATCGGGCGGCCGGCCACGGTGGCGCTGTCCCCGCGCAGCGTGACGGCGCCTGCGTCGAGGCGGAGTTCGGCGGTGATGACCAGCGGCATCCCCAGGATGTCGGACTCGATCCGCAGCCGGCCGTTGCCGGCGTCGGAGAGCCGGATCTCCCGGCCGCCCTGGGAGCCGATCGAGTCGAACGGGGCGGTGAATGCGGCATCGACCGATGCTGCCGTGTAGCCATCGCCGAGCTCGGACACCTCGCGGAGATCGACCGCGGCATTGACCGGGATGCCGTCGGGCGTGAGGGCGTCCGCCTCGAGCCGCACCTCTGGGTGGGTGCCCCGGGCGGCGTTGAGGAGGAAGGGGTAGCCCTCGATGGTGACCTCCGGCGCGGCCCGCCCGCTGCCATGGCGGTCGGCGATTCGGTCGGCCATTCGGTCGGCGAACCTCTCCTCCGCCGCGTGGCGGGCGAGGGTGTCGACCGTGAGCAGTGCGGCGCCCGCCAGTACGGTCACGGCGATGACTCGGCGGGCCTGCCGTCGTGGCAGAGCCATGCGTCTGGTCCGCTTCTTCGATGTGGGCGGTGTTGCGGTGTCGCGGGTCATCGGGGTCTGTTCGGTCTTCGAAGCCATGGGTGGGTGTACCTCAGCGAGGGGGACGCGGGCCGGATGCGGATGCGGATGCGGATGCGGATGTGGCCGTGGATGCGGACAGGGGAGCCGAAGCCGGAGTGGCGGCCCGGGGCGGGCGGCTCACGGGAGTCGCCGGAGTGCCCTCGATGTCCACCCGGGGGAGGAGCCGGTCGAGCCCGGCCGGCAGCCACCAGTTGCGCTCGCCGAGCAGCACCATGCTGGTGGGTACGAGCAGTCCGCGGACGACGGTGGCGTCCAGGGCCACGGCCGTGGCCAGTCCGATGCCGAACATCTTCACCACGGGGTCGTCGGACAGCAGGTAGCTGAGGAACACACAGACCATGATCATCGCCGCCGAGGTGATGATCCGGGCCGTGCCGGCCAGTCCGTCGACGACCGCGCGGGTGTTGTCCCGGTACCGGAGGTAGGACTCGCGTACGGCGGTCAGGAGGAACACCTCGTAGTCCATGGAGAGCCCGAACAGTACGGCGAACATCAGCAGCGGCACGTAGCCCGGTATCGGCACCGGGCCGTCGAGGCCGAGCACGCTCGCCCCCCACCCCCACTGGAACACCGCGGTCAGTACGCCGTACGAGGCTGCGACCGAGATCAGGTTCAGCACGGCCGCCTTGACCGCGACCACGGGTGCGCGGAAGGCCAGGAGCAGCAGCAGCCCGGCGACGAGGACGACAGCGGCGATGATCGCCGGCATGCGGGCGGCGAGCCGCGTGTTCATGTCGGCCTGGGCGGCCGTCGGCCCGCCGACGTGGGTGGTGGCCCCGGTGCCTGCGGTGGCCTCGGGCAGGGTGGTGTCACGCAGCCGGTCCACCAGCGCGACGGTGTCCGGATCGCCGGGGCCGGTGGTCGGGGTGACCTGCCAGAGGACGTGGCGACCGTCGGCGCCGAGCCGGGCCGGGCTCACCGCGGCCACCCCGGAGGTCCGTTCGAGGGCCTCGGTGACCGCCGAGACGCGGTGGTCGGATGGTCCGTCGGCCGAAGTGGGCAGGGTCTGGGTCACGTTGAGGGGGCCGTTCGCGCCCGGACCGAAGGCCTCGGCCAGCCGGTCGTACGCGGTACGGCTCGCCGTGCCGATGGCCTTGTCGCCCCCGTCGAGCTGGCCGAACGTCAACCAGGCGGTCGGCGCGGCCAGTACACCCACCAGGACCAGGCTCGCGAGCAGGTAGCGCCAGGGGCGGCCGGCGACGTGCGCGGCGAGCCGTTGCCAGCGCACGCCCGCGGGATCGGTCGGACCGGCGGTGCCGGTGGTGCGCGCGGCCCCGGCGGTCTCGGCCGTAGCGGCGGTCTCGGCCGTAGCGGCGGTCCCGGCTGTAGCGGCGGTCTCGGCTGTGTCGGCCGCGGCGGCCGTGTCGGCCGGTGTCGCCGGAGCGAGCCGGCGCCCCGGCCTCCGGCCCAGCCGATGGCCGAGCAGCGCAAGCAGGGCCGGCAGCAGGGTCAGGGCAGCGAGGACAGCCACGAGTACGGCGATCGCGGGCGCGAGCGCCAGCGCGTGCAACAGCGGCAGCCCCCCGAGCGCCAGACCCGCCAGAGCTGCCGCGACGGCGCAGCCGGCGAAGGCGGCGGCCTTGCCGGCGCTCGCCGTGGTGTATCCGGCGGCGTCCACCGCTCCGTGTCCCTCGGCCAGGAGTTCACGGAAGCGCGTCAGGCAGAACAGGGTGTAGTCGATGCCGACGCCGAGGCCGATCATCGCCGCGATCGTGGCGCCTGCCGAGGGCATGTCGAGGACGTGCCCGACCAGACCGATCGCCGACAGCGAGATCACCAGCCCCACGATTCCCACCGCCAGGGGAAGGCCGGCCGCGAGGATCCTGCGCAGCCCGAGGAACAGGACGACTGCGGCTGCCGCGAGCCCGATCAGCTCGCTGTGCGCGGTGGACTCCTTGTCGGCGGCTGCCGCGAGTTCGCCGCCGGGCGTGACCTCGATGCCCGCCTGTCGGGCGGGCTCGGCGGCCGACAGTACGGCCTCGCTGATCTCCGGGGTGATGTCACGCCCCGTCACGTCCAGTCCGACCGAGAGGTAGGCGGTGTGGCCGTCCGCACTCATGGCCGCCCGGCCCGATGTCCCGTACGGCGTGCCGACGCTCACCACGTGGTCCACCCGGGCCACGTCCGCGGCCGCCGCCTCGACCGCCTTCTGCGCGACGGCGGACGTCAGCGCCGGACCGTCCGGGCCCGTGTGCAGTACGAGGGGTTGGTTGCCGGAGGCGGGCCCGGGGAATGCGTCGGCCACGTCCCGGGCCGCCTGGCTGTCGCTGCCGGGGATGACGACCGCCTCGCTGGTGACCCGCCCGTGGAGCATCACCGCAGAGGCCACGGCGATGGTCACGACAGCCCACAGGGCGAGGATCCGTCTCGGTCTGCGGGCACACCAACGGCCCAGGGCAAGGAACATCGTGCTGCGCTTCCCTCCGCAAATGAAGTTGCACTCCGAGTGCATATTTACCGTTGCACTCGGAGTGCAATAATGTCAATCGGAGAGAGGAGCCCAGGTGGGACGGCATCCCGAGCAGAACCCCCCGCGGCGATCGGCACCCGGCAGCCCCGCCGCTGCTACCACCCCCGCCGCCGCGGACGGCCGGACCGCGCGCGGCCGGCAGACCCGCGAGAAGATCGCCGACGCGCTGCTCGCGCTCCTCGACGAAGGGGAGACGGACTTCCCCGCCGACCGGGTGGCCCAGTACGCGGGCGTCTCACGGCGATCGGTGTTCCACCATTTCGACGACATGGCCCAACTCGTGGACACCGCCATCACCCGACGGCTGGAACAACTCGCCGAGCAGATCAGGCCGTTGCCCACCGACGGTCCGCGCGCCGCGCGTGTCGCGGCCTTGGTCGAACAGCGTGCCCGAATCCTCGAATGGATCACTCCGGCACGCCTGGCGATCATGCGCATGGACCACCCCTCGGACCGCATCCGTCAAGTCACCGACGAGGCCTTCGCCGACGCCCGCCGACGCCTTGAGGCGGTGCTGGGCGAGGAACTCGACCGTGTGTCGGGCCGACGGCGTACGGATCTGGTCGCCGGCCTCGACGCGGTGACCACCTGGGGCGCCTGGCACCACTGGCGTTCCACCGGTCTCAGCCCTGAGGAAGCACGACACGCCATGGAAGCCACCGTGCTCAACCTGCTCGCCTCGATCGACCCGCCCGACCGGGACCGGGCACTCGACGGATCCGAGTGAACGGGACCGGCGGGCGGCTCAATCCGCCGCGGGTCGGTACCGGATCGAAGAAGGACGCCGCCACGAGCCTGGCCGCGCTGACCGCCCTTTCGAACCGGTCCAAGAGCGACCAGGATCCCGCCGCCTTCCGACGCGCACCATCGCCACGTCGGCGAGTTCGCCGCAGGCGTCTCTGCTCAGCGCAGGTCGCGGGTCTGCCGGCCCTCGTGTGACGAGGTCGCTATGGCGCAGCTCCTTGGAACCGGATGGGATGACAGCAATCGGCGCTTGGCAGGAGTTCGCCACGTCCAAGCCCTTCGGGACCTTCCCGATTCGTGATCTGCATTCGCGAGCTAAGCAGAGGTAGCTCTGCCTCCCCCTCCGAGCGTTCACCTCACGGACGGATGCGTGCGTAGGACCGGGCCGAAAATGCGATGACCTGCGGTGAGGGACCGTGGCACGGTCTCTTCATGTCCAACGACATCGCCTATCCCGTCTTCCATAGCCCCGACCCCGTACTCGCCCTGAGCATGGCACGCCGCCTCATGGAGTTCGGCCGTTGCGAGTACACCAACGTCTCCCTCTACGCGGAGCTCCGCTCTGTCGACGAGGTGCGGCGGGGGGCGAAGGAGCTGCCCGCGGGGTGGTTCCGGGGGCAAGAACAATACGGGGAGTTCGACGATCGGGTGCCGTTCGAGGACCGCCCCGCATGGCTCGTAGGCGTCCGTGGGGCGGGCCTGCCGACCGACCCGACGGCGTACGAAGGGCGGCTACCGGTGGACTACGAGTTGCTCAACCAGGCGGTCGACGGCATCGAGGACGCCTTCACTGCCGCGATCGGTCCGAGCGTGGGCGAGATCAACTGGCAGGACCTGTGCTGGCCGGACGCGCCCGAGGTGGGTTTTCACGGCGAGTCCAAGCACGCGGAGGTGACGCTCCTTCTCAACGCCAGCACCCGCGCGTACGACGAGCCTGCCGACGACCACACCGTCCTCGTCCACGTTCGCAGCGTCGACGTCGACGGCTGTCAGGTGAGGGAGCCGTACGCGCACTGGCTCGCCGGGCAGGTGGGACTCACGGTCATCGGACCGGGACAGCGGTGCTGAAGCCTGGTGGCCGCCGCGATGAGTTGCGGGGGCAGGCGGGCGGCGTAGTTCCGAGTGAAGCCGCTAACGGGCCGAGACAGATGAGCTTCCTACTCAACTGGGCAACTGAAGCACCAGGGCAGCGGTATGGAGTGGGTCGGCGGAACCTGTGGGTACTCGACGACGAGCTGTGGGCGGTGGTCGAGCCGCTGTTGCCCAGGGTCGAGCGCCGGACGCGTCATCCGGGACGCAAGCGGCACTCAGATCGGCTGGTTTTCCAAGGGCAGAGACGCCACGGGGATCCCGCTCGCCGCCACCCTGACCGGCGGCAACCGTGACGACGTCACCCGCTGATCCCGCCGCTTCATGGCGTGCCGCCTGTGCGGGCCCTGGCCCGCGCCACCCTGGCCGCGCACCCTCACCGCGTCTATTACGTCATCCCGACAACCAGCATTCGCAACACGACCTCCGTCGCCGTCTCGGCCGCCGAGCATGAGGCCGTCCCCGTGACCCGACGAACGGTTCCCGTGAGAGGCTGGGCGGCATGGGCGGGGCGTCGGACGATGAGTTTTCCCAGAAGTTTCTGGCTGCGATCCAGGTCGGCGATGTCTGCAGCGGGATCGTGGCAGAGGTATCTCGACGAGGCATCTCGGTGATCCTGGATGGTTTCGCCGCACGTCCGCTGGGGTTTGTGGGGTCGTTGGACCTGTCCTGGCGCTGCTTTTCGTCAGCGGCGGTGGAGGTCGGTGACCGGATCACGGCCGAAGTGACTGCCATCGACCTGGAGCACGGTCGCGCCTGGCTGTCGACGGCAGCCACGGAGAACTCCGAGCTCTGGGCATTTCTGAAAGGCCTCCGCGTCGGCGAACTGCTTTCGGGTCAGGTCGGGTCGATCGAATGGTTCGGTGTGTTTGTGGCGTTGGATGACGGCCCTGACCATCCGGTCTTCCCCGGCGTCGGGTTCATCACGATCCCCGAACTGTCCTGGCGAAGCTTCGAGACAGCTTCGGACGTCGTTCAGGTGGGACAGCGCGTTTCGTGCGAGTTCCTCCAGTTCGACACAACGAACGGAGAGGCCAGGCTGTCCCTTCGAGCGACGCAGCCTGACCCATTCCAGACCTTCGCCGAGATCACCACGGTGGGGCAGACGCTGCAGGGACGAGTCACCAAGTTGATCCCGTTCGGAGCGTTCGTGCAGGTCGCCGACGACATCGAGGGACTGGTACATCTGCGGGAGCTCACCTGGACGCCTGTCGAGACTCCAGCGGCGGTCGTCCAAGTCGGCGATGAGATCACGGTCGTTGTCACAGAAATCGACCGAGTGCGACGCCGGCTGTCCCTCTCCCCACGACAGGCTTCTACGGCTCACGAGTGACCTCTCTGGATCTCGCCGCATCCCACCAGGCCGCACTGCGCTCAAGCCGGATCTGCTCAGCCGCTTCGGCGAGCTGCGAAACCCAACAGTTATGGAACGAGGATGCACCACAGAAGTTGTGCCAGAACCCGGGAATCCGGGCGGCGCTCCGTGGCCGCCTCTGCCTTTCAGACCGGGTCAGGGATAGTCAGGGCCCGGTACTGGGGCCAACCGCGATTCGGCTGCGGCCCGTACCTCCGGTGTCTCCATCGGGTCGTCGCGGAGCCCCCTGATCCGTTCCAGGTTATGCGGCTGGCGGGGTGCCGAGGCGATGCCCAGTAGCCGTGCCCGTTCCTCGCAGTCCCAGAGCGACTCGGTGTAGGCGTCGTCCAAACCGGACGGGTGGATCGCGGCAAGCGCGTGCAGGTAGTCGGCCCGCTCGTACGAATGGGGGGTGTGCCTCCAGTAGCGCCACAGGACGGGTGCGGCGTCTGCGGCATCGGGGCCGAAGCCGGCCAGTCGCTTTGCTGTCGTGTCGGGGCCGCACCAGGCGCGCGCCTCCCACTGTTCGGCGAGCTCGGCCATGAGCCCCGCCAGTGCCTCGGGTCCGGGATGGTCGGCCAGGACGTCCGCCCCCAGCCGGGCCAGCCACTCCCGCTCGTCCACGGCCCACCCGCGCGCCGCCGGCACGGCGAGGGCTCCGAGGCGGTCGACCGCCCGCCGGAGCAGAGGCAGGGGCCTGCGGCCGTCCGGGGTTCCGAGTGCGGGCACGAGCGGGATCAGACCCTCGGCCGGTTCCCGGCCGGCCAGCGCACGCAATGCATCGATCTTCGTGTTGAACTCCGTGCCGGCGGCTGCCAGCAAGGCGAGCAGCTCCTCGTCCCTCAGCCGGCCGAGGGACGGCCGCGGAGGGAACCGGGGGCTCGGCTCCTCGATCCCGAACCGGCCCCACGGCTCGAAGGACCACGAAAGATCCTCCTCCCCGCCGATCCGTGCACGCGCGACGTCACCCAGGTCCTCCCACCACTGGGCGGGCCAGCAAGCCGCGATCGACTCCAGCACGGGGACCCAATGCTCGCCCTTGCGGACATAGGCCCGGAGTCCCTCCCGAGCCTCTTCCGAACCGGCGAGTGCGAGCAGTTCCAGCACGTCGGCGGCCCGTGAGCACTCCTCCTCGTCCCCCGCCAGCTGGTCGACGATCGGCGTCGGCGACAGCTTCAGGTCTCGGAGCAGGCGTGCCTGGTACAGGGAGCGGGTGTCGGTCTGGCAGTCCCACGTCCAGTCCCGGCGGATGCCGTCGTACACGAACGGCGCGGCAGCCCCCGGATCGAGTTGTGCGCGCGTCGCGCCCAGCCCGCGACCGCGCTGGAGGAGCCCTTCCAGCGTGTCGTGGCGGGCGTAGGACAGGGCGCGGGACGTCTCGTCGTGGTAGCTCATCACGCCACACCTTGCCGGTCTGGGGGCGCTGTGGCCACGTGTTATCGGCCCGGGCCACCGGTCGCACGTGGAACGCTGTCCGCTGGTGGTTATGGAGGTAGCCGAGGGCGCCCCGCTCACCGACGGCGCCACGCTCGACATTGATGAGATCGCCGAACACCTGATCCAGGGGATGGCCGTCGACGAGTACGACGCCTGCCTCGTGCCCAGCTCGCCGGGCTATGGCGGAGACGCTCAGAGGAACTCCGAGCCGGATCGCTTCCTTGAGTGCCTTGACGCCCCGTTCTCGGCAGCGGACTGAGCCGGCTCGCCGTCCTGCGACCTGGCCGCAGCCGCGGCAGTCATCGCCGGATCGATGCCCCTGGAGGACATCGGCGGCATGCTGCGCGCGAGGACCCCCACCGTCGTGGCCAATCCGATCTCTGGAGGACCTGTCACAGGCCACGGGAGTGGGCCCTGATGCGGATCTCGAATTTTCCCCAGCGCCGCTTCGTTCCTCAGCTGCCGCATCGCATTCCCCGCGGCGGCCCCGGCGCCCCCCGCCGAGGAACTCTCCGTACCAGCGGAATGTAGGATTCCGCAGATGCGCGACATCGACATGTTCAACTCCATGGCCTCCGGCGGCGACCTCGGACGGTTCCAGGCGGCTTCGGGCGCCCGTGCCGGTTCTCCGGCGGGTCTCATGCCGCGCTGCGCCGCAACTGCCATCGACCTGGTCATCGCTGTCGCGGTCATTCTCGTTCCGCTCGTCGGCCTCGACCGGATTCTCACGGCCGCGGCCGGTATCCCCGACGGTGAAGCCGGTGCAATCTGGCGCACGACCGCCGCCCTCTGGGTCGCGGCCTTCTTCCTGCTCTACTCCCCGCTGAGCGTGTCGCGCTGGGGCGCGACTCCGGGCAAGCGGGCCCTGCGCCTCGAAGTGGTGCGCTTCGAGACCGGTGAGCGCATCGGCTACGGCTCGGCGGTCGCCCGGCACCTTACGAACCTCGTGGTGGCCGGCATCCCGGTGCTGTATGTCGTCAACGTCTCGTCGATCAACCTCAGCAGGGAGCGCCGTGGCATGCACGACAGGGCTTCGGGCAGCGCGGTGATCCACCGCCGGTGACGGCGCGGTCAGGGTGGACGGCGACGCCGGGGGCCGGCGAGAAGGTGGCCTGGCAGAGGCTGGCCACCAGGCCGGCGGGGACCCGCTCGACCAGTTGGCGCTGCTCACCCTCGTACGGCGGCCGGTAGCGCTCCCGCCGAGTACCAGTACCCGAGGGCGAGGTGACATCGCGCTGCCGAACGCCTACATCGCATCGCACCGGGCGAGTGGCGGCTCATCTTTACGCGGTGCCGGAGCGACGACTGTCCCAGTGTCGGCTGTTTGCTGTCATCTACCTGGGGAAATGACGTCTTTCAGTGTCTGCGGCATTGGGTAGGTGCGCTCCGCGGGAAGCAGTCGCTGCGCTTTGGTGGCGTGCCCGGTCTGTATCAGTGCCGAGGCTTTGCGGACCTGGGGGGTGAGGTCGGTGAGACTGACGATCCAGTCGTCGGTGAACGTGCGGATCAGGTGGCGGCCGATGCCGACCTGGATGCTGTAGTGGTTCAGTGCGGCTCCGCGCGGCGAGCGCTCCGGGTCCCACTGGACATGTACGGCTGCCTGGTCCACGGCTGCAGGGTCGGCGGTCGTCAGCACGGCCTGTGACAGGGCCTCTTCCCAGCCCTCCCGGGTCATCCGTACCGCGAGAACACGTTCCTGGCCGGGTTTGCGGGCCCAGTTGCTGCGGTGCATCAGCCACATGAACGACGGTTTGATCCACGGCATCCGGCGGAACGAGAACGGCGCGACGAAGCGGCCCGCTCGCAGTGCCGCGTCAGCGATGGCAGGCGAGTACGCCTGGTAGACCACGATCGTGCGAGCGTCGAAGTCGGCACGAATCTGATACTGGGGCGTCATGGGCCGCACCCTGCCATCTGGTCCGCCGGCACAGCGAGGCGATTTTTCCTTACCCCCGGGGCAGGTGCGGATGTGATGCTCAAATCCGCTGGTTGATGGCCGCGGCAAGGACGGTCGCCTCGTAGCGGACGGAGAGCTTGTCGTGGCGCGTGGCGACGGCCCGGTGTCTCTTGAGGCGATTGATGGCGCACTCGACCGCGTGACGGGCCTTGTAGTCCTGCGTGTCGAACCTCGGCGGGCGGCCACCACGGGAGCCGCAGGGCCTGCCTACTGCTGCGGGCCGGGCCGCTGTGGCCCAGGAGCCTGCTGACCACGCCCATCCCGGTCGTTCGGTGAGCCTGAGCATCGAATGCTGCCGCGGCGCCGACTTGATCGAGGCCGGCGCCGCGGTGGTTTCAGCGCAGCTTGCGGAAGAACTCCCGGACGTCGCCGATGAGCAGGTCGGGGGCCTCCATGGCGGCGAAGTGGCCGCCGCGGTCGAATTCGGACCAGTGCACGACGGTGTGCTCGAGCTCGACAGTGCGCCGGATCGACACGTCCGTGGGGAACACCGCGACCCCGGTCGGCACCGTGGAACGCTCACTGGCGCCCCAGGCACCGGCATGCGCGGTCTCGTAGTAGCTGTTGGCCGAGGACCCGGCAGTGCCGGTCAGCCAGTACAGCATCACGTTGGTGAGCAACAGATCCCGGTCCACCGCGTCCTCGGGCAGTTCGGCAGCGGGATCGGTCCACTCCTTGAACTTCTCCACGATCCAGGCCAACTGCCCGACCGGAGAATCGTGCAGGCCGTGTGCCAGGGTCTGCGGACGGCTGATCTGGATCATCGCGTAGCCGGACTGCTCGGTCTCCAGGTACTGCAGGGTCTCCAGCCGCGCCCGCTCGGCCCCGG
This sequence comes from Streptomyces sp. NPDC048604, assembly GCF_043199435.1. NCBI lineage: Bacteria > Bacillati > Actinomycetota > Actinomycetes > Kitasatosporales > Streptomycetaceae > Streptomyces > Streptomyces sp. NPDC048604. Next base: position 132,982 of record NZ_JBICVX010000019.1, read on the forward strand.
TCAGCTCTCCCACCTCGTCCGGGTTGACCTCGGTGAACGCGGCGAGCCCGTTCGCGTGCACGCCGACGACCTTGTCGGGGTGGAGACGGCCGAGTCCCGGGGAGATGACCGCGCCGGTGTCGCCGCCCTGCGCGCCGTAGCGGTCGTAGCCGAGCCGGTTCATCAGTTCGGCAAACGCCCTGGTCACCCGGTTGGTGTCCCAACCGGCCTCGCGGGTCGGCCCGGAGAAACCGCTGCCGGGGATCGACGGGATCACCAGGTGGAACGCGTCCGCCGGGTCGCCGCCATGCGCCCCGGGGTCGGTCAGCGGGCCGATGACGTTCAGGAACTCCACGATCGAGCCGGGCCAGCCGTGGGTCAGGATCAGCGGCAGTGCGTCCGGCTCGGGCGAGCGCACGTGCAGGAAGTGGATGTTCTGCCCGTCGATCTCGGTGGTGAACTGCGGGTAGGAGTTCAGCTCCCGCTCGTGGACGCGCCAGTCGTAGCCATCGCGCCAGTACTCGGCCAGCCCCTTGAGGTAGCTCACCGGCACCCCGCGGCTCCAGCCGGCATCGGGCAGGTCCGCGGCCCACCGGGTCCTGGCGAGCCGGTCCCGCAGGTCGTCCAGGTCAGCCTGGGGAATGTCGATGGTGAAAGGCCGGATCTGCCTGTTGTTGTCCATGCCGACAACACTAGGAGCCGGTTAGGACAGATTCAGTCCTAGGCCGATGGCAGACTCCACACCATGTGGGAAACCTCGACACGACTACTGCGACTGCTCTCGCTCCTGCAGGCCCGACGCGACTGGTCCGGCGCCGAACTGGCCGAGCGACTGGAGATCACGACGCGCACCGTGCGCCGCGACATCGACCGACTGCGCGACCTCGGCTACCCCGTGCTGGCCACCGCGGGCACCGCCGGCTACCGACTGGGAGCCGGCGCGGACCTGCCACCCCTGCTGCTCGACGACGACGAAGCCGTCGCGGTTGCGATGGGCCTGCGCACAGCCGCCGGCGGTTCGATCACCGGCATCGAGGAGACCTCGGTGCGGGCCCTGGCCAAGCTCGAACAGGTACTCCCCTCCCGGCTGCGCCACCGGATCAACGCCCTGCAGTCGGTCACGGTGCCTATGGCCAACACCGGCCCCACCGCCGACCCGAGCACCCTCACCGCCATCGCCGCCGCCTGCCGCGACTCACTGCGCCTGCGCTTCGACTACCGCACCCACGACGGAACCACCAGCATCCGCACGACCGAGCCCCACCGCCTGGTGCACACCGGCCGGCGCTGGTACCTCATCGGCTGGGACACCGACCGCGAGGACTGGCGCACCTACCGCGTGGACCGCATCGACCCGCGCACACCCACCGGCCCCCGGTTCACCCCGCGCACCCCGCCAGACCCCGATCTCAGCGGCTACACCTCACGAGCGATCTCCACGTCGGCCTACCGCTATCAGGCCCGGTTCACCCTGCACGTCAGCGCCGAGACCGCGGCCGAACGGATCGCCCCCACCACCGCAGCGCTGGAGCCGATCGACGAGCACAGCTGCACCCTGCGGGCCGGATCCAACTCGCTGGACGAGCTGGCCATCTACGTGACGACCCAAGGCTTCGACTTCCACGTGCACGAACCCCCAGAGCTCGTCGAGCACATCAAGACGCTGGCGGCCCGCCTCACCAACGCAACGGATCAGCACCACGGTCGGGTCGATGCGCACGAGCGCTCCACCGCGACCGTAGAGGGGTGAGACGCCCTGTTGCGTACGATCGGCTTCATCGTGCCGGCCGCTCTCGCCGTCTGGTTCATCGCCGCCAACACCGACTCCGCCACCATCCGCCTCTGGGTCGCCGACGTCATGCTCCCTTTGTGGACCGTCCTCGCGGCCACCCTCCTTGCCGGGACCGTGCTGGGCGTGCTGATCGCCCATCGCCGCGCCCGACGCTGACCGAGGGGCACCGGCCGTCTGGGGCCGGCGTCCCCCGGGTCTGTCTGTCGAGGCGTTGTGATCGACGCCCGGTGCGTGTGGTCAGGCTCTGCAGTTGGAGGCGCCGGCTTGCCCCGCCGCCGGGTTGGTGCAGGTGTTGTTTCCAGCGCCGCCGTCGTTGGTGTTGGTGCCGGTGCCCCCGTTGAGGACGTCGTTGCCGTTGTTGCCCTGGAGGGTGTCGTTGCCGTCGCCGCCGTTGATCCGGTCGCGGCCGTCGTCGCCGATCAACGTGTCGTCGTTGCCGTCACCGTTGATGTCGTCGTTGCCGCTGCCGCCTTCGACGCGGTCGTTGCCGGCGCCGCCGCTGAGCATGTCGTTGCCCCCGGCGCCGCAGATGAGGTCGTTCCCGCCCTGGCCGTTGACGACGTCGTTCCCGCCGAGCGCGAAGATCACGTCGTCCATCGGGGTGCCGGTGAGCATGTCGTTGCGGTTGGTGCCCGTGATGGTGGGCGTGGCGGTCGCGCAGTCCATGGCGGGCACCTCGTAGGTGATGGTCACCTGCGCCGGCCCCGCAGCGGGGCCGGAAGCCCCGGCCGCCGGGACGAGATTCGACCCGCCACCGCCGCCGCCCGGCCCGAAGGTGCCGTCGCTGTTGATCAGCACGCAGCCTCCGCCCCCGCCGCCGCCGAACCAGCCGCTTCCGCCCCCACCGCCCCAGGCATCACCACCGGTGCCACCGGCACCGGGCGTGCCAGTAGCGCCCGGGATACTGCCCCCGGCGGGGCAGGCGGCTCCGCCTGCGCCGCCTGCAGTCGGGGTTCCGCCGCCGCCTCCCTCGCCGCTGTTCGGCCTGTCGCCGCCGTCCTCCCCGGTGTCTCCGGCGTCTCCGCCAGTGGCTTCCGGGACGGTGAACACACCCGCTTCCCCGCTGCCGCCGCCTCCTCCGCCGCCCGCGACGATGATGCGGGGATCGGTGCCGACAACCCCGGTCAGGACACAGCCGACGTCGGTCGAGACGCAGGTGCGGACGTCACTGGAACCGCCACCGTTGCCGCCCGGGGTCGGAAAGCCGGAACCGGCACCTCCGCCGATGCCGACGTTGACGTGGAGGGTGGTGCCCGGCACGGCGGTGAGGGTGCCGCTGACGGTGGCCCCGATCCCGCCCGCGCCGCCGTTGGACCCGTCCTGGCCCGCGGCGCCTCTAGCGGTGATGTCCAGCTGGGTGACGCCGGCCGGGACGGTGAACGGCTGATCGGCACCCGCATTGAACGTGACTGTTACGGGCGCCGCCGCGGCAGGCGATGCTGCGGGAAGGACCAGCGCCGCTGCCGGAAGCGCGCCGGTGACGAGCATGAGCGCAGCGCGTCGGGCCACATGCCGCGGCCCTCCGCCTCTCTTTCGTCGGAATGCCGCAGATAGCGGGTTCAGTCTCACGATCGTGACTCCTCGGCAAGGGCCGCGGCGCAACGCTGCGTCACGGGCGTCGGTTGATGCTCCCGCCCCTGTGCGGGACCATCCGACGATCAAGCCACACCCCGTCACAGCGGTCCGAAGACACACCGTCATGCCCGTATCGATCCACCAGCCAGCCTGCGGGCAGTCACCCAAGCGGCCCGAGCGGCAAACTCCCGGGCCAGGCGCGCCCTCTTCTCCGCTCGCAGGGCGAACCCCAAGCCCCGTGGTCAGGAACCGGGCGCCGTGTCGAAGACGTCGGCGACCCAGTCGGCGATGTGGTTCGTGGTGGGAGTGATGCAGTCCGCTGCGACGTGCTCGATGCCTCCGTCCTGCTCGGTCATGATCTTCAGATTGCGCCGGGGGCCGGCCTGGACGGTGTGCGGGAACAGCAGCCCGGCTTCGACGGTGCACGTCTTCAGCCGTCGGACCTCGCGACGTCCGTCTCCCGACCCGCGAGGCCGGGCCGCTGGCCGCGTGGCTGGTCCAGCACCCCGGCGTGGAGATCATCTGCCGGGACCGGGCCGGCGCCTACGCCCAGGGAGCCCGCCGCGGTGCCCCCGACGCTCTGCAGGTCGCCGACCGGTTCCACCTGTGGCAGGGGCTCGGCCGAGCCGTGGAAGCCTGCGTCGCCACCCATCGCGGCTGCCTGAGCAACCCATCGCCCAGCGGCCTGCTGCCCGCAGGCCACCCTGGGTTCCGGTCGGCTGCAGGACGACTCGGAGCCTGTCGGCCGGCGAGCCGAGCGGAAGAAGGCGGCGCACGCCCTGGTCCACGAGCTTCTTGCTCAAGGGCACTCACGTCGGGCGATTGCCCGGCACCTGGGCTGGGGCCTCAAGACCGTGCTCCGGTACGCGAACGCCGCACGCTGGCAGGACACCATCCGCGAGAACCGTCCCAGGTCCAGCAGGCTGGACTCTTACAAGCTCTACCTGGAGCGCCGATACGCCGAGGGATGCACCAGCGTCACCCGCCTCCACAGTGAACTCATTGCCGACAATGCGCCTGTCACCTACCGGATGGTCCGCGCCCACATCGCCACCCTCCGCGGGGCTCCGGCCGGCGCGCCGCCCCAGCCTCCGACGGTGCGGCAGGTGACTGGCTGGCTCACCCGACACCCCACCGCGCTGAGCGAGGATGACCGCGCCGGCCTGAAGGATGTCCTGGCCCGCTGCCCCGAACCGGACCGGGCCGCCGGGCATGTCCGCGATTTCGGCGAGATCCTCACCGGCCGCCTCGGCTCCACACTCCCCACATGGATCGACGCGGTCGAGGCCAGCCAGCTTCCCGGTCTCACCGGCTTCGCACTCCACCTGCTCCGGGACCTTGACGCTGTGACAGCCGGGCTCACTTTGAACTGGAGCTCGGGCAGCATCGAGGGCGCCGTGAATCGGATCAAGAAGATCAAGCGACAGCTATATGGTCGAGCCGGATTTGAACTGCTCCGAAAAATGATCCTCCTTCAGTAGCTCCTCACGGACGCGTTGCTCTGCCGCTGTGGAGGCCCTCGATCGACCGTGGGGACCGGGTGCTACTTTTGCCGAAATTTGTGGGAGGGGTGGGCAGGCTGGTGAACAGTGCCCTGCGGCGTGCTGCTGTCGTGGCGCTTGGCGAGCTCGGGCGAAGCAGCGACTTCGGGGACCGGGCGGACGCCGGTCGCGGTCTGGCGGGCTTTGCCGAGATGGAAGAAGCTGTCGGTCCGCTGCTGAAGCTGGTGCTCGACCGCGAAGACACCTTCGTCACACGGGTGACCGCAGAAGCCTTGCTTCGTCGGCAGGACAAGGCCGGACTGATGGTAGTCGCGTCCGCGCTGGCAGTCGCCAGCCCGAACCATGGCGATTGGATTCACACCGCGATCCTCGATGCGTTTGCCATCTACGCCGGGGACCGCGACGACGCGATGCGGCTCTGCGAGGAGCTGACACGGGATCCTGACGAGCGCGTCGCCCTGGGGGCTCGCGAGCTGCACGAAAGCCTGTCCGGGATCAATTGCGTTCTTCGTCCCGAATGACGCAGGGGCAGACGGCGCCGTGGGCGCCCAGGCTAGACGGCCGCGATCGGTGACTGCAGCCAAGCAGCTGGGCTCACGACCACCCTTCCAATCGAAGGACATTTGCACCCTCTGTAATCACACCCCAAGATCTGTGCCAGAACCCAAAACTCAGGCACAGGCAGGAAGCCGACGAGGCGCACACGGGAGGCAGCATCCGCCTTCGTCTGGAGTCGCGTCACCGGAAGTGAGTTCTCCCTCGCAGCGGTCTTCCAGCCGCCGAACTGGCCCACCGATCGAGCCCTGCGTTCTGATCTGCCGCATCTGGAACTCTTCGGCTCTGGGATCAGCCAGAAGCACCGTTCCCCATCCCGGACTCCGTGCGGCCCTCGAAAGCCCGGTCTGACAACCAGCGCCTGCGCGTAGAGTGCGGCGGGATGGGGCCGGTCCCGAGGCCGTCAGCACCGGAGAACGGCAGCCTCCCTGGTCTGCCCAGGGGTGGTTTCGACCCAATAGGTGCCCAGGCACGGGTGCGGCTCTTCTGGAGCGACGCTGATAGTCAGGCCAAGAATGCGTATTCATGCTGGTAGGTCGGGGACTCGTACGAGAGACGGCACTTCCTGAAAGCGCCCGCAGCGGTCGACCTGCGTACTTCCAAGTGGACCTTCGCTAAGGCGTGTTGCCCAACTCTACGGGGGGGGAGGACGCATGGCGCTGACCGGAACGTCCGAAGCCGGCCGGGATGCGGTGATGGTTCTGCCCGGCATCATGGGCAGCGAGTTAGTGGATGCCGAGTCGGGCCGTGTGTTGTGGTGCCTGGGAGACGCGCGGTGACAGCTGAGCCATCCGCCTGCAGACGGCTTGCCCGGGTGGCCGTAGACTCGCGCGCCATGGCAGATATGTTCGAGCTGGGGACCATCAGTTGCCCGTCCGGCACCCTGGTGCTCAGGGTGGTCCTCGCCGACCCCGAGGGCAACGAGTTCTGCGTCCGCCGCAGCGACTCCGACCGCGCCGCGATGTCCTCCTGAGACACATCAGCCGCTCATGCCGGACAGGTCCCGGCCGGCCGGTGTCGTGTCAGGCGGCGTTCGCCTTGTTGGCGGGCCTCGTGCCGTCAAGACAGACTGTCCCGCATGGAGTTGATCGCGCGGGGGCGTGAAGCCGATGTGTACGCCCTGGACGAGTCCAAGGTGTTGCGGCGGTACCGGCACGGGGGGCCGACCGATCTGGAGTCACGCCTGATGACTCATCTGGAGGCATGCGGGTTTCCCGTCCCGAAGGTGTACGACATCACCGACACCGACATGGTCCTCGAGCGACTGACCGGGCCGACGATGCTGGACGTCCTGGCGAGGCGTCCGTGGCAGGTGTCTGCCCTCGGCCGCGTCCTGGGCGGACTCCATGACCGGCTGCACGCGCTTCCGGCCCCGGCATGGCTGCCCAAGCGGTTCAGTACGGCAGACGACGACCGGATACTGCACCTGGACCTGCATCCGGACAACGTCGTTCTGACCCGGCGAGGACCGGTGGTGATCGACTGGTGCACGGCAGGCGCCGGTGATCCCGCCGCCGATGTGGCGATGACCCTGGTGACCGTGGGCAGCGCAGATGTTCCCGGACTCACGGCGCGCCTGGGGCGGGGCTTGCTGCTGCGAGCGGTCCGCAGGGGCTCGCTGACCGACCCCGCGGGACGTATCCACGAGGTGGCCGAGGCCAAGCTCGCCGCCCCGTACCTGACGCCCTCGGAAGCAGCGTGGCTGCGCCGTTGTGCGGCCGGCGCTTCCTGCTGAGGCTGACTGCCCTGGGCGCTGCAGGACCCCGAGGCGCGCACCGTCCAGGAGCGCGTGGACCGCGCCCGCGTCGCCTATCTGCGCGCCCTCTGGCAGGGCCTCGGCGGCCCGGAGGCCGACGTCGGGCCGATGGCCCGGCTGCTGTACCTGGTCCTCGTCGGCGCCCAGCAGGTCGTCCCGCCGGTCACCGCCGCCGAACTGCGCGAGGTCTACGACCTGGCGCTGCGGCTGGCCCCGCAGGAGCGGGAGGACACCGAGTGACCGCGCATCCGCTCGCCCGCCGGGTCCCCCGGCTGATCGTCACCGTCGAGCTGCTGCACTTCGTCCGGGGCCTGGCCCAGCCGCATGCCTGGGGCGCGATAGTCCGCGACGGCGTCTTACGCGCCGTCGTCGACACGAACGCGAGAGACCACTTCCTGCGCGAGTTCAGCGTCTGGTGGACGGTCTCCGGCGTCGCCCTCCTCGCCGCCCGCCACCCCGCCACCCCGGACCCGTCATGAGGGACCCGCTCGCCGGCACGACCGGTGCCACCGCCCGCCCGCCCGCGCGCGCCCTCACCGACGCAGGCCGCACTCGCGGACGAGGTTGCTCGGGGCTGCCCCGGAGCGTGCTCGGAGCACGGCTGCTGCTGTTGGGACAGTTCGGCCTGACGGCCTTATACGTTGTGACCGTGCTGGCCATGGTGCCGTACTACAGCGGCGGGCTGTTCGGCCTGCTGATCCACGACTCGCTGCCCGCCGTCGCGGGCCTCGTCCTGGCCCGCAGGGTCTGGACCGGCGGGCGGTACGTCCGCTGGGGACTGCTCGCGGTGGCCGCGGTCGTCACCCTGCAGGCGCTGGGCTCCCTGCGGTACGGCGATCCGCGCGGCTTCACGCAACTGCTGCTGCCGGTGACCCTGATCGTGCTGCTGTGCCGCCCGGCCGCCCGGGAGTGGTTCAGCCGGTCGGCCGAAGAGCGGCCGGAGCCACGCCCGTTCAGCTTCGCCCGGATGATCCTCTGGCGGTCCCGGGACGAGGGCCAGAACACGCTGGAGTACGTCGGACTGATCGTGATCGTGGTCGCCGTCATCGCCGCGCTGCTGGCCACCAACATGGGCCCGGAGCTCTCCTCGCGGTTCAGCTCGGCGATCTGCACCGTCACGGGCGGCGGCGACTGCGGCGGCGGGAAGGGCGATGGCTCGGACCCGGTGGCCGAAGGCCCCGGCGAGGGCGGCACCAAGCCGGAGGACGGTACCGGAGACCAGGACGGCCCGGCCGGCGGCGACTACTCCACGCAGGACGGCTCGGAGGATGGTCCGGCCGAACGTTCACCGGGGCGGGCCAAGGACGCCGAAGCCCTCGTCGCAAGGTGGATAGAGAACGACGAGCAGAACGAGAAGACCGCCGTCGACCACCTCCGCGATGTCTTCGCGGCACCAGCGAAGAGCGTCTTCGAGGACGTGAAGGACTTTGCCTCGGACCCCATAGGTGAGACCTGGGGCGGAGTGGAGGGCTTCACGAACTACACCAAGGACTGGTTCTCCGATCGGGGCGACAGCATCGTCGATGCATGGAACGACGGGAACCCCCTGAAGTCCGGATGGCTGGTCATCAGCACTCCCGCCAACTTCACCTTCGACCTCGCTGTCGAACTCGTCGTCGACAAGGAGAACTTCAAGAAGGGGAACTGGGGCGCGGCGTTCGGCAACACGTTCCTCAACATCGCGAGCATGGCCAGTCCGAGGTTCTTCACGAAGTTCAAGAACCTCGGGAAGTCGGACGGGAAGAAGCCGGACAAGAAAAAGCCGGACGGGAAGAAGCCGGAGGAGAAGAAGCCGGAGGAGAAGAAGCCGGAGGACGAGCCCACGACCTGCCCGGCCGGTCACAGTTTCCCGCCCGGCACACGCGTACTCACCGCGCAAGGGCTCCAGGTCCCGATCGAGTCCATCCGGATCGGCGACCAGGTCGTCGCGACCGACCCGGTCACCGGCCTGACGACGGTGCGCACGGTCAGCCGTACGTTCACCACCTACGACGACAGGGAGTTCACCCGGATCACGACCACGGCAGGCCCGATCGTCGCGACGGACACGCACCCGTTCTGGCTGGTCGACGAGCGTCGCTGGGCCGACGCCGGCGAGATCGCGACCGGCGACCTGCTCCGCCTGCCCTCCGGCTCGGCCCTCCGCGTCATGGCCGTGACCCGGTACACCCAGCAGCAGCCCACGCACGACCTGGCCGTCAGCGGTATCCACTCGTACTACGTCACCGCCGGCGCAGCGCCCGTGCTCGTCCACAACTACACGCCGCCGCCGGCGGACAAGAAGCTTCCCGGCTTCCCCGACGCCACGTATGTCGGCAAGGGCTCGCCCAAGCCGGGCGGCGGATTCCGCGCTCGTTGGTCGCTGCCCGACGGACGCGTCCTCGAGTGGGACTCGCAGCACGGCACGATCGAGACGTGGACCAACGGCAAGAAGAACGCCAAGCACCTGGGAGAGTTCGATCCGAACAGCGGCAGTCAGCTCCCCGGAAGGAAGGGGCAGCCGGTGCCCGGACGGAAGCTTGGGAATTGCTGATGATGCGGTGGGTTCTGGAGGAGTTCGGTCGCGAGTCGGGGGAGTTCCGGAGCCGGCAGGAGCTTCCCGGCCTCGGGGACGACGAGGCGTGTGCCCTGCTGGAGCTGGAGAACCCGGAGCAGCTGGGGGACGGTGATCTCTTCGACGTGCCGGACGCGGCGGTGGAGACGCTCGCCCACCGCTTCGGCCTGAAGACGGACCCGGCTGGCGCGACGTATCTGCTCGGCCGTGAAGCGGGCTGAACCGACGCGTTCGTACTGCGCGGCGGGACTTCCGGCCGCGCAGCACGAGCGGGCCGATCGGTCAGGGTCCGTCCTTCAGGCGGACGAGGTCTTCCTCGCTCAGGGCGGCGCGGTGGCGGGTGAGCCAGCCGGTCACCTGCGCCGTACTGTCGGTGGCCGCGGCGGCGCTGCGGATGGAGCCTCGCGCAAGGTGGCGATGTGGGCTCGGACCATTCCCTAGGTGACGGGAGCTTCCTCGGCGACCAATTCGCCGTGGAGCCGGGTGACGCTGGTGCATCCCTCTGCGAATCGTTGCTCCAGGTAGGGCTTGTAGGGGTCGAGTCTGCTGGTCCGGGGCCGGTTCTCGCGGATGGTGTCCTGCCAGCGTGCGGCGTTCGCGTATCGGAGCACGGTGTTGAGGCCCCAGCCCAGGTGCCGGGCGGTCGCCTGGCGTGAGTGGCCCCGGGCGAGCATCTCGTGGACCGGGCCATGTGCGGCCATATTGCGCTCGGCTCGCCGGCCGACAGGCTCAGAGGGGCCCTGCGGCCGACTGGAAGCCAGTTGGGAGACCAGCACACGGGGTGTGCTGAGCCGTGGATCGGGCAATGCCATGACCCTCGGGGTCCGGGGGTCCCGGCTGGGTGCCTGCCGGGAGGGTGTGTCAGACCGTGGCGAGGCGGTCCACGAACAGTTCCACTCTCCGTTCGGCGTCCCCTGTGGGCAGTCGTCCCGCGCGGGTCAGGGTGGCGAGCCCGTGCAGGGCCGCCCAGAACGTCTCGGTGAACAGTCCCGGTTGGATGCCTTCCCCGGCGACTTCGGCGAGAGTCTCCAACAGGGCGGCGAAGCCGTCCTTCAGCGGCTCCGGGGTGTCCTCGTTCGCGAACGCCAGGCCGCCGTCGAGCTGGAACATGGCGTCGTAGACCGCCGGGTTGCGCTCGGCGAAGTCGAGGTAGGCGCGGGCGAGGGCGGCGACCCGGGCGCGCGGGCCGTCCGC
>NZ_JBICVX010000020.1:0-135306 GCF_043199435.1 Streptomyces sp. NPDC048604
GGCTCGATGCCGGCCTCGGCCATCATCCGGCTCGTCTCGCGGCGCTGGCCCGAGAGCACGAGCGTGACCACGCGGCCGGACTCACCGGCGCGGGCGGTGCGGCCGGCCCGGTGCACGTAGTGCGACAGGTCAGCGTCCATACGTGTCGTGGACATCAACCTGACCACCCGCTACCGCACCTGCCGGGCCTTCACCCCCGCCATGATCGAGCGCGGCCGGGGCCGGATCAACAACGTCTCATCCGTCAACGCCCGCCTCGGGCGCGCCGGACTCACGGCCTACAGCACCGCCAAGGCCGGAGTCCTCGGCCTCACCCCGTCGCTGGCGAGGGAACTTGGCCCGCACGGTATCACCGTGAACACTGTCCTCCCGGGGGCAATCCAGGTCCCCGCCGAGAACGACCTCCCCGCCCACCATCGCGCCAGGCCCGAGGACCAGATCGCCCGCCAGTGCGTCCCCCGCCACGGCCAGCCCGAGGACGTCGCCGCCGCCATCACTTTCCTCGCCAACCCCAACGCATCGTTCATCACCGCACAGTCGTTGACCGTCGACGGCGGCTGGATGCCCCACTGACCCACCACGACCACAGGGAGAAGCCCATGAAGGAGCGCGTCCGCGCCATCCTGCTCACCACCGCCGGCACCATGCTCGTCATCAACCGCATCCGCCCTGGCATCCCCCCGTACCAGGTCCTCGTCGGCGGCGGCGTCGAGCCCGAGGACGCCGACCTGGAAGCCGCGCTGCTGCGGGAGGTCCGCGAGGAGATCGCCGGCGACGCCATCGACCTGCACCCGTTCTGCCAGCTGGAGAACGACAAGGGCGAGACCGAGCACTTCTACCTCGCCCAGATCGCCGCCTGGAACTTCGACGACCGCACCGGCCCCGAGTTCACTCGCGACGACCGCGGCAAGTACCTGCTCCAGGAGGTCCCGCTCACCGCTGAAGCCGTCGAGGCACTGAACCTGATGCCGCCCCAGGTCAAGGAGGCGCTGCTCGACGCGATCCGCGCGGGAAGCCTCACCGTCCCCGTGGCGTAGCCAGCCGCCGCCGAGTCGAACCGGTCGGCTTCCCCGCTGCGAAGGTCGCCTTCACGAGAACGGGTTCGTCGTCGGAGGGAGTGACGACGAACCCGTGCGGATCAGGAGACCTTCACACGGACCGGATCGCCGAACAGACCCGGGGTGAACGTCACGTAGTCCGCCGTGAAGGCGCCCTTCCCCCTGACGACGCCGGACACGTTCTCGCCGGGGGCGAGCTTCACAGCGTCAAGCTGGTTCTCGTCCGCGGCCAGTTCGTGGGTGCGCTTCGTGCCGTTCGTGTCCGTGATGGTGAAGTACAGCGGGTTGACGTCGACCGTCTCGTCGCCGTTGTTCGTGATCGTGACCTTGACGCTCGTGTACGCCTCGTCTCCGGCCAGGATGGACTTGGCGAACTTGGTCTTCGTCGCGGTGACCTTCACCGGGGAGTCGCTGGCCGGCTCCTCCTTGGCCGGGGCCTGTGCGGCCGGCTTGGCGGCCGGCTGCTCCGCGGCGCTCGTGGGCGCGGGCGTGTGGGCCTTGTCGTCGCTGGTGCCGCCGTCGTACGTGAACAGGGCGATGGCGATGAACAGGACGCCGAGGACGAGGAGTCCGCCGCAGCCGAGCGCGATGCCGCCGCCGACGCCGATGCCCTTCTTCTGCGGGGGCGGGGGCGGCGCGCCGTAGGGGCCGGGCTGCTGGGGGTAGCCGTAGGAGGGCAGCTGGCCGGGCTGTTGGGGCTGCTGCGGGCCCCATCCGGGCTGCTGGGTCATGAGTCCCCTCCGGGGTGTTTGTGCTGTGAAGGCCAGGTGAACGTACCGTGTGCTGGCCTTATGCGGAGGGGTCGTTCGCGGATCGGTATGCGGAAGCCCCGCCGGGCGCTGTTCCGGCGGGGCTTGGGGTCCACGTATCTAGCAGCCGGGGACAGGGCCCACGGTATGGCGAGGGTCTGACATCGTGACGAGGTGCTCCGCGTTGGGCCTCGTGGGAGAGGCCGGGAGGAAGCGCCGAGAGTGTCCTCGCAGTGCAGGTAGAAGGAGCGGACGGCGCTGGCAGCGCGGGCCCGGGCGACCTCGCTCATCGGGGTGCCGTTGTCGGGTCTACGACCTGTTCCGCCGCTGGCAGCGCAATGGCATCTGGCACCGGATCTTCGCATTGCTCCAGGCCCGGGCCGACGCCAAGGACCTGATCACCTGGGACATCAACGTCGACTCCACGATCGTGCGCGCCCACCAGCACGCCGCCGGGTCGCGAAACAGGGGGACCTGCAGAAGGAGCCACCTGGCGGCGTTGTCGCCGAGTTGGACGATCACGGGCTCGGCCGCTCACATGGCGGCTTGACCACGAAGCTGCACTTGGCCGTCGAGCAGCGGCAGAAGCCCATGTCGATCGTGATCACGGCCGGGCATCGGCGCGACTCCCCGCACTTCGAGGCCGTGCTCGGCGGCACCCGGGTCCCCCGCCTCGGGCCGGGCAGGCCCCGCACCCAGCCGCTGCAGGTGCGCGCCGACAAGGCGTACGCCTCCCGCAGCAACGGTGGCTACCTGCGGCAGCGTGCCGCTGCACCATCCCGGACAAGGCTGACCAGGCCCTCAACCGCAAGCAACGCGGCTCGCGCGGCGGCAGGCCGCCGAAGTTCGACCCGGCCGACCACCGCGAGCGCCACGCGGTCGAGTGCGGCGCCAACCGCCCCAAGAGGAACGGACCGTGGCCACGCGGTATGACAAGCTTGCGGTCCGATACGAGGCGACCGTCCTCGTCGCGGCCATCAACGAGTGGCTGTGACCAGCACATTCAACTTACCTGCGGACGTGCTCAGTCGGGGACGTGGACGGCAGCATCCGTGCTGATGCGATCCGTCGCTACCTGCTGGAAATGGGCGCACTGGGTGAAGTCCTCGTGATCGCAGCCGAGGGCGCATTCGATGAGGTCGAGGGATGCCTGCGCAGCGGCGATACGGGAGCGAAGCGCCTTGGCCTCTGCGCACAGGATGTTCCGTCGCTTCACGGCATCGGCGGTAGCGGTCAGCGAGCGGATGATGTCGAGGGAGAGCCCTGCGTCCTTGGCGCGCAGGATGACGGCGACGCGTGTGAGGTCGGCGATGCGGTAGCGGCGGCGGCCGGCGGCGTCACGTGCGGGGGTCAGGAGTCCCATCGACTCCCAGTGACGCAGGACGTGCGTGGCCAGCCCGAAGCGTTTGGCGAGGGCCCCGATGCCCATCGAGTCACGCTCCCCGCCACCAGGCGCCCTTTGCTCGCTTGACTTCATGCCGACATTAAGTCCCAGTCTGGCGTTCATGACCAGGGAAACGGAACAGACGCCCCAGTCGGCGAACGACCTCGTAGCACGGCTCGACGCCGCCGACCGACTGCCGGGCGCCGAGTTACTGAGGGCTCTCTCCTATGACTTGCTCGGCGCCGAACCCGGAACGTCCGTGGTGGACGTGGGCTGTGGCGCCGGACGGGCCGTGGCGGAACTGGCCGAACGGGGCGTGAAGGCCGTGGGTGTGGACCCGAGCGAGCGGATGATCGCCGTCGCCCGTGGTCGGTGGCCCGAGGCGGACTTCCGGATCGCGGGAGCGTACGAGCTGCCGCTGCCGGACGCCTCGGTGGACGGTTACCGAGCCGACAAGGTCTTCCACGAACTGGACGAGCCGGAGCGGGCGTTGGCGGAGGCCAACAGGGTTCTTGCGCCTGGAGGGCGGATCCTGCTGGTCGGCCAGGACTGGGACACGTTCGTCATCGACTCCGACAATCCGGCCGTCACCCGCACCATCGTGCACGCCCGCGCCGACCTGACCGCCGACCCGCGTGCTGCTCGCCGATACCGTAACCTGCTACTGAACAGCCGCTTCAGCGATGTGACGGTCGAGGTGCACACAGGCGTGTTCACCGGGTCGGCGATGGTGCTCCTGCTCACCGGACTGGCCGAAGCAGCCTGCTCCACCGGCGCCATTACGCGCGAGCAGACGGACAACTGGATCGCCGAGCAGCGTGCGCGGGCCGAGGCCGACCGCCTCTTCCTGGCACTGCCGATGTTCGTGGCAGCGGCGACCGCACTACAGTGAGGCAGCGATCACCTGACCAGGCGTGGGCCAAAGCCGCGCGTCCAGGCCCGCCCCACCGCAGGACAGCCACGGCAGCGTAACGAGTCGGACCTCATCTCTCGATACACGCCCTAACGAGCTCGTGCACGGTTGGCGGTGAGACGTCGAGGTCTTCGGTGTGGCCCGTGTTCACGTTTTCCGTGTCAGGTTCAGGTCCGCCGTCTGCTGGTGGGACAGCAGGCCGGCGATGGCTTGGATGGTGTCGCTCATGTGCTCGCGACGGCCGAGGTGGCGGGCCGGGCAGGCTTCGAAGTCCTGGGGCTCGACGGCGGGGGCGTAGTTCCCGTAGCTGTCGAGGAAGCGGACGCCGACCCAGTTGGCGGTCTCCGTAGCCGATGCACCCCGACACCCTCTCCGCTCTGGTCAATGACCTCGGCATCCCCACCACCGCCGGCCGGGCGTCCGCGATCCGCCAGCACGTCCTGGTGATGCCCGCCCCGTCGTCGCCGACGCCCTCGGCTACCACCAGGTCACCACCGCCAAACTGGCCGCCCAAACCGGAGGAACCTGGAGCCGATACGCCGCTGGAGACCACCTGCGGTCACCATCCGGCTGAGCACCACAGAGAACTGACGACAGTTGAACAAGCAAGTTCACCAGTATCAGCTCCCGATCATGTCCCGATCCGGACACTCCACCGGGTGAGACCGCCGCTGCTGCTACGGTCCGGCGCCATGAACACTGACGACTGGACGGCGTTCGGTGCCATTGTTGCCGCGGTCGGGGTGGTGGTCTCCGCGGTCATGGCGTACTGGACGACCCGCAAAGCGGCGGCGGCCGCCGCGGACTCGGCTGACACCGCGCGAGAGGTGGCGCAGATCGAACGCGACCGCTGGCACCGCGAGCTGACTCCTGAGCTGGCCTTCAGCCTGATCCGCGTAGGATCCAACCGCCTGAGGCTCACCACCACACTCGCCGGCCCCGTCGGCCTGGATCACCTCGACACGATCACCCTCACGGTGCGCGACGAGGCCGGACGGGATCACTCAGCCAGACCGCATGACGACGAAGCCATGCGTACGGAGCTGCCGTCGGTGATCTGGGGGCCCGCCCGATTCAGCCCTGGGGTCGACGGGGTTGCCGCGCCCGGCCGCCAGAGCATTATCCGGAGCCTGGAGCGCGGCAACTTCGTGCACCGGCAGATGGATAACTCCGAGCCGCCGAGCTGGTTCCAAGACCCTGGAGACTGGGTGGACGGGTACTGGGAGGCGAAACTGCGCCTGCACGCGGTCTGCGAAGTGGAGGGGCACAAACCCTGGATCGTCGTTGCCGAGGTCGCGAACCCGGGGGTGGAGTACATCTCCGACGGTTCAGACGAGATCGAAATTCCGGAGCAGTACCGCTGAATCACGGCGGCCCGGGGTCGAGGCCCAAGCAGCCCGGCGGCAGGTCCTCGCCGAGCGCCGCTGAACGCCACCGGCCCCGGACCAGCACAAGCAACTCACCCGGAGTCGATACGCCGCTGGAGATCACACACGGTCTCCGGTGGGCTGGGCTCCTCGGGGAACTGGCGACAGTTGAATACGCGAGGTCACCAGTATCACACCCGTGTCCGGCCGCTAACCGGAGGCACCCCCACAGTCGAGAACGTGGCCACGCATCCGTAGTTCAGAGAACCGGCGCAGGCCGCAGCGCTGGAGCGCTTCGGGCTGCACACGATCGGCGCGCTCGCCGCGATGGACCAGGCGACCGTGTGCCGGATCCTGGGCGGCAAGGCCGGCCGGACACTGCGCGACCGCGCCCGCGGCATCGACCCGCGCGCCGTGACGGTCGCCCGCATGCCCGACTCCACCACTACAGCCACCCCTTCCCCGCGGACACACTCCCCCGCCGGTCCGCGGGAGCCTTCGTCGATTCGGGGCAACGTCATTGACCGGTAGCGCCCTTGACGGCTCCGGGCCTGCGCGAAATGGTCGTGCAAGAGCGCGCAAGCGGCTGGACAACGGAGATCGTCATGGCGTTACGGTTCGTCGGGATAGACCCCAACACCCAGGGCAACGGCTCCCCCACGGTGTGGGTGGACGACGAGAAGAACGAGCTGGTGATCCAGGGGTGGAAGGCGGACGACGTCACGTCGGCCGAGATCAGTGAGACCGAGTGGGTGACCGTCCACGCGACCGGCATCCCCGAGCACGAGACGGTCGTGCGGATCCCGCTTCGCATGGTGCCGATCCTGAGGGAGGCGTGTGATGTCGCAGAACGCGGTGCCGGAATTCGATGAGCTGCTGAGGGCCGCCCAGCACTCCGCGGTGCACCTGGAGATGCGCGACGTCTACGGAGTCGGCGACGAAACCGCGGACTTCGAGCGCTTCAAGCGCACGGGCATCCACCCCGACACGGACCCCGCGACGGCTGACTGGGGTGGCTGGGTGCCGCTGGTCAAGGAGACTGTAGCCCGCGGCGTCGTGATGCGCCGGGCCCGCATCGTATCCGAGCCGGTCACGGACTACATCCGGTTCGAGCACGCCGGAACCACCGTGAACCTGGCGGCCGGGGAGCTGGTCCGCTGGCTGCCGCGCCGGAAGGCGTCAGACATCGCGCTGCCCGGAAACGACTTCTGGATCTTCGACAACAAGGCGGTCCAGTTCAACCACTTCACCGGCGCAGGCGACTGGGCGAACCCGAAGTATTCGATGTCCGAGGACCCCGACGTGGTCAAGCTCTGCGCCTCCGCCTTCGAAGCGGTCTGGGAACGCGGCACCCCGCACGAGCAGTACGACGTCTGAGCCGGCCCGACACCGAGCAGACAGCCCATGCCCACGTCTCCCTCCTCCAGCGCCCAGGCCGCGCGTGAGGCCGTCGCCGCGCGTCTGCGGGAGCTGATGCTGGACGCCGGGATCGACGGCAAGCGGCTGTCGGCCCGGTGCGGGTGGAACCCGGCGAAGACCTCCCGCGTGCTGACCGCCAAGGCAGCCCCGTCCGAGAGCGACATCCGCCGCTGGTGCGCCGCCTGCAACGCCGATGACCAGGCCGCCGACCTGATCGCCACCTCCCGCGCCGTCGAGTCGATGTACCAAGAGTGGCGCCGGCTCCAGCGCACCGGGATGCGTAGATTCCAGGAACAGGTGTACGCCCTCAACGAGAAGGCGTCCCGTCAGCGCGTCTACGTCTCCAACGTCGTCCCCGGCTTCTTCCAGACGCCCGCGTACGCCACCGCACTCATGCGGAGCATCACCCGCTTCCAAGGCACCCCCGACGACGTCGCCGAGGCAGTGACCGCCCGGATCGCACGCAGCCGGTTCCTGTACGAAGGCGGCCACCGCTTCGCCGTGGTCGTCGAGGAGGGCGTGCTGCGCCACCGCTTCGGGACCGCCGAGGAGATGGCCGGCCAGCTGCGGCACCTTCTCACCGTCATGTCCCTGGCCTCTGTGTCCCTCGGCGTCATCCCGTCCGGGGCCGAGCGCACCGTCTGGCCGCTGGAGGCGTTCTACCTGTTCGACGACCGGCACGTGGTCGTCGAGACGCTCACCGCAGAGATCAACGTGCACCAGCCGCGCGAACTCGCCGACTATGCCCGCGCCTTCGCCGATCTGTCCAAGATGGCCGTCTACGGCGACCAGGCCCGCGCCCTCATCACGGCCGCGATCGACGCTCTCCGGTGAATCCGCGCAATCAGCCGCAATCGCGTTGAGGCGCTGACGCGTTCAGCCGTTCACTGGTCACATGCCCCCGGAGGGCCTGAAGGACGCTCCGGGTGGTTCCCCCGAAGGCAGCGGGCCGTGCTCGTCCCGTTCGTAGCGCGGCCCGCTGCTGCCTCATGAAGGAGTGCGCGATGACCACGCCCCTCCCCGCCGACGAGCAGCCGGAGTTCGGCGTCCCGAGTCCGGAGCTCGCCGCCCGCGCGGCCGACGGGTTCGCCAGGTTCCTCGCGCAGGCCGCCGACGACCAGGCCGAAGAGGAGACCGAGCAGTGAGCACCGCCGGGTCCTTCTTCCACGAGGACAATCACCCCTGGCTCCACAGGACCGTCCGCGACATCGCGAGCCGGGGCGAGGGAGAGCTCACCGCGATCGTCCACGAGGAGAGCCGAGGACGGACCGTTCGCGTCGCGCACATCCGTCCCGCGTCGGGGATCGAGTGGACCACGGCCGCGGACAATATCCAGCTCGTGCCGTGAGGCAGCGCGTGGCCGTCGTCACGTACGTCCTGGCCTTCAGCGCTCTCGTCATCACTCTGGCCCTCGCAGGCCGCTAAGACGTCCCTCGCCGACACCTCCTACAGCACTGCCGCCCGGCGAGGGCTGCACCACCCCTGCACCACTCGAAGCAGTCGAGAGGACCACCATGACCCTGCTGGCCACCGAGCCGGAAGCCGCCGACGCCCGCGAGTACCGCAACCCGCGGGACTACGTGAAGCCCGAGGTCTGGGATCGCGAGATCGCCCTCCTGATGCGCGACCACCCGTTCGACGAGGTGATGGCGACCCGGCTGTTCCACGCGGCCGTCTCGTACCTCATCACCGCGATGGAGCGGTACGACGAGAAGCTGGAGATGTGCTGCGGCCGGGTCGTCGACATCGCCGTGCACGTCTTCATCCTCGACACCCGGAACTACCGCGAGTTCTGCCACCAGCACTTCGACGGGAAGTTCCTGGAGCACATCCCCGAGCTGGAGTTCAAGTACGACGGCTCGGTGGAGCGCACCGCGCACATCATCGCGGACGCCGGGTTCGAGGTCGACTGGAAGCTGTGGGAGGCCGACTACGGCAAGTGCGGCCCCTGCGCGCCCGGTACGAGCTGCCACTGACCCGCACCAGCACGAGACAAGCCGGGGCTGCCTTCGGGCGGCTCCGGCCATCTTTTGTGCCCTTTTGCGTGAGTTTCGGGCTTTCGCTGCCGCCTCGGGGCTCCCACCGGTAGCGTCTCGCGCACACGCTACGGAGCCCGAGGAGCCTCATGTCCAGCGCGCCCACCACCCCCGCCGAATACTGGGACAAGTACAAGCCCCACCGCGGCGACGAGCCCCAGCAGCCCCCCGCGGCCGACTGCTTCGACTGGACCGGTGTGGGCAGCAACGGCCCCGGCGCCGAGCTCCTCGGCACCCCGAAGACCGCGCTCGACCTGGGTCCGGCGGAGGGCGAGAACGCCGCCTTCCTCGCTCGGGCCGGGGTGGAAGTGACCGCCGTCGACTTCTCGCCCGTCCAGACCGAACGCGCCCGGGCCTTCTGGCCCGACGTCGCCGGCCTGGAGTTCGTCTGCGCGGACGTGCTCGACTTCCTCGACCAGGACGTGCGGCAGTGGGATGCGATCTACTCGACGTGGGGAGCCGTCTGGTTCACCGACCCCGACGAGCTGCTCCCCCGCGTCGCCCAGCACGTGGCCCCCGGCGGCGTCTTCGGCTTCTCCCACCGCGAGCCCGTCGTCGGGCAGTACGGCGCGCAGAAGATGGGCGGCAAGTGGCTGGACATCCCGGACATGGAGCTCACCGTCTACCGCTGGCAGCACACCCCCGCGCAGTGGACCGACCTCCTCAAGCGCCACGGCTTCACCGACGTCCACGCCGACGTCGTCCCCGCCCCGGATGCCGCCCTCGGCACTCTTCTGGTCACCGCACGCGCCTGACCCGCGCACGCCGAAGCCCCCGCCTCCGGTACGTCGAGGGCACCTGGCACCGTGCTGTCGGCGCGGAGGCCGGCAGGAAGCCGGGCGGCATCGAGTCCGTCCCGCTGGCGTGACAGGATCGGGGAGGCAGGACTCGTCGTAGTGGACCCGAGCGCCGGAGAAGATCGCGTCGCTGGACACATGGATCAGGCGGGTTCCATGCCTCGCCGCCGTAATGGCGAGCCGAATCGGGCCTTCGGCTGTGACCGCCCAGTCCGTCTTGCCACTCGACACATTGACGATGAACTGTGGGCTCACTGCATCCATGACTGCGTCGAGGCTGCCCGCGTCCCGCAGATCAAGGAGGTACCACGCGGATGGGGAGGCGTTGCTGGGTTTGTTCGCGTACGTCGCGACCGTCGTGTGGCCGGCGCGACGCGCCTGTTCAACCAGCTCGGAGCCCAGGAAGCCGCTTCCGCCGCTGATCAGAACTGTCATTGCGACACCGTAGACCGCCTGCCGGGCGAAAACGGTGAGCGGGCGGGCCCCTGTCCGGCCCTGCCGCTCGCTGCACGCGGCTTCGCGGGAGCCTGCGCAGTGCGATCTTCGCGGCCAGGACAGAGCCGGTGAGGTCGGGTTGGAGGAGGAATGGTCAAATCCTGTGGATCGGTCGGGCCTCCATTGCTGGCTGAGCTGGCTGACGGCATGGGCTGCTGACCGAAGTGTCTAAAAGTGGTTGGCTGGCTATCGGCCGCTCTGGTGAGAATGAGCGGATGATCGCCTCCTCGCCCCAAGAACCTGTCGAGCCTCCACGTATCGTCACCGAGCTCGCGGCGGGGCAGCCGGTACGAGCCGTATGGAAGAACGGACTCGGCGGGTTGACGTACCAAGTCGGCTTGGGTGATACGCGTCGGTTTGTAAAGTGGACGCCGGTCGGCAGCGGTATCGACCTTGCGGCTGAGGTGGCGCGCCTGCGGTGGGCGGCGAGGTTCACCGTGGTGCCGCGGGTACTCGGTGAGGGCGCTGACGAAACGGGGTCCTGGATCATCACCCATGGCTTGCCCGGACGTATGGCGGTGGACGGTCACTGGAAGCGCGACCCCGGCACCGCGGTACGTGCGGTCGGCTCCGGGCTGCGGGCGCTCCATGACGCGCTGCCCGTCGCGGACTGCCCGTTCGACTGGTCGGCCGAGAAGCGCCTGGAGAGTGCGCGGTCACGAGCAGCGGCGGGCCGGACCATTTCGGCGGACTGGCCTCAAGAGCTTCAGCACTTCGGCACTGTCGAGCGCGCGCTCGGCGTGCTCGCTGACATCCCGTCCATCGACCGGCTCGTCGTCTGCCACGGCGATGCCTGCGCTCCCAACACGCTGGTCGGTGACGACGGCATGTGGACCGGACATGTCGATCTCGGCACGCTGGGTGTCGCGGACCGTTGGGCCGACCTTGCTATTGCCACATGGAGTACGCAGTGGAACTACGGTCCGGGATGGGAAGAGCCGCTGCTCGAAGCCTACGGAGTCGAGCCGGACCTGGAACGGATCATGTACTACCGACTGCTGTGGGAACTGTCGGACTGAGCAGTGCAAGCCGCAGTGACGTGGTTCACGCGGTCACCGCCTCCGGGCATACAACGAGGTGGCCGCGTTCGAAGCAGGCTCCGGCGCGGACGAGGGCGACGAGGTGGGGCGCGTTCACGGCTCGCCAGCGGGCCTGGGCGGACTCGACGAGCTTGAACACCATCGCGAGTGCGGCAGCGCGGCTGCCCGCGCCCTTGGTGACCTTCGTGCGCAGGCGAACGGTCGCGAAGGTCGACTCGATGGGGTTCGTGGTCCGCAGGTGTATCCAGTGCTCGGCGGGGAGGTCGCAGAACGCCAGCAGGTCGTCCTCGTCGTCGAGGTGTGGCCCTGCGCGGAAGACTCGCGGCGGTGAGTGGAGCCTGGCTCGTCTTCGAGGACGAAGCCGGATTCTCCATGACGCCGCCGCAGGCCAGGACCTGGTCCCAGCGTGGCCGGACCCCGATCGTGCGCGTGCGAGGCCGCTCCCGCAGGCGGATATCCATCGCGGCACTGACCTGCTACAAGCCCGGCCACCGGTCCCGGCTGATCTACCGACCCCGTCGGGACGACGGCCGGCGGGACGGACGCAAGAGCTTCTCCTGGCAGGACTACCGGGACCTGCTGACTGTCGCCCACCGGCAGCTCGGCGGTCCGATCGTGCTCGTCTGGGACAACCTCAACGTCCACAAGGCCGCCGACTTACGGCAGTGGGCGGAAGGCCGGGACTGGCTGACCATCTACTACCTGCCGCCCTACGCGCCCGACCTCAACCCCGTCGAAGGGATCTGGTCCCTGCTGCGGCGCGGCTGGCTCTCCAACGTCGCCTTCAACACCCCAGAACACCTCGTCCAGCGCAGCCGACGCGGTCTACGGCACATCCAGTACCGCAGTCACCTCATAGACGGCTGCCTCGCCGAGACCGGCCTGACCATCCGACCCGCATAACCCGTCACGACATCACGAGTTCAGCCTCAGTACTCATAGAGTACATGTCCGCAACGAGGGATTGGGGGGCATCGCTCGTCCAGTGGTCTCGGTGTTGGTGGCGGTCCTGCAGGGTCTCCCGTGGGCGTTCTGTCCGATCAGCCTTCGCTGTTGGTTTGTTGATCGATACGGTGAGAGAGATTGTCGTCTCGGGGAGGGGTGTCGATGGATCTCGCGGACAGATATCAGGCTCTGGCGCGTGGTGCGCTGTTGGTTGCTGAGTCTGCCGAGGACGCCTACCGGCTCGGTGCTCTTGATCGCTTCCTCAAGCCATGGATCCGGGACAGGCTGCACTCACTGGGCGGTCTGCTCGGCAGTTGCGACACCAGACCGCAACTGGCCGAGGATACAAGGGCCTTCGCCCAGGCGGCCGCCCGGTACTCGGAACTGCGGGACCAGCTCTTTTCCGACGTTCACCACACGCGTCCGGAGCCACCCTGGCGGATCGTGGGACAGAATGCGATGGCAATCCGGGCACAGTCCGGAGTGCTGCTGCGACAGCCGACGTTCGTCCTGCGGCGTCTGGACGCCGGCTCGGACGTCCCCGGAGCGGCAACCTGGGACTTCACGGTAATCGCTAATCCGTCTGACCCAGCAGACGAGGGTATGTCGTTCGTGGTCATGGTGTCGACCGGCGACCACGCCGGCGGCTTACCCGTTCAGGTGTCCAAGGAGCTTGAGAGCGAACGAGCGTGGTACCAGCAGCTGGAATACGGCTTCTATGCCCTGGGAATCACGCCGTTTCTCACCGCGATCTACGACCCTGATCGTCACCGGAAGCGGGCGGCCGATGACGGCTACGGCGGCTGACCCGTCAGGGCGTCGCGATTGCGGAGAGCCTGCCGTGTTGTCCGGCCCGACACCACGGTATCCCCGTGGGCATCGGGCCGGTCAAAGCGGCTTGTCACGGGTTCGCCAGCTGCCCGCGAGCTGGGCTTCGAGGTCAGCGACGCGTCGGTCCTGGAAACGGAGGTTGGACCGGGCGGCCTTCAGCCGTTCGTCGAGGGTGCGGTTGTCGGTCGCGAGTTGGCGGACACGCTGCTTGAGGGAGGTGTTCTCGGAAGGGATCCGCTGGATGGTCTCCTCGGTCCATTCGGCTTTCAAGTCGCGGATCTGGCCGAGGAGTTCGCCGATGCGGGTCCGCTGAGCGAGGATCTCGGCCTTGGCGGCCTTCAGGCTCTCCTCGGCGTTCAGCGCGCGTTCGCGCCAGTTGCCTCGCGTTCGTCGTCCTGCTCGGCGACCGTCCGGACGCGGCGTTCGCCGGCCTCGGCCATGGCGCGGTGGTGATGGCGGCTCTCGCCTCCAGGTTGTCATACAGGAAGGTGCGGGAGACGTCCGCGCGGCGGGCGACGGCGGCAACGCTGACCTGGGCCTTCTCACGCCGTAGCCGGGCGATGGCCGCGTGGACGCGGTGGAGGGCGGCTTCGGTCCGCTGGCGGCGGGCCGCCAGCGCCGCGGCCGTGCGCGGTGCGGGAACCGCTGCGGTGTAGGTGGGGTCGCGGGACGCTTCGCCTGGAAGCAGCAGGGAAGCAGCAGGCACGAGAGGAGCATCAGGCCGGCCGCGGTCGACATGCCCCTCGCCATCGACGACGCCGTGGCAGACGTAGGTGTCCAGGACTTCCGACACTGGCGTCATGCCCGGCCCGGACCCGGCAGCCCGCCCTCTCCAGCCCGGCCGCCGCCTCGCCCGTCTTCACGTCCGAGCCGGACACCTGCGCACCGCGTCCGGCGAGCAGGTGGGCCAGCGCGGACGTGCCCGCCCCGCAGATCTCCCCACGAAGTGAGGACGAGTCAGGTCCAGCGGACCGACCGGCGACGGGATCTCCACCTACCTTGTCTCAACCACAGCAGCGAATGGACCTGCTGAGCACCGCTGACTCCCGCGACACGTCGGCGGGGGTACTGCGCAGACCGGGCCCTGTCCGAGACGCCAACAGCGACTCCGTCCTCCCAGATAGGGCCACCAGCATGATCATTTGGCTGAACGGGACCTTCGGCGCCGGCAAAACGACGACCTCGGAGGAACTTGCCGCGCTCCTTCCTGACGCAAGGGTCTTCGACTCCGAGACCGTCGGCTTCATGCTGAGGCATGTCCTCAACTCCGTTCCCGTCAAGGACTTCCAGGAATGGCCGCCATGGCGTGGTCTGGTCGTGGAGACCGCTTCGCAGGTCCTCGACTTCGTCGGCGGAGTGCTCGTAATACCCCAGTCGGTGCTGGTCGAGCAGTACTGGGGAGAGATCCACGCCGGGTTGGCGAAGGCTGGCATTCCGGTGCGGCACTTCGTGCTGCACACCGATCCAGACACGCTGGCCCAACGCATCGAGAGCGACATGGTCGAAACCGGCGCTCGACAATGGCGCCTGGACCACATTCCTCGCTACCAGGACGCCCTGGCCTGGCTGCGTCAAGAAGCCGAAGTCATCGACACCACTCACCTCTCGCCCACCCAAGTTGCGCAGACGATCGCGAGCAGCGTTTCCAGCTGAGCGACTGGAGACGATTCGATCACCCGACATCGACATGTCCGTCTCGCAAACCAGCAGGTCAAAGGCACCAGAGACCGCAGAGATCGACATAACGTGGAAGAGCAGGACCCCGTTGCACAGCAGGGTCCAGCCCTGCTCGGGATAGGAGGCGGACGGCTTGGCCGCCTCCCGGTCGCGCGCCGTGGCGGACGGGCAGGGGGTCGGGTGCTCGCACAAGGTGGGGTCATTGCCGGAGAGGGATAGCGGAGGTGAGGCGGAGACGCGTCGGTCAGGCGCGCTGGGGGAGACGAACGCCCGCCGCGGCAGCTGGACGGGCACGACGCCGCGCCCCAGATGGAGCGCTGGGCGTATTGCGCCGGTAGTCGAAAGGCCGGGGTTCGTTCTTCTTGCCACTGCCGACGAGGTTTGTGCGGGTGAGGTCGGAGCGGCTCTTGAGGAACAGTAGGGTCTGTTTCACGCCGCCGGCGCAGGCGAGGAACGCCGAAGCAGCCGCCGCTTCCCGGACCGCGGTTCGGGCTGGCGCCCGGTCGGCCGGAGCTCTTCCAGGCCCCGGACTACGCCCGCCACCTCCTGGTACAAAGCGCCGATCTGATGCGGTCGCCGCGGGACACGGAGGCCGCCGTTCGCCGCCCGCATGCGCCGCCAAGAGGTCCTGTACGAACAGGGGAAGCTGTACCGGCAAGGTCATCGGCTCCCTCCACCGCCGCCATCGGGCGGCGGAGTTCAAGAAGTTCCTGGCCAGGCTCGACAAGGAAGTCCCCCGAAGGCCACGAAGTCCACCTGATCCTGAACAACTTCGCGACTCACAAGACACCGGACATCAAGCGGTGGCTGCTGGCGCATCTCCGGTTCCACCTGCACTTCACGCCGACCAGCCCGTCCTGGCTGAACCTGGTCGAGCGGTGGTTCGCCGAGCTCACGCAGAAGAAGCTCAAGCGCGGCGTCCACCGCTCCGTCCAAGCCCTCGAACGCGACATCCGAGCCTGGCTCGCCAACTGGAACGAGCACCCCAGACCGTTCGTCTGGACGAAGACCGCCGACGAGATCCTCGACAAAGTCGCCGCCTACTGCCGACGAATCTCTGACTCAGGTCACTAGGGGAAGCCCTCGGGTCAGTAGAGCTTGTTGACGGCGGTCTTCGTCGTGGTACGGAAGGCCGTCAGCGGGGCGTCCTTCAGATCGCCCATCTGACCCCACCGGACGAAGGTGACGGTCCGGCCGTCACGGCCCACCGAGAAGAGGTGGATGTCGGTGATGCCGATCTGCGGGTCGGCGGTGTCCAGGCTGTAGACCCAGGCGCCCTCCTCGACGGCGACCTTGCCGTGGGCGGCACTGACGGCGTGCAGGCCCGGGTTCTGCCGCTCCAGCAGCGGCCCGCAGCCGACGAGGGCCTTGCGGAGGGTGTCGACCAGCTTCACCGCCTCGGCCTCGGTGCGGGCGACGGTGGTGATCTGGACGCCGTTGGTGTCGAGCTCGGTGTTGAACTCGCGGTAGCGGGTGTTCTGCGCCGGGATCTTGTACGGGGCGCAGAGGGCGCCGCCGTTCTCCGGGACGCCGGTGAAGACCTGGGTGGCGGTCCACGGCGTCGACGACGGCGGCATCTGGGAGGCGGCGAGGAAGGCGGGCTGGACAGCGGCCTGCGCCGGGGCGGCGGCGAGGGCCGCGAGGCCCAGCGCGGCAGCGGCGGCGGTGGCGAGTGCGGTACGGAGCTTGTTCATGGTGGTGGATCCCCCGTCGGGTCGTTCGGTCAGTGCTCCACCAGCGTCGGGGCCGTGCCCGCCGCCTGCAAGGGTGACGCGCCCGGCATCCGTCCCGGAACCATTCCATCCCCACTGACGTGCAAGGACGTGAAGGGTGGGACGCAGGGTCGAGGGGGATGGAATGCCGAAGGACGCCGCCGTCGAGGAGTTCGCGCGGCTCGTGCGTGCGCTGAAGGCGCGGGACGGGAGGAGTTACGAGGCGCTGGGCCGGCGCCTGAGCGTCAGCGCGTCCACCCTCCACCGCTACTGCTCCGGCGCGACCGTCCCGGAGGAGTTCGCCGTCGTCGCCCGCCTCGCCCTGCTGTGCGGTGCGGACGGGGCGGAGCGGCGGGCCCTGGATGTGGCCTGGAACCGCGCGGACGCCGCCCGCCGCCCTCCGGCACCGGAACCCCGCGCGAAGCCGGCGCCCGAGCCCGCGCCGGCCCCGGAGGCGGCGCCAGAACCCGAGCTGGAACCCGTGCACGCGCGCGCGCCGGGGCTCCCGTCCGAGCGGTGGAGGCGCCGGTGGGAGCGGCCGGGTGTGGTCGGCGGGGTGCTGGCGGTCGTGGCAATGGTGACGCTCGGAGCCGTACTCCTGCCCGAGAAGGCCCGGGAGCGGCCGCCGAACCACCGGCGCCGCTGACATGGACGGTTGCCTCGGACCTCTGGAAGAACCGATGCGGGCACACCCACCTCGTGCGGCGGACGCCCCCTGCCTCGCCAGAGGCGGCCGACGCGCGGGACTGGGCGACGGCGCAGGGGCCGTGGACGGCGGGGAGACGCTGGTGCGGGTGTCGGTGCAGGGGAAGATCGGAGTCACACACGCACTCACGCGTCTCGGGTTGGGTGGTCATTCCGTGCCAACGCCAGAGCTTGGCGATGCGATCGGGCCCTGAGGCAGCGTCACCCATACCGCCGCGTGCTGCGCACGCCAGAGCGGCGGAGTCGCCGCTGGGCGGCGAGCCGGCCACTGGGAGCCGTGCTGCTCGGGGGATGGCACGGTTCCCAGCGCGGGGAGACAGCGCGTCCGGTCCTGTCCACGAACGCGGCTGTGGTTCCCAGATATACCGCTGCGGCACCACAGGCGCGTGTGGCGTAGGCGAGGCGGCGTAGCGCTGTCACACGCCGATCAGGCCCATTCCACGCCGAGTTCGGCGAGCTGAGGGCGCTGCGGGTCGGTGAGTTTGTCGCGGCGGGTCTTGGTGTTGGGGATCCACACCCCCAGCCGGACTGCCACGGGCTCGGCGGTGCCGTCGGGGAGGATCTCCTCGGTGTGGCCGCGGGGAACGCGGTGGGCGCCCTCCTTCGCGATGTACTGCGCGAGGGCCGCCAGGCCCCGCTGGAAGGCCGCGGCCGTCTTCCCATGTCCCTTCGCCGCGGCCACGGCCGGGTCGGGCGTGTTCCGGCGCCGGGCCGCTGGTCGCCGATCTGGTCCTTGGCGAACGGGGAGAAGTCGGGGCCACCGCCCTGGGCGAGGTGTCGTAGGAGGCCGCCTCACCGCACCGACCGAGCCGTCCGGGGCGGGGAACAGGCGTACGTGCCGGGGGCAGCCAGGTCAGCCAGTCCGGCCGTCCGCGTTTCACGAAGCACGGCTGGCTTCGGATGCTCGACGCCGCCGGGGTCGGGAAAAGGCCTCGTCCTACCGCTCTGGACAGTCGAGTTCCTGGGCACGTTTGGCAGCGTGCAGGGCGTCTCCCTGCTGACGCCACGTTGCGGCTTCCTCTGGCCGACCGAGTTTCTCGAGAACGTAGGCCCGGTGCCAGGCGCCTGCTGGTTCGCCTGCTTCTGCGAGTTGTTTCCAGCACTCTGCGGCTTCTTCCAGGCGGCCCTGCCTCAGGAGGAAATCGCCCAGGGAGTCACGCGCAGAAAGGCCGATCCAGCCGGGTTCATCCGTGGCTCTGCGGTACCAGTGCTCCGCTTCGGAGGCCCGTCCCATCTCGTCGAGAACGCCGGCGAGGTTCGACGGCGCCCAGGGATCGCCGGTTTCCACGGCTTTCCGGAGCCAGCACTCGCGCTCATCTTGGTCCGCGGCGTACGCAGGCATGCTCCGGATCGCTGGTATCCATCCTGCCTGGGCGGCCCGCCTGCACCAGGACGCCGCCGTGAACTCGTGGTCCCGGCCGTGCGGAGACGCGTTCACTGCCCGGTCATGGTGGACCCGGGTCAGGGAGTACATCGCTTCGGCATCACCGGCCTCCGCGGCAGCGAGCAGCCACTTCTCGGCTGGAGCGTTGCCTTGGCTCCCCGTTTGGTAGAGGTACTGTCCGAGCCGTTTCATCGCGGCTACGTCGCCGGCCTCAGCAGCCGGCTCGACCCACGACTCCAAGGGATCCGGACGCTTCGGTATCGCCACCTGGTCTCCATCTCGACCTCGTCACCCGGGTACCCGGGCTTTCACTGATCGCAGTATCCAACCGCATGCGAGCACCGCCGAGCAGGCACATTTCCTTGCAGGGGACCGGACCCCAGGTCCACGTCGCTCAACGGTCCGGCCGGGGTGGGCCGTTGTAGTGTCGGTGGGGCCGGATACCGTGCGCGTTGTGAAGATCGAATCCCTTCTCGACGACCTCCGTACGCTGCGCGACCGCGGCGCGTTGGGCACCGTGGACGCGCTGGAGGACCTCGGCGATCCGGGTACCCTCGGCGGTCTCCGTGGCCTTGGCGGTCTCCGGGGCCTGGGGGATCCGACCGGCGCCGACGGTGACGAGCGGGCCCGGGCCGAGGCCGTCCTCGCGCTCCTCACGGAGCGGGCCGACGACGTGGTGCCCGCGCTGCTGGCCGACGTCGCCGACGCCCGGTCGACTGCCACGCTCCAGCCCGTCATTCGGATCCTGGCCCTGATCGGGCCCGCCGCTTTCGACGCCGTGCTCGCGGCCTGGCGGCGCGGCAACGTGAAGGACTGGGCGGCGGGCCGGCTGCTCGGGTCGTTCGACGAGCGGTGCGCCGACCGGTACGCGGAGCTGGCCACCGATTCCGCTCGCGGCGCGTCGGGCAACGGGTTCGCGGGGCTCGTCCGGCTGCGGACGGACTCCGATGCCGGGCTGCGTGCCCTGGTGGAGTGCTACGCGGGCCGCCGCCCCGCCCCGTACAAGGCCGACGACTACGCCCTCCTGATGCACGAGGCGTACCGCACCAGGTTGCGCGCGCTGCGCCGGGACCCGGCCGCGTCGCCGCGGACCCGGCGGGGCGCGATGGCCGCGCTCGTCGCGGGCGGCGGCGCCGACGGGCTCGACGCCCGCGACCGTGCGGCGATCGAGCGCCTGATCCGGGTGAAGATCGTGGGCGAGACGCCGAGCGCACCGTCGCCCCAGCTCTCCGGCTGGTGGCTGGCCGTGCCGGGGGCCTCGTACGAAGGGCTCTTCGACGCCCTGGACCTGCACCACCGGCGACCCATCACGTGCGCCACGGGCGTCGAGGCGGCGGGCCGAGACATCCAGGTGCCCATCCCCGGCGGTGACGGCGCCGTCCAGACCGTGGGCCGCGTCTTTGTCACCCCGGAGCTGGACGGCTGGCGCCTCGTCTTCGGCCCGTACGACCTCCTCATCGGGGAGGGCTGGGAGGACATGGTCGAGACCGTCGAGCGCGTCAGCCGGCACTGCGCCCAGGCGCAGCTCTTCTTCGTCGACGAAGCGGGCGGCTCCGACGTGTGGTTCGTTGCCGAGGAGGGCTGCGTGATCCGACAGTACGCCGCCGAGAGCGACCCCGAATGGGAGGGCGACCCGCTCCCCTGGGAGACCCTCGCGGTCGATGACCCAGACTTCGACCCGGAGTACGACGACGCCCCGCCCAACGCGGGAACCGTCGGCGCGCGCACCGCCTGCAGCCACCTCTCGGTCGACCCGGACATGGTCGGCTCAGGCACCGAAACCCGGGGCCACGGCTGGCTCGCCCTCACCTCCCCGCATGCCGGCCACGGCGCCTTCCCCGGCATCCTCCCTCTCTGAGCCCTCCCCCCTCTCCCCCAGACCACTCGGCCCTGCCGACCGGACCCACGTGCCCTTGCGCCGCCCACGCCCGCCCCTGCACGGCTTCAGTGTGTGCGGCTCGGCACTTCGGGTGTCACCCGGGGGAAGGGCAGTACGTCACGACACCTGGCGGATGACGCCCGCGGAGTAACGCGAGGAGCCACCCCAGCGAGGTTCTGGGTGTCAGCGGTGGCAGGTCACGCAGCCTACGGAGCGGCACCGGGAGGCCGAGTCGGGCCGGGTCTATCCCTTGTCTTCCTGACCGGACACGAGCGCATCGCGCGGGCCTGCGACCTCGCCCGAGCCTTCACGGACCTCGTCCGCAAGCGCCGAGGCCAACTGCTGACCGCCTGCATCCGGCAGGCGGAGCAATCCGACGTTGTTCCCGTCGCCAAGTTCGCCGCGTTCCTCCGCCAGGACATCGACGCCGTCACCGCCGGACTCACCCACGAATGGAGCTCCGGCAGAGTCGAGAGCCACGTCAACCGCGTGAAAACGATCAAGCGAGCCATATACGGTCGGGCCCCGTTCCGGCTTCTTCGCATCCGGATCCTCACCCGGCCGAAGTAACGCAATCGCCCAGCTCAGCGTCCTATCGCCACAGATCCGCGCCACCGCGACCACTCGGATCCATCGTCAGCAAGTCCTCGTGAAGGCCAGTGAGGGGGCGACCGGTGGACGACCCGTCGTCACCGGTCTCCATGACCGCCCAGCCGACATCCACCCCGGACACGTTCACGTCCCCACCGCAGTCCAACTCGTCAACCGCAGCGAAGACGGCTTCGTAGGCAACAGCCCGCACCAGGAGCACCAGGTCGGTCCTGTCAGCCCCCGCGTCCAGCAGACGCTGGGCCGCCGCCACCTGCTCCAACGCTCCCGGGCCTGCCCAGCCGTCGATCGCACCACGCCACAGCGAACGGAGCAGGACGAAGCGTGCCAGGTGTGGCTGGTTCTCATCGATCTCCAGGGCGGCCCGGCACACCTGTGGGACGACGTCGCCGAGCACATCGCCCGCTGGCGCAGCGACGGCTCCCCAGACCTCGAACGGTTCAACGTCGTCGTCAGCCCCGCAGGGCACCCGCACCGGGCCGCCCACATCGCCCCGCCCGGGCCACGCCGATCCGAGCACCAGGCGCACGACGCGCTGTCGCGCTGACGCTGGGTCAGCCGGTACTCGTGAATGGCGTGGGCGGGCCAGTCCCCGCTACCTCGTCAACCTGCCCGGAGTTGTCGCCGGTCGAGTATGGCGTGCCGGTGGACGTTCCCGAGATGAGGGACTGTAGCCGGTCATGCCAGTTACCGAGTCGTCGGCAGCGTCGAGGTAGTCCAGTGCGTTCTTCTTCCGATCAAGCTGACCCCGGCGGCCGTGGCCGCCAGCGGGGCCACTGCGGTGTGCCGGCACTGCTTCTTGCTGTAATCCCAGTTGGCTGCATGGGTTCAGTTGGGCCTGACCTCTGTCCGCCGGAGACCTCACTCTCGGCGTCGAAGCCTTCACCCTATCGGCGGCCCCGACCACCCGGTACTGCCGCAACCACGGCTACGGCCGTCGTGCCGGTGATGGAGTGGGACCCCGCCGATGTCATCCGCTCCACGGAACTGCCCCCCGATCCACGGAACTGCCCCCCAAGACGACCGATCGCCGATCTCACCCGATCGACGCACAACGTTCCCCGGGCCGCGCCGTTCTCCAGAGAGGAAGGGACCTCCGCCAAGGAGGTCTGAGGAGGAAGTCACCAGTGACGGCTTCACCGGGGTCTCGGTCAGGATCGTCGCCGACAACGAGATCCTCGCCGACGTCAACGACACCATCCCGGCGTAACAAGCCACACAGCCTGAGTACGCAAAGGCTGGCGCCTTGCTGCCGAAGCGGGTGGTACGGGTGCCGGCCAACCGAAGACCTCCGAACCGTCACCGAAATCGACCATGCGCAAGGGAGCTCCAGTGGCCGACGCAACGACGAAAGCGATCATCGACACCATCTCGCGGTACCTCGCCCGGTGCACCGACGACGAGCTCGAGGCGGTGCGCAAGAAGTTCAACTGTGTGATGCGTCTGGACATCGCGGAATCCGGGGGCACCTCCTCCTACGTCCTGGATCTCAAGAGCCAGTGCACTGCCGGGCCGCTCACCGAGCAGTCCCCGAGCCCGCATGTCACCGTCGGCCTTTCCGATGAGGACTTCGTGCGGCTCGTGAACGGCTCGGAGGGCCACCAAAGGCTCTTCATGAAGGGTCGGCTGAAGGTGCAGGGAAACATGATGCTGCTCGACCACATCACCAGCCTTGGAAGGCTTCTGGATGCCGCTGAATGAAGGCGCGGCTCCGGGCGGCCCGCGGCCGTCGCCGCCCACTCCGGGTTGACGCCTCCAGCCGCTGACCGAGGTGGCTGCTGGACGCAGCCACGTGGGCGGCAAGCGGGAGAACACCCGAGGTGCGTGCCAGCGGCAGTGCGCGCATGAAGTCGCGGCCAGCGAGGGTGTCTTGCACTTGGGGGTCCACCGTCGCGTCCAGCTCGGCGGCGGGGCCGACGACGGATACGGCGCCGGCCTCTAGACGACGAGCACGGCGCTGTCGGCGGTCACCCGGTCCGCGGGGCTGCGATGACACGGTCGGCGGTGATCAGTAACGTGTTCACGGGGGTGGGGGCTCCTCTCGTGCCTGCTGCTTCCCTGCTGCTTGCAGGCGACGCGTTTCGAGAGCCCTCCTACGGGAACTGCTTCTCCTCGCGGCCGATGTCGTCGATCGGGCCGAGGATCGTCCAGCCGGGCCCGAGGGGGCGGGTGGAGCGGAAGCCGTGGGCGTCCGCGTACTCCTCGGCCTCCTCCGCGGTGTCCTCGGGGGCGCGCATGATCGTGTAGCGCGGGGGGTCCCCGTGGTAGAAGCGGTAGAACGTGCGGCCCTCGTCCTTGGGCTGGTAGAGGATCACGCTGACGCCCCAGAGGGCGTCGTACACCTTCTGGTCGCGCGGGGGCGTCGTCGTGCACGCGTCGGAGGGGCGGCCGGGCTCGCGGACGCAGGTCCGGTAACGGCTCCAGTCGATGCGTTCGGCGCGAGGGTGTTCCGCGATCAGCTTCCGCATCCGGGCGTCGGCCCGGGCGAAGGCGTCCTCGCGGCGGTGGTACTCCTGCTGCAGCCGGTTGAACCGCTGCTCGTCGAAGCCACTGCCGAAGTGGGCCTCCAGGCCCGCGAGGACGGCGACCCGCCAGGCCAGGTACCCGGCCGTCACGACGAGCAGCGTGACGACGAGGACCCGGCCCGGCGAGCGCATGTGGGGCATCAGGTCGGCGAGGTCAGAACGTGCCGCTGATGGGGATCTCGATGTCCGCCTGCGCGATCGGCGGGGGGTACTTCCCGTCGAACCGGTCATAGTGCTGGAGCGTAAACCAGTCGATGAAGCCGTACTGCGTGATCTCGTCGTCCGGGTCGAGACCGAAGTGGTCGTAGGAGTGGAAGACGAGCTTGCCGGAGAAGGAGTTGCCCTCGACCTTGTAGTCCTTCAGCGCGATCGTGTGCCCGTGGAACTGGTGGATCGCGATGGAGAGGGCGCGCTGGTTGGCGTCCCAGAGCGAGAAGTCGTACACCGGGTACTTCACGTCCTGGCGGAGGAACTCCTGGAAGAGGAAGTTCTGGGAGAGGTCCTCCTGGACCTTGAGCTGATCGGTGCGGCCCTTGTTGTCGATGAGGGACTGCTTGATGATCTGGCCGGCCTTGTCGGTGTACGTCTTCTCCTGCGGTGAGGCGCCGACGGCGCGGGAGAGGGCCGAGCCGGAGCCACGGTAGAGGAAGCGGCCGGGGTCGAAGTTGTCGTCGACGGTGACCGTGCCCGCGCTCTGGCCGCCGCGGCCGTAGCGGAAGGCGTTGCGGAGGTCGTCGACGGACTGGGTGTAGTCGGCGTCGGCGCCGAGCTTGCCGAAGTTCATGATGTCGTTGAACTCGGCCCACATCCAGGACTCGGGCGTGATGCGGGCGACCCAGAACTCCCAGCCGAGATCGGTGAGTTCGTCGAAGTTGTAGTCGTTGAAGGTGAGGTCGTCGGCAACGCGCAGGTCGGCCGGGACGGGCGGGTGCTGAGGGTCGGGGGCCTTGCGGCGGCCCTCGCGGAAGGACGACTGGTGGATCAGCATGTCGGTCGGGGGCGGGTCGCCCGGGTCACCCGGGTCTCCGCCGTTGCCGGGGTCGTCGGAGAGGATTCGCTTGCCAGGGGCCTCGGGGCCTGCCTTGTCGAAGGCGTGGCTGTCGAGGACGACGTACTTGGCGGAGCCGCCGGCCGTGGCGGTGGCCGTGATCGTGCTGCCGCTACGCTGCTGGCCCGACTGCTTGACGAGGTGGCGGGCCTTCTCGTCGTAGCGGTAGAGGGCCGGTGCGGTGCCCTCCGTACGGTCGGGGTCGAGGCGGAAGGTGAGCTTTGCGGTGCCGTCCGCGGGGGCGGAGACCTGGAAGCCGTTGCCGAGGTAGCCCGGAGTGGACTCCGGGAACTCCCGCTGCTTGGCAGGGAGCCTGGTGACCTGGAAGCCGCCGACCTGCTCGGCGCGCAGGCCCTTGAGCGTGGCCTCGGCGGCGGTGGCGCCGCCGTCCGCGCGGCGGGTCACGTCGAAGGCGGAGTTCTTGGCGCGGGGAGAGGCGTTGAGCCTCGTCTCCTCGCCGTCCTGGACGCCGTCGCCGTCGGTGTCGGCCTTGGTGGGCTCCGTGCGGAGCTTCAGCTCGCGGGCGTCCGCGAGTCCGTCCTGGTCGGTGTCGGCGCGGGTGGGCGTGGTGCGGAGCTCGAGCTCGCGGGCGGCCGTGAGGCCGTCCTTGTCGGGGTCCTCGGCGCCGTCCTCGGTGCCGTCGCCGTCGGTGTCGGCCTTGAGCGGGGAGCTGAAACGGTAGCCGAGCTCGGCGAAGTCGGAGAGGCCGTCGCCGTCGGTGTCCTCGGACTTGGGGTCGAGCTTGGCGCGCACCTCCAGGTCGTCGGGGAGGCGGTCGCCGTCGGTGTCCTCCGTCGGCGAGATGCCGTGCTTGGCGAAGGACGCCCAGGTCGGGGTATCTGCCTTGGCGCCGGGCTCGGCGCGATACCAGACGGTCTCGGTCCTGCCCGGCTGGAGGGTGTTCGTGGGGCCGACGCCCTGGAGCGTCGTGCGCGCGTCCTGGGGGGCGGCGAGCTTCGCGGCGGAGGTGTCCGTGATGCGGTCAGAGAGCTCGAAGGTCAGCGACCATTTGGAGACGGGGTGATCGGAGACGTTCTCGAGCTGGAGCCGGGCGACGTACGAGCCCTCCGTCGCTCTGCCGCGGAGGGCGGCCGGGACCTGGCTCCACGCCGCGTCGCCGGGGGCGACCTGGCGATAGGAGACGTCGACCGTGTTGTCGCGGTAGAGCGTCGCCCCGTCGGTGGCCGCGCCGTCGCCGGGGGTTCCCGCGGCGGCCGGCACAGCCGTGCCGACGAGAAGGAGTAAGGCCGCGCCGAGGGGCACGGCGGCGCTTCTGTTCATGGGGCCTCCCATGTCTGAAGCCATGCCTGAAGACATGCCTGCTGTCTCGAAGCTGCCGTTGTGTCACGGCAGTTCGGAATCGAACGGGGAAGCTAGCAGACGTGAGGGATGGTTCCCAAGGTGCTATGGAGGCGAAATTGAGACGTTTGGGAGATTGCCAAGCCCTGTTCCGCTTGTGTTCCTGCTCTGCCCGGGCATCAACCTGGCGACCAAGGAGGAGCTCGCGGCCAACGGCGGCGACGTGCTCTTCCCGGGCGATCCCCGACCTTCGAGTCCTACAACGTGGCCCTCTCCGGCGGCGTGGTCACGCGGGCCGCGGTGGTCAGCGTCGCCATGACTCTGGTCGGCACGGCGCTCAGCCTGCTCTGCACGGTGGCCCTGGCGTACGGGCTGTCGCGGCCGGGCACGGTGGCGGGCAAGCCGCTGCTGATGATCGTCCTCGGGGTCTTCCACTTCACCCCGGCATCATCCCCAACTACCTCCTCGTCCTTCCCGGATAGACGGTGGGGGCTCAGGTCGTCTGTCCGCCTGTGTTCATCAGTGTCGGCATCCCGAAGATCTACTCCTTCCAAGTGCGCGAACGCTGCCCGATGGACCGCGCCCGCCGCGCCTGCTGCCGCGACGTCCTCGGCGTCCAACTGGTACTCCTCGGCGAGCAGCGTGGCGTACAGGCTGACGCGGGCGTTGTGGCGGTTGCCGTGGTTGGAGTCGGCCCGCTGTGCGTCGGTGAACCAGGAGGCGGGCGGTACGAGCATCTGTCCGGGGCGTGGGAAGCTGGGCGCGGCATCGAAGTCCACCGGTCGGTTGCCCTCAATCCATGTCAGCGTCACGTGGTCCATTGGCTGGTGAGCTGCCAGGCGGCGCTGCTGGGCGAGTTCCCGCAGGCTTCGCTGCGGGCCTGGTGCAGGCATGGTTCTCCTTCGAGCAGATGGGTGCGGTCGTGAAGCTGGGCGTGGCGATCTTGACCATGGGTACGCGGCCGAAGGAGCTGGCCGAGCTCTTGGCCTCGGTCCACGCGCAGACGGCGCCGGCCGCGCGGGTGGTCGTGGTCGCCAATGGGTGCGAGCTGCCGTCGCTGCCGCCGTGGGTGCATGCCGTGCGGCTGGAGGAGAACCTCGGGGTCACCGGCGGCCGTAACGCCGCGTTGCAGCAGTTGCGGGACATGGACCTGGTGCTGGACCTGGACGACGACGGGCTGCTGGTCGCCGACGACGTCTTCGCCCGTATCGAGGCCCTGTACGCGGCGGACGAGCGGCTGGGCATCGCGGGCTTTCGCATCGCGGACGAGACCGGATTCACGCAGCGCCGCCACGTGCCGCGGCTGCGAGCCGGCGACCCGATGCGCGGCGGTGAGGTGACCGGCTTCCTCGGCGGCGCGCACGTGCTGTCGACGAAGATGCTCGCCGAGGTCGGGGACTGGCCGGAGGCGTTCTTCTTCGCCCATGAGGAGACCGACATGGCCTGGCGGGCCATCGACGCGGGCTGGAAGGTCGTCTACGAGCCGGAGCTGCTGCTGCAGCACCCGCGCACGTCCCCCGCCCGGCACTCGTTCTTCTACCAGGTCAACGCCCGCAACCGGGTCTACCTCGCGCGCCGCCACCTGCCGGCCCTGCTGGTGCCGGTCTACCTGGCGGTGTGGGTGGTCCTCACACTGGCCCGCACCCGCACCCTGACTGGCTTGCGGTCCTGGTTCGGCGGCTTCGCCGAGGGGTGGCGCACGCCATGCGGGCCGCGCAAGCCGATGCGCTGGCGCACCGTGCTCACTCTCGCCCGCCTCGGCCGGCCTCCGGTGATCTGAACTATTCATGCGGCCAGAGCCGCAGCCTCGGCGCGCAGCCACGGCTCGCACTGGCCCCAGTCTGATCAGGGCTCGTAGGTGATCGGCTTATCGATGTGGGGGTGCTCGATCTCGCAGCCGACGCCTGCGGCGCGCAGGTAGGCGCCGATCTCTTCGGCGATCGCGACGGAGCGATGGCGCCCTCCCCCGCACATCACGTGGACGTCGACCCGCTTCAGCCGGCGGGTTCCGGTCTGCTGCTGTCGGGCTTCGGCTTCGAGGAGGGCGAGGACCATGCGGGCGTTGCGGCGCACGAGCTGGTCGGCACCGGGTGTGGCCATGACGTACCGGCGGACCTCGGGGTCGAGGCCGTTGGAGTGGAGCATGCGTTCGCGGACGGCCGGGTCGTCCGGAGGGTTGCGCAGGATGCGGGTGTCGACGAGGACGGCGTCGCCGGAGGGGGTGTCGACGTGGTTCTCGCCGAAGCTGGTGATCACGCACTGGACGAGGCCGCCGAAGTGTGAGCGCGCGGTGCTGTTGCTGGTCATGCCGGTCCTTCGGTTGGGTCGCCGTCGGCGGATTCAACGATGGCAGCCGACGTGGCGGGGATCTTTCTGCTGACTCATACGTGGCGGGCGCCGACTGGACTCGGAGGCCCAGTTGATTCGTTCGCCCTCGTGAGGTTCAGTCGCCGGCGCGGGCGGCGCGGCAGATGGTGGCGTCGAGCAGGGTGAGCGCATGGGTGGCGGTGCGGCCGGGGGCGCGGTTCCAGGGGCCGATGAGGCCGCTCCAGCCTTGGGTGCGGAGTTCGGTGACGATCCAGGCGGCGGCGTGGTTCATGGTGTCCTGGCTGCCGTAGCCGAGGCGGTGGGCGGTCAGGAGCGCGCCGCAGATGCAGCGGGCTCCCCCTGCGGTGCGGAGCTTGTAGGGCTGGTTCTGCCAGCCCCACTCCTCAAGGACGCGGCTCGGGTGGGCGAGGTGGACGGACGGCCTCAGGTCGGCTTGTCCGATGCCTCGCCAGGCGTGGAGGCGGTCGGGGAGGATCGCGCCGAGCCGGCCGGGCAGTGGCCGTTCGGCGGGCGGAGCCGGGGGATGTGGGCGAGCGCGGTAGTGATGAACCAGTCGACGGGGACGGTCAGCAGTACTCGCCACGCCTCGGACGGGTCGTCGTGGCATGGGGCGGGTTCGGTCGCTTGGACCGCTGCGCGCGGGGCGGGTTCGGGGGCGCCCAGAGGCCCGCCGACACCGCGAGGCGAAGTCGGAGCACCGCGCGCCGCAGCCCGTCGCCGAGGCCCCCGAGCCGGCCGGCCATGTCGTCGACCTCACGGCCGCACTGGAGCAGTCGGTGCAGGCCGCGCGGGAGCGTCGCGGCGAGACGACCGGCGACGCCACGGTGCACGAGATGCCCGCCCCCAGGAAGAAGGTCACGGCGAAAAAGGCGTCCTCGAAGAAGTCCGCGGGCAAGAAGACGACGCCGAAGAAAGCGACCTGGAAGCGGTCAGCCTGAGGCGTGCCTTGCGGCACGCCCCGGTGGTGATTGGCTGTTCACTGCTGGAATACGCCTCCGCCTGGGCCGGGTTTCCACAGCAGCGTTCCGTGCTGGAAGACTTGCTTCCGGTCCGGACCGCCGGCGGCTTCCTCCGGCTTCGTCGGATATCCGAGCGGTCCGCCATATCCGCCTCGATCCAGCCAGCCCTGGCGAAGGGCTCCGTAGGTCTCGACAGCGCCTGTCGACGGGGACCAGTAGACGGAGTTCACCACGTTTCCCTGGATGTCGAGGAAATCGTTGTACGCGCCGGCCGGAGCAGGGAACGAGAGGGTTACCGTCTCATCGATGTTGGGATAGCCGTAGTACGTGCCTCCGATGTTCCTCAAGCGCTGCTCGATGTCTCCGGCGACTTTCTTGGCGCCGGTCTTGGGGTGGTAGACGAGAGTTCCGCGGGTGAACCTCTGGATTCGCCCGCCCCCCGGTTGCGTAACCTCTTCCGGCTGTAGAGGCATGCCCGGGCCGGTGTTGGTTCCGCCCATGGCCGCCCATTTGGCCCTGATCGCCCCCACGAAAGCACACCCACCGCAAGACCACCCCCGCACCCTCACGGACCTCTACCCCGCCTTCGACCACCCGCACGCCGTCACCATCACCTACCTCGAGCCCGGTGCGAGCGAACCCACCGTCAGGACCATCGAGGCGCACGACATCCGCACCACCACGAGCGGCCGCGTCCTCGTCCACGCCATGCGCCGGCTCCGCCGCAACGCGCCCGCGCCCTCCACGTCGAAGCGATCCTCGCCTACACGGTGCACCGCATCAGCTTCGTCCTGGAGCGCCCCGAGGCGACCACTCCCGACAAGAGCGGGAGCGGGATCGCGCTGCGCAGCATCAACGCCTTCATCGCCCATGAGCTGGATCGAGACAGCATCACCGCCGCCTACCGGGCCCGAGTAGGACTGGCCGCACGGCGCGCGGCCCGAGAGCCCGTCTACGCTGCGCATCTGCCACCTTGCCAGCGATGATCGTGAAGCACGTCTATCCGGCGCTGTGGTCGGTGCCGTCTCCGTCTGGACCGGGGGTGTCCTGTCCCAGACCCCGGCGGATCGCAATCTCTACGGGTGAGTACGCGCCGTCGGCCCGCTCCAGTTCGTACGGTGCTGTCGGCATCAACGGCGGCTGCGCCATCAAGCGTGGCCGCACCCCATGGTGCGGTTGCGCCGCGTGCACCAGGAACGGATGGCACAGGAAGACGTCGCCCGGGGACCCGGTCGCAAGGGCGAGTGGCCGGTGGTCGGACGCCGTCACCAGATCGGGGGCGAGGGTCAGCCCGCTCGCCCCGTCCTCCCCGTACTTCTCCAACACCTTCGGCACGTCGAGGTGTGAGCCGACCCGGATCCGGGTCGGGGCGTCCTCCTCGCCGACCTCGCTGAACAGGAACAGCATCAGCAGCGCCCGGCCCTGGGAGCGCAGATTCGTGAAGTACCAGCTCTCGCCCTCCGGCAGATAGCTCCCCTCGATGTGCCAGCCCGCGTCGTCCGGCTCCTCCTCGTGCGGGAAGCGCAGCGGGAACGTGCCCAGCGAGTAGCGAGGCTCCCAGCGTCCCGTGCCGACGAGCAGGTCGTACGCGTGGTGCAGGGACGGGGAGTTGGGAGCGGCGGCAAACGGTCCCTGAGCCATGCCGCCCACCCAGTGCACGGGCTGCGTCCACGTCGACGGGTCGTCCGGGTCGCAGCCCGTCTCCCGCCACAGCAGCCGCGCGCAGTCTGCGGCCACACGCGGCGCGACAGCGCCCTCCAACTTCACGAAACCGTCGCGGAGGAAACGGGAAACCAAGGTCGTGTCATCCATGCCCCCATCGTGCGGCGATACCTGCCCCGATCACCCGACATTCTCCGCACCGCCTTTGTCGGGTGATCACCGGAGTGCGGTCAGGCGGCGCACGCCGCCTAGTGGTGCTTCGTTACGTCGAGTGATCTCGCCTGGTGGCGGGCGGCTTTCGGCTATGAGGCTTGGGGAGGTGGAACGGCTCCGGGGTGAGTTATCGGAGTTCGTTGCCGATGTGTTCGGCTCGTTGCCGCGGCAGGATCAGCGGCGGTGGGGCGGGTGATATCTGCGGGGTCTGATGCTGGACGGTCGGCGGAAGTCGATCCAGCCGATGGCGGAACGGCTGCCGGACAGGAACATGCAGGCGCTTCAGCAGTTCGTGAACCAGTCGCCGTGGGATCCGCTGCCGATGCGGCGGCGGATCGCCGAGCGGTTGAGCGAAGCGATCGCGCCTGAGGTGTGCGTGATCGACGATGTGTCGTTCCCCAAGCGCGGGACCGCTTCGGCGGGGTGGCCCGGCAGTACTGCGGAGCGTTGGGCAAGCCTGCAAACTGCCAGGTCGCGTTCAGCGTGCACGCGGCGACCGACACCGCGTCGTGCCCGCTGGAGTGGGAGTCGTTCCTGCCCGAGGAATGGGACAGCGACGACCGGCGGCGCCGACAGGCCGGTGTCCCCGACGGAATCGGGCACGTTTCCAAGACCCGTCTGGCTCCGGGATTGCTGGACCGGCCGGCCACGCAGGGCCTGGCGTCCCGCTGATCACGGCCGACGCCGGCTACGGCCGCAGCGTCTCCTTCCGGCTCGCGCTCGAGGAACGCGGCTGGTCCTATGTGATGGCGGTCGACCCGAAGGAGGTCGCCCACCCGGCCACGGCCGAACCGTTCCAGCCGGCCTACGGTGGTCTGGGACGGCCCACGCTGCCCCCGACCGCGAGCCCGCCCAGCCCCTGAGATCAACGCGCCGCGCGGCAATCTGGTGGCGACGTTGAAGACACCGGAGGGTTCCCGGTTCTCGGAGCTGGAGCGGCGGCGCCGACCGCCGACGCGGACTACGGGCACCGCGTTCGCCCGCGCGCTGGAGCGGGTGGACGCGGTGCCCTGAACCTTGTGTCATCGAGGACGCGGCGGGTACCCGGCGTGGCCGCGCGCCGGCTACCGA
Organism: Streptomyces sp. NPDC048604; assembly: GCF_043199435.1. Lineage (NCBI taxonomy): Bacteria > Bacillati > Actinomycetota > Actinomycetes > Kitasatosporales > Streptomycetaceae > Streptomyces > Streptomyces sp. NPDC048604. The sequence continues at coordinate 32,106 of NZ_JBICVX010000020.1, forward strand.
GCACGCCGGTCCCGCAGCTCGTCCAATGTGGGGGCGGACGGCCGGGGGTCGTAAGCCGTCCGCCGGCAGGACCGTGAGCCCCCGAAACCCTTGGCGGCGCCGCCCCACCCGGGATCCCGGATCGTGGAATGCGATTCGTCCGACGGGGAGGTCCTGATCGCGGTCATGCCGCCGGCACTGGACCACGTGATCAAGGCTCTGGAGAGCGCGTAGCCTGCCGATCAAACTGTCGACTGAGGAGTGGTCAGCCGGCGGGCCGGTTCTTCTTCGTCCAGCTGTCGGTGCGGGAGCCCTTCCGGGCCAGGCGCCGGGTCATGAGGGTGAGCCTTGGCGTACACCGTGAGCGCGTCGACCTCGGCCTGGTCCGCGACGATCAGGGCGATCCCGCCTCATTCGAGTGATCGGCGCAATGTCGCGGGCGGGCGATAGCGATCATGCCGGGATCCTGTGAGGAGGATTCATCCAGACCCAAGGGGATATAGGCATGGACGCGTTCAGGCACACGGCGAGGGTAGTGGCGACCACCGTCGCCGCGCTCGCATTGGCCACCGGGTTGTCGACCAACGCCCAAGCGGCCAACGGAACGTTGCACTACGTCAATGTAAACGGGGACGACTTCACCACCGAGAACCCGGCGAATGGGGAGTGCTTCTTGCTGGTCTCGGGGGCGATCCGAGTCGACAACCGAACCGACTCCGAGGCCACCGTGTACTCGGACCACGGGTGCGAGGATCCCCTGGGCTCGCCGATGCCACCATTCTCCTCGCGCGACTTTGGCGAGCCTGTCCCGCACAGTGTGATGTTCGGCTGATAAGGGCACGGCTGCAAGAAGAGGTCCACCCCCTTCCTGACTGTGGATACAGTCCCCTCTCGGCGGGGTCACCGCCCGGTGATCACTTCTACACCGCCGCTTCACGCCCCTGGATCCAGCGCTCTGGACCAGGGGCGCAGTTGCGTCGGCGCGCGGGAGCTACGGTGCCGGGGGTAGTGCACGACATTCGTCTCGCAGGCCTCCGCGTACACGGTCAACGCTTCGACCTCGCCCTGGTCTGCGGACAGGCCCCAACGCAGCTTCGTGGCGGTCCACTCGCTGACGTACCGGCATTGGGCGTCGGGGCTCGGCAGCATCCATTGCGCCGGGTCCTGGTCGGCCTTCGAGCGGTTGCTGCGCGCGGTGACGGCCACGAGGCTCGTCGAGGCGGCCTGGTCTATGGCGTACGCCTCGCGCCGCGCGGGCGTCCAGGCGCTGGCGCCAGCTGGCGGGGAGCGCTATTGGGAATGTGCCGTATTCAAGGTCCAGGTGAACGCCCCTTGTCGAGGCCCCGGTCTCCGCGCTGCTGGCCGTGGGGGACGTGCTGGAAGAGGTATGCGGTGGCCGGGCGGGTGTAGGCAATGCCCCGGCCGGTGGCTTGGAGCTGCTTCCGGGTGGGGTGTGGTGGTGTCTTGGGCAGGAGGTAGCGCTCCAAGCCGTCGGTGGTCAGCCGGTAGCGGCCCGCGCGGTGGTGGATGGCGGCGGCGAGGCGGTAGTCGGGGTTGATGTGGGCCAGGCCGGCGTCGGCGTGGCTGTTGTTGGCCAGGAGCCAACCGCCTGACTTCAGGCAGCGGGCCACGTGCTCGGAGACCGGTCCTGCATAGAGGGAGATGGCCAGGTCCCATTCCGCTGCTGGGAGTTCCCGCAGGGTGTGGGTGTAGTCGCCTGGTACGAAAGTGATCTCGGGGATCTGGTGGTAGTGCCGGTGGAGTCCGGCCAGTTCGAGGGTGGTGGCGGGGTCGGCGAAGGCCTTGCGGGCGCGGGGGTCGGAGTCGAGGTAGGTGACGTCGGGCAGGGCGTAGGACGGGGTGAAATCGAGGTAGCTGCCAGGGTAGATCCCGCGGCGGGCGCCGGTGTGGGCGGCGACGGCGAGGAACAGACCGGTGCGGTCGCCGATGTGGCGGATGTAGTCGGTGAAGGCGCGGCTCGTCATGGTGGCTGGCTCCGTTGGAAGGCGGGTCAGTGGGGGTGGGCGAAGTGGATGGCGTCGGCTGCCGCGGCGCCGGCTCCGGCGGCGTTCATGGCGCCTTGCTCCCACTGGGTGGTGAGGTCTCCGGCGGCGTACAGGCCGGGGACGTTGGTCTGCTTGTCGGGGCCGACGGTGAGGAAGCCGTCTGCGTCGAGGGCCAGGCCAAGGGTGGTGGCGAGGCGGGTGACGAGCGCGACCTGCTGCTGGGGTGGTGACCAGAGCAGGGTCTGGCGCGGCAGAAGAGTGCCGTCGGCCAGCTCCACGGTGTGCAGGTCTCCGTCCCGGTGGTGCAGGCGGACGATCTCGCCTTCGACGAGGTCGCTTCCGGCCGCCCGGAGGGCCTGGCGGGTCTCGGCGGCGCGGTCCATGCCGGGCGGCGCGATGGCGATCACGTCGGCGGACCACGCGCTGAACGCCTTCGCGGCGGTTGCGGCGTAGGCGGAATCGTCGGCCACCAGGCCCCAGGTGCGGTCCGCGTTCTCCCACCCGACGCAGAAGGGGCAGTGGATGACGGTGCGGCCCCAGCAGTCGGCGAACCCCCCGACGCCCGCGGGGTGGACGTCGACAACTCCGGTGGCCAGGAGCACCGTGCGGGCCCAGGCGGTGGTGCCGTCGTCGAGGGTGATGCGGAAGCCGCCGCCCTCGGCGCGCGTCACGTCCTCGGCAGCTGCACAGCGGTGTTCGGCCAGGCCGTAGGCGTCCAGTTCCCTCCAGGCCCGGGCGCGGACCTCGGCCGGGGTGGCGCCTTCGAGTCCGATCATGCCGTGGACGCCGCGCGACGCGTGGTTGCGGGGCGGGACTGGGGATTCCACGACCAGGGTGCGGTGGCGGTAGCGGGTCAGGGCCAGGGCGGCGGTGAGGCCGGCGGGGCCGCCTCCGACGATCACGGTGTCGTACTGCGCGAGCGGGTTCACGAGACTCTCCAATGGGTTGACGAATTCGAATGACCGCGGGTCATACTACTGACCAACGGTCATTCGATCGTTTCCATTCCCACCGGAGGAACCGAGATGCACGACGCACGCCACACCCCGCACGATCCGCGGCCCGCCTTCGACTGGGACGCCGTCTACCGCGGCGACGGAAGCGACACCAGCGCCCCCGACCCGCTCCTGCTCGCCCCCGCCGAGGCCCTCACCCCCGGGAAGGCCCTGGACCTCGGCTGCGGCGCAGGAGGCAACGCCCTGGCCCTCGCCGAGCGCGGCTGGCGCGTCACCGGCGTCGACATCGCCCCCCGCGCCATCGCCGGCACCCGGGCCAGCGCCTGCGCCCGCGGCCTGGAACTGGAGCTGCTGGTCGCCGACACCGCGCACTGGCGGCCGGAGACCACGTACGGCTTCGTCCTCAGCTCGTACGCCCTGCCGCCCCGTGGCCAGGCCCGCACCGCGACCCTCGCCGCCGCAGCGGCCGCGCTCGCCCCCGGCGGCATCCTGGCCCTCGGCGAATGGGACGAAGAAGGCTGCACCTGGGGCGAGAGCGGCGACCTGGTCACCCTCGACGAAATCCGCACCCACCTGACCGCCCTCGGCCTGGACATCCTGCGCGCCGACCGGCTCCGCGTGCCCGTGCACCAGCACCCCGGCCACGAACAGGAGCCGGCCGACGACGCGGCCGTCATCGTGACCGCCCGCAAGCCACATGACACGCTGGAGAGCAGCGACTGACCGGCCGCCGGTCAGTCACCGCCCCTCGTGAGGAGTCATCCCGTGCCCGCCCAGCCCACCGGCCGCTTCCAGCCCCCGGACGTCCGCCGCCGCCAGATCCTGGACGCCGTCGCCGCCCTGCTCCTCGAGGACGGCTACGAGGCGCTGACCATCAGCAGGGTCGCCGCCCGGGCCGGAGTCGCCAAGGGCACGGTCTACCTCTACTTCGCCTCCAAGCAGGAACTCCTCGCCGCCCTCCAGGGCGAGATGTGGGCGCGCATGCTGGAGACCCCCGCCGCGCTGCTGACACAGCCCGAACTGTCCTGGGCCGACCGGCTCGACGGGCTCGTCGCCGCGTGGGTTTCCGCCGAACAGGACCACCACGAGCTCTACCACCGGCTCTTCCACGAGCTCGGGACCGCGGGCGAGGAGCCCATGGACCAGGCCCGCCGCCTGCTCGTGACGATCCTGACCGAAGGGCACAAGGCCGGTGAGTTCGACGTCACCGACCCTGAACTCACCGCCGACTTCCTCACCCATGCCTACGCCGGCCCCTGCCACCACGCCCCCGGCACCGACGTCACCACCGCCGTCCAGGCCCTCTTCCGCCGCGTCGCCGCCGCCCGCCCCTGAGCAGCCGCTCCGGCGGGGCCGACTTCGTGGAGGGTGGTGGCGGCAGGACTCCCCGAGGCCGAGGAGGTACTGGCGCCCGTTCTCGCCGACAGCCAGGTCCCGACGGAGCACGGTGCCGATCTTGGTTCGCCCGCGAGGCCGCGCCAGCGGCATGGCCTGTCCCGTCACTCCTCGGCCGTGTCGTATCTGTCTCGGTCTGCCCGTTCCTTCTCCGGGTCGGTCGCGGCGGTTTCGGTGCGAGCGGCAAGGTAGGCGGTCCAGTCGGTGGCGGCGCGGCGGCGCCACTGGACGGCCGTGATCGGGTGGAGGCCGAGCATCGGGCCGAGGACCGCGGGCGGAAGGTCGCATGCGAGGGCCACCAGCGCGGTGGCCCGGGCGGGCCGGTTGGGGATGTGGCAGGCGGCCAGGCGTCGGCTGAGTGCAGCGGCGGAGATGTGGGCGCCGGGCAGGTGGCCGGGGAACAGCCAGCCGGCGCTGGTGTTCGCGGCCCAGCCCTTGGGAGCGGGGCGGTCGGCGAGGGTGGTGAGGATGTCGGCCAGGGTGGTGGGCAGCGGGATCGGGGTCCGGCCCAGGGTGAGGGACGTCGCGCCGTCGTGGGTGGTCAGGGCGGTGGTGGGCAGGGCGGCGATCCGGGTGAGGTGCTGGCCGAAGAGCAGGAGGATCGCGCCGGCGGCCCGGACGTCGAGGTCGAGGCGGGTGTCGGTGAGGCACTGGTGGAGGAGGTCCCAGTGGGAGTCCTCGTCCAGGCCGACCGGGTCGGCTTTCGGGCGGTGCGGCACGAGGAGGTCGCGGGCGTGGTGGCGGCGGTGGGCCCAGACGACGAAGTCGCGGACCTCGTAGCGGGTGCCGGGCTTGGCCGCGAGCCAGGTGTCGAGGCGGCCTTGGTCGAGGGTGGCGATGGTCAGGCCGTGGCCGGCGGTCGTGGTGAGGAGTTCGGCGGCGAGGTTGATGCGGGTGTAGGCCCAGCGGATCCGGTGCTTGACCCCGCCGGCCCGGGCGGCCTGGTGGCGTTCGGCGCGGGGCAGCACGGACCAGCGGACGTAGGCGCGGAGCAGTGCGCCGTGCTCGGGGTGCCGGGCGACGGTCCGTTCCAGGTGCCGGACGATCCGCACCGTGAGCTCGTCCCGGGGCTCCAGGACCTGGTAGGCGGTCAGCAGGCCGCGCAGGTACTCGGCGGTCATCGCCGTGGCCCGGCCGTCGATCGTGGCGTCGAGGTCAGTGTGGGAGAGCGGGCGGCCTGAAGACATGAGGTCCCGCAGAAGACGGGCGGAGCGGGAGCCGCGCAGCCAGTTCAGGACCGTTCCCACATCCGGAGCCTCGGCCAACGCAGCCCGCATCGCCGCGAGCGGCCCGGTACCCGCCGCTTCGGGCACGTCGGTGAACAGGTCCTCCAAGTGGTCGGCGACCGCGCAGCGGTCGCAGAGTCGGCCGACCTTGTAGGAGCGCGGTCCGGCGCAGCGTTCGCAGGCGTAGGGGTCGGGGACGCCGGCGCAGGGCCCGCAGACCCGGCGGTGCTCGGCGCGACCGATCAGTACCCGGGTCCGGTCACAGTCCGGGCAGGGCGTGGGGTGGCTGCGAGCGGTCCGGTAGCAGGGGGTGCAGACCGGGCCGAGCGGCCAGCGTGCGGAGACTGGGGCGCTGGTGTGGCAGAGGGCGCACAGGGCCGGGGGCCGGGGGCGGCAGTTCGAGCAGGGGTCCAGCTCGGCCGGCTTGCCGCACGTCGAGCAGTTTCGGGTCGCCGCGATCTGCCGGCGGCGGCATGCCGCGCAGGTGTCCCGACTCGGCCGGGGGCCGGCCTTCCCGCAGCTCGTGCAGGTGCCGATGTTGCCGCGGGCGGCGAGGATGCCCTCGCAGCCGAGACAGACCCGGCCGCCGGATACCGCCCGGCGAAGCCTGCGGACGCGTCCGCAGCGCAGGCACGCCGGTGCCCGCACTCCGGTGACCCCGAGGTCCGCCAAGGTGGTGATGAGGACCTGGACAGAGCGGGGCGCGGCGGTTGCGCCGCTGACCAGGGCGTCAGGGTGGGCGGCGAGGTGGGCCCGGATGCGGCCGCGGGCGGCCGGGGTCAGATCGGCGACGATCCGGGCCGCATCCTGATCGGCAAGGTCAGGGAGGGACGCGGTCATCAGGCGGGCGAGTTCCCGCCAGGAGTCCGGGGCGGAGGCGGGGACGGTCATCGGTCTCCCGGCCGGGTCAGGCGTACGCGGCGTGCCGGCGGGGCCTTCGCGGCAGTGGCCGTCTCGCCGCTGGCGGTCGGCTTGGCGACCTGGACGTGGCTCTCGGTGATGGTGATCAGGTCGGCCGGGGTGACATGGAGGATCGAGCAGAGCGCGGCCAGCACGTCCATCGACAGCCTCTGCGGGACCTGGGCGACAAGGCGGTAGACCTGCTCGCGGGAGAGATGGACCCCGCACTCGGCCAGGGCCGGGATCAGATCGGTGGTCTGGAACATGTCCCGCTCGGCCATCAGCCGACGCAGGTTCCACACGATCCCCATGCGCTTCACCACGACAGCGCCACCTCCTTCTTCGTGCCCGGCTCCAGCCGTCGCCGCAGCGCGCTCTCGATCAGCCGGTTTCGGTACTCGTCCGACACCCACGTGTACAAGGCCGTCGTCGGGCCATAGGCGTGTCCGACCTGCTGCTGCACGAACCGCTCCGGATACCCGAACTCCACCAGGTGCGTGATGTAGGAGTGCCGCAGGCAGTGCAGATCCAGCTCGCCCGGCAGCCCGGCGCGCTCACGCACCATGGCGAACACCTCGTCCAGGCGCCGCACCCCGATCCGGCCGCACCGCTCCGTCACCCACAGCGCCGGATGCCGCCCCGGAGAGAAGCCGGGCCTCACCTCGGCCACCCACTCCTCGATGAGGGGGACGATCCACTCGACCTCCGGGACACTGGCGCAATGCGGGATCCAGGCTCACCTCGACCAATGCGGAACGTCCTCCATGTGCCAGGGGCGAAGAACGAGAGCGGGAGAGGCCGGCGTCGCGGCCACCTGAAAGCCCCGGCCGGCACCACCACATCCCCCGTCGCCGGCCGGGGCTGCCGTACCACCTCTGCAGGGAGACCGATGGCGGCGGCGATGAGCAGGCTGTCGAGCGTGGCCGAAGAGTGGGCCGCTCGATCCGTATACCCGCGCCCGGGCGGGGGGGGTCGGCCCCCCGCTCGTCCGGCGGCCGCATCCGCCTGGGGCCCGGCATCGACGTCCGCGCCCCCACCAGCGGCTCAGCGGGAACGTCGTCGGGCTCGGGTCGGTTATCGACGGCCCGGCGGTACGAGTTGGCAGTCGACGCGCTTGTGCAGCAGCTGCCGGTGTGGGTGGCCGAGTCGATCGTCGGACGAAGTTCGCTGTCCGGCCAACTGAAGTGACGGAACCCAAGGGCGTTCCTGACGCCGAACGGGGCTTTGGCCTTGTGATCAGGATTTCCAGGGTGGCGCGGTCAGATCTTCTCGTGCCGCATCGAAGAACTCCCACTGGACATCAATGAGCGCTGGGAGCTGTCCGGCGGATCATGCGCCAGCGGGCCGTGTTGCTGTACTCGGACAGTGCGGGCATCCGGAGTGCGGCGTAGATCACTCACGGCTTGTCTCCGTTCCAGGCCATTCCCGCCCTGGCTCTGCTTGGCTGGTGGCTCTGACGATCACAGGAGGTCGATACGTATGGCGCTCACACACTGGGGGTTCATCTACACGGCGGACGGCAGCGCGGCAGGTGGCGATGTCAGCGTCGTGGACACGGGTACGTGCCGCAGTGTGTTCGTCGGGGTGGAGAAGCCCGAGGAGGGCATCGAGGCCGCGCGCCGCCTGGTGGGCGAGGGCGTGCAGCTGATTGAACTGTGCGGGGGATTCGGGCCGGTATGGGCCGGGCGTGTGATCGAGGCGATCAACGGCGCAGTCCCCGTGGGCGCGGTTGGCTACGGACCCGAAGCGGTCGATCAGGTGCACGCGATCTTCTCGTGACGGGTGCCAGCTCCTTCACTCCGATAGGGACCGGAGCCAGAGCCGAATGGCTGCGCCGGTGACGGTGCCGTGAGATCGCCACCCGGATCCTGATCGCGTCAGCTGTGGGGCATGCCTGAACTGCGCACCGATCGTCTCCTGCTCCGCCGGTGGCGGGAGTCCGACCTTGAGCCGTGGGCGGCGATGAACGCCGATCCCGAAGTCCGAGAACACCTGGGGGAACTGCTGACGCGGGAGCAAAGCGATGCCACGGTGGCAGTCATGCAGACCGAGTTCGACGACCGAGGATTTGGGTGGTGGGCGCTGGAAGCAAGGGAGACCGGTGAGTTCATCGGCCGCGTCGGCTTGGACGAGGTGGACGCAGCCATGCCCTTCGCCGGGGTGGATATCGGATGGCGGTTGATGCGTTCGGCGTGGGGGCACGGTTACGCCACCGAGGCCGCCCTGGCATGCCTTGCCTTCGGCTTCGAGGCCCTCGGGCTGCCGGAGGTGGTTGCGTCGACGACCGTCAACAACCTTCGTTCCCAGGAGGTGATGCGCCGGATCGGCATGAACCGGGACCCGGCCGACGACTTCGAGGATCCGAGCGTGCCCGAAGGGCCGCTACGCCAGTGTGTGCTGTGCCGGGCCCCCGCAGAGACACTCACGGCCTACACCACGCGGCGGGACACCTTCAGGACGACGGTGTATCGGTGACCCGCCACGCACGCAAAGAAGCTCCAGTTGAAGGGGTGACCTTCCCAAGTCACACTGCCGGTGATGGGTGTCGTCATCGTCGGGCTCGACATCATGCCTGTGCTGTTCGCGATGATGCCTGGCTCGGATACCCGACCGGCCTCGGCACGCTCAGCACCACCGACGGCAGCGCCTCGGCCACGTTCACCGCGCCCGCGTCGGTGCAGACCGAACAGAGCGTCGCGGTTGTGACCTGGGGCAGAGCCCCGATGTGAGCGTTGGTGTCGGACTGTGTCAATTGACGGTGCTCGCCGGCTGAAACCGGCCGACGACGTCCGGCATCCGGGCTACCTCCGGGGGTCCCTCTTCTTCAGCTCCCGTTCCGCCCGCTCGGCCGTCCGGCGGGCGGCCTGGGCGGAGCGCTCGGCATCGCGGAGGGCGTCGGTGGCGTGGGTGGCCTCCGTACGGGCCTGGCGTGCGGCGTCGCGGGCGGCGCGGAGGCCGGCTTCCAGGGCGGTGACGTGTTCGGCGGCGGTGGTGGCGAGGTCGTCGGCCTTGTCGCGCCGCGACCGCGCGGCGTGGACCTCGGCGTCGAGCCGGCGGGCCTCCTCGCGGGCCTCGTCCAGCGCGGCGCGAGCCCGCCGGAGCCGCGGGTCCTCCGCCGCCGCGGGCGGCGGAGGACGCTCCGGCACCTGCTCGGGGCTGAGGGCGGCCGTGAAGCCGACCGTGGCCTCCGGCGCCTTCACGAGCCGCCCCGCGATCCACTCCTCGGCGACGTCCGGATCGGCGAGCACACTGCGCAGAATCCGCCCCAGCTCGTCCAGCGCCCCGCCCCGCACCGCCTGGCCGGCCTCCCCGGCCAGGGACGCGGCGTCCCGGACGAGGCCCGCGACGAGCCGGTGCTGCTGCGCGCTCAGCTGCCGCAGCTGCTCGGGATCGAGGGTCCGGTGCGCCTCGCGCAGGCCCTGCCCGAGCCTGAGCAGCTGCTCCGCCTCGGCGGGGCGGGTTCGGACCAGCAGGTTCGAGGCCCAGGCGGCCAGCGTCGGCCGGCGCAGGCCGGCGATCCGTTTCGCCCCTGCGGCGTCCTCCGCCTCGCGGGCCTGCGCGACGTACGCGTCACGGGCGGCGGTGAACTCCGCCGGCTTCAGCCCGTACAGCTCGTCGATGACCGCGTCGACATCCACTCCCCCACTCTCGCCCACCGCCCGCCGGACGCAACCGGGCCCGCCGCGGTCGGGCAGTCGGCGGTCAGAAGATGCGCTGACCGGGCGTGAGGATGCCGTCGGGGTCGTAGCGGTGGCGGGCGGCCTCGAACTCGGTCCAGAAGGCGCCGAAGTGGCTCGCCCATTCGTCCTTGGTCAGCGGCACCGAGCCGATCGGGTACCAGCAGCCGCCCGCGGCGCGGGTGACGTCGTACTGAACGCGGTTCGCGGCCACCATCTCCTCGGCGGAATCCGCCCCGGCGGATGCCGTCTTGAGGAGTGAGAAGAGGTACACCAGCTCCTCGTCCGGCATGACCGGGAGCGGGGTCGTGCACTTGGCGGTCGGGACGGGGTACAGCAGGATGACCGCGGTCGCGCCGATCGCGTTGCCCTTGAGGCCGGCGAGGGTCTCCTCGACGACGGCGTTCACGGCGGACGCGGGCAGGAAGCTGTCGTACCAGGGGTGGGGCCGCTGCCATTCGCCCATGGCCTTGAGCGCCTCCACCGACGGGGCGAGCCGGTTGACGAAGTCGAAGTAGGGCACGTCCTGGACGTCTGCCGAGGCGTGGCCCAGGTCGCCGGTGAGCCGCTCGTCGTCGGCCGCGACGCCGTCGTACGTCCCCGCCTCGATCATGTAGGTCCAGCCGTCGGGGCCCGGCAGGGCCTGACCGACGAGGTAGTCGAAGCGGCCTTCCTCGATCAGCTTCGTCTGCTGCGTGGTGATCGCCTCGACGGTCGGGAACGTCAGGACGTGGTGGCGTACGAAGCGGGGGGCGGGGACCAGGGAGATGGTGGCGCGGGTGATGATCCCGCACTGGCCGAGTCCGCCGAGGACGGCGCGGAAGAGGTCGGGGCGCACGCTGGGCGAGCAGGTCGTGAGCTCGCCCTCGCCGGTGACGACCTGGAGTTCGACCACGTTGTCGACCTGCGTTCCGTGGCGGCCGATCTGACCTCCCAGGCCGCCGGCCGAGAGGGTGCCGCCGACGGACAGCTCCAGGTAGTCGGTGAAGGCGGGCGGGGTGAGGCCGTGGGCCAGGGTGGCTCGGAGCAGGTCGCTCCACACGACCCCGCTGCCGACGGTGGCGGTGGCGGTGTCCTCGTGGACCTCGATCGTGTTGAGGGCGCCGAGCTCGACGACGAGTCCGGACCGCACCTGCGCCTGCCCGTAGGTGGAGTGCCCCTGGCCCCGCCCGGCGACCTTCAGCCCGTGCTCCCGGCAGTGACGGACCGCGATGGCGACGTCCTCGGGCGAGCCGGGTCTCAGGACCGCGGCCGGCCGTCTGTGGACGAGGCCGCCGAAGTCGTGGGACGCCGCGTCCAGGGCGGCCTTGTCGAAGCGCAGTTCCCCTTCCAGCGCGGGTATGCCGGAGAAGGGCTTGCCCGCGCGGAGGGCGTCGACCGCGTCCGGCTGCGGGGTGGGAAGGTCAGGCGTCACGCTGGCTCCAGAGACGACTCGGGTACGGAATGGCGACGTGCGCCGGTCCGCAGCGCGCAAGATCGCTCCGGGCATCGGCACACTTCCCACACATTGTGTGCATTCCCGAGCCCGAAGATCTACCTGCCGGTACCTCCGAGATGACTCCGGCTCAGATCAACGGCGCGTCTCGCGGTAGCGGTACAGGTCGCGGAGGAGGGCTATCTCGGCGGCGTGGTGCAGAAGTTCCTGGTTGACCCACCAGACGATGTCGACGAACGGGTCCTCGGGGTCGCTGCCGTGGGGGTACGTGCAGTAGCCGACGGTGTCGAGGGCGGTGTCGTCCAGGCCGGACAGGGCCTTGCGCCAGGCCGTCGCGCCGGCCGTGAACTCGGCGACCGCGCCGGCCGCGTCGCCGCTCGTGCGGTAGTCGTCGCGGGTGCGGGCGCGCGTGCCGGCGGTGTGGTCCGCGCGCAGGGTAAGGAGTTCGCTGAGGTGGCTCAGCCGCCAGGCGATCGTGGTGAACGGCGGCGGGACCGGGTGCGGGGGCGCGGCCGAGTCGCGGCCCCACTCGCCCGCACCGATCAGGAGCGTGGCCCGCGCCCCCGGGCCGTCCGTGCGGCGGCGCACCGACCAGCAGCCGGGGACGGGCTCCCACAGGTACTCCTCGTCGGTCATCGGCGGCACCTCGACCGGCGTGCCGTTGCCGCTGTCCATGTGCGGGCCGGCCAGCCGCGCGAGGAGGCGCTCGTACGCGAAGTCGAACTGCTCCAGCAAGGGGACGAGACGGGAAGGGGTGCTCATCGGACGCTCCTGCGACGACTGGTGGGACGGAAGGGACGGAACCCGTGACTCGGGTGCGAACGGAACCCGTGACCCGGGTGCGTACGGGACCGTGCGAACGGGACAGCGTGCCACGGTCCGGCCGGGTCACGCGCTCGAATTTCCGGCGCCCACCGGGCGGTTGCCGGGACGCACGGAAATCGTGTCGGCCGGCCGCGGGCCCGGCGGTATCGTCCCTCGTCCCGGCAGCCGCGAACCGCGGCCGCCCCGTTCGGAGAGCGATGCACCATGTCCAGCCGCACCACGACCCCGACGACGACTCTGTGGCGACCCACCGGGCCCGAGGAGCTGGAGTTGGTGTGCCGGTCCGACTGGCGTGCCTGGCCGCCCCGGTTGCCGGAGCAGCCGATCTTCTATCCGGTGCTCAACGAGGACTACGCGATCCGCATCGCCCGGGACTGGAACGTCAAGCACAGCGGGGTCGGCTACGTCACGCGGTTCGACGTGGAGTCGGAGTTCCTGAAGCGCTACCCCGTCCAGCAGGCCGGCGGGCGGACGATTCTGGAGCTCTGGGTACCGGCCGAGGAGCTCGACCTGTTCAACGCCCACATCGTCGGGACGATCGAGGTCGTGCACGAGTTCCGTTGACGAGGGCGCGGCACGCGCCGTGCCGCGGACGTGCTGCTCGGGCCGCGGGCAAGCGCTTCCTTTCTTCCTCTTTCGGCCCATGGTCCCGGACGCCGTCCTGGTCCATGCTGAGTCCAGCCCGAGGGGGAGCCGGGTATTCCTCTTCCGTCGGTCCGGCACGGGGGGCCGGGCCGGCGCAGGAGGGCTCAGGGCGCCCAGGCGCGGGCGAGGGCGGCCCGGTTCGGACACCCGGACTTGCGGCGGGCGGCGGCCAGGTGCTTCTTCACGGTGCCGATGTCGACCACCATGCGGCGGGCGATCTGCTCGTCCTTGAGCCCTTCCGCCAGCAGCGCGACCGCCTCGGTCTCGCGGGGTGTGAGCAGGTTCGCCCACGGCGGGCGGGCGTCCTGCAGGCCCGCCGCGATGCGGGCGATCGCCGGGCCGAGGAGCCCGAGCAGGGCGACCTCGCGGGGACCGAAGGCCTGCTCGTACGGGTCGAAGAAGGCGATCCCCAGCTGCGGGCCGGGCTCCGACGACGACCACGACTTCGCCATGACCGCGCCGATGCCGTGAGGGCGGAGGAAGTCGTCCACGAAGGGGCGCCGGTCCCCGTCCACGAGGTGGGCGGCGTCCAGCAGGGTCAGCGGCGGCGCCGGGTCGCCGCGCAGCACCGCCTCGGCGGCCGCTATCGCGATCGGGTCGAGACGGTGGAAGCGCTCGCGGTAGGCCTCCATGGCCGGCGCGACGATCCCGGACGCCTGCGCGGTGGAGTCCTGGAAGAGTCGCGGCCGGGTGTCCCCGGTGAGCACGGCCACGCTCCGGAAGCCCAGCCAGGCGGCGAGGGACTCGGTGAGCAGCCCGCCGAGCTCCGGCAGCGTGCGCGCGGAATGACAGTCGGCGACGACGGCGAGCAGCTGCTCGACGTCCGCCACGGGCAGTTGGTCCACACGAACCTCCGGGTCCCGGCCTGCACGGCCTTCCGCGCGTGATCGTACGGCGGCGGCCGCCGCTCCGCCTTCCGGAGTCGCCCCGCTGTCCGGAGTCGCCCCCGGGCCGCGATCACGGAGAGGCCTCTCAGGCCGAGGATCAGGCCGAGGATCAGGTCGAGGCGCGGATCGTCAGCTCGGTCGGCAGGACGCGGGCCCGCCGGTCCGCCGCGGACTCGGCCAGTTCCTGCAGGAGCATGCGGGCCATCGTGCGGCCCATCTCCTCGATCGGCTGGCGGACGCTGGTGAGCGGGGGGTCCATCAGCCGGGCGACCGTGGAGTCGTCGACGCCGACCAGGGCGACGTCGTCGGGGACGCTGCGGCCGGCCTCGCGGAGGGCGGCGCGCGCGCCGGCGGCCATCACGTCCGAGGCGGCGAAGACGGCGTCCAGGCCGGGGCGGCGGGCGAGGAGTTCGCGCATGGCGCGGATGCCGCCCTCCTCGGTGAAGTCGCCGGTGGCGATCAGCGCCTCGTCGGCGTCGAGGTCGGCCGCGGCGAGGCCCGCGCGGTAGCCGTCGAGGCGCGCGCGGGCGACGTACATGTCGAGGGGGCCGGTGATCGTGGCGATGGCGCGACGGCCCCGGGCCGCGAGGTGGTCGACGGCGGCGCGGCCCGCGCCGGCGTTGTCGGAGTCGACGTACGGGACCGGTTCGTCCTCCGTGCGCCGGCCGTTGAGCACGACGGGCAGGCCCAGTTCGCGGACGAGCTCGGGCAGCGGGTCGTCGGCGTGCACGGACGCGAGCAGCACGCCGTCGACGCGCTGGGCCGCCACGTACTGCTCGAAGCGGCGTCGCTCCTGCTCGGAGCGGACCAGGGTGAGCAGCAGCTGCTTGTCGGCCTCGGCCAGTTCGGCGCTCACGCCGCGGATGAGGTCCAGGAAGTACGGCTCGGCGAAGAGCCTGGCCTCCGTCTCGGGGATCACCAGCGCGATCGCGTCGGTGCGGCTGCCGGCGAGGGCGCGGGCGGCCTGGTTGGGGACGTAGCCGAGCTCGGCGATGGCGCGGTCGACGGCCGCCTTGGCCTGTTCGCTGACCCGCGGCGAGCCGTTGATGACCCGGGACACGGTGCCCCGGCCGACCCCGGCCCGGGCCGCGACCTCTTCCAGGGTGGGCCTGCCGCTCTGCCGTCCGCTCAAGGCTCGTACTCCCCTCGTCCTGCGTGGCGCTCCGCGCCGGTCAGCAAACCATAGAGGCCGACAATCGCATGGGAGCGCTCCCATGCCGTAGTCACCTTACCCGAGGCACGGCGCGAACCGAATCAGTGCACGCCTCTTGACACCCGCGCCGGGTGCGCAGGACGCTTCCGGGCAACGCCGTGGGAGCGCTCCCATCTTCATCGGCGCACCCCGGCCCCACCCGCACACCTCACTGAACGAGGAGAGCGCCATGCGCACATCCGGCACCGGCCGCAGACCGTTCCGCACGACCGAACGCACCACCACCCGCACCACTACTGGCACCACCGTCACCCGCACGACAGCCGCGCTCGCCGCGCTCGCCGCCGGAACCGCCCTGCTCTCCGGCTGCGGCAGCAGCGACGACGGCGACAACGCGGGCGCCGACGGCAGGATCACCCTGCGGATCGGCACCTTCGGCTCCTTCGGCTACGACGACAAGACCGGCGCCAAGCTCTACGCCGAGTACGAGCGGCTGCACCCGAACATCAAGATCGTCGAGTCGAACGTGGCCGACGGCCAGAAGTACTGGGACACCCTCAAGCTGCGGCTCTCCCGCAACAGCGGCCTCGCCGACATCCAGGCCCTCGAGGTCGGCTACATCGCCGAGGCCACCGGCCCCGCGCTCGCCGGCAAATGGGCCGACCTGAGCAAGACCGGCGGCGCGGACCTGGGCGCGTACCTCGACTGGAAGGTCAAGCAGGCCACCACCGCGGACGGCAGGGTCATCGGCCTCGGCACCGACATCGGCCCCATGGCGATCTGCTACAACAAGGACCTCTTCGCCAAGGCCGAGCTGCCCACCGACCGCGCCGAGGTGGCCAAGCTCTGGGCCGGCGACTGGGGCAGGTTCCTGGAGGCGGGCCGTACGTACGCGAAGAACGCCCCGGCCGGGACCGCCTTCCACGACTCCGCGAGCGGCCTGTTCAACGCGGTGCTCTCCAGCAGCCCCGTCCAGTACGCCGACGCGAGCGGCACGCTCGACTGGGAGAACAGCCCCGGCGTGAAGCAGGCCTGGGACACCGCCGTCGCCGCGGCGCAGGGCGGAATGACCGCGAAACTGCGCCAGTTCGACGAGAAGGGCACCTGGAACGCCGGCTTCAAGAACTCGCGGTTCGCCACCGTCGCCTGCCCCAGCTGGATGACCGGCATCATCAAGGACCAGGCCGGCCCGGACAACCAGGGCAGGTGGGACATCGCCGCGCCGCCTGTGGCCGGCAACTGGGGCGGTTCGTTCCTCGGCGTCCCCAAGTCCGGCAAGCACGTCAAGGAGGCCGCCGAGCTGGCCGCCTGGCTGACCGCGCCCGCGCAGCACGCGAAGGTCTTCGGCGTGAACGGCAACATCCCGTCGACCAAGGACACGCTCACCTCCCCGGCCGTGCAGGGCGCGAAGCTGCCGTACTTCGGCGACACCCCCGTCGGTCAGATCTACTCGGCCGCCGCGGCCGGCATCAGGCCCGCGCCGATCAGCCGCTGGGACGGCCAGGTGAAGACCTTCCTCACCGACAACGGCATCCTGGACATCGAGCAGCGCGGCACGGAGCCGGCGAAGGCCTGGGAGAACGTCAGGAAGCTCGTCGACGACAAGATCGACCAGTGAGCGCGACTGCGGCCGTCCGGCGCAGCCGGCCGGCCGTCCGGCACAGCCGGCTCTACCGCTGGGACCTGAAGGCGACCCCGTACGCCTTCGTCGCTCCCTTCTTCCTCACGTTCGCCGCGTTCGGGCTCTTCCCGCTGATCTACACGGGCTGGCTCTCCCTGCACCGGGTGGAGCTCGGCGGCGAGGCCGCCTGGAAGGGACTGGAGAACTACACGGACCTCGCGGGCAGCGAGTTCTTCTGGAACGCGCTGGGCAACACCTTCACCATCGGGGTCATCTCGACCGTGCCCCAGCTCCTCATGGCGCTGGGCCTGGCCCATCTGCTCAACTACCGCCTGCGTGGCCGCGCGTTCTTCCGCGTGGCCGTGCTGGCCCCCTACGCCACCTCGATCGCGGCGGCGACCCTGGTCTTCGCCCAGCTCTTCAACCCCGACTACGGGTTGATCAACACCTTCCTGGGGTGGGCGGGCGTCGGATCGGTCGACTGGGAGGCGTCGAAGTGGCCGGCGCAGATCGCCATCTCGACGATCGTCATCTGGCGCTGGACCGGCTACAACGCGCTGATCTACCTGGCCGCCATGCAGGCCGTGCCGCGCGATCTGTACGAGGCGGCGGCGCTCGACGGGGCCTCCCGCCGGCGGCAGTTCGTCAGCGTCACGATCCCGTCGATCCGGCCGACCATCCTGTTCACGATCGTCGTCTCCACCATCGGCGCGACCCAGCTGTTCGGCGAGCCGATGCTGTACGGCGGGAGCGTCGGCATCAGCGGCGGCAGCGGCAACCAGTACCAGACGCTGAGCCTGCTGATGTACGAGAAGGGCTGGATCACCGGCGCGCTGGGCCAGGCGTCGGCCGTCGCATGGGTCATGCTGCTGCTCCTGCTGCTGATCGGAGCGGTCCAGGCCCTCGTCGCCCGTACGCAGCGCAAGAATCCGGGGGTCCGCGCATGACGCAGACGCAGACGCAGACAGAGACGAAGTCCCAGTCGGCTCCACGGTCGGACATTCCGGCCGCACCCCCTCGCCGCCGCGGCGCCGGCCGCCAGCACCACGCCGGGCCGCTCGCGTACGTGCTCCTCGGCGTGGCGGCGCTGGTCTCGCTCTTCCCGCTGTACTGGAACCTCGTCGCCGCCTCGCACACCGGCGAACGCGTGGTGGAGGCCCCGGCGCCGCTGCTGCCGGGCCCGCGGCTGTTCGACAACCTGTCGTTCGCCTGGAACCAGGTCGACATGGGCGAGGCGCTGGTGAACACCACGGTGGTCGCGGGTCTCGTCGCCCTGTCCACGGTGCTGTTCTCCACGCTCGCCGGCTTCGCCTTCGCCAAGCTGCCGTTCCGGGGCCGGAACGCGCTGCTCGCCCTCGTGGTCGCTACGATGACGGTTCCGCCGCAGCTCAGCGTCATCCCGCTGTACCAGATCATCACGGACCTCGGCTGGGTGGACCAGCTCCAGGCGGTGGTGCTGCCGTCGCTGGTCGCCGCGTTCGGCGTGTTCTTCATGCGCCAGTTCCTCGTCGAGGCGCTGCCCGTCGAGCTGGTGGAGGCGGCCCGGGTGGACGGGGCGCACAGTCTGCGCGTCGTCTGGCACGTGGTGTTCCCGGTGGCCCGGCCGGCCATGGCCGTGCTGGGGATGCTGGTGTTCGTGCAGGCCTGGAACGATTTCTTCTGGCCGTTCATCGCGCTGACGCCGGACGGGAACCCGACCCTTCAGGTGGCGCTGGCCGGCCTCGGCTCCGGGAACCACAGCGTCGACCAGGCCATCGTGCTCACCGGCGCGCTGATCTCCACGCTGCCGCTGCTGCTGGTGTTCGCCGTGCTCGGCAAGCACATCGTCGGCGGCATCACGGCCGGAGCCGTGAAGAACTGACACCCCCTCTTCGTCGCGAACCTCCTGCCTTCGAACCTTCTCCTTTCGAACATCTCTCCTGCGTTGGGAGCGCTCTTCCATGACCGCGTCCGAGACCCGGCCGCTCACGGCCACCGCCCGGTCCCTGTCCTTCCCGCCCGGCTTCCTGTGGGGCGCCGCCACCGCCGCGTACCAGATCGAGGGCGCGGCCCGTGCCGACGGGCGTACGCCGTCGATCTGGGACACGTTCTCGCACACCCCCGGCAAGGTCTTCGAGGGCCACACCGGCGATGTCGCCGTGGACCACTACCACCGGTACCGGGACGACGTCCGACTGATGTCCGAACTCGGCCTCAGCGCCTACCGGTTCTCCGTCTCCTGGTCCCGGGTCCAGCCGACCGGCCGGGGGCCGGCCGTGCAGAAGGGCCTGGACTTCTACCGGCGCCTCGTCGACGAACTGCTGGCCGCCGGCATCGAGCCCGCGCTCACGCTGTACCACTGGGACCTGCCGCAGGAACTGGAGGACGCGGGCGGCTGGCCGGAGCGGGCGACCGCGGAGCGCTTCGCGGAGTACGCCGCCCTGCTCGCGGGCGCGCTCGGCGACCGCGTCGAGCGCTGGACGACGCTCAACGAGCCCTGGTGCAGCGCCTTCCTGGGGTACGGCTCCGGCGTCCACGCGCCGGGCCGCACCGACCCGGTGGCCGCGCTGCGCGCCGCCCACCACCTCAACCTGGGCCACGGCCTGGCCGTCCAGGCGCTGCGTGCGGGGCTGCCGTCGGGCGGCGAACTCGCGGTCTCGCTGAACCTCCACGAGGTACGCCCGCTGACCGGCTCCGTCGCGGACCGCGAGGCGGCGCGGCGGATCGACACGGTCGGCAACGGAGTCTGGCTCGGCCCGATGCTGGACGGCGGATACCCGCCGGAGCTGCTCGCCGACACGGCGCACCTGACGGACTGGTCGTTCGTACGGGACGGGGACGAGGCGGCCATCGGGCAGCAGCTCGACTGGCTGGGCGTCAACTACTACACACCTACGGTGGTTTCGGCCGTCGCCGAGGGCGAGGCGAAGCCACAGGACGACGGGCACGGCGACAGCGAGCACTCCCCCTGGCCGGGCGCGGACGCGGTGGCCTTCCACCGGGTGCCCGGGGAGCGGACTGCGATGGGCTGGGGAGTGGACCCGAGCGGCCTGTACGACCTGCTGACCCGGGTGTCCGCCCGGTATCCGGGACTGCCGCTCGTGGTGAGCGAGAACGGAGCGGCGTACGAGGACGAGGTCGGTCCGGACGGCTCCGTCGACGATCCGGAGCGGATCGCCTACGTGCGCGGCCATCTGGAGGCCGTGCACCGGGCGATGGCCGACGGCGCGGACGTGCGGGGCTACTTCCTGTGGTCGCTCCTGGACAACTTCGAGTGGGCGTACGGGTACGCGAAGCGGTTCGGGGCGGTGAGGGTCGACTACGAGACGCTGGAGCGGACGCCGAAGGCGAGCGCGCGGTGGTACGCGCGGGTGGCCGCGTCGGGCGAAGTCCCGCCGCCGCCCGCCTGAGGACGGGTCCGGCGTGGTGCCCGCCGGTCGGCGCGGGATCGGCGCGGGATCCGCGACGCTCGGCGGCTGATCCGTTCGGGCCGCGTCCCGAGGATGGATGTCGTCAACGGCGAACAGAGCCGCCCTCTGGGGTTCGGCCCCGCTCGCCCTCCTCGATCGCGAAGGGACGACACCATGAGGATCCGAAGGGCGCTCTGCGGAAGCGCGGTCGCGCTCAGTGTGTGCGTGGGGACCGTGGCGGCGGCTCCCGCGCCGCACGGCGCCGGAGCCGTGCACGCGGCCGAGGACGGCCTGGACACGGCGGAGCTCCGGTCCGCCATGGACGGACTCCACCGGGCCGGCATGCCGGGCGTGTTCGGCGAGGTGCGGGACCACGGGCGGGTGTGGCGCGGGGCGTCCGGCGTCGCCGACGTGCGGACCGGCAGGCCCGTCCGCCCCGACATGCGGCACCGGGTCGGCAGCGTCACCAAGACCTTCACGGCCGCGGCGGTCATGCAGCAGGTGGAACGCGGCCGGATCCGGCTCGACGCGCCGGTCGGCGACTATCTGCCGGACCTGGTGCCGGGCGAGCGCGGCCGCCGGATCACGGTCCGGATGCTGCTCAACCACACCAGTGGGCTGCCCGACTTCATCCCGTACGCCTTCCCGTCGATCCAGGGCTTCCCGTCCCTGCCGGAGGTGTCGGCCGAGAGCCTCGACGAGAACCGCTACCGGCGGTTCCGTCCGGCCGAGCTGATCGCCCTGGGGCTCCAGGCCCCGCCGACCGGCGAGCCCGGCGGCTCCGTCGGCGTGTACTCGAACACCAACTACCTGCTGCTCGGGCAGCTGTTGGAGCGGGTGACCGGCACCACGGCGGAGCAGTACATCACCCGGAACGTCATCCGGGCGGCCGGCCTGCGGCACACCGGGTTCCCGTCCGGCGCACACGTGGAGGGGCCGCATTCGCGGATGTACGAAGGGCTGTGGGGCGTGCTGAACCCGCCGCGGGACTACAGCGTGTACAACATGTCCTGGGTGACGACCGGGGCGGGGCTGGTGTCGACCATGGAGGACCTGAACCGCTTCTACGCCCTGCTGCTCGACGGCCGGATCGTCGGCCGGCAGTCGCTGGAGGAGATGCAGCGGACGATCCCGGTCCATCACCTGGACGGCTCGATGATCGAGTACGGCCTGGGGCTGCAGAAGGTTCAGGTCCCCGGCTGCGGTGTCTTCTGGGGTCACGGCGGCACGGTGTGGGGCGCGGGCACGATGACGCTGACCCGGGACGACGGGCAGCGGCAGATGTCCGTCGCGATCAACCTCATGCGCTGGGCCGCGCCGGGCGAGGAGGAGTCGCACCCCATCGACCGAGCCCTGTCGGCGCTGCACGGCAAGGCCCTGTGCGGGGACGCGGCCGACGCGGGGTGAGCGCCTACTACCGAGCCGGGGTGAGCGGCTACCGCGCCGGGCGCTGCCCGAGGCAGCAGGCGACGAAGTCCTGGACGAGGGGATCGGCATCGGCGGCCGGCGGCCAGGCGACGCCGACGCTGGTGGGCGCGACGCCGGTGACGGGGCGGTACACGACGCCGGGGCGTGGGTAGAAGCGGGCCGCCGACTCGGGGGCGAGGGCGATGCCGTAGCCGTTGGCGATGGCGGTCAGCCAGTCGTCGGGGTGCTCGGTGACCGCCCCGATGCGGACCGGCCGCCCCTCGCGGGCGTCCACGGCCAGCCAGTACTCCTGCCAGGCGCCGGTCTCCCCGGGGGCGGCGACGAACGGTTCGTCCCACAGCTCGCGGAACGGGATCTCGTCGCGGTCGGCCAGCCGGTGGCCGGCGGGCAGCACGATCCACCGGGCCTCGCTCAGCAGGACCTCGGTGCGCATCCGCTCCTGTCCGGGGAAAGGCAGCCGGAGCAGCGCCGCGTCGACGTCCCCGGCGGCGAGTCCGGCGGTCGGGTCGGACCACGGGGCCTGCCGCATCTCGACCCGCCAGTCCGGCCGGCGTTCGTGGAAGGCGGCGGTGATGCGCGGGGTGAGTTCGTTGGCGGCGCTGGCGAGGAAGCCGACGCGCAGGACGCGCGCCGCGCGCGCGGCCGCGTTCCGCGTCTCGCGGCGCATCCGCTCCCAGTCGGCGAGCAGGCCGGGGACGCCGGCGGCGAGGGCGCGGCCGGGTTCGGTGAGCGCCATGCCGGACTTGGAGCGGGTGAACAGCCGGACGTCGAGGAGTGCTTCGAGGTGCCGGATCTGTTTGGTCAGCGCCGGCTGCGAGACGTAGAGGCGTTCGGCGGCGCGGGTGAGGCTGCCTTCCTGGGCGACGGCGGCGAAGTAGCGGAGCAGCCGGGTGTCCACATCCATGCCGTCAGGTTATGGATACGGGTATTGGACCCGCAAACGGCGGACCGCGCAGGGTGGTGGAGGGGCGGCGGGCGGCCTTCCGGCCGTCGGCGCCCTTCGATCCCGCCAGGAGGTTCCCGTGCTGTTCGCCGTGTACGCCGTCGTCACCGTCCTCGCCGCCGCCGTGCTCGCGTACGGCTCGTACCTCGACCTCGCCGGGCATCCGTCGATCGTCGCGATCGCGGACCGGCTCAGCGTGCCCCGGTCGTGGATGGCGCCGCTCGGCGTGTGCCTCGGCGCGGGTTCGCTGGGGCTGCTGGCCGGGTTCGCGGTGCCGGTGCTGGGGACCGCCGCCGGGGTGGGGCTCGTCCTGTACTTCGTCGGGGCGGTGGGGGCGCATCTGCGGGTGGGCGACCGGCGGTTGGGCGGGGCGCTCGGGTTCCTGGCGCTGTCGGCCGCGGCGCTCGCGCTCGGCGTGGCGGTGCACGGGGCGGTGTGACCGGAGAGAACGGGGGTGACCGGAGACCACGGGGGCGGTGTCACCGGAGACCGCAAGGCCCCGCCTCGTCCCACGGGGGTGGACGAGGCGGGGCCGGGGCGCTCCGTCGCTCCTACGGGACCCAGTGGTTGCCGGTGACCGTGATCATCGTCTGGAGCTGGATGCTCGCGCCGAAGTAGCTGTCGGTCTGGATCGGAGTGGCCAGCATCTTGTTCCAGAGCGCGTCGAGCCAGCCCTGGCTGCCGGCGTCCGTCATCGCCGCGACGGCGAAGGGCGCGAAGAAGGCGGGGTCGCTGCCGGAGGAGATCGGCGAGCCGTTGAGCGCATAACCCGTGGCGATCTTGTTCGGGTCGCCGCCGGTCTTGCCCCTGATCCAGCTGTTGAGCTTGCGCGCCGCCGCGAGGGACTTGGCGTCGCCGCTGGTCACCGCGTCGTCGCCGATGCGCCACGGGGTGCGGCAGGCGTTCCACCAGTACTTGCCGTCGTTCGGGTCCTCCAGGACCTGCCCCGGGGCGGGCTTGGGGGTGGTGTTCGTGTTGACGACGAAGTCCGGCAGCAGGCCGGTGCCGGGGGCGTAGGCGGACTGGAGGTTCGCGATCTGGGTCTGGTGCGCGGTGCGGACGGCGTCCCAGGTGGTGTCGCCGGTGGCCTTCCGGAAGGCGCGGAAGTGGTCGACCATCCAGTCGGAGGTCCGGCTGATGTAGTAGTACTGGTCGCCGGAGCTGCTCCAGTCGCCGAGCTTCAACAGCCGGGTGGACGGGTTCAGCTCGTCCTTCTTGATGGCGTTGATGTGCTTGATCGCCAGGTCCTTGTAGTTGTACGTGCCGCCGCTGCCCCACTGGCGGTCGGCGAGCAGCAGTCCGTACGCCACGTCCATGTCGCCGTCGGTGGCGCCGTCGCCGCCGTTGACGCTGCGGCAGGAGGTGTCCTGTTCGGCGGCGAGCAGGTTCGGGTTGATCGAGGAGGGGTGGTCGATCATCCATTTGACCAGGCCGTCGAAGATCTTCTTTGCGTTGGGGTCGGCGCCGGCCATGGTCGCGGTGACGACCATGCCGTACCCCTGGGCCTCGGCGACGTAGGGGTGGTCGGCGTCCGGGGAGATCACCTGGTACCAGCCGTTGCCGCAGTTCTGCCGGACGAAGGCGGACTTCCAGCTGTTGTAGTACGAGACGACCTTCTGGTCGAGCATGGCCGGGGAACCGGAGGGCCGGAGCATGCCGGCGGCGTACGGCTGGGTGTGGCTGCCGAACGGGACGGCCGGGCCGCCGCCTCCGGTGCCGGTGGGGCTGCCGTAGACCTCGAACTCCCAGAGGGAGTAGCCGTACGGGGTGCCGCGGGTGGTGCCGTACATGCGGACGTAGCGGCCGGTGCCGGAGACGGCGAGGTCGTCGGTGGCGCCGTCGCCGGTGGTGGTGGCGTGGACGTCGGTCCAGGTGGAGCCGTCGGCGGAGGTCTGGATCCGGTACGCCTTGCCGTACGCGGCCTCCCAGTTGAGCTTCACGCGGGAGATCGTGTGGTTCGAGCCGAGGTCGACGCGGACCCACTGCGGGTCGGCCCCCTCCGCGCTGGCCCACCGGGTCGCCGCGTCGGCGTCGAAGGCGAGGGCCGCGCCGAATCCGCTGCCCTCGACGGAGGAGGCGGTGGCGGGCCGGCCGGACGAGACCAGGGTGTCCGCCGCCGCGTTCGCCTGGAGCGGGAGGGCGGTGAGCGGGAGGGCGAGGAGGCCCGCGAGGGCCAGGAGTCCTGTCCCGTGACGTCGCATCACAACTCCTTCATGGGGGTTCGGAAGAGTGGGGCGCGTGGAGGTCAGGAAACTTTCCTAACCATTGCCGGGGAGAGTAGAGACGCGGACGCGAGGTGCGCAAGGGCCTTGGCGCGAAAGGCCGTTGTCCCGCAGGTCGGGCGCTACTCCGCCCGCAGGAACCGGCGAACGTCCGCGATCTCCGCGTCGAGGGCGGCACGTTCGGCCACGGGAAGCGGGGCGAAGAGGTCGACGTGCACTTCGGCCGTCGTTGGCGTGACCCGCCGCGTCCAGGTTCCGGCGACGAGGCCGTCGACGAGCACGGTCGGACGCAGAACGCCGCCGCCGGGCCACACGGCGCGCTCATGGGCGGCGGGCACGGAGAGGGCACGACTGCGGTAGCCGGTGAGGTAGTTGTCGTAGGCGGGGAGGAGGCGCACGTCCGGGCCGTCGACGTCCTGGTCGTCGTCCTGCTGGCCGGCGAGCACCGAGAGTCCCTCGTACGCGGCGGTCGACTCCCCGAGCGTGCGCCACGCGTTGCGGGCCTGGCCGAGCGGGAGCCCCGACCAGCCGGCGAAGTCCTGGACGTCGGCGGGCCCGTAGGCGCGCAGATAGCGGCGGGCGAGCTCCACGGCGGCGGTCTCCAGGCCTGGCCCCTCCCCCCTGACCGGCAGCCAGTCGTCGAGCAGTACGAAGGTGGCCTCGCCGGCCCGCTCGGGCCCGTGGACGAGGATCCCGCGCAGGGCGGCATGGCGGATCAGGTGGAACGCCGCCTGTCCGACGGGCTCGACGCCGAGCGGCGCCAGACGCTCCGTCAACTCCGCCCGGGTGAGCGGCCCATGGTCGGTCACGGCGCGCCGCAGGGCCGTGTCGGCGCGTTCGCGCAGGTCCGCGGCGAGGCCGAGTTCGCGGTACCGCCGTTCGCCGGCGCTCAGCAGACGCGGGGCGAGCAGCCGCAGCAGCCAGCGCAGGTCGGCGGCGGGGACGGTGTGCAGGGTGCCGCGCATGAACCAGCCGCGGACGATGCTCCGCTCGTCCTCGTACGCGGCGCGGATCGCCTCTTCGCCGATGCCGCGGCCGCGCGCCCGGATCCCGAGCTGGGCGGCGACTGCGTCCTGCGCCTGCACGGCGAAGACCCGGCGGACGACCGCCGCCACGTCGCCCTTTCGGACGCCGCCGCCGATGGCCTGGGCCCTGGCCCGTGCCCCTCGGACGCGCCGTTCCCGCTCCTGCTCCGTCACGCCCCCGCCTCCTGCCCGTCGACGCCGATCCCCGCATCGGCGGCTTCGATTCGGCCCGTTCGGACGAGACCCGTCTCGTAGGCCAGGATGACCAGTTGGACACGGTCGCGGACCCCGAGCTTGGCGATGGCCCGAGTGACGTGTGTCTTGGCGGTGAGCGGGCTGATGACGAGGCGGTCGGCGATCTGCTCGTTGGACAGGCCCGTGGCGATCAGGTGGACCACCTCGCGCTCCCGGTCGGTGAGCACGCCGAGCCTCTCCCCGGTGTCGGTGGGCTGGACGGGGCGGTGGCTGAACTGCTCGATGACCCGTCGGGTCACGCTCGGCGAGAGGAGCGCGTCCCCGGCGGCGACGGCCCTGACCGCCTGGCGCAGATCGTCCGGCTCGATCTCCTTGGTGAGGAAGCCGCTCGCACCCGCCCGCAGGGCGGCGAAGATGTACGCGTCGGTCTCGAAGGTGGTGAGGACGATGACCCGGCAGCCGGTCGACTCCGGGTCGGAGACGATGCGTTCGGTGGCGGTGAGACCGTCCGTACCGGGCATGCGGATGTCCATGAGCACGACGTCTGGGCGCAGCGCGCGGGCGCTTCGGATCGCCTCGTCGCCGGCGCCCGCCTCGCCGACGACCTCGATGTCGCGGGTGCGGCGGAGCAGGCTGCGGAAGCCCGCGCGCACCAGGGCCTGGTCATCGGCGAGTAGGACCTTGATCGTCATGACGGGAAGACTGGCACAGGAAGCGTCGCGCGGACCGCATAACCTCCCTGTTCCTCTTCCGGACCGGCGGTGAGGCTTCCGCCGAGCGCGTGGATCCGCTCCCGCATGCCGGTGATCCCGTGGCCCGGCGTCGCCGTGTGGGTGGCCGTGGGCATCGATTCGGCCGGGCCTCCGGGACCGTCGTCCACTACTTCGACCGTCAGCTGCCCGTCCGTACGCCGCAGAGTCACGGTGGCACGGCGGGCGCGGGCGTGCCGGACCGTGTTGGTCAGCGACTCCTGCACCACCCGGTACGCGGCCAGTTCGACCGGGGCGGGCAGGGACCGGATGTCCCCGGTCGTCTCGAGCCGTATCTCCAGTCCGCTCGCCCGCGTCCGTTCGAGCAGGTCGGGCAGCCCGTCGAGCCCGGTCCGCGGGGCGAGGCCCGAGTCCGCGTCCTCCGTCCCTTCGGAGGGGTCGCGCAGGAGCTCGACGAGGGAGCGCAGGTCCTGCACCGCCTGCGTCCGCACCTGTTGCGCGATCGTGAGGGCGTCACGGGCCTCTTCGGTGGAGTCCTCCAACGCCTCCCCCGCGACGCGCAGTTGCACCCCGACGACGGTGAGCGTGTGGGCGACGACGTCGTGCAGTTCGCGGGCGATCTGCAGGCGTGCCTCAGTGATGCGGCGTCCCGCCTCCCGTTCCCGCTCCCGCTCGGCGCGGCGCATGCTCGCGGCGAGTTCGGCGCGCCAGCGGCGCGCGTTGCGGGCGGCGGCCGCGGCGGCGAGGACCGCGGCCAGCCACAGCGTCTCCGCACCGACCGTGCCGAGCACCGTACGCGCGTCCTCCCCCGCCGCGAACTCCCAGCTCGCGGCGAATCCCAGCTCGACCGCGCCGATCCCGATCGCCCACGGCAGACCCGGCCGTCCGGGCCGGTCGTCGACGGCCAGGGCGACGTAGGCGACGGTGGCGGGCCACACCCAGCCGACGTCCGTCAGACCGGCGCTGCGGAAGACGATCACGGCCTGGACGCTGAGCAGCAGCGTGACCACGGGCCACCGGCCGCGGAGGAACAGCACCAGTCCGAGCTGCAGGGCAAGGGGAACCACACCCGCCTGGTCGAGCCGGCCGCCCAGGAGCGCGGTGCCGGCGAGGACGCCGACGGCGGTCACCCCGGCCAGGGCCACGTCGACGGGCAGGGCGTCGCCGAGGCGGCGCGCGAGGACGGGCGGGTCTGTGGTCATGGGCTCATCATCCATGGGCGTGCCGGCCGTCACGGGACCGAGCCGGTAGGGCGGTCGCGGCCAGGGCCAGCCACGCCAAGTCGGCTGCGAGCGCGAGGCGTTCGACGAGGCCGACCAGGGTCGGCGCCGAGCCGAGGCTCAGGGACGGGCCGTCCATGACGTCCACCAGGCACACGGCGAGCGCGAGCGTGGTCAGGACGGAAGCGGCCGTGGCCGCGCGCAATGCCGCGCGTCCCGACGGCCATCGGGCGGCCATCGGACCGGTGAGGAGCAGCGCCGCCACCGGCAGCGCCACGAACGCCGGCCAGGCCGCCGTGCCGTGCACCATCTCCGAGACCGAGGGGCGACTCCAGCGTCCTGGCGGGTCGGCGGGGAAGACCGCGGCCACGAGCACCCCGCAGGACCAGACGGCCAGTGCCGCCCGCCCCGTACGGCGGGCCGCCGACCGGCCGGGTACGCGTCCGAGCCGTACCGTGAGCGCCACCGACGCCGTGCCGATGGCGATCAGGGCCAGGGTGACGAGCCAGCCGGCCGAGCCGTTCACGTACCGGCTGACCACCTCGCTCACCGGGCTGTACTGCGGGGTGAGCACGTCGGCCGCGGCGATGGACGCGCTCGCCACGGCGAGTGCGGCCACCGTGGCCCGCCGCGTCAGGTCCGGTCGGCGGACGTCCCGGATCGTCGTCATGTTGTCGTGTCTCCTCGTCGGTCGTCGGGTCGATGAGGAGGACGGTAGAAAGACCGGGGCTCCGGAGTCGTCGTCCCTGCGCTGTCACTCGCGCGTACCTGATGCGCGTACCCCCGTACACCGTTCGGTGTACGGGGGTACGGCCGGCGGGGGCAGGCCGGCTCAGCGGGCGAGGCTCCAGCGGCTGCGGCGTTTGGAGGCGGCCACCAGGTCGCCGACGGTGGCGAGTTTGACGCGGGGGCGGCCGTCGGCGGCGCCGCGGGCGGTCTCGGCGCGTTCGATGGCACTGAGGCCGCGGGCGTCGACGAGGTGGTCGGCGCGCCTGCGGACCAGGCGGTGGAAGGCCTTGGCGTCGCGGGCCGGCGAGGGGGTGGTGAGCGCGCCGGCGACGGCGTCCGCGAGCAGGGTGCCGACGGTCTCGGCGGCGCAGGTGCGGTTGGCGCCGATACCGCCGGAGGGGCCGCGCTTGATCCAGCCGACGACATAGGTGCCCGGCCGGCCGGCGACGCGCCCGCCGTCGTGCGGGACGGTCCCGGTGACCTCGTCGAACGGCAGACCGGCGACGGGCTCGCCCCGGTAACCGACGGCGCGCAGGAGCAGCCCGGCCTCGATGTCCCGGACGCCGGCCGCGTTCTCGGTGCGCACGGCGCGGACCCGGTCGTCCCCGAGCACCTCGACCGGGGTGCTGTGGAAGCGCAGCACGATCCGGCGGCGGCCCTCCGCGGGCGGGCGGGTCCAGTCGACGCTCTCCCGGGCGACGTCGCGCAGGACCGCGGCCTTGCCCTTGGGCGCGGCGGCGTCGACGGCCGTACCGGTCCGGGGGTCGTGGTCGTCGACGACGAGGTCGACGCCGGGCAGGTGCTTGAGCGCGAGCAGTTCGGGCACGGTGTACGCGGCGTCCTCGGGGCCGCGCCGGCCGAGCAGGACGACCTCGCGGACCGTGCCGGCGCGCAGCGCGACCAGCGCGTGGTCGGCGATGTCGGTACGGGCCAGGGTGTCGGGGTCGGCGAGCAGGATGCGGGCGACGTCGAGGGCGACGTTGCCGTTGCCGACCACGACGACCCGCTCGGCGGACAGGTCGACGGCGTCGGGGGCGACCTCGGGGTGCGCGTTGTACCAGGCCACGAAGGCGGTGGCGGAGAGGCTGCCGGTCAGGTCCTCGCCGGGGACGCCGAGGCGGCGGTCGGCGGACGCGCCGACGGCGTAGACGACGGCGTCGTGGTGGGCGGCGAGCTCTTCGGCGGTGATGTCGTCGCCGACGTTCAGGCCGAGGTACATGCGCACGCGCGGGTGGTCGTGGAAACGGGAGAAGGTCTCGCCGACCTTCTTGGTGGCGGGGTGGTCGGGGGCGACGCCGTAGCGGACCAGGCCGCCGGCGACCGGCAGCCGGTCGACGAGGGTGACCTCGGCGTCGGTGTGCAGGAGCAGGTCCTGGGCCGCGTACATGCCGGCCGGGCCGGTACCGACGACGGCGACCCTGAGCGGCGCGAAGTCGGAGGGCAGTACGCGGGGGAAGGACGGCTCGCCCCAGGCGTGGAAGTTGGGGCCGTGCCCGGCGGGCTCCGGAGCGGTCTCGGTCTCGGTCTCGATCTCGGTCTCGATCCCGGCGTCCTCGTAGTACGCCGCGTTGATCGCCGCGTACTCCTTGCGCGGGCCGATGAGGGAGTCGACCGGGAAGATCGCGTCGACGGGGCAGGCGTCGGCACAGGCGCCGCAGTCGATGCAGGCCTTGGGGTCGATGTGCAGCATGTCCGTGCTGCCGAAGGCCCGCTCCTCCGGCGTGGGGTGGATGCAGTTGACCGGACAGACGGCGATGCAGGTGGCGTCGTTGCAGCAGGTCTGGGTGATGGCGTAGGTCATGGCGTCGCTCGGATCGGCTCTGGGGGCGGCGGGTCAGATGAGGTGGGCGCGCTTGTAGAACGCCAGCGCGGGCCGGGTCAGCAGGCGGCAGGAGGCGAGGAAGTCCATCAGCCCCGAACAGCTGGACCGCATCATCGACTTGTGGTGCTGGTTGGCGCGGGCCTCGGCGAGGGCTCGCTCGGTGTCGAGCCCGGCGTTCGCGTAGACCTTCTTGTTCACCATGCTGGTGACGATGAACTAGGACGCGACGGCGACGACGAAGGCCTGGATCTGGCGGCGTACGCGGCCGGCGCCGGCGAGTCGCTTGCGCGTCTCGTCGCGGGCGTACTTCATGTGCCGCGACTCCTCGACCACGTGGATGTTGTTGATGGTGCGTACGAAGGGCACCACGCGTTCGTCGCGCATCCAGTCCCGCTGCATCACGTCGAGGACCTCCTCGGCGACGAGGATGGCGGCGTACGCGGCCTCGCCGAAGGCCAGCGTCTTGAAGGCGCGGCCGAGTTCGAGGACGTAACGAGGCGGCCGGTAGGCGGGGGCGCCCAGCTTGGCGGCGCCGCGGGCGAACATGATGGAGTGCCGGCACTCCTCGGCTATCTCCGTGAGGGCCCACTGGAACGTGGCGTCGGTGGGGTCCTTCGCGTAGATGTCGCGCAGCACCATCTGCTGCAGGATCATCTCGAACCAGATGCCGGTGCTGGCGACCGAGGCGGCCTCCTGCCGGGTCAGCTCCTTGCGCTGCTCCTCGGTCATCTCGTTCCAGTACGCGGTGCCGTAGAGCGAGCACCACTCGGGGCTCGCGCCGTGGAAGTCCTTGTCGAGCGGGGTGTCCCAGTCGACCTCGGTGGCCGGGTCGTACGACAGGATCGCGGCGGACGCGAGCAGGCGGCGCGCGACGGCGTGCTCCTCGCAGTCCTCGCGGTCCTCGTGGGGTCGGCCGTCCCGGTCCGCGGTCTCCGGGCGGACGATGCTGCTGGCCATGCTGCGGCTCCTCGGCTCGACGTCTCTGCTCGCTGTCTTGTGCGTGCGTACGCAGGGCGTGGCCGGGCGGCCGGGAGCGACGCCCACGCTCCCGGCCACCGGCTTGTTAGACGGACCGTACAACAAGGGATGTGCGCGAGCCTACCCCCGAGTAAGAACGAACTCCCGGGCCGCGTTCAGCGGGGTCCACCGGCCGCGTCGTAGGCCTCGCGGGCCTCCTCCACACGGTCGAGATGGCCCGCGGCCCATTCGGCGAGATGCGCGAAGAGCGGGGCGAGACTGCGGCCGAGCTCGCTGATCTCGTACTCGACGCGGGGCGGGACCTCGGGGTGGTACGTGCGCACGACGAGACCGTCCCGCTCCAGCTGCCGGAGCCGTTGGGTGAGCACCTTGGGCGTGATCCGGGCGATTT
Source organism: Streptomyces sp. NPDC048604 (assembly GCF_043199435.1). Taxonomy (NCBI): domain Bacteria; kingdom Bacillati; phylum Actinomycetota; class Actinomycetes; order Kitasatosporales; family Streptomycetaceae; genus Streptomyces; species Streptomyces sp. NPDC048604. The sequence continues at coordinate 63,863 of NZ_JBICVX010000020.1, forward strand.
GCCGCTCCAGCTCGACGAAGCGCAGCCGGCCGTGGGCGTGGAGGGTCCACAGGATCGGCGTCGTCCACCGGCTGAACACGATGTCGACGACCGGGCTGACCGGGCAGGCGAGCTCCGGATCCCTGTCCGCCCGCTGCTTCCAACTCACTTCCGCCATCAGGCACTTCCCTCTCGGTGGGTCACTATCCCCTAGGTACCTACTATGCGCCCGCTGTTAGCGTCCGGGCATTGCCGATGCGGGGTCAAACCCGCTTGTTTCCTTGGGAGTTCCTTGTGTTTGTGGTGACGGGTGCAACGGGCAACGTGGGGCGCGCACTGGTACGGATCCTCGCCTCCGCCGGGGAGCGGGTCACCGCCACCTCGCGCGGCGTCTCGGCGGCCGACGTCCCGGACGGCGTACGGCACGTGCCGGCGGACCTCGCGGACGCCGACGGGCTCCGCCCGCTGTTCGACGGCGCGGACGCGGTGTTCCTGCAGAACGGCGGGGCGAGCGCGCACCTCCTCGATCCGCGGGACCTCGTCGACGCGGCGAAGGCGGGAGGGGCCGGCCGGATCGTCCTGCTGTCCTCGCAGGGGGTCGCGACCCGGCCCGGTTCGGCCTCGCACGGCGAGATCGGCCTCCGGTTCGAGGACGCGGTGCGGGAGTCGGGGCTGGAGTGGACGATCCTGCGGCCCGGCGGGTTCGCCTCCAACTCCCTCGCCTGGGCCGAGTCCGTACGCGCCCGGCGGGAGCTCGCCGCGCCGTTCGCGGACACCGGTCTGCCCGTGATCGACCCGGAGGACATCGCCGAGGTCGGCGCGGCCGTCCTGCGCGAGGACGGCCATGCCGGCCGCGTGTACGAACTGACCGGACCGGTGCTCAGCACCCCGAGGGAGCGGGCCGCCGACCTCGCCGACGCGCTCGGCGAGCCGATCCGCTTCGTGGCGCAGACCCGGGACGAGGCGCATGCGGAGATGGTCCGCTTCATGCCGGAGCCGGTCGTCGAGACGACGCTGGACATCCTCGGTGCGCCGACCCCGGCGGAGCAGCGGATCAGCCCCGACGTCGAGCGGGTACTGGGCCGGGCCCCGCGCCCGTTCGCGGACTGGGCGGCCAGGAACGCGGCGGCGTTCCGGTGACCCGCCGACCGCGGAAGGACGTTGTCAGTGGCGGTCGGCAGTATCGGGAGGATGAACGAGCGCACCGCTGAGATCAGCGCCTACTGGGACGCCGCCGCGGCGGCCTTCGACGAGGAACCCGACCACGGCCTGCGGGCCGGACCGACCAGGGCGGCGTGGGCCGCCCGTCTGTCCGCATGGGTGGGGGCGGAGGGGGACGGAGGCGGGCTCGACGTCCTGGACGTGGGCTGCGGCACCGGATCGCTGTCCCTGCTCCTGGCCGGCGCCGGCCACCGGGTCACCGGCGTCGACCTCGCGCCGCGCATGGTGGAACAGGCCCGGACGAAGCTGCGGGACGCCGGACTGCCGGCCCGCTTCCTGGTCGGCGACGCGACACGGCCGCCGACGCAGGCGGAGCGCTTCGACATCGTCCTGTGCCGGCACCTGGTGTGGACGCTGCCCGATCCTGCGGCGGCGCTGCGGGAGTGGGTGGCGCGGCTGCGGCCGGGCGGGCGGCTGGTGCTGGTGGAGGGCCGGTGGCGGGAGTCCGGCGAGAAGGGCGTGCCGTACGTGGCGGGGGCGGCGGCGCTGCCGTGGAACGGCGGGGTGGGCGCCGCGGAACTGTCCGCCGCGGTACGGCCGCTGGTGTCCTCGCTGCGGATCGAGCCGTTGGGCGGCGAGCCGGAGCTGTGGGGCGGTCCCGTGGACGACGAGCGGTACGCGCTGGTCGCGGAGGTGTGAGCCGTCGCGCGGCCCGCGCCCACTCGCGTGCCCGCATATGCCGATGACTCGTTTCTGCACGAGTCTGTTGCGGCCGGGCGACGGGTGCCATCCTGATCACGGCGCCTGGCAGCCCCCCGAGATGCGAGGAGCCATCGGCCCCGCCCTGCGGTCTGCGCGGAGGCGGGGCCGCGCCGTCCCTCCCGCCCTCCCCACGGGAGGGCCGGCGGCGCGTTCCCCGGAGTCAGGCCGGGGCCGAGAGCCCCAGGTCGCCGCCCGGCGGGGCGGCGAAGTACCGGGCGACGTCCTCGTCCGTGACCTCGGCGAGCGTGGCCGGCGACCAGCGCGGCTCGCGGTCCTTGTCGACGACCTGCGCGCGGATGCCCTCCACCAGGTCGGCCGAGGCCAGCGCCGCGCAGGAGAGCCGGAACTCCATGTTCAGGACGGTCTCCAGGGAGTCCGCCCGGCGCGCGCGGCGGATCGCGGCCAGCGTGGTCTTCAGCGCCGTCGGCGACTTCGCGAGGAGTGTGGTGGCGGTCTCCTTCGCCTCGGGCGTGCCGGCCTCGAACAGCCGCTCCACGACGGCCTCCACGGTGTCGGCCGCGTAGCAGGAGTCGAGCCAGGCGCGCCGTTCCTCCAGCACCCCGGGCGGCGCGGTCCGCGCGAACGCGGCCACCGCCTCCCGAGCGGGCGTGCGGGTCAGCTCGGCGGCGAGCGCCGGCAGGTCCTCGGACGGTACGAAGTGGTCCGCGAGGCCCACGAGCAGGGCGTCCGCCGCACCGACGGGCGTGCCCGTGAGCGCCAGGTGGGCGCCCAGTTCGCCGGGCGCGCGGCCCAGCAGGTACGTGCCGCCGACGTCGGGCACGAAGCCGATGCCGGTCTCGGGCATCGCCACCCGGGAGCGTTCGGTGACCACGCGTACGGAACCGTGGGCGGAGACCCCGACGCCGCCGCCCATCACGATCCCGTCCATGAGCGCGACGTACGGCTTGCGGTACCGGGCGATGCGGGCGTTGAGCCGGTACTCGTCGCGCCAGAAGTCCGCCGACGCCGTGCCTCCGGCGCGGGCGTCGGCGTGGATCGCGCGGATGTCGCCGCCCGCGCAGAGCCCGCGTTCGCCCGCCCCCTCGATGACGACGGTCTCGACGGCCGGATCGTCCTCCCACCGGGTCAGCGCCTCGTCGATGCGCCGCACCATGGCGTGGGTGAGGGCGTTGATCGCCCGCGGCCGGTTGAGGGTGACGAAGCCCGCGCACCCCTCGGTGCGCAGGAGCACGTGCGGCTCGTCGGACATGGTCACGCCGTTCCTCCCGGAAGGATCTTCGGACCGGAACACCGTAACCGTTGAGCCGCGTGACCGTTGAGCCGCCCGAGTGACCTCATAGTCAACAATGCGAATACTCGCCTTCGCGTGTATCGTCGCCGACAGGTGAGAACCGGAGGGGAAGGCGGCGGGTCGATGCCCCGGTCCAGCGAGATGTACCGGCGCTATGTGGCGCTGGGCGACAGCCAGTCGGAAGGGCTCGGCGACGGGGACGACGTCGTCGGTCTGCGGGGGTTCGCCGACCGCCTCGCGGAACGCCTGGACGCGGTCGCGCCCGGAGTCCGGTACGCGAATCTGGCGGTACGCGGCCGGCTGGCCGGGCAGGTGCGCGCCGAGCAGCTCGGGCCCGCCCTGGCGCTGCGCCCCGATCTGGCCACCGTGGTCGCGGGCGTCAACGATCTGCTGCGGCCTCGGTTCGACGCGGCGGAGGTCGCCGGGCAGCTGGAGGAGATGTTCGCCGCGCTCCGGTCCGCGGGCGCGGACGTGGCCACCGTGACGTTCCCCGACATCGGCCGGATCGCCCCGCTCGCCAGGCCGCTGGCGCCCCGGGTGCACGACCTCAACGACCACATCCGCGCGGCGGCCGGGCGGCACGGCGTCGTGGTCGCCGAGACCGCGCGTCAGCCGGTCACCACGGACCCCCGGCTCTGGACGGACGACCGGCTCCACGCCGCGCCCCTCGGGCACGACCGGATCGCCGCCGCGCTGGCCCACGCCCTGGAGCTGCCCGGCAGCGACGACGCCTGGACCCGGCCGCTGCCTCCCGCGGCGACGCCGACCGGTCTGCGCGCGGCGGCGGCCGAACTGAGCTGGGCGGCCGGTTTCCTCGGCCCCTGGATCGTGCGCCGGCTGCGCGGCCGCTCGTCGGGCGACGGCCGGACGGCCAAGAGACCCGAGCTGCTGCCGCTCGCCTGACGCGCCGGACAGGCCTTGGACGTGCTTGAGATGTGCTCACAGCGTGTTCTGACCTCTGCGGAGGTGGGCGCGGACGGCGCGGGACAAATACCCGCGGTCGGCGAGCACGTGGGCAGGCCGGGTGCGCAGGTGCCCGCCGCCCGGCCGGGGCACGCGGATGCGTGCCTGACGGTGTCAGCAGATCTTGCCGGGCCGGACAGCAGTGGCCTTGAGCAGGTCCCGCAACAGACCGAAGTCAATGTTCTCCGGCCTGCGGAACCGCAGGCAGCCCTTGCCCATGTCCTGTACGGCCAGCCGCTCCTCGAACGCCTCACGGACGTCACTGCGCATGAGATAGAAGGAGATGTACTGCTTCTGGCTGGCAAACGCGATCTCGCAGGCACCGTCGCGCTCGTATGCGGGCATCCCGTAGGCCATGACCTCGTCGAAGCCCACCAGCTCCTCGCGGCACAGCTCCCGCATCTTGGTCAACATGACCCTGCGTTCCTCGGGAACCTCAGTCAGATAGCCGTCGACGTCGCTTGCCTTGCTCCGCACCATTCCGTGAGGCTATGCCGGATTCGAAACCCGTATCAACCTTCAAACACGCCCTGGTACTCCAGTGCGGTTTCGCGATCTACGTGCATGAGTCAGGGGATGGCCGCCGCCGGTAGGCGCTGCGGCGCGCCGAAGCCTGGTGCCTTCTTCGCCAGTCCGACCAGAGCAGGAGCGCGCTCAGAGAGCCGGTGGGCGGGCTGAGCAGGGCGCCGACCAGGCGGCGGATCTCCGGGACGGTCAGGTCGACCGGTTGACCGCTGCAGGCGGGGCGGTTCGGGCCCGCCGGTCCGGTCGGTCTCGCGTCGTCGCCAGCCACAGCCAGGAATGCCAGAGCGAGCAGCGCCAAGGTGATGTGCCGATGCCAGGCGGTCCAGTGGCGGACCCGAGCAGATGAGCACGTGCAGCGGCGCGGGGCTCCACCCGCCCGAACGGGCCCGCGGCCACTGCACTCTCTTCAAGAGTCCACACAACCCTTGATCATCTCGCGGTGGCCGCACGCGTCAGGCGCCGTAGTACTCGCCGTCGTCGCCCTGGACCCGCGCACCCAGCGTCTTCGCCACCTGGCACATCTTCGCGAGCAACACGTCGCACGGCCACTTGGCCGTGATCCTCCCGGCCCGCCAGTCCAGAGCGCCTCCGATCTCTGCGGCCTCCGGGCTCGCGACCAGCTCGGCAATCCATCGCGGTTCTACAAGCCAGCCGCCTTCGGGCATCGGGAACATCACCAGGTCGGGATCGGCAGCGACAACCGCCTCCCACTCCTGACTGCTGATGCCCGGTCCCTGCTCGTCCCACCAGTTCTCACGCCGCGTGATGTGCACGTCGTAGCCCATGAGCAGGCACGGTAGACCACGGAACCGACAAGATCGCGAAACCGCACTGGAGTACTAGGAGCGGCGGCGCGGCTTGCCGGGCTTGGAGCCCTTCGTACCGCCGCCGCCCGCGCGTCCGCCGCGCCCGGCGGCGGCCCGGCCGCCCGACTTCCCGGCGCCCGACTTGCCCGCGCCCGACTTCGCGGCGCCCGACTTCCCTGCGGCGGGCTTGCGCCCCGCCGCCGGCTTCGCGGCCCGCGCCGGTTTCTGATCGCCCTCGCCCGGACGGCGGCCCCGGGAGCTGTTCACGGTCCGGCCGCGGACGATGCCGATGAAGTCCTCCACCAGGTCGGTGGTCTCGTCCTTCGGCCAGGACAGGGCGATCTGCGACTGCGGCGCGTCGGTGACCGTCCGGTACGTGAGGTCCTTGCGGTGGTGGAGCCGGGCCAGGGACTGGGGCACGACGAGCAGCCCGATCCCGGCCGCGACCAGCTCGATCGCGTCGGCCGTCGTCGCCGGCCGCTCGAAGGCGGGCTTGGCCGGCGGGCGCTCCCAGCCGAGGGTGTCGTCGAGCGGGTGCAGCACGATCTCGTCGGCCAGCTCCGCCACGGCCAGCTCCTCGGCCGCGGCGAAGAGGTGGTCCTTGGGCAGCACGACGACCGTGGTCTCGACGTAGAGCGGGATCGCGCTCAGGTCGTCCGCGTCCACCGGCATCCGTACGAACCCGACATCCGCCCCGCCCTCGCGCAGCACGCCGAGCGCGTCGGCCGAGGCGACGGGGGTCAGGATCAGGGGAATGTCGGGGAGGCGCTCGTTCCAGATCCGGACCCACTTCGCGGGGGTCACTCCGGGTACGTACGCGAGGCGGAACGAGGGGGTTTCTTCCGAGCCGGTCACCGGACCAGGCTACCGGGAGTGGTCGGGACCAGCGCACATGCTCGATATTCTCGATGCATGACAGCGCAGCACAATCCCCAGACGATGAAGCCGGCGACCGCCGCGAAGAAGCTCAACGTGTACCTGCCGGCCACCCCCGCCGAGTTCCAGGAGGGCGTCGTCTCGCGCTCGGAGCTCGCCGCGCTCCAGGCCGACCCGCCGGAGTGGCTGCGTGAGCTGCGCCGCACCGGTCCGCACCCGCGGCCCGTGGTCGCCTCGAAGCTCGGCGTGTCGATCTCCGGCCTTGCCCGCGGCGGCGTCGCCGAGGCGCTCACCACCGAGCAGATCGAGGCGCTGAAGGCCGAGAACCCGGAGTGGCTCCAGAAGGAGCGCGCGACGCAGGCGGAGACCCGCAAGGAGACCGCCCGGATCAAGGCGAAGAACGCCGAACGCGACTGACCGCACGACGCGCCGGACCACGGCCCCGCCCCTCGGCCCCCGAGGGGCGGGGCCGCTCGCGTTCCGCCCGGAAGCCGACGGCAACGCCCTTCGACGATTCGCAAGTTCTTCCGGAAAACAACTCCGTTGCACAATCAACAACCTCATACTGTGGGGGTCCGGACACCCAGTTCCGACGCACAGTCACGAGGACGCTCATGGCCGCACTTCTGCGCAAGCCGCCCTCCGACGACATCGCCCGCGCGCTGCGGGACGAACTAGGGCTCGCCCACGCCCCGCCCGCCGTGCCGCTCCCGGCGAAGGGCAGCGGGGTCCCCGCGGACAGCCTGCTGCCGCCGCGGGCGGACTTCGGCGGCGCGGACGCACCGACGCACGGCTACGTGTACGTCGACGCGCCCGCGCCGCGCCCGTTCGAGCTGCGCGTCGCGATCAACGGGGTCGCGGATCCCGGCGAGCCCGTCGCGGCCGTCGCGCCCGTCCTGGACGCCGAGACGCTCGGCGATCTGGTCTACGCCGTGCCGCTGCTCGCGCCGGTGGCCGCGCGCCTGGCGCTGGGCGCCCCGGAGGGCTCCGGGCGGGCCGGCCGGTCCGTCTTCGAGGGGGACGCGACGGTCGCGGCGCGGCTGAACGGGGACCCGAGCCTGCTGGACCGCGCCAACGCGCTCACCGCCGTACAGGAGTGCGCGCAGCGGCTGCTGACGGTGGAGCCGATGCCGCACGGGGCGGTGCTTCTCGTCCGTACCCGCAGACAGACGGTGCTGCGCGGCTGGAGCCTCGGCTCCGAGCATGTCCTGGACCTCGCCGAGCGCATCGAGACCGCGCTGTACTGAGCGCCCTGCGCGGTCCGTCGGATGCTCCGGCGCGGCGGCTCCTGAGGTGTTGTGGCACAGTGCGCGCCCGGCCGCGGGCCGGCGACCGGTCCGGGCAGGGCCGCGAACGCGTGAGGTGCGGTGCGGCCGTACGGACGCACCGCACGTCCCCTCCGGGCCCCCCGGGCGGCGCTCGGGCGTTCACCCGTCCGGCGGACGGCCGGGGCACCCGGACGCACGCCACCCGAACAGCCCCTTACGGGGCGTGCGTCGGGCGCGGGACCGGTCCACTGGAGGAGTCAAGCGTCCGCCGAATCCCGGAGACGGCCATGTACGAAATGCACGTCGGCACCGCCCCGCCGGACGGAACCCTCGTCTGGCACATCGCCGCGAAGGACCGCGCGACCGCACTCTGCGGCGAGTCCCTCCGGCACGAGCACTCCGCCGACCGCGACAGCACCGATCGGCACTGCGTGCCCTGTATGAGCTCGTTCCAGGAGCTCCTGGATCAGCGCGTATGAACCGCTGGTTATCCTGTGACCTGCGCTGACGTGGTGTCGGCGCAGCCCCGCGAGGATGGACGTGCGCCGCCCGGCCGCACGGCAGGAGACGGAGAGCCGATGGACGCCCAGCACTTCGAGCGGATCACCGCCTTCATCGAGGCACGGCTCACCCCGGTCTTCGATCCCGCCAACGGCAGCGACCACGGTTTCGGGATGGACGACACCTCGCGCGCCCTGCGCGCGCTGCGGAACGCCGTCGCCGCCGCGTCGGCGGTCAAGGGGCTCGCCGCGCAGCGGGCGACGGCCGATCCGAAGCTGCGCAGTGTCATCGACCAGGCGCTGGAGCACAACTGGGACGTGCTGCGGGGGATCGCCCGGATGTGGGAGGACCACCCAGACTTCCTCAAGGAGTTCAAGCGCCATGCCTGGGACTTCGACCTCGCGCCCGCCGCGGCCGGCGCGGAGGGCTCGGAGGGCTGACCCCGGGTCCTGGCACCGGCCTGAGTGCTACAGGCCCGTGAAGGCTCCGTCCTTCAGGATCGGCACGGCTCCGGTCGCGTCGAGTTCGGTTGCCACGGCGACGTCCGCGCCGAAGCCGTCGTCGGACAGTTCGAGCCCGGAGGCGCACGCCGTCACCGCCCCGGCCACGTCCGGCGTGGGGGCGTGCGCCAGCCGGGTCGCCTCCGCCTCGGGGGACGCCGGTCCCGCGCCGGCGGCCCGCAGGGCGGCGACGACGGCGCCGGCGCCCAGCAGGTCCTCCAGGGCGGGCCGCAGTGAGCCGTCCGGCCAGTGCTCCCCCGCCGCGATCACGACGACGGGCCGCTCCGGTGTGCCGTACCCCTGCGCGGCGAGCCGGTCGCCCACGGCCCGCGCGTTGCGCAGGCAACCGGCGACGACGGCCGCACCGCCGTCCGCGGCGGCGGCCGCGATGGTCGAGCCGTTCGGCGACGGCAGCACGAGGCGGGGCGTGGCCGGCGCCTTCCGCAGGGCGGCCGGGGACAGTGACCAGGGCCGGTCCGCGCTCACCGCCCGTCGGCCGACGGCGAGTTCGGCGTCCACGCGGGCCGCGTAGGCCGCCTCCGTGCCGTCCCGCCAGGGGTACGGGAAGACGCGTGTGCCGGCGTCCACGGCCACGGTCACGGACGTCGTGAACGACAGCACGTCGACCACCACGAGGCAGGCGGCCTCCGGTGCGAGCCGCCGGGCCCCGGCGAGTCCCCAGTCGAAGCGCACGCCGTGTCCGCGCTGGGCGAACCAGGCGCCTTCGCCGTCCCGCCCGTCGTGCCCGTCCGCCCCGTCCGCGCTGCTCGTTTCGATCATGTGCCCGAGTCTCGGCCTACACTCCCCCGGTGAGCAAGCAGCAGATCCACCGCACGGTCGACGGGGAGCGGATAGCCGGCGTCGCGCGGCCGGTGTTCCTCCGTAACGGCGACCTCCACCTCGTCCACATCGGGATCTACGCCGACGGTCTGATCGACTGCTGGGGGCTTCTCACGCTGGAGGAGTTCGCCGCCGACGTCCGGCGCGGCCGGATCGTCACGCGGTTCGAGGAGGGAGCGCGGGCGTCCGTCTTCGAGACGGTGCAGTGGGACTTCGGCCGGGTGCGGTCGAGCGTGCTGACGCCCGAGTCGCTGATCGCCGAGGTCCGGGACGACATCGACCGCCTCAACGGCCGGCCGGATGCGACCGAGCGCGCCTGGCGCGCGGTCCACGCGTTCCGCGTCGAGCCGACCGAGGAGCGGCGGGCCGTGCTGAGGGCCGCGTACGAGCAGATCCCGGAGCACGAGCGGCACGCCGCCCTCGCGGACCACTCGGTGGGCGACGGGCCGCTGTACGACCTGGCCATGGGCGTCGGGCCGGGCGTGACGGCCGATCAGTACCGGGAGTCCCTGGCCTATTTCGACGAGGAGTGGGGCGACGCCCGGGCGTGCCTGGCCCGGTTCGAGCAGGCGCCGGAGCCCGAGGTGCATCCGACGGCGGTACTCGCCCCGTGGCCGCCGGCCTCGGGGCCGCCGGAGCCTCCCGGGCTCGCGGTGCTGCGCAACGAGTGGCCGGCGCCGATCCGGGTCGGCGAGGTCGTGTACGCGTCGGTGAGCGAGGCGTGGGCGGCGCTCGATCCGCCGGCCGAGGCGCGTACGGCGGTGATGGCGGCGCTGCTACGGGCCAAGTACGGCAGTCACCCGGAGCTTGCGGCGGCGCTCACCGGGACCGGTACGGCGCGGATCCACTGGCAGCCCCAGTGGGCCGACGCCGATGCGTCCTTCTGGGGCTGCGAGGCGGACGGCCGGAACTGGATGGGCCGACTCCTGGAGCTCGTCCGCGGCGAACTGCACCTGAAGCGGCTGAACCTGCCGCTGTGAGCGCGCCGGACGTCAGTCCTGCCGTACGACGGCGTCCAGGGAGGGCGCGATGACGGCGAAGGCGCGGGCGACGAGCTCCGCGGGATCGTCGGCGCCGTCGGAGTCGCTCCAGCGTCGCAGCACCGTGTCGTAGGCGGTCAGTGCCATCCCGGCGGCGAGGTGCGGATACAGGTCGGTTCCGGTGTCGAGGCCGAGGCGGCGGGCCAGTTCCTCGGCCAGGTCGTCGCGCCACTGCGCCTGCCGTTCCAGGAAGCGGGCCAGCAGCGCGGGGGTGCGCAGGATGAGCTGGACCACGCCCAGGGCGCGGTCGGTGTGCTCGCCGCAGGTGTCGAGGGGTACACGTACGGCGTGCAGCAGCGCGACGGACGGCGGCTCGTCGGCGGGGCGTTCCGCGAGCGCGGCGCGGACGTCCGTGCCCATCTCGGTCAGGAAGCGGACGACCACCTCCTCCTTGGAACCGAAGTAGCGGAAGAACGTGCGCTTGGACACGCCCGCGGCGGCTGCGATCTCGTCGACGGTGACGCCGTCGAAGCCCTTGCGGGCGAGCAGCTGGAGGGCGGCTTCGGTCAACTCGGAGGTCACGAGGAGACGTTTGCGCTGGGCCATGGTCACTTCGGGGCGGAGAGTGCTCACCCGTCGATCCTACCCGCGCACGCCAAGAACGGCACAGTGAAGCATTCTTGACACCGAGTGACACAAGCGGCAACGTGTGTCGCATGACTCGGCATCAGCAGTGGACCGCCGCCCATGTTCCCGACCAGACCGACCGGGTGTGCGTCGTCACCGGAGCCACCAGCGGCCTCGGCCTGGCGACCGCCCGTACCCTCGCCCACAGCGGCGGGCACGTGATCCTCGCGGTGCGCGACGAGGCGAAGGGCCGCCGGACGGCCGCCGACCTCGCCGCCGAGCGGCCGGGGGCACGCCTGGAGGTGCGCCGGCTCGACCTGGCGGACCTCACCTCGGTCCGGGCCTTCGCGGACGGGCTGCACGCCGACCACGAACGGGTCGACCTGCTCGTCAACAACGCGGGGGTGATGGCCCCGCCGCGCACGCTCAGCGCCCAGGGCCACGAGCTGCAGTTCGCCGCCAACCACCTCGGCCACTTCGCGCTCACCGGGCTCCTGCTCGACCTGCTGGGCGCCGGGCGGGATCCCCGGGTCGTCACGGTCAGCTCGCTCAAGCACCGGCAGGGACGGCTGGACTTCGACGACCTCTCCGGTGCACGCCGGTACCACCCCATGGAGTTCTACAGCCGGTCGAAGCTGGCCAACGCTCTCTTCGGGCACGAACTGCACCGCCGGCTCTCCGCGGCCGGCAGCCCGGTGCGCAGTCTGCTCGCCCACCCCGGGTACGCGGCGACCGCCCTGCCGGCCGGTTCCGTCGGCCTGGTGAAGACGCTGTTCGGCCGTCTGCTCACCCCGCTGGCGCAGTCCGCGGAGCAGGGCGCGCTGCCGCAGCTGTACGCCGCCACCGCGCCCGAGGCGCGAAGCGGGGAGTTCTTCGGCCCGAGCGGCCCGGGCGAACTGCGCGGCGCACCCACCAGGGTCGCCCTGGCGCCGCAGGCGACGGACACGGAGACGGCCCGCCGCCTGTGGGAGGTTTCGGAGCAGCTGACGGACGTACGCTTCGTCCTCGCGGGACCGGCCCGTACGTAGCGCATACGCCGGCCCTCCTCCCCCGTCGGCGGCCCGTTCAGCTCTCCAGGCGGTCGAGCACGGCGCGCATCGTCCGCTCCACGGCGCGGCGCGCGTCCTCGGAGCGGTCGGTCGTCTCGAAGCCGTGCGTCCCGCCGGGCAGGTCGATCACCTCGACGTCGGCCGCGGTCCCCTCGGCCGCGGCGAGGAACGCCTCGACGGTCGAGGCGATCTCGGCGCGCTCCCCTCCCACCCGCAGCAGCACGATCGGCGGGCGGTTCCCGGCCCTGCCGAGCGCGGCGGCCGGCCGGAAGCGCGGCTCGAACGGGCCCCAGTTGGGCAGCGGCGCGAGGATCGGGTACGCCGCCGCCACGCAGCGCAGCCAGGGCGGGGGTTCGGCGATCCACTCGGCACAGAGCAGCCCGCCGGCGGAGAGGAACCACAGGGCGATCCGGTCCGGGTCGACGCGCGGATCCGCGCGGACCAGGTCGACGGCGGCGGCGAGGTCCTCGGCGGCCCGCGGGTAGGCGGAGAGGTCGTGCAGCCGGTGGTCCAGGGTCGCCCCGACCACGCCGAGGCCCGCCGCGTACCGGGCGTAGCCCACGAGCGTCGGCCAGTCGCGCGGGGTGGGCTCCACCCCGGCGGGGACGGGGCCGCCGTGGACGAACAGCACCGCGGGGCGGGGCCCGTCGGCCTCGGGCGGGTACAGATCGACCCGCCCCACGCGCTCGCGCCGCCGTTCGGGCAGGTCGAGCAGGAACGGTCGCAGGTGCGGCGGCAGTTCGCCCTCGGCGGGCCGGGTCACACGCCGGCCCTCGCCCTTCGCGGATGCCAGCAGGACCTCGGCCAGCCCGTCGGGCGCGGAGAGCATCGGCCAGTGCCCCGTGGCGAGTTCGAGATAGGTGATCCTCGGGTCGGCCAGGGCCTGGAACCGGGGATCGCCGAGCTCGACCAGGGACTGCACGGTGGCGATGCTCGACCCGTTGGCGATGCACAGCACCCCGGTCAGGGGAAGCTCCGTGGCCGCGGCGGTGAGCCGGAGCGGCTGCGTGAGGGTGGCCGGGGGCTGCGGGGCCGCTTCGCGGATCAGCCGGCCGAGCGTCGCGTCGTCCAGCCCGTCGGTGCTCCCCCACCGCTGCCAGGCCTCGCGCGAGGCGGGCGGCGGCAGGTGCGCGGGCCCCTCTGCCAGAGCCTGGTGCACGGCCGGGTCCGGTACGAGGGCGAGTGCGGTCGCTCCGTCCTGGACGAGGGGGGTGTCCACGTGGACGACGCGGGTGATCCGCCCGGGGCGGCGGCCGGCCGCGCCGAGAACCGGGTGGATGCCGTAGTCGTGGCCCACCAGCACCACCTCCGGGTCGCCGATCTCGTCGACGAGTTCCACCAGTTCGCGGACGTGCCGCTCCAGATCCGTCCCCGGCGGGGCCGCGGGCGCACCGCTTCCCATCCCGGTCAGCACCGCCGCATGCGCCCCGGCCCCGGCCGCACGCAGTTGCGCCGCCACGTCGTGCCACACCCAGTCGCCCGTGTACGCCCCCGCCACCAGAACGAACGCCGTCATGACTCTCCCCTCGTACGGTCCTCTCGGCTGCCCCGGCACGGTAGGAACTCCCCCTGCGGGAGATTCAAGTGGCGGTGCGGGGGCGGCCCTCGGCGTGCCCGGGGCCGGTCAATAGGGTGGCCTCCATGTCTGCCTCGTTGAGTTCCACGAAAGCGACCGCGGCGCTCCGCACCGCGGCCCGCGTCTCCGCCGAGTCATTGCTGGTGCTGGTCATGGCGGCAGTGACGCTGTGGATCCTCGGCCACATGTGGTCGGTCGTCTGGCCGCTCGTCGTGGGCCTGTTCCTGACGACGCTGACGTGGCCGCCGACGCGCTTCCTGCGCCGGCACGGCTGGCCGCCGGCCCTGGCCGCGGCCGTCGTCACCGTCGCGTTCCTGCTCGTCGTCGCCGGGATCGTCGCGCTGATCGCGGTGCCGGTCGCGTCCCAGTCCGGTGAGCTGTCGCAGGGGGTCGTGGAGGGGATCCAGCGGCTGCGCGAGTGGGCCGCCGGACCGCCGCTGAACATCGGCCAGGACGAGCTGACCGGCGCGTTCGACACGGCGGTCGACCGTGTGCAGGACAGCATCGGCAGCATGGTCACCGCGGTCGTCTCCGGGGTGGGCACCGTGTTCAACGGCGTCGTCACGGCCTTCCTGGCGCTGTTCCTGATGTTCTTCTTCCTCAAGGACGGGCCGCGGTTCCTGCCCTGGCTCACCCGTCAGCTCCCGGGCCGCCTGGCCGTCGACGTGCCCGTCGTGGCGGAGCGGAGCTGGGACACGCTGGGCGCGTTCGTGCGCAGCCAGGCCTTCGTCGGTCTGCTGGACGCCGTCTTCATCGGCCTCGGACTGTGGATCCTCGACGTGCCCCTGGTCTGGCCGCTGGCCGTGCTGACCTTCGTCTCCGCGTTCGTGCCGATCATCGGCGCGCTGTTCGCCGGTCTGGTCGCGGTGCTCATCGCACTGGTGTCGAACGGCCCGACGGACGCGCTCATCGTCCTGGCGATCATCATCGTGGTGCAGCAGCTGGAGGGCAACGTCTTCCAGCCGATGATCCAGAGTCGCGGTCTCGGCCTGCACGCAGCCGTCGTCCTGCTCGCCGTGACGCTGGGCGGCAGCCTGGCCGGCATCGTGGGCAGCCTGCTCGCCGTTCCGGTGGCGGCGCTCATCGGCGTGTTCTGGAACTACCTTCGCGCCCAGTTGAGCGACCCGCAGCAGGAGCCGGAGCCGGAATCGGGACCGGACACGCCGGACGCCCCGGACACGGACCCCGACGCGTCGCGGGCCCCGGTCCCCGCCGCCTCCTGACGGCGGCTCCCCATTCAGCTCTCCTCGCGCTTCCCGGCCGTCGGACGGCGGCCGGGAAGGCCGCGGGTGAAGAGGAAACTCGCCAGCGTGATCCCGCTGCAGGCGAGGACCGCCGTCTTGAGTCCCTGGATCTGGGCGTCCTGGTAGTTCTCCACGAGCGCGTCGGCCTCCGCCGGCGGGATGGAGGGCTCGGCGGCCAGCGCGTCCGCGAGGTCGTCGGCGGGCACGAAGGAGATGCCCGCCTCCACCCGCACGGTGGCCCGGTCGGCGACCGCCGCGGACACCCGCGGGTCGTCCGCGACGTACCGCGTGACGGAACCGGCCAGCGCGCCGATGAGCAGGGCGCCGATGAGCGCCGTGCCGAGCGACGAGCCGAGGTTCTGCGCGGTGTACTGCAGTCCGCCCGCCTCGCTGCGGTCCTCCTCCCGGACACTGGACTGCACGACGTTGCCCAGCTGGGAGGCGAGCATGCCGAGGCCGAGGCCGAGGAGCGTCATCGCCCCGGCGAAGGACGCGCCCTTCAGCTCCGGCTCGATCGCCGTGATCAGCCACACGGTGGCGCCGAGCAGCACCACCAGGCCCGCCCGGACGACGGTGCGCGGCGACGCGATGCGCAGCAGCAGACTGCCGCACATCGAGGCGCCGAGCATGGCGATCGAGACGGGCAGCAGCTTCAGACCCGTCTCGAAGGCGTCGAGGCCCTGGACGATCTGCAGGTAGAGCGGGATGAGGAAGAACAGCCCCAGCAGGATCGTGTTCTGGTTGAACAGGGTCACGAGCCCGGAGCGCAGCGTCCTGTTGCGGAGCAGGTCCAGCGAGACGAGGGGCGTACGGCCCCGCTTCTCGCGCCGCCGTTCGTGGCGGCAGAAGACGTACAGCAAGGCCCCGCCGACCGCGAAGACGAACAGGGTCGGCGCGAACCCCAGCACGGTGAACGGCGGATTGCGCGGCTCCACCCAGCCCCAGGTGCCGCTCTGCAGCACGGCCAGGACCATCAGGGCGAGGGCCGCGGCGGACAGGACGACGCCCGGCGTGTCGAGCTCGGGGCGCTCGGCCGGCCGGGGCTGCGGGGGCACCCAGCTGATCAGCAGCAGGATGAGCGCGACGAGGACGACCTCTCCGGCGAACACCAGCCGCCAGGTGAGGTACGTGGTGACCCAGCCGCCGAGCAGCGGGCCCACCGCGATGCCCGCGCCCGCGAGCCCGCCGACGACGCCGTAGGCGACGGCACGGTCGCGTCCCGTGTAGGAGCCGGCGACCAGCGACGCGAGGGCGGGCAGCACGAGCGCCGCCCCGAGGCCCTCGATGACGGACCAGCCGAGTGCCAGCACGCCCAGGGTGGGGGCGACGGCGGTGAGCCCCGAGCCGACTCCGTACACGGCGAGGCCCACGATGAAGACGCGCCGCCGGCCGAACATGTCGCCGAGCTTGCCGCCGGTCATCATGAAGGCGGCCATCACCAGCGTGTAGAGGGTGATGACCGCCTGGATGGCGGTGACCTCGGTGTCGAAGTCCTCGACCAGCTGACTGATGGACACGTTCATGACCGAGGCGTCCAGCACCATCAGGAACTGGGCCGTCCCGAGCACGATCAGCGGTTTCCACTTGTTCACCGCCGGCTCCCCGTCGGCTCCCGGTCGGCGCCGACGTCAGGCACCGAGGATCTTGGCCTTCTGGGCGGCGAACTCGTCCTCGGTGAGCACGCCCTGGTCCTTCAGCGCGGAGAGCTGCTGGAGCTGGGCGATCCGTTCGTCCATCGACACTTCCTGCGTCGGCGCGGCCGGCTGAGGCGCGGGGGCCGGCGGAGGCTGCTCGTAGCGGGCGTCCTGCTGGGCCCACCGGCCCGCCTGACGGCGTGAGACTCGATTGGACACGGCGGTGGCCGTGCCGGCGACGACGGCGGTCCGTGCGACGCCTCGTAGCAGTCCGGGCATCTTCTGCCTCCCGGGTCGGGACCCGTCAGGGCGGGTCGGGGGACGGGCCGTCTGGCCTCAGGCGGCGTCGAGGGCGTCGAGCGCGGCGACGACGTCCTGGACCGGTACGCGTCCGCCGGCGATCATGCGGGCGCCCGCGCGGCGCAGCGCGGCGGCCAGCGGCGCGGCCCACAGGTTCTCGTAGAGCAGGACGCAGGCGGAGTCGCCGGGCGACAGCAGCCCCCCGGCCTCGGTTCTGTCCTCCTCGCCGAGCAGACCGGAGGACGCGCCCTCGAAGAATGTGAGGTCGAGCTCTCCGTCGGCGTCCAGGTCCGTCAGCTCCATGCCGAGCAGCGTCCCGTCCGCCTCCTTCTTGACGACGGTCAGGTCGAGGATGCGGATGATGCCGCGCTCGACCAGGTCGCCGAGGAGGGGCAGGCCCTCGCCCGTGAATCGGCTTCCCGGGAACTCGATCACCAGGTAGTCGATGGGGCCGGGTTCGTCGGAAGGGGTGGTCACGTCGGCTCCTCTCGGCGGGTTCGGGCGTGCGGTCGCACACCGCGCCGCTGCGTTGTCTCCATCGTGGCACCGAAGCGCAGGGATCACCTTCCGAGGCGTCGCGGGCGGGATACTGGCAGCCGGAGCGGGGGCGGGGAGCCCTCCGGGGGAGGTGCGCGATGTCGCCCGACGGCCTGTGGAGCATCGGTGAGCTGGCCGAGCGCGCCGACGTGACGGTCAAGACCGTGCGGTACTACTCGGACGGCGGGCTGCTGCCCGAGGCGGACCGCAGCGCCGGCGGGCACCGGCGGTACGGGCCCGAGGCACTGGAGCGGCTGCGGCTGATCCGCTCGCTGCGCACGCTGGACCTGCCGGTGCCGGAGGTCGCCCGGGTGCTCGACGACGAGGACGGCGACGTCTTCGAGGGCGTGTTCGAGGGCGTCGTCGAGGGGCAGTTGCGGGAGCTCGGTGCGCAACTGGCCGCGCTGCGCTGGCGGGAGGCCGCGCTGCGGCTCGTACGGGACTGTCCGCCGTCGGAACGGGCCGAGCGGCTGCGGCTGGTGGGCGCGGTGCGGGTGCCGCCGAACACCGACGCGCTGGCCCGGTTCTGGCGGCGCTGGCTGCCGCCGCGGCTGCCCGCGCCGGTCGTGGCGACGGTCCTGGAGCAGACGGTGCCGCAGCCGCCGGACGAGCCGTCGCCGGGCCAGGTGCTGGCCTTCGCGCGGCTGCACGCGTTCGTGTCCGCGCCCTGCGGGGGCGGCGACCGCGCCCAGCCGGCCGCGCACCGCACGGACGGCGGGCATCGGCCGGCCGTGCTGTACGAGGGCCTGGACGACGCGTACGCGCTGGCCGCGCCCCAGCTGCGGGCGGGCCTGGCCCCCCGGGCGGGCGAGGCGCTGGACTGCTTCGTCGCCGCGTACGCCTGCTCCGGTGGGGTGAGGGACACCCCCGGCTTCCGCCGGGACCTGGGACGCGTCCTCGCGGCGGATCCGCGGATCGACCGCTACTGGCAGCTGGCCGCCGAGGTGTTCGGCCCCGGCCACACCACCGCCGGAGCGGCCCACGACTGGCTCCTCGCGGCCCTGCACAACCAGCTCAACGCCGCGGCCTGACTCCCTACGGCGTGTCGCCGCGCCAGTCCCAGCGTCTCGGATCGCCGGAGCGCGGCGCGTACTGGGCACGGCCGCCCGAGCCGTACGCCCCTATCTCCGTCGGCAGGGCGACCGGCTCCCCCAGTTGGCGCTCGGTCCAGCCGGTGACGTCGAGGAGCAGTCCGTCGAGCGGCCCCGCCACCAGTTCGCGGTAGTCGCGCCCCGGGCGCGGCCCGGGGTCGGGGTCGTCGTGGTCGGCGCCGTAGACACGCCCTCTCATCAGCTCGTCCATGCCCGCAAGCTTCGCAGCCGACACTGACAACGCCCGGTTCACCGCTCCAGCGCCCGCGGTCGCCACGCGTCACGCGCCGGTCACCCCCGGCGCTCGCGGCACGGCGGGCACATGGCGCGACGGCGCAGCGGGTACACCGAACTGGGGGCACCACCGGCGGGAGGCTCCGCATGCACGACCCTCTGGCGCTCAACGACGGAAGCGGGCCGCTGTCCCACTGGCTCGACACGGCGCACCGCCGGCCCCGGCCCCCGCTCGACGAGGACCTGACGGTCGACGTGGCCGTCGTCGGCGGCGGCATCGCCGGACTCGTCACCGCGTGGGAGCTGGCGCGGGCGGGCCGCGAGGCCGTGGTCCTGGAGGCCGGCCGGATCCTGTCCGGAACGACCGGGTCCACCACCGGCAAGGTCACCGCGCTCCACGGGCTGCGCTACGAGCGGCTGCGCCGCACGGTGGGCGAGGAGGGCGCGGGGCTGTACGCGGCCGCCCAGCAGGACGCGGTCGAGCGTCTCGTCGAGATCTGCGCCGACCTGGACGTGGACGTGGAGCTCGAACTCCGGTCCGCCTGCACGTACGTGACGGAGCCGGACGGCGTCGCGGAGGTCCGCGCGGAGACCGCCGCGGCCCGGGCCGCGGGGCTCGACGCGCACTTCGTCACCGAGACCGGGCTGCCGTTCCCGGTCGCCGCGGCCGTCCGCGTCGACGACCAGTACCAGTTCCATCCGGCGGCCTTCCTGACGGCGCTCGCGGACGCGTTCACCGCCGCCGGCGGACGGATCCACGAGCACACCCGCGTCATCGACCTGCACGAGCGCGCCCGCATCCGTCTGGAGACGGAGGACGGGGCCGTCGTCCGGGCCGCGGACGCCGTGGTCGCCACCGGCTTCCCGGTCTTCGCCCCGACCTCCCTGCTGATCCGCCTCGCGCCGCGCCACGAACTGGTGATCGCCGCTCCCCTGCCGGAGGCGGCGGACCCGCAGGGCATGTACCTCACGCCGGAGGACCGGACGCGCTCGGTGCGCACCGCCCCGTACGGGGCGGGCCGGCGGCTGCTGATCGTGACGGGCGAGGCGTTCCGGCCGGGCGCCGGCGACGTCGGCACGCGGTACGCCCGCCTGGAGAGTTGGGCGCGCCGGTACTTCCCCGGTTTCGGCGAGGCGGGCGCGCCGCTGCGCTGGGCCGCGCAGGACGTGGACTCGGCCGATCTGGCGCCGTACGTGGGCCATATGCATCCGGGGACGCAGCACGTGTACGTGGCCACCGGGTTCGGCGGCTGGGGCATGAGTGGCGGGGTGATGGCGGGCCGGCTGCTCGCCGCCCATCTGCTGGGGCTGCCGCGGCCGTCGTGGACCGAGCTGTGCGATCCCCGGCGGCCGGCTCCCCCGAGGGAGCTGCCGGAGCTGGTGCGGGAGCAGCGGGAGGTCGCGGCGCACTATCTGGGCGACCGGCGCCGTCTGGAGCGGGCCGAGTCGCTGGACACGCTGCTGCCGGGTACGGGTGCGGTGGTACGGGACCACGGGCAGCCGCGGGCGGTGCAGCGGGACGTGTCGGGGGTGCTGCACGCGCTGTCGGCCCGCTGTACGCACATGGGGTGCCTGGTGGCGTACAACGAGGCCGAGCAGACGTGGGAGTGCCCGTGCCACGGTTCGCGGTTCGCGCCGGACGGGTCGGTGCTGCAGGGGCCTGCGACGGAGCCCCTGCCGCGCCGTGCCCGCCCGGACGTGTAGGTCCGGACGTGTAGTGACGTGCCCTTACGGTCCCCAGGCCTCGAACTCGTAGATCCGGGCGGCCGGATCGGTGGTCTGGGCGGGCCGCGTGATCTGGAGCCGGGCGTAGCGGGCCGTGACGGACACCGGGTGGGTGGTGACGGCGGCGGTGTTGCCGGTGACGGTGGCCGCCGTGGTCCACGGGTCGGCGGTCGAGGAGCGGACCTGGAGGGTGAAGTCTCGGGTGTTCCACGAGGCGCTCTCGCCGCCGGCGGCCGCGTGCCGGACGGTGAACCGGGTCAGGGCGCGGGCCGAACCGAGGTCCACCTCGAGCCACTTGTCGCTCGTCATGGTGCACCACTTGTCGGCGTTGCCGCCGTTGACGGTGCCGTTGACGGCCTTGGCCGGGGTCTAGGAGGAGTTGCACTGTCCGGAGGCGGTGGCGGGCCGGTTCAGGGCGAGGTTCGTCTCGGGCGCGGTGCCGGACCAGGAGACGGTGGTGGTGGCGACCGGTGAGCGCCCGTACTCGGTGGAGACGGCCTCGACGTCGAGCGTCGTGGTGGTCTCCGTGCCGACGCGGTCGAGCCGGGGCACGAAGTACGCGTCGTTCGGCGTCGCCCCGAGGAAGGTGCGGCTGCCGTCGGGGTTGCGGCGGTGGACCTCGTAGTGGTGCACGGCGCCGGTGGCCGAGGGGGTCCAGCCGAGGCGCAGGGTCTTGCGGGTGCCGCTGACGTCGGTCGAGCCGAGGACTGTGACGCCGGTCGGCGCGGCGGCGGTGTCGACCGTTCCGTCGTACACGGCGAGCTGCCCGACGCGGATGTCGTAGGCGGGGTCGGAGCCGGCGGCCTGGAGGCCGATCTGGGCGATCGTGCGGCCGGCGTACGCGGACAGGTCGAGCGTCCTGGTCTCCCAGCCCGTGCCCGCGGTCGCGCCGAGGTCGAGGGTGGTGAACGCGGTGGGCGCGTCGGTGAAGGAGACGGCGGCCTTGAGCCGGGTCGGTCCGGCGGCCGGGGTCTTCACGACCACGGAGAGCTTGGTGTCGGCCGCCACGGGGAGCTTCGTCTGGTACAGGCGGACGGTGTTGACGGCGTCGAGGACGCCGCTGAGCCGCAGCGAGGAGCCGCCCTCGTAGGCGTCGGTGAAGTCGACGGACGGGGTGAGACGGCTGCCGGCGGAGGAGACCAGCCAGCGGTAGGTGGGCGGCACGTCCTGGAGGGAGAGGTTGTTCCAGCCGGTCGACGAGACCCGGTTGCCGCGGGAGTGGTGGAAGTCGCCCTGCCCCGCGTTGAACGAGGTGACGAAGGGCTTCGCGGTCACGGCGGAGGACTCGGGGATGTAGTGCGCGAGGCCCTTCCAGGACGAGGTGGTCGTGGTGTTCGACGGGTCGCCGTTGGCGCCGTCCCAGTAGCGGGCCTCACGGGCATGCGAATCGGCGCGGCCGGACGAGGAGTTGTGGGTCCACTCGGGGCGGTAGATGCCCAGCGAGGTGACGTGCTTCTGGCCGGCGGGGAAGACCGAGCCCCAGGGTACGGAGGTGTTGTAGCCGTTGGCCTCGGTGTCGATGCCGGCGGCCAGTTCGTACTCGCCGCGGCCCAGGTTCCGGGCGAGGGTGCGGGAGGAGTCGAGTGCGGCGGCGCTCCAGCCGAAGTCCAGGAACATGGAGTCCGAGGTGCGCTGCGCTCCTTCCTGCAGGAAGGAGTCGTTGGCACCGGTGAGCGCGTCCTGCCAGCTCACGGAGCCGGATTCGGTCATGGCGTCGTACCACATGAACTCGACTGGTCCGAGGCCGCGGGCGTAGCGCATCGCGTTGCGCAGCTCGGTGGCGAGGGTCGCGTCGCCGCCGGCGGTCTCCTGGTTGACGAACCAGCCGTCGAAGCCGTAGTGCTGCGCGACCTGGGCGAGTTTCGCGGCGACGGGGTAGGTGCCGCCGGACTTCTGGACGAAGTCGCGGACCCACTGGATCTGGCCGCCGTAGGCGGTCGGCGGGAAGAAGACGGTGCCGTAGACCTTCACGCCGTTGCGGTGGGCGGCGTCGATGACGGTGGCGTTGGGGGCGAGGATCAGGCCCTCGCCGGCGGAGCCGCCCCAGAAGACCAGCTTGTCGACGTACTGCCAGTGGCCGAAGGCGTAGTAGTGGGGTTCGAGGGAGCCCTGGGAGGGGTTGTTCGAGGTGGGGCCGAAGGAGACCAGGGCGGTGACGCCGCCCTCGCCGGAGCGGGCGTTGGCGTTGGCCTTGAGGGCGGGGTCGGATACGCGCGTTCGCAGGGGGACGCGGGACCGGTTGAAGCGGGCGTCGGGGTCGGTCGCCGGGTCCCAGTTCAGGATCGTGTTCGGGTACCAGTACGAGGCGTGGGGCTGGTCGCCCGCGGCCGCGGCCCGCACCGGTTTCGGCGGGGGCGCGCCGTGCGCGGGGGTGAGGCCGAGTACCGCGGCGATCAGGGCCGTGGTCAGCAGGAGGGTGAGGGGTCGTCTCATCCGGGGCTCCGTTCCAGCGTTCGGGGGTGGGGGTGCTGGACGTGCGTGGCGTGCGGAGACGTGCGTGACGTACGAGATGTGCGGAGACGTGCGTGACGTACGAGACGTGCTGGAGCGGACGCGGCTGCCGCGTCCGTCCGACGACCCGGGAGGCTAAACCCCTTTAGTTCACGGGGTCAAGGCCGGCGGCGCGGTGCTCTCGCGCACGGTGAGCCGAGGGGTGGGGTTCTTCGTGTCGCCCGCCGTGGCCGGATCGTCGACGAGCCCGAGCAGCGTCCGTGCGACCTGCTCGCCCAGGGCGAAGGTGTCCCGGGACAGGGCGGTGAGCGAGGGGTGGACGATCCGGGCGAGCGCGGAGTCGTCGAACGAGACGATGGACAGCTCGCCGGGCACGGCGACCCCCATCTCGGCCGCCACGCCCAGGCCCGCGACGGCCATCACGTCGCTGTCGTAGACGATCGCCGTCGGCCGCTCGGCGCGGGCGAGCAGCGTCCGGGTGGCGGCCGCGCCCTCCGCGTCGCTGAAGTCGGTGGGCAGCGAGACGGCGGTGAGGCCGAGCCGGCGGGCGCTGTCCCGCACGGCGCGGATGCGGCGCCGGGTGTGCTGGAAGGCGGGCAGTCCGGCGAGGTGGGCGATGTGCCGGTGGCCGAGGGCGGCGAGGTAGTCGACGATCGACACCATCGCCTCGCGGTCGTCGGCCCAGACGCTGGGCAGGCTGCCGTGCCGTCCGGGTCCGCCGATGACGAGGGCGGGGACGCCGAGCTCCTCCAGGACGGGGACGCGGGGGTCGCGGACCTGGAGGTCGACGAGGACGAAGCCGTCCACCCGGTGCTCGGAGGTCCAGCGGCGGTAGACCTCGATCTCCGCCGCGGTGTCCTCGACGACGAGCAGCTGCAGGGCGGTGCCGCGCACGGACAGCCCGGCCTGGAGGCCGGAGAGCAACTGGCCGAAGAACGGCTCGAGTCCGATGGTCCGGGCGGGCCGGGCGAGGACGAGCCCGACGGCGTCGGCGCGGGCCCCGCCGAGGGCGCGGGCGGCGCTGTGCGGGCGCCAGTTCATCTCCTCCGCGACCTGCAGGATCCGCGCCCGGGTGGTCTCGCTGACGCCGGGGCGGCCGTTCAGCGCGAAGGACACCGCACCCTTGGACACCCCGGCCCGGCGGGCGATGTCGGCGATCGTCGGTCTGGCCATGCAGCGCCCCTTCGGTCCGCACACCTTCTTGACACGGCAGTCTAGCCGGGAGCATAGTCCCGAATCGCTAGACCGGTTTAGTAGCTCCGCACCGCTTCCTCGACTTCCTCGACACGCAAGCCGACGAGCACACCGGGAGATCTTCCATGCGCAGCAGACTCTGGATACGGCCGGTCCTGGCGGCGGTCGCGGCGGCGGCCCTGGCGGGCTGCGGCCTCGGCGACCCGGCCGCGTCCGACGGCACGGACGGCGCGGACGGCGCGGGCAAGCCCGTCGACGGCGAGGTGAAGGGCAAGGTCTCGATCCAGACCTGGGCCCTGAAGCCGAAGTTCACGACGTACATGCAGGGCGTCATCGACGCCTTCGAGAAGAAGCACCCCGGCGCCGAGGTCCAGTGGCTGGACCAGCCCGGCGAGGGCTACTCGGAGAAGGTGCTCAGCCAGGCCGCCGGCGGCACGCTGCCCGACGTCGTCAATCTGCCGCCGGACTTCGCACTGCCGCTGGTCAAGCAGAACATGCTGCTCGACATCGCCGGCGCCGACCCGAAGGCGGCGCAGGAGTACGTCGAGGGCGGCCTGGAGGCGTACCGCTTCGGCGGCCACCGGGGCACGTACGGCTACCCCTGGTACCTCAACACCGACGTCAACTACTGGAACTCCGAGCTGCTCCGCAAGTACGGCCTGGACCCGAAGAAGCCCCCGGCGACCCTCGACGAGCTGATCTCGGCCGGCCGCACCGTCAAGGCGAAGTCGAACGGCGCGAACTACCTGATGAGCCGCAAGCCCGGACTGATGGACTTCGCCAACGCCGGCGTGAAGCTGATGTCCGAGGACGGCACCCGCTTCACCTTCAATACCCCCGAGGCCGCGGCCCTGCTCGACAAGTACCGCGACGCCTTCAAGGAGGGCCTGCTCCCCAAGGACGTGCTGACCGAGACGTACGCGGGCAACGCCAAGCTCTTCAACGCCAGCACGGCCGCCTGGACGACCGGCGGCGCGAACCACATCGGCAGCATCGCCACCGACAACCCCACCCTCGCCCCCGTCGTGGTCTCGTCCCCCGCGATGGGCACGCCGCCGCTGTACGTCCAGGGCCTGTCGGTCGCCAGGGCGACGAAGAATTCGGCGGCCGCGGTGGCGCTCGCCCGCTGGGTGACGAACGCCCCGAACCAGGCCGCGTTCGCCCACCTCACCAGCATCTTCCCGTCCACCAAGGCGTCCGCCGACGACCCGTTCTTCAGCAAGAGCGACGGCACCAACGCCGGCGACGCGAAGGTCACCGCCTTCAAGTCGCTCGCCACGGCGAAGATGCTCCAGCCGGTACAGGCCAACGACGCGATCAACACCGTCATCAACCAGCAGATCGCGCTCGCGATCAGCGGCCAGGCCGATTCCAGGAAGGCCCTGGACACGGCGGTGTCCCGCGCCGACGCCCTGCTCAAGGACTGAAGGGCGGACGGATGACCCACCGGCGCTGGTTCACCCCCTGGCTGCTCGCCGGGCCGGCCGTCGTCTGGCTGCTGGTGTTCAACCTCTGGCCCGCCGTCAACACGGTGATCCTGTCGTTCACCAACGCCAAGCCGCTCGGCGGCGGGCGCTTCACCGGCCTCGAGAACTACGAACGCGCCCTCAGCGACGAGCAGTTGACCGACGCGCTGATCAACAGCATCGTCTATCTGCTGATCTGCCTCCCCCTGCTCACCGTGCTCCCGCTGCTCCTCGCTCTCCTGGTGGAGCGGAAGCTGCCCGGCATCACCTTCTTCCGGACGGCGTTCTACACCCCGGTCGTCGCGTCGGCGGTCGTCGTGGGCGTCATCTGGGGATGGGTGCTGGACGACCGGGGGCTCGTCAACGGCCTGCTCGGACAGCTCGGCCTCGCCGACCGGCCGCTCTCCTTCCTCACCGACCGCTGGCTGCTGCTGTTCAGCGCGATCGCGCTGACGGTGTGGAAGGGCCTCGGGTACTACATGGTCATCTACCTGTCCGCGCTCGGGAACGTCGGCCGCGAGCTCCACGAGGCCGCGGCCGTCGACGGCGCGTCCGCCGTCCGCCGGTTCTGGCACGTCACGCTGCCCGGCGTGCGGACCGCGATGATGCTGATCTCCGTCCTGATCTCGGTGTCCGCGCTGCGGGTCTTCTCCGAGCTGTACGTGCTGTCCAACGGCACCGGCGGCCCGGGCGGCCGCGACATGTCCGTGGTGATGCTGATCCAGATGTACAGCCGCGGCTTCACCGGGCACATCGGCTACGCCTCGGCCCTCAGCCTCCTGCTGTTCGTCATCACCATCGGGCCGATGCTGCTGCTGGCCCGGCTGAACCGGAAGGCGGCCTGAGATGCCCGCACGGGGATTCGGCGCGCTCCGCCCGGCCGGGAAGGCGGGCCGCTATCTGCTCCTGGTCCTGGTCCTGGTGCTCACCATCGGCCCGTTCCTGTGGCAGCTGTCCACCTCGCTCAAGGGCCCGCGCGAGGACGTGTACTCCCGCATCCCGACGTTCTTTCCCGAGGACCTCACGTTCTCGAACTACGCGCGGGTCGCCGAGACCATCCCGGTCTGGACGTACGCGGCGAACTCGCTCACCGTCGCCGCGGTCGCGGTGTTCGGCAACGCGGTCGGCGCGACGCTGGCCGGCTTCGCCCTGTCCAAGCTGCGGTTCCGCGGGATGCGGCTGGTGACCGGCCTGTTCCTCGCCACCCTGGTGCTGCCCGGCGAGGTCACGATCGTCTCCCAGTACGTGACCGTGCGCAGCATGGGCCTGACCGACACGCTCACCGGCGTGGCCCTGCCCGGGGCCATCGCCATGTTGAACGTGCTGCTCATGTACACCGCCTTCCAGGCGGTTCCGCCCGATCTGGACGCGGCGGCCCTGGTCGACGGGGCGAACGCGTGGCAGCGCCTGGTCCATGTGGGTCTGCCGAACGTCCGGGGCATGCTCAGCGTGGTCGTGATCTTCACGTTCATCGGGGCCTGGGACGACTTCCTGTGGCCGCTGATCGTGCTGAACGACCCCGACCGCTACACGCTCACCGTCGGACTCCAGTACCTCGACGGCACGTTCACCGCGAACCCCCGGCTGATCGCGGCGGGCACCATGATCGCCTTCCTTCCCGTCGTGATCGTGTTCGCCTCGCTGCAGCGGTTCTTCTTCAAGGGCGTGGAGGAGGGCGCGATCAAGGGGTGAGCGTTCACCGCACAAGCTCAGGAGAGGACCCGCTGCCGCGCATGACCACATCCCCCCGTTTCGGCGTCAACTACACACCCAGCAAGGGCTGGTTCCACCACTGGCTCGACTTCGACCTCGACGACGTCCGCGCCGACCTGGACTCGATCGCCGCCCTCGGCCTCGACCATGTCCGTGTCTTTCCGCTCTGGCCGCTGTTCCAGCCCAACCGCACCCTGATCCGGCCGCGCGCCGTGGAGCAGCTGGTGCAGCTCGCCGACGCGGCCGCCGACCGCGGTCTGGCCTTCGCGGTGGACGGCCTGCAGGGACATCTGTCCAGTTTCGACTTCCAGCCGTCGTGGACCGTGACCTGGCACCGGCGGAACATCTTCACCGATCCGGACGTCCTGGACGGCCAGGCCGCCTATCTGCGCACGCTCGCCGAAGCCCTGGCGGACCGGCCTGGGTTCCTCGGCATGACGTTGGGCAATGAGATCAACCAGTTCTCGGGCGATCCACACCCGGACCCCGACCGGATCACTCCGGAGCAGGCCGGGCGCTGGCTGCGCCGGATGCTGGCCGCCTGCGAGGAGGGCGCGCCGGGGCGGCTGCACCTGCACGCCGCGTACGACGCCGCCTGGTACGTCGACGGGCACCCGTTCACCCCGGCGCACGCGGCCCGGCTGGGTGCGGCGACGGCCGTGCACTCCTGGGTCTTCAACGGGACCGCCCAGCGGTACGGGTCCGGGTCCACGGCGGCCGGGCAGCACGCCGCGTACCTGATCGAGCTGTCGAAGGCCTGGGCCGAGGACCCGCACCGGCCGGTCTGGCTGCAGGAGGTCGGTGCGCCCGCCCCGCACGTGCCGCCGGACCGCGCCGCCGCGTTCACGCGGACGACGGTGGCGGCGGCGCTCGACTGCCCGGACGTGTGGGGCGTGACCTGGTGGTGCTCCCACGACGTGGACCGGGCCCTGGCCGACTTCCCCGAGCTGGAGTACACCCTGGGCCTGCTCGCCAACGACCGCACGGTCAAACCGGTCGGCCGGGAGCTGGCCGCGCTCGTGGCGGAGCTGCGGGCCGGCGCGTACGAGCCGCCGGCGCCGCGCACCACAGCGCTCGTCGTCGACCTGCCCGAGGACCCGGCCGAGCGCGCGGTGTGCGGTCCCGGCGGGCCGGTGTTCGAGGCGTTCATGCGGCTCGCGGCCGACGGGGCGCGGCCGACGACCGTGCTCGCCGGGCGCGCCGCGGACCGAGCGCATCTGGCCGCGCGGGGTATCACTGAGCTCGTCACGGTCGAGGAGACCGGAGTCGGCCGGTCCGTGTCTCCCGTTTCCCGCCCGGTCTGCTGAATCCTGCCTCTGCGAACTCGCGTCCTGCCCCGTCGATCCGTGTTCCTGCCCCGTCGATCCGCCGCCCGACTGCTGCTTCCCTCCGCCCGCGTCCTCTGGAGCGTCCGCCATGCACAGTGACCGCAGTCTGATCGAGTCCCGTCTCAAGCGCGTCCTCGAGGAGCGCATCCGCCCCGCCGTGTACCCGGAGTCGGTCCCCCTGGAGGCCGGTATCTGGACCGTCCCGGACGAACCGGTGCCGGTGGCGGAGGGCCTGGCCGCCCCCCGCACCCCGATCGCCGCCGGCGCCCGCTGGGGTGCGCCGTGGGGCACCAGTTGGCTGACGGTGTCGGGGATGGTGCCGGAGGTGTGGGCGGGCCGGACCGTCGAGGCGCTGATCGATCTGGGTTTCGACAAGAACATGCCGGGCTTCCAGTGCGAGGGCCTGGTGTACAGGCCCGACGGCACACCGGTGAAGGGCCTGCATCCGCGGAACCAGTGGGTGCGGGTGGCCTCTCCCGCGGTGGGCGGCGAGGAGGTGCTGCTGCATGTGGAGGCGGCGTCCAATCCGGTGGTCCTGGACTACCACCCGTTCCTGCCGACGGAGCTGGGCGAGAAGGAGACGGCGGGCACGGAGCCGCAGTACCGCCTGGAGCGGCTGGAACTGGCCGTCTTCGACGAGACGGTGTGGCAGCTGGTCATGGACCTGGAGGTGCTGGGCGAGCTGATGGCCGAGCTGCCGGTGGAGGGGGCGCGGCGCTGGGACGTCCTGCGGGCGGTGGACCGGGCGCTGGACGCGATCGACCTGCAGGACGTGAACGGCACGGCCGCGGCGGCCCGGGCGGAACTGGAGGGGGTCCTGGCGACGCCGGCGGAGCCGTCGGCGCACCGGATCAGCGCGGTCGGGCACGCCCACATCGACTCGGCGTGGCTGTGGCCGCTGCGCGAGACGGTCCGCAAGGTGGCGCGGACGACGGCGAACATGACGGCGCTCCTGGAAGCCGAGCCGGACTTCGTCTACACGATGTCGCAGGCGCAGCAGTACGCGTGGATCAAGGAGCACCGGCCGGAGGTGTACGCCCGGGTCAAGAAGGCCGTGGCGGAGGGCCGGTTCGTGCCGGCGGGCGGGATGTGGGTGGAGTCGGACACGAACATGCCGGGGTCGGAGGCGATGGCCCGTCAGTTCGTGCACGGCAAGCGGTTCTTCATGGACGAGTTCGGCGTGGAGAACACCGAGGCGTGGCTGCCCGACACCTTCGGTTTCGCGGGCGGGCTGCCGCAGATCATCCGGGCGGCGGGGTCGACGAGGCTGCTGACGCAGAAGATCTCATGGAGCCAGGTGAACAGCTTCCCGCACCACACCTTCTGGTGGGAGGGCATCGACGGGACGCGGATCTTCACCCACTTCCCGCCGATCGACACCTACAACTGCGCGATGGAGGGGCACCAACTTGCCCACGCAGTGCGGAACTTCAAGGACAAGGGGCGGGCCCGGCACTCGATCGCGCCGACCGGCTGGGGCGACGGCGGGGGCGGCACGACCCGCGAGATGGTCGCCAAGGCGGCGCGGCTGCGGGACCTGGAGGGCTCGCCGCGGGTGCGCTGGGAACGTCCGGCGGAGTTCTTCGCGCGGGCGGAGGCCGAGTACCCGGACGCCCCGGTGTGGGTCGGGGAGCTGTACCTGGAGCTGCACCGGGCGACGCTGACCAGCCAGGCCCGCACCAAGCAGGGCAACCGGGCGAGCGAGAACCTGCTGCGGGAGGCCGAGCTGTGGGCGGCGACGGCGGCGGTGCGGGCCGGATTCCCCTACCCGTACGAGCAGTTGGACCGGATCTGGAAGACGGTGCTGCTGCACCAGTTCCACGACATCCTGCCGGGTTCGTCGATCGCCTGGGTGCACCGTGAGGCGGAGCGCACGTACGCGGCGGTGGCCGAGGAGCTGACCGGGATCGTCGGGGCGGCGCAGCGGGCGCTCGCCGGGGACGGCTCGGCGGGCGGCGAGGTGGTGTTCAACGCGGCCCCGCACGAGCGGGCCGGGGTACCGGCGGGCGGCGCCCGGCCCGCGGTCGCGGAGCCGGCCGGCGCGGTGTGCGCGGTACGGGCGCGGGAGGGCGGCGGATACGTCTTGGAGAACGGGCTGCTGCGGGTCGAGGTGGACGGGCGGGGGCTCGCCGTCTCGGTGCGCGACCTGGGCAGCGGGCGGGAGGCGGTCGCGCCGGGCCGGGCGGCGAACCTGCTGCAGCTCCACCCCGACTTCCCGAACATGTGGGACGCCTGGGACGTCGACCAGTTCTACCGGAACACGGTCACCGACCTCACGGACGCGGACGAGGTCGCGGTGTCGGTGGACACTCCGCGGTCGGTGTCGGTGCGGGTGACCCGGTCGTTCGGCGCGTCGCGGGCGGTGCAGACGCTGACGCTGGCGGCCGGGGCGCGCCGCCTCGACCTGGACGCGGAGGTCGACTGGCACGAGACGGAGAAGTTCCTGAAGGCCGCGTTCCCGCTGGACCTGCACACCGACCGGTACGCGGCGGAGACGCAGTTCGGCCATCTGTACCGGCCGACGCACACCAACACCAGTTGGGAGGCCGCCAAGTTCGAGGCGTGCAACCACCGCTTCGTACATCTGGAGGAGCCCGGCTTCGGCGTCGGTCTGGTGACCGCGTCCACGTACGGGCACGACATCACGCGCACGGTCCGGCCCGAGGACGGCGGCACGACCACGACCGTACGGGTCTCCCTGCTGCGCGCCCCGCGGTTCCCCGACCCGCACACCGACCAGGGCGTGCACCGCTTCCGTCACGCCCTGGCGCCGGGGGCGTCGGTCGGCGACGCGGTCCGCGAGGGGTACGGCATCGGCCTGCCGGAGCGCCGGGTGCCCGGCGACGCGGAGGTGCGGCCGCTGGTGGCGGTGGACGAGGACGCCGTGGTCGTCAGCGCGGTGAAGCTGGCGGACGACGGCAGCGGCGACGTGGTGGTGCGGGTGTACGAGGCGCACGGCGGCCGGGTCGCGGCCCGGCTGGCGACCGCGTTCGAGCACACCGGCGTGCACGTCTGCGACCTGCTCGAACGGCCGCTGCCCGGCGAGTCGGCCGAGGGGGCGGAGGACGGCGGGGTGGCGCTGCGGCTGCGACCGTTCGAGCTGCGCACCCTGCGGTTCGTGCGTCCCGTCGGGTGACGTCGGGCGCGGGGCGGACGCGCCGGGCGGTGCGCCTGCCCCGCGGGGCAGGCCCGAAGGGTCGCCGCGTGGTCGGGGTTCAGCCCGAAGCCCGACATCTCCGAGATCTTCCGGCTGACCGATGCTCCCGCTGTCGGGCGCTTCGCATTCCGGACGTCGTCTTGGGCCGGCGGACCGGAGAGCGGACCGTCAGGCAAACGGCACAGCTCCGCGAGCGTCCGGGGCGAAGGCCTGGTGAGCTGTACTGGGAGATCGTCGGCGCCTTCGCACCGGACTCCCGGAGCGTATGGAGGAGGATTCCGTGCCGGACTCAACGACGTCGTACGCCGACCTGCGCGCCCTGGTGATCAACTGCACACTGAAACGTTCCCCGGAGCGCAGCCATACACAGGGGCTGATCGACATCAGCACCGGGATCATGGAGCGCCAGGGCGTGCAGGTCGAGGTGCTCAGGGCTGTGGACATCGACATCGCGACCGGTGTCTGGCCGGACATGACGGAGCACGGGTGGGAGACGGACGAGTGGCCGGTGATCTACTCGCAGGTGATGGCCGCCGACATCCTGACCCTGGCGGGGCCTGTGTGGCTGGGAGACAACTCCTCGGTCATGAAGAAGGTGATCGAGCGTCTGTACGCCTGCTCGTCGATCCTCAACGAGCAGGGCCAGTACGCCTACTACGGTCGTGTGGGCGGTTGCCTGATCACCGGCAACGAGGACGGCGCCAAGCACTGCGCGATGAACGTCCTCTACAGCCTCCAGCACCTCGGATACGTCATCCCGCCGCAGGCGGACGCGGGCTGGGTCGGCCCGGCCGGACCCGGGCCGTCCTACCTCGACGAGGGCTCGGGTGGGCCGGAGAACGACTTCACCAACCGCAACACCACCTTCATGACCTGGAACCAGCTGCACCTGGCCCGCATGCTCAAAGACGCCGGGGGCATCCCCGCCCACGGCAACCAGCGCTCCGAGTGGGACGCCGGCTGCCGCTTCGACTTCGAGAACCCCGAACACCGCTGAGCTCGTGGCCGGAACATCGGAGGTCCGGTGGAAGTCAGCTCCGGATCAAGCAGGTCCGTCGCGCGGCAGCGCCCGCGACGACAGCGGCCTCAACCTGACGTCCTGCCTCGGGGTCGCGCCGAACAGCTTCCTTCCCGTGTCGCGACCGACCTCGCCGAGGGGACCCGGCGCGTCCGGGGCCGTTTCCGCTTCGGCGCCGGGCTTTGTTCCGCGGCGCCGACCCGGTGCGCCGCGCCGCGGGCGCGGCGAGGCGCACCGGGTCCGGCACCCGCTCGGGGGGCGGACCGGTCAGCCCGTCAGGGACCTCCACATCGTCAGTGGTCGGTCCTCGACCGTGACCTGGTCCTCGTGGCCGTGACCGTCGCGGATCACGATGATCCGGTACTTGTCCTGGTGGAACACCCAGAACAGACTCATGCCGTTGATCCGCTGCATGTCCGGTACCGCGAGGAATTCGTCGACCCGCGTGATCCCGTCCAGCGATCGCCACAGGTCGAGACCGCGGTCGCCGCGTTCGAGGTTGTCCGAGTGCATCCTGCCGTCGGCGACCGAGACGAGGCGGTAGACCTGACGGTCCATCAGGGTGTGGAACACCCAATACCAGCTCTTGCCGTTGACCCGCTGCATGTCGGGGACCGGCAGGAAGGCGTCCACACTCTCGATGCCGTTGAACGAGACCCAGGCGGAGAGCGAGCGGTCCGGGAGGTCGATCACGGCGGCCTGCTCGGGCGGGAGTCCGGACTCGGCGCCGTCGGCGATCGAGATCTTCCGGTAGACCTGCCGGCCTTCGACGGTGTGGAACAGCCAGAACCGGCTGCGGCCGTTGATCCGCTGCTCGTCCGGAACGGGCAGGATCGCGTCGACCTTCTTCACCCCGGCGTAGCACGGCCAGGTCGTCAGCGGGCGGTCGGGGCGCTCGCGGACGTCCGTGTGCTCGTCCCCGTCGGCGATGGCGACGGTCCGGCAGACGGCGTCACCGTCGCCGCCCGTCCCGTACGCCCAGTACCAGCTCTTGCCGTCGACCCGCTGCATGTCGGGGATGGGCAGGAAGGCGTCGGTCGGCCGGACGTCGGCGGGCGGCGTGTCGGTGAGCCGGCCGTCACCGAGTAGCCGGAGCAGGGTCAGCGAGGGTACGAAGGCGTAGACGGACCCCTCGGTGACGACGAACTGGCTCAGGCTCAGCTGAGTGGTCTTGCCGGGGGTCTCGTAGCTGACCTTGCCGGCGGCCCCGACCATTCCGTCGGGGCCTGGCTTGTTGGTCCGGTTGGGTGGGAAGTCCGGGCTGTCGATCCACGCCTTCTGGATGAACTCGAACTGTTGCACGAGGTCCGACTGGTAGCAGACGAAGAGCAGGCCGCGCTTCTCGTCGGGCCCGCCGGGCCCCTCCGAAGCGGGGTCGAAAGGTGCGCCGTACGGGGCGCCACGGCGGATGATCCGACGGCGGTCCATCACCGGATTCTCGTCGAACGGCGGATCACCGGGCTTCTCCTGCAGGCCGTCCCGGGGGTTGGTGCAGCGCAGGTGCGAGAAGAGCGGGGTGATGAAGCCCTCAGGGTCGTTGCGGTAGCCGAAGTCGTTGTCGTCGCCGGACAGCGCGCTGGAGGGCCTGTCGGCGTTGGGGCACGTGGCGACGGGGGTGCCGGACCGCCACCGGCCGACGAGGCGGGCGGCCAGCCACTCCGAGGTGGCC
Organism: Streptomyces sp. NPDC048604; assembly: GCF_043199435.1. Taxonomy (NCBI): domain Bacteria; kingdom Bacillati; phylum Actinomycetota; class Actinomycetes; order Kitasatosporales; family Streptomycetaceae; genus Streptomyces; species Streptomyces sp. NPDC048604. Next base: position 98,289 of record NZ_JBICVX010000020.1, read on the forward strand.
TCGAGCGGCACCACCTTGGCCTGCTTGAGCACCTTCAGCTGCCCCGCGACCTGGGACCAGAAGCCCGGGACGTCCTGGCCCAGCCGCCGCACCACCTGGAAGGTGCCGTTGTCGGCCCATTCGGGTGTCTCGTGCGGCACGCCGCCGACCCGGTCGTGGCCGACGACGAACTCACCGGGCGGGATCAGCCGGGTGCCGTGATGGCCCTTGACGTACTCGGGCTTGACGGGGTCCGGCTCGTCGAAGCCGATCACGCCGGGCTCGCTGACGCCGTCCTTGAAACCGAAGTGCTCCTTGCCCCTCCGGCTTCCGGGCAGTGTGGCGGCGTCCTGCTGGAACACGATCACGATCTTGGCCGAGGCGCAGGCCTCACGCTGCTGTCTGACCGTCGCCTGGAGATCCTGGACGGTGTCGGACGCGACGGTGAGCACGGCGTGGACGACCTGCCCCTTGCCGTTGCCGAAGAGCCACATCCCCGGCGAGCTGTCGCCGGTGTCCCCGAGCGCCCGCTTGTCCGAGCCCTCTTTGAACGCCTCCAGGCCGCTGCCGGGCTTGACGGAGGGCAGAGGGTCTTTTCCGGTCAGCTCCCGCAGCCCCGAGCAGGTGAAGCTCACGTTGATCCAGGTGGCCTTCAGGGTCTTGGGGTCGTCGCCTTCCGAGGCCTTCCTGGCCTTGCTGAAGGCGGCGTTGAAGGTCGCCACCTGCCTCGTCGTGGAGATCTGCGGTTCCAGGGCCTTGACCCAGGTACGCGCCCTCGCCGCGTCCTCGAACTTGAGGAACAGCAGGGTCATCTGGTCCTTCTTGAAGCCGGCGATCACATCGCCCTGGATGTCCTCGCTCTCACGCAGCTTCAGATCGTCCACCATGTTCCCTCCAGGAGATCGACACCTCCACGCCCGATGTCGCGCGGAGTCATCATCGAAGTACGAGTTCTCGTATGCCCTTCCACGGGCAGACCGGACCGATGAAGCCATCCGTCACCCGTTTGTTGACCGCAAACACGCTGGTCGGGGGGCGCACAAGGCGCGAAGAGGCGCTTTCGGCGCTCGGGATCACCCGGCTGCATGCCTCAGGGCGACAGCCGGTTGATACGCCGAAACACTGAAGCTCGTCACTGTGTGTGAACGCGTGGCAGTCCCGGCGCAGCCCGCCCTCCGATGCGTCCCCCAGGCGAACCGCTGCGCCCTCCTCTCTGCAGCAAGGAGTCCCATGTCCCGCAGCAATCCGCCCCAGCCCGCCCGCCGGAGGCTCGCCACGGCGATCTCGGTCTGCGCTGCCACCGCGATGGCCGCGTCCATGGCCCTGTCGGCGGCAGGCCCCGTACTGGCCCACACCGGTCACGACGAGGGGGGCGACGCCTTTCCCTACGGCCCCGCCTCCCGAGCGGCGACCGCGCCGGTCACCGTCGACCCGGACGAGGCGGCGACGCTCGGCAAGGAGCACGCCGAGGAGCACGCCCGTACCCGGAAGGCCCTGGCCGATGTCGGTGAGTACCCGCAGACCACCCGTACGGAGCGGCTCAAGTCGCTGACCGCCTCCCAGGAGAAGATCAACGCGTCCTTCGACGCCGCCGAGTTCGGCCGGTTCCGGGAGTACTTCCAGTCCCCCGACTTCGCCGCCCACATCGCGCTGCTGCCCACCGGCAAGGTCCTGCTGTTCTCCTTCGAGCGGATCGAGACCAACCCGCAGAACGAGCCCGCCCCCACCCAGACCATCGGCAAGGAGAACGCCGGCCGCGCCTGGATCTGGGACCCCGCCAAGGGGACCGGCGCCGGCGCTTTCACCGAGAAGAAGCCGCCGGTCATCAACATGCCCGACGGCAAGAACGAGCCCCGCCCGGCCCCGTTCTTCTGCGCCGGCCACTCCTACCTGCCCAACGGCATGCTCGGCGTCTTCGGCGGCAACCTCGGCGGCAACGGAGGTTCCGGCGCCAAGCTGTCCCTGGTCTTCGACCCCTGGGCCGAGGAGTGGTACCTGAACAAGGACATGTCCGTCGGCCGGTGGTACCCGAGCGTGGTCACCGGCGCCGACGGACGTCAGGTGATCATGTCCGGTCAGTCGGAGCTCGGCTGGGGCACCCCCACCCCGGTCGTCGAGCGCTTCCCCGCCGCGGCCCACCAGGTGCCCTTCGACAAGACGGTCAAGCCGATCGGCTGGGGAGTGGACAAGCTCAAGACCGAGGCCCCGTTCAAGTGGGACTATCCGCACCTGTTCTCGCTGCGCGACGGGAAGATCTACGGACTCGGCCGCTCCGTGGACCAGCAATGGCTCTTCGACACCGCCGCCGACACCAAGACCGACCTGCCGAACCGCCCGGACGTCAACGAGGCCAAGCCTGGCCCTGATGGTGGGGAGTGGAGGCGCAACTACGGCTCCGCGGTCCCCCTGCCGGCCGGCTTCAGAGGCCCCGACTCGGTCCTGGTCCTCGGTGGCGACCGCAACGACCCGAACACCTACCGCCTGGCCGGCGGCAAGTGGAACACCGAGAAGCCCCGCGCCTTCGGCCGCACCCAGGACGACACCCTGCTCCTGCCGAACGGCAATCTGCTCACCGTCAACGGCGCCTTCGACATCCGCGACTACGGCAATGGACCGTACAACCCCAACGCCGACCTGAAGTACCGCCAGGTCGAACTGCGCGACGAGAACGGCGACTGGAAGCTCGGCCCCGTCCAGCGGCTGCCGCGCGGCTACCACTCCAACGGCGTGGTCCTCCCGGACGGCCGTGTCATGATCACGGGCGACGAACTCCAGCAGCTCGCCAACGACCCTGACATCAACGACAACAACAACGGCAGCATCGAGATCTACGAGCCGGCCTACCTCCACCAGGGCAGCCGCCCCTCGCTCGGTCTGATCTTCAACCCGAGCGTCGGCTACAACGAGAAGATCACGGTGAGCACCAGCACACCCAACGAAGTCACCCACGCCGTACTGCTGGCCCCGACCACCGCGACCCACTCGGTCAACACCAGCCAGCGTCACCTCGAACTGCGCATCAAGAGCCGCAGCGGCAACTTCCTGGAGCTTCAGGCCCCGCCGACCGCCGCCGCGGCCCCGCCCGGCCATTACATGCTCTTCCTCCTCAACGAGGAGGGCGCACCGAGCAAGGCCGGCTGGGTCCAGCTCAAGCCCCCGGCGACCGCCGCCAAGGTGAAGGCGGCCGACTGACACCTGCTGTCTCTCCGGAACGAGCCCCCAGCCCTGTCACTGGGCACGGCTGGGTGCTTGCCCCTGCGCCGTCGGTCTGTGTCATGGGTGAACTGACGGCCAGAACTGCTGGTCAGATGGGGTGCCAGAGTGTTCCGCCGATCCGGCTGGGCGACAACAGCTCGGTGGCGAAGCGGGTGGTGGAGCGGCTGTACGGCTGCTCGGCGATCCTCAACGAGCAGGGGCAGTACGCCTGTTACGGGCGGGTCGGCGGCTGTCTGATCACCGGCAACGAGGACGGCGTGAAGCGCTGCGCGATGAACCTGCTGTACAGCCTTCAGCACCTCGGCTACACGATCCCGCCGCAGGCGGACGCGGGCTGGATCGGTTCGACTTCCCGAACCCGGAGCACCGGTGAGGACGCCGGAGGGCGTCAGTCCTCGACGGGCAGGCCCCTCGGCTCCTTGATCCGCTTCATGATGATCTGCGAGTTGACCTCGGTGACGCCGCCGAGCGTGGTGAGCCGCTCGATCCAGAGGCGTTCGTACGCGGCGAGGTCGGCGACCGCGATGCGCAGCAGGCAGCCGGGGCTGCCGAACAGTCGGTACGCCTCGATGACGTCGGGGATGTCCCGCAGCGCCGCCTCGAAGGCCTCGACGGTCTCGCGGTCGCGGCGCACCTCGATGGAGACCAGGACCTCGAAGCCGCGCCCCACGGCCTGCGGGTCGACGATGGCGCGATAGCCGCGGATGACGCCGTCCTGCTCCAGCTGGCGGACCCGGCGCAGGCACGGCGAGGCGCTGAGGCCGACGCGCTGGGCGAGCTCCTGGTTGGTGAGCCGGCCGTCCTCCTGCAGCTCACGCAAGATATGAAGGTCGATGGCGTCCATGGCGCAATTATCCACCACGGGTATTGCGGGACGAGCCAGAATCGGCAATCCGATTGCGGGCGTTTTCTCCTATCCTTGCCACGGCCGCGGCACCGCACGCCCGCGCCGAGGAACAGCCCGACATCCGAGGACGAAGCCCCATGGAATGGATACGCGACGCGCGGCCGCGCCGGATCACTCTCATCAGCACCGGCGGCACCATCGCCAGCCGATGGCAGGGCTCGGGGTACGCCGCCGAGGCGGCGGGCAGCGACGTCCTCGACGCCGCCGCCGTGCCGGAGCACGTGACGGTCGACGTGGTCGACCTGTTCAACGTCAACAGCTCGCGGATGACCTCGGTCCGGCAGCTCACGCTGCTGCGCGCAGTGCACGAGGCGCTCGCCGACCCCGGTGTGGACGGCGTCGTGATCACCCACGGCACGGACACCCTGGAGGAGTCCGCCTTCTTCCTCGACCTGCACCACACCGACCCGCGCCCGGTGGTCCTCACCGGCGCCCAGCTCCCCATCGGCACCGCCGACAGCGACGGACCCGGCAACCTGTACGACGCCCTCCAGGTCGCCGCCTCCGTGCGTGACCTCGGCGTCCTGGTGGTCTTCGACGGCCTGGTGCACCCGGCCCGCGGCACGGTGAAGACCCAGACGCTGGCCGCCGACGCGTTCTCCGACCCGTCCGCGCGGCACCTCGGCAAGGTCGGCTTCGGCCGGGTCGACACCCGGCAGGAGCCCGAGCGCACGGCCCCGCTGCCGCTGCCGGCGGCTTCGGCCGAGCCCGGGGCGGCCGCGCTGCCGCGGGTCGACGTGATCACCCACCACAGCGACGCGGACCCGCTGCTGTTCCGCGCGGCGCTCGCCGCCGGCGCGCAGGGCATCGTGCTGGTCGCCACGGGCGCGGGCAACGCCACGCCCGAGTTCGTCGAGGCCGTCCGGGAGGCCGTGGCGCGGGGCGTGCTCGTCACGGTCACCACGCGGGTGCCGGCCGGACCGGTCGCCGAGATCTACACCGGCGGCGGCGCGGTCGACCTGGTCGCCGCGGGCGCCCTGCTCACGGGCACCCTGCGCGCGGCGCAGACCCGCGTCGCCGTACTGGCCACGCTGCTCGCCGAGGTCCCCCCGGCACAGCGCACGGAGCTGCTGCGTGCCCTGCTGGCGCACGAGGCGTCCGAGCAGCCGGCGCCGACCCCCCTCCCCGAGGAGCCGTCGCTGCTCCCCGTCCCGGAGCCCCTCGCCGCCGAGTCGGCCGCGTAAGGCCGCCCCCGGGCCCCCGGCCCCGGAACCCTCCGAGTCTCCGCCCTCCCCCGCCGCTCCCCCGAAAGCCGTGTCGATGACCCTCCCCTCCCCTGCCGCCCCTGCCCCCGTGACCCGTCGCGAGCACGACCTGCTCGGCGACCGGGACGTTCCCGCCGACGCGTACTGGGGTGTCCACTCGCTGCGCGCGACGGAGAACTTCCCGATCACGGGGACGCCGATCTCCGTGTACCCGCGGCTGATCGACGCGCTGGCCTCGGTGAAGGAGGCCGCCGCTCGCGCGAACCAGGAGCTGGGGCTGCTGTCCGCGGCGAAGGCCGACGCCATCGCAGCCGCCTGCCGGGAGATCCGCTCGGGCAAGCTGCACGACCAGTTCGTCGTCGACGTCATCCAGGGCGGCGCCGGCACCTCGACGAACATGAACGCCAACGAGGTCATCGCCAACCGGGCGCTGGAGCTGCTCGGTCACGCCAAGGGCGAGTACCAGCACCTGCACCCCAACGAGGACGTCAACCTCAGCCAGTCCACCAACGATGTCTACCCGACCGCCGTCCGCATCGCGACGATCCTCGCGGTGACCGATCTGCTGAAGGCCGCCGCCGTCCTCCAGGACGCCTTCGCGGAGAAGTCCGTCGAGTTCCGCGAGGTCCTGAAGATGGGCCGGACGCAGCTGCAGGACGCGGTGCCGATGACGCTCGGTCAGGAGTTCTCCACGTACGCGGTGATGCTGGAGGAGGACCGCGGCCGGCTGAGCGAGGCGATCGAGCTGATCCACGAGATCAACCTCGGCGCCACCGCCATCGGCACCGGCCTCAACGCCCCCGCCGGGTACGCCGAGACGGCCCGCCGGCACCTGGCGGAGATCACCGGCCTGTCCCTGGTGACCTCGGCGAACCTGATCGAGGCCACCCAGGACTGCGGCGCCTTCGTGCAGTTGTCGGGGGTGCTCAAGCGTCTGGCGGTGAAGCTCTCCAAGACCTGCAACGACCTGAGGCTGCTCTCCTCCGGCCCGCGGGCCGGCCTCGCGGAGATCAACCTCCCTGCGGTGCAGGCCGGTTCGAGCATCATGCCGGGCAAGGTGAACCCGGTGATCCCGGAGGTCGTCAACCAGGTCGCCTTCGAGGTGATCGGCAACGACATCACCGTCACGATGGCCGCCGAGGCCGGCCAGCTCCAGCTCAACGCCTTCGAGCCGGTGATCCTGCACGCGCTGTCGCGCAGCATCAACTCGCTGCGCCAGGCCTGCCTCACGCTGGCCGAACGCTGCGTGGTCGGCATCACCGCCAACACCGAGCGGCTGCGGGCGGCGGTGGAGAGCTCCATCGGGCTCGCCACCGCCCTGAACCCGCACATCGGCTACACCCAGGCCACCGCCATCGCCCAGGAGGCGCTGCGCACCGGCCGGGGCGTGGCGGAACTGACGCTGGAGCGGGGCCTGCTGCCCGCCGAGCGCATCGCGGAGCTGCTCACCCCGGAGCGCCTGGCGGGCCCGAACCGTCACTGACGCCGGCGGCCCCGGCGGGACAGTGCCGCGGCGGCGGCCAGGTAGGGCAGCGCGAGCAGCGCGAAGGCCGTGCCGTGGCCGGCCGCGGTGCCGAACACCGCGTACAGACCGAACACGGAGAGGGTCACCGCTTCGGTGCCCACTCCGGCCAGCGAGGTGACGGTGGCCCGGCTGTCGCCGGTGATGCTGTCCTGCAGCCGGGCGTCGACGAGCACCTGGCCCAGCTGGAAGCCGCCGAAGGCGAGCGCGACCAGCGCGATCGCGGCCGGGGTGCCCAGGGCCGAGCCGACGCCCAGGGCGACGGCGGACACGGCGAGCAGCGCGGCGAGCCCGCGTGCGCCGAGCCGCTGGGCCGGGCCGGCGAGCAGGCCGCCGGCCGTGGCGCCCGCCCAGATGAGCAGCAGCAGCTGCGGCTCGGTGCCGGGGGCCACCCCGGTGTCGCGGACCAGCAGCGGTGTGTACTCGTCGAGGGCGCCCCAGACGCCGGTCACGGCGGGGACCAGGAGCACGGCGAAGCGGACGGCCTTGTCGTGCCGGGCCTCGAAGACACCGGCGCGCAGGGTCGCCGCCCAGCCGGCCTCCGCCTTCTCCTCCGACTCCGCCTCGGCCTTCTCCTCCGCCTCGGCCTCGGCCTCGGCAAGCGTGTCGGCCGCGTTCAACTGTGCGGGCGCGGCCGCCTTGGCCCGGCGGTGCTCCGGCAGGGCGGTGGCGAAGGCGCTGGTCAGCACGCAGGTCGCCACGCTGGCCGCGCCGACCAGCAGGTAGCCGCCACCCGCGAACGCCGGGCCGGCGAGCGCCGTCGCCGCCATCACGGCCACCAGGCCGGCGGCCCGGGCGCGGCCCATGAGGCGGGCGTACCGGTCGGCGGCCCCGACCCGGTCCAGCTCCTCGTACACGAGGGCTTCGAGCGCGCCGGAGCCGAACGCGCCGCCGGCGCCCCACAGCACGAAGCCGAGGGCGAAGGCCCAGTACGAGGGGAACAGCACCCACAGGGCGAAGCCCGTACCGGTCAGCAGCGGCCCCAGCTGGAGCAGCCGCTTGCGCGACACCATGTCCGCCCAGACTCCGGACGGGACTTCGAACAGGACGTTGGCCAGGGACCAGAGGGCGAAGAGCGAGGAGATCTGCCACAGCCCCAGTCCCGTGTCGCTGAACAGCAGCGCGTACACGGGGTAGAGCAGGACGAACTCTTCGAAGAACGAATAACCGTACAGAGCGGCCGCGATGCGGCGGACGCCACGGACCGGGGCACCGCGTTCGGTGCCCGTGCCGGGCAGTTGCTCGGACGAAACAGTCATGTTGCCTTCCCGATGAGGACAGCTGGGACGCCGGAGGTACGGGGTCCGTGGCGGTCCTCGGGAAGGCCGGGTGCCGGATCAATGTCGCCAGATCATGTGTCCCATGCTAATCCGGATACACGTCCCCGGCCGGGGATTTTCCGGAGGTCTGCGGAGGCGGAGGGCAGGACGCATGGAGGTGTCGGTGCTGACGGCCGCGATCGCCGCGGCGGCGCTGGTCGTGCGCGTCGCGGTCCTGGAGTGGCGCACCCCGGGCAGCGGCCGCCGGGAGTGGGGCTTCGCCCGGGACGGGAAGGCGCTGGGCGCGGGGGCGGTCGCCGCGCTGCTGCTGGCGGCGGGCGGGTGGCCGGTGGCGGGCGACGCGGCGGTGGTGTGGGCGCTGCTGACCGGCGTGCTGGTCGCGTACGTGGCGCACCGCCGCCCGCCCCGGGACCAGGGAGGTCCCGGGGAGTGAGGGCGGCCCTCAGGCGGCCAGCCGCACCTCGGCCTGACGCGGCGCGGCGAGGCGGGACCGGGCGGGCAGCGTCCGGACCGCGGTGAGCCGGACGGCTGTGAGCCGGACCAGTTCCTCCTGGGCCAGCGCCAGCACGTCGGCGAGGTTCAGGCCGAGCCCGCGGGCGGTGGCGGCGAGCAGTTCCGAGGAGGCCTCCTTGCGGCCGCGCTCGATCTCGGAGAGGTACTGCATGGAGATCCGCGCGGCGTCGGCGACGTCCTGGAGGGTGCGTCCCTGGGCCCTTCGCTCGCGGCGCAGGACGCCGCCGACGACGTCCCGCCAGAGGGGTTCTTGTGCCTGCTCGCGCTTCGGTGTGCTCACGGCTCCACCCTAGGAGCCGGGGCGCCCCGGTGACCCGCGGAAGCGTTCAGCCCCCGGCGAAACCACGGCCGTTGGGGCGGTGTCCCGCGCGCGGCGTACGGGCGAGCAGGACCGCCACGTCGTCCTGGGCCGGGTACGGCAGCAGCCGGGCGAGGATCCCGTCGCAGAGCTCGTCCAGCGGCCGGTCCAGGCCGTGCAGCGCCATGGCCAGTTCGGTCAGTCCCTGGTCGAGGTCGCGGTCGCGGGCCTCGATCAGCCCGTCGGTGTACAGGGCGAGCAGGCTGCCCGGCGGCAGCGGCACCTCCTCGGTGCCGAACTCCCGGCCGCCTGTGCCGAGCGGCGTGCCGGGCGGGCCGTCGAGGAACGAGATCCGTTCGTCGGGGGTGACGACGGCCGGCGGCGGGTGGCCCGCGCGGGCGATGACGCAGCCTCCGGTGGCGGGGTCGTGGACGGCGTACACACAGGTCGCCATCTCGTCCTCGCCGAGTTCGGTGACGATGTCGTCGAGCGAGCGCAGCATCGCCACGGGCGGGATGTCGTGCCGGGCCAGGGTGCGGACGGCGGTGCGGAGTTGGCCCATGACGGCGGCGGCGTGGATGCCGTGGCCCATGACGTCGCCGATGACGAGCCCGGTCCGGCCCTTGGGCAGCGAGATGACGTCGTACCAGTCGCCGCCGACGTCGTGTTCGCTGGCGGGCAGGTAGCGCCCGGTGAGTTCGAGGCCGGTGTCCTGCGGCAGGGCGTTGTTGGTGAGGCTGCGCTGGAGGGTGAGGGCGGCCTCGCGCTGGGTGGTGTACAGGCGGGCGTTGTCGATGTTGAGGGCGGCCCGGCCGACGAGTTCGTCGATGAGCACGCGGTCCTGGTCGTCGAACCGGGCGCGGCTGCGCAGCCGGGTCACGGTGACGGTGCCGAGCACGGTGCCGCGGGCGACGAGCGGGACCATGCGGGCGCAGCTGAGCTGGGTCATGAGGTAGCTGCGCAGCGGCTCGGCCCGCGGGTCGGTGATGAGCGCCGGCACGTCGGGCTCGTTCAGGTCGAGCGCGCCGCCCTCGTTGAGGACCTGTTCGTACACGGAGTCGAGCGGGATCTGGAAGGTCTGGCCGGGCGCGAGGAAGGCGGTGGGTGCGGTCGGGTCGGGGAAGCGCACCGCCAGGCGGCGCAGGAGACCGCGGGTGGACGCGCCGCCCTCGTCGGGTTCGAGGATCGATTCGAGCAGCTGGACGTCGGCGGAGTCGGCGAGCCGGGGCACGAGGACCTGGACCAGTTCCTCGGCGGTCTGGCCCAGGTCGAGCGTGCTGCCGATGCGGGCGCCGGCCTCGGCGAGCAGCGAGACGTTCCGGCGGGCCCGTTCCGCGTCGACGCGGTCCCGTTCGGCGGCGGTGATGTCGATGAGGGAGGCGATCAGGCCGAGGGGGCGGCCGGCGTTGTCGAGCAGCGGGGCGTAGGAGCAGGACCAGATGTGGTCGTGGTCGGGGTCCGCGGCGGTGCGGCCGATGCGGCGGGCGTCGATGACGGCCGTGCGGCGGGACAGGGCCTGCCGCATCAGGGTCTCGAGGGCGCTGGTGTTGATGCCCGGGAGGATGTCGCTGAGGGTGCGGCCGACGTGGTCGGCGGCGGGCAGGCCGTTCATCCGGGCGAGGGCGTCGTTGACGCGGACGAAGCGCAGGTCGAGCCCGAGGGTGGCGAGCCCGATGGGCGACTGCGTGAACAGACTCTCCAGGGCGGCCAGGGAGTCCCGCATCCGCAGGACCTCGGAGGTCTCCACCGCGATGAGCATGGCCCCGGTGCGGCCCTCGGGGTCGGCGGCGGGGAGGATCCAGGTCTCCATCGTGACGTGGTGGCCGTCGCGGTGCCGTACGGGCAGGGTGCCGACGACGGTCTCCCCGGCCTGGACGCGGCGGGTCAGCTGGTCGGCGAGGCCTTGGTTGTTCTCGGGGACGAGCATCGCGGAGGCGGGCCGGCCGAGCACGTCCTCGGGGCGGTGGCCGAGCAGGTCCTGGGCGGCCAGGGACCACTCCACGACGCGACCGTCGGCGTCCTCGCGCCAGAGCGCGATCGGAAGCAGTTCGTTCAGGACGCCCGCGTATCCGACAGCCGCCGGCGGCTGCTGCCGGACCTCGCTCGTCGCATGATGAGTGTCCAACGCACCGACCTAACCCCTGAGGGCCCGTTCCTCTCGAATCACCCTAGCCGACACGGCCTCTGCGGGCCTTCGCACGGACCGCCGCCTGGGCCGACCGGGGGGCACGGACGGAAGCCACCGAGCCGGCAGGTCCTGAAAGGAATAAATACGTCGAAAGTATTGACTCGTCCACAAAGCGGAGGAAACTGGTCAATACACCGGACAACCAGAGAGAGCCTCACCGCCGACGGAGACGTCCGAAGGCAGGCGAAGACCCTTATCAAGGCTCTGGCCAGGCCCCCGGCGGATCAGGTCGCCGAAGGAGCCGCTGACGACGGTCGGCGACCCGCGGAAACGACCCGACCGGCCGGGGACTGTTCTGTGTTCCGGCGCGAGTCAGCGAACGGCGGCCTCGGCCGGCATGTGGTCGCCCTGGCGGCTGATCGGCACAAGCAGCAGCCAGAGCGCCGCCACTCCTGCCACCACCTTCGGGACCGGTCCGGCCCGCCCCGCGAGCGCCGGCAGGGCGAGGAGGAAGGGAACCGCGAGCAGACACACCCGCTCGACGGCCCAGCGCGGGGTCCAGGCCAGCTCGCGGCGGCGGGCCGGCGGGATGGCCCGGCCGAACCACACGATCACGCCGCCCAGCAGACCGCCGACCGGCAGACAGATCCCGGCGGTCACCCACCGCAGCGCCGCCAGCGCCTCCCCGGCGCCGGGCGCCAGCGGCAGCATGACGAGGACGCCCGCCTGGAAGGCGACCAGGAGCCAGCCGGCGAGCCCGAGCCCGCTGAGCCAGCCCTGCTCGCCGGGGCGGTGATGCGGGACGAGACCGCGTACGCCGGCGAACGGCGTCCCCGGCGGCCCGGAGCGGCGCAGCCAGCGCCGGGCGGCGAACAGGACGCAGGGCCAGGCGACCGCGAGGCCCAGGGCCGCGCCTCCGGCCGGCAGGGCGTCGCTCGGCTGCGGCACGGGATGCCGCCACACGAGCACGCCGGCCACCGCCGCGAGGACCACCGCGCCGGCGACGCAGGCACGCGCGGCGGCCACGAAGCGCTGGGCGGTGCGGCGCGCGCGGGCGCCGTCGGGATGCAGCCGTTCGACGTCGTCGAGGCTCACCAGCATGGCGGTGATCGTGGCACGTCGCCGGTCCGTCCCGGTCTCCCGCACACGAACTCCCGGCGTCGGTCACGTGACGAGCCGGGGAGGTGCCGGGCCTGGCGGAGCGCGGGGCTCAGCCCTTGGTGACGGTCCGGAGCGGCCGGCCGTCGGGGCCGAGTTCCACGATGTACGTCTCGCGCTCCGCGGCGCTCATGACGAGCCGGATCCGGTCAGGTCCGTCCCAGGCCGCCTCGACCAGTGCGCCGGAGAAGTCTCCGTTGATGTGGGCCACTTGCCAACGGCGCACCCCGAGGCCCGAGCCGCTGTCCACGTACACCCACCAAAGCGGATCGATCATGGCCGATCCCTCGGTGACGACCAGTCGCCGGTCGGAGCGACCGGGGGCGGCTTCGTCGAGCGTCTGCTCCTGGCCGGCCGTGGTGAGGAGGAGCAGCGCCAGCGGCGTGAACGGGATCAGCACCAGCACGGCCGTCCCCGCGACCGCCCACCGCACAACCGTCTTCCGGACGGCGAGACAGATGCCCGCGACGGCCGACACGAAGGCCAGTCCGCCGAACAGCAGCGGATGGTCGAGCAGTTGGGCGACGCGCAGCAGCCCGCCGTCCCGGCCGGCCAGCCGCCCGATCCCCGCCGCCCCCACCAGCAGGACCGCTGCGCCGAGCAGTGCGCCCGCTCTCACGTGTCTCTGTCGTGCCGTCTGTGTCATCCCAAGGCCCCCACCCAAATTCGATCGTTTGCGCGACGCAGAGTATCCGGCTGAGGGGAGGTCACCCAGCGGGGACTGGACGCCGTGGGCGTGTACGGCCACGATGTGGCGCATGTGGAGCACCCTCATCGCCTTCCTCGGCGCCTGCACGCTGATCGCCGCCTCGCCCGGCCCGAGCACGATGCTGATCATCCGGCAGTCGCTGCACAGCAAGCGGCACGGCTTCCTGACGGTGCTCGGCAACGAGACGGGGGTCTTCGTCTGGGGCGTCGTCGCCGCCTGCGGTCTGACCGCACTGCTCGCCGCGTCCGAGCTCGCGTACGACACCTTGCGCGTCGTCGGCGCGATCACGCTGATCTGGTTCGGCGGTAAGGCCCTCTGGGACGCGCGGCGCAGCCGCGGTACGGAGGGCGAGCCGGAGGCGGAGACCCCGTACCGCTCGGGCTGGTCCTCGTACCGGGCGGGGCTGCTGCTGAACCTGGCCAACCCCAAGGCCGCGGTGTTCGCGATGTCGTTCCTGCCGCAGTTCGTGCCGTCCGGTGCGCCGCACCTGCCGGCGATGGTGGCGCTCGCGGCGATCTGGGCGGTGTACGAGATCGGCTACTACGGGATCTACGTGTGGTTCATCGGCCGCATGCGGGCGCTCATCTCGCGGGCGAACGTCCGCCGGCGTCTGGAGCAGGTCTCCGGCGGGGTGCTGGTGCTGCTCGGCGTGCGGATGGCGATGGAGTGAGCGGGCCCGGCTCTCGGGGCCGGACATCGTGGAGGCGGCTCGGCTGAGGACCCGCCGACGCCCTCAGCGCTCAGGCCGCCCGACAGCGAGCGCGAGGATGGCACCACCCCACAAAGGACACTGGGCCACACCAACTGCTGACGCCCTCCGCGCATACAGCGATGAGCTCGCCGCCCGCATCGACATTCTCTGCACGAGCGGCCCCGGCACAAGCCGCTGCCAAGCTCGACTTGGACCGGGATGCTTCTCCGGGGTCAGCTGCTCTGCTTCCCTGCGTTGGGAAGGCAGGCCTGCGCCGGCTGCCTGACGTGGGCACACAGCCCGCACCAGTCCTCGTTCCTCCACACGCCACCCGTCACCGCGTGCCGTAGCGCATCGACCGTGGTCGCCAGGTTCTCGGCCCGCTCCGTAAAGCAGCGTGCGAACCAAATGTCTTCTTCGCCCCACCACTTGTGAAGCTTCAGATGAATCGCCGTCTCACTGCCGACCCACCACCGGTCGGCGGGCCCAGTTGCCTCGGCGTCGAGGTCAGGAAGGCCGGCTTCGGCGACCGTCGGCTCCTGGCCGGGTTCGGTGGCAACGGCAAAGGTCACATGGGGCCAGTCTCGGACCTGTGACAACTGGGCGTGGGCCTCCAGGCGCTGAAGGATGCTGCTGTTGATGACCTGGGGACGTCCCGCGAGCGTCATGGCGGTGCGCTCGTCCGGGAGGACGTCGACCGACCAGGTCTGGTCACCATCGTGGATGCCTGGGAAGGTCCAGCCGTCGTTGTCGAGGTAGATGGTGGCCTCGCCGTTCAGGCCGTGTTCCATACCGTTAGAGCCGAGAAGTGGGTACCACAGGCCGCCGTAGCGTTCCTCGAAACGAATCATCGCCTCGATGGCCTCAGGCGGCACTGCTGCCTCGTTCCCGTCGGAAGTCTCCGCGCGGGCCAGTGCACGTACGCGGACAGCGGGCATCCCAGGGCCGCGCCGTGCCCGCGCCAGGAGAGTCGCGACGCGGGGCGACAAGCAGGGGTCATCGATGATGTGCACGTCAATACGCTAGTGCGTCGGCCCAGTCGTCTCGATCACCTGCCAACCATCTCGTCCAGTCACGTCGCTCGACTCCGTGCGCTCAGCCGGCCAAGTGCAACGCTCAGTGGCCAACTAGACCGCTCAGTCTCGGCCGGACGGCCGGGCCCCTTCTTCGTTCTTTGACAACTGGCGCGCACAGTCGTTCTAATGACCTCGTGGCGCGTAGCGCCGGCCACAGAGCAGTGGGCCGGCCGGCGATCGGGCGACCACCTGTACGCAAGAGGGTTCTCCCATGCGTTCTCTTCTCCCAGGCATCGCCTGATCCCGCCGCTGCGCCGTCATGCGCGCGAGCTTCTCATCTCCCCCTTTTTCTTCCTGCCGTTGCTTCATTCCTCGACCGAGGGGATTGCTGTACCCATATGACCGAAACGTCGTTCAACCAGTCCGTCATCGACGAGTTCCGCGCCAACCAGGGGAAGGTCGGCGGCTACTTCGAGGGCAGCGAACTGCTGCTGCTCACCACCACCGGCGCCCGCTCCGGGAAGCCTCACACCGTGCCGCTCGGCTTCGTGCGCCACGAGGGCGACCTGCTGATCGTGGGCTCCAACATGGGCGCTCCGGCGCACCCCGCGTGGTACCACAACGTGCTCGCCCACCCGATGGTGCAGGTCGAGGTCGGCGCCGAGGAGTACCAGGCGGTCGCCGTGCCGGCCGAGGGCGCGCGCCGCGACCGGCTGTTCGCGCAGGTCGTGGCCGTCGAACCCGGCTACGGCGACTATCAGCGCGGCACCACGCGGGTGCTGCCCGTCGTGGTCCTGGAGCGGAACGACCCCGCGCCGGGCGAGGGCCCGGCCGAGGTGCGCACCCTGGCCGACAAGATCCTCGAGGTCCATGTGTGGCTGCGCGGGCAGCTCCGGCACGTCGCCGCGGAGACGGAGGCGTACTTCGCGCGGCGGGACGCCTCGCAGGCCGCCCTGCCGGGCCTCGGGCTGCAGATCCGGCAGCACTGTCTGGCCTTCTGCCAGGCCCTGGAGTTCCACCACACCGGCGAGGACACCCACGTGTTCCCCGGCGTCGAGGCGTACCACCCGCACCTCAAGGACGCGCTCGACCGGCTGCGCGCCGAGCACCGCTCGGTGGCGCGGCTGCAGCAGTCGCTCGCCGGGCTGATCGCCGACGTCGGCAGCGCGGACCCGGAGGTATTCCGCACGGAACTCGCCAGGATGTCCATGGAGTTGACGGCGCACCTCGACCACGAGGAGGAGACGCTGCTGCCCCTGCTCGCCGAGGTGCCGTTCCCGCCGGGTCCGCCGCCCGCCGCGTGACGCCGCGCGTCAGGGCCGCTGGCGTTCCTGCCGGAGCCGACGGAACTCGGCGGGCCGGTCGGCGCAGATCACTCCCGTCACCCGGCCTTCGCGCCGGGTGCGGGCGGTGAAGTCCAGGGCGGCGAGGTCGCCGTCGACGTCCAGGGCGTCGGCGGCGCCCGGCCGCAGCGGCCTGCCGGCCGGCGTTTACGGCACGCCGGCGCCCGCCCGGGTCGTCCGATCGGCTGACCCCGGCGTCAGCCGTGCGGCGTCGGAGTACCGGCCGCACTACCGACCGTGCCCGGGTCCGGCCGCGCCCAGGATGGACGCGGAGCGGGGCGGGTGTCCTCCCGGTAACCCGCCCGGAAGGAGCCAAGTCCTTGAACGCGTCCGCACGCACCGCCCGCGCGGTCCTGCCCGCCGTCACCGCCGTCCTGCTGCTCGCCGGCTGTGCCCAGTCCGGCGGGGCCGCCGAGCGCGAGGCCTCCGACGCCCGGCCGGGCAAGCCGTCGGCGCCCGCTCCCAAGATCACCGGCACGACCCCGTCCGGCACCCTGCTCGTCGCCGACTTCGGCGCGGACACCGTCAGTTTCGTCGACCCGGCCCGGGGCCGGTTCGACTCGGTGCGCGTCGGCACCGCTCCGTACGGCCTGGTCGTCGGCGAGGACGGGCGGGCCTGGGTCGCCACCGCCGAGGGCGTCGCCGTCGTCGACACCGTGACGCGCGAGCGCCTGGCCGTCGTGCCGTACGAGACCGAGACGGGCACGGCGAAGATCGGCGAGTACCGCGGCGGGGGCATGGGCATCGCCCTCTCCCCCGACGGCCGGCACGTCTACGTAGGCGTCAACGTGCCCGGCGGGAACGGGACTCTGGAGATCATCGACACGGTGCAGCTGGAGGTGACCGAGTCCGTCCCGGTCGGCCGCCGCCCCTTCGACGTGGACGTCTCGCGGGACGGCTCCGAGGTGTACGCGACGAACCACGACTCCTTCGACGTCACCGTCGTCCCCACCCGTTCGCCCAAGGACACCCGCCGCATCGAGGTCGCCCCGTACGGCACCGAGGGCGGGCTCGGCTCCTGGCTGAAGCCGCACTACACGGCGGTCCGGGCCTCGGACGGCAAGCTGCTGCTGCCGTTCGAGGGCGAGCGCCTCGCGGTCGTGGACCCGAGGACCGGCGCGGTGGGCGTCGAGCGGATGACCGCGAACACGCACCAGCACGGCGCGGCCCTCGCCCCCGACGGCTCGCTGCTCGTCGTCGGCACGGGGCCGATCGACCCGGACCAGGACGAGGGCCCCTCGCTCACCGTCCGCCGGCCCGACGGCTCGGAGCGGGTGTACCCGCTGGAGGGCCCGCACGAGGACGTCGCGGTCTCCCCCGACGGCCGCACGGCGTACGTCACCGGCGGTTTCACGCGCGACGGGTACTGGGACGGGATCAGCGTCGTCGACCTGGACAGCGGGGACACCCGCCGTCTGGCGGCCGGTGAACGTCCGCTGGGGATCGCCGTGTTGTGAGAGCCGCCGATCGCGATGTGGACGTCCCGTGAAGAACCTGATCAACTGCATGCCGCACGGCACCCTGTGTGCAGCACGCGACCGTACGTGACGGTAACTCAGGTTCCGGAGGACGACTCACATGGCAGACACCGCAGGGCCCGAGGGCATCGGGCGGCGCAGGGTACTGGCGTACCTGCTGGCCGCGCCGACCCTCGCCGTGGGGGTACGGCTCGGGGCGGACGCCGCCGCCCCGCAGTCCGCGCAGGCGGCGATCCCGACGCTGCCGCAGCCGGAGAACCTCTTCGACCTGGGGGACATGCAGAACCTGGCGGCGGCCCCGACCTCGGGCCTGATCACCGTACGGGTCCACGAGGACGGCACGGCGTCGTTCGAGGTGCCGCGCGCCGAGGTCGGGCAGGGTATGACGACCGCCGTGGCGATGCTGATCGCCGAGGAGCTGGACCTGCCGCTGGAGCAGGTCCGGGTGACCACGGCGGACGCCCGGCCCGAGCTGCTGATGAACCAGCTCACCGGCGGCTCGAACTCGATGCGCAGCCTGTACCTGCCCGTCCGCACCGCCGCGGCGGTCGCCCGGCAGCGGCTGGTGGCGACGGCCGCCGCGCAGTGGGGCGTGCCTGCCGGCCGGCTCACGACGAAGGACGGCACGGTCGCGTACGGCACGACACGCAGCGCCTCGTACGGCTCGCTCACCGCGGCGGCGGCCGGAACCGCGACGATCGCGCTGACGGCGCGGCTCAAGGACCCGGCCGAGTTCCGGATCATCGGCACGCCGCGCAGCCGGATCGACGCCCGGGACATCGTCACCGGGCGCAAGAAGTACGGCATGGACCTCCAGGTGCCGGGCGCGAAGCCGGCGATGGTGCGGCGGCCGCCCACCATCAACGGCACGGTGGCGGCGGTGCACAACGCCGACGCGGTACGGGCCATGCCGGGCATCACCGACGTGGTCACGATCAAGCACGGCGTGGCGGTGCGCGGCGAGACGTTCGGGCAGTGCATCGACGCGCTGCGAGCGCTGGACGTGACCTGGGGCCCGGGCACGGTCGACGGCGAGTCGGACGCGACCGTGCACGCCAAGCTGAAGAAGGCGGCGCTGCCGATGGTCGTGCCGCCGCTGCTGACGAAGAAGGTGGACGCCGAGTTCACCTTCGCGTTCGCCAGCAACAGCCCCTTGGAGCCGGACAACGCGATCGCGGACGTGCGCGCGGACCGGGCGGAGATCTGGGCGAGTCTGAAGGTGCCGATCGTCGCGCAGCGGGAGATCGCCACGCAGCTGGGGCTGCCGCAGTCCGCGGTGAAGGTGCATGTGATCGACGGCGGCGGCTCGTTCGGCCGGCACCTGTTCCACGACGTGGCCGCGGAGGCGGCCGAGATCTCGCAGAAGACGGGCAAGCCGGTCAAGCTGTCCTGGTCGCGCACCGACAACTTCCGCCAGGGGCGCACCCATCCGATGTGCATCTCACGGGTGCGGGCCGCGTACGCGCTGGGCAATGTGCTCAGCTTCGAGCAGCGGCACACCAGTTCCGAGACCGACTTCGGCCACGGACTGGGCGAGATGATCACGTCGACGGCGGCGCAGCTGCCGGTGGCGGGCAATCTGACCTTCGCCGAGACGATCTTCACGCTCACGCAGTCCTCGCCCTACCACTTCGGCGTCACCACCCAGTTGCTGAACGAGGTGCCGCTGAAGTTCAACACCGGCAGCATGCGCAACATCTACTCGCCGAACGTCGCGTGCGCCCGCGAACTGGTGGTGGACGAGCTGGCGCGGCAGATGGGCAAGGACCCGGTGGCGTTCCGGCGGGAGTTCCTGCGCGACGAGCGGCTGCGCGCCGTACTCGACCGGGCCGCCGAGGAGGGCGAGTGGGGGCGGTCGCTGCCGGCCGGCGTGGCGCAGGGCATCGCGCTGCACTCCGAGTACCGGGGCGCGGTCGCCACGCTGGTCGAGATCGACTGCCGGCCGGAGACGGTGAACCGGAAGATCCCCAACGCGGTCACCGGGCCCCGCGTCACCCGCGCCCTGATGGTGATCGACGCCGGTCTGCCGATCAACCCGCGCGGTCTGGAGGCGCAGATGATGGGCGGGCTCAACGACGCCATCGCGCTGGCGCTCACCTCCAGCCTCCACATCAAGGACGGCATCCCGCTCGAGGGCAGCTGGGACCAGTACTTCTACACGCGCCAGTGGAACACCCCGCCGGAGCTGAAGGTCGTCGTCATGCCCGCCACGTCCGGCACGCCCGGCGGCGCCGGCGAGCTGGGCGTCGCGCCCGCCTTCGCCGCGATCGCCTGCGCGTACGCCCGGGCCACCGGCTCCATGCCGACCGGTTTCCCGATCAACCACGGCACGCTGAGCTTCACCCCGCCCCCGCTCGAACCGTCCACGCCCCAGTCCCCCACCGACGGTCTCGACCACGCGTACTAAGGAGCCCCCATGCCCCGCCACACCTTCAAGCTCAACGGCGAGGTCGTCACCGTCGAGGCCGAGGACGACGTCCGGCTGCTGTGGGTCCTGCGCGACCTGCTCGGCGTGACCGGTCCCAAGTACGGCTGCGGGCTCGGCGTCTGCCAGTCCTGCACCTCGCACATCAACGGCAAGGCGTTCAACCCCTGTTCGGTACCGGTGTCGAAGATCGCCGAGGACGACGAGGTCACCACCATCGAGGGCCTGGCCGCGAGCGTCGGCAAGGACCTGCACCCCATGCAGGAGGCTTGGCTCGAGCTCGACGTGGCCCAGTGCGGCTACTGCCAGCCCGGACAGATCATGACGGCGGTCGCCAAGGTCCGGCAGGCCGCCGCCGAGGGCCGGGAGATCACCGACGCGGATCTCGACCAGATTCGGAACATCTGCCGCTGCGGCACGTACAACCGGATCCGCGAGGCGATCAAGGCGGGCGCGCAGCAGATGTAACGGTCCTGCGCGCGGTTCCCCGCCCCGCCCCGGGTCCGACATGCCCGGCGGCGGGGCGCGGCGCACCATGAGGACATGGACCGTTCTCTGCAGGGCGTCAGCGGGCCGGGGCGGGTCGCGGGGCCGGAGGAGGGCTTCAGCAGGCAGGAGCTGGCGCTGGCGGCCCGCAACCACGGGCTGCCGCTGGAGGGCCTGCGGTACGAGGTGACCCCGCCGGGTCTGCACTACGTGCTGGTCCACTACGACATCCCCGACGTGGACGCGACCGGCTGGGAGCTGACGGTGGGCGGAGCGGTCCGCACGCCGCTGTCGCTGGACCTGGCGGCGCTGCGCTCCTACCCGGCGGTCACCCACCGGGTGACCATGGAGTGCGCCGGCAACGGCAGGGCCCTGCTGTCCCCGCGGCCGGTGAGCCAGCCGTGGCTGGTCGAGGCGGTCGGGACGGCGGAGTGGACGGGGGTTCCGCTGCGGCTTCTGCTGGACGAGGCCGGCGTGGAGCCGGGCGTGGTGGAGGCCGTGTTCACGGGCGCGGACCACGGCGTCGAGCGCGGAGTGGAGCAGGACTACCGGCGCAGCCTGCCGCTGGACGTGGCCCTCGGGGACTTCCCGGAGGTACTGGTCGCGTACGCGATGAACGGGGCGCCTCTGCTGCCGCAGCACGGCTTCCCGGTGCGGCTGGTGGTGCCCGGCTGGTACGGCATGGCGCAGGTGAAGTGGCTCCGGGACGTGACCGTCACCGACACCCCGTTCGCCGGGTTCCAGCAGGCGGTGGCGTACCGGATCCGGCAGTCGGCGGACGAGCCCGGTACGCCGGTGACGCGTATCGAGCCGCGTGCGCTGATGATCCCGCCGGGCTTCCCCGACTTCATGTCCCGGCACCGGGTCGTCCACCCCGGGTTCGTCGCCCTGGAGGGGCGGGCCTGGTCGGGGTGGGCGCCCGTCGAACGGGTCGAGGTGAGCACGGACGGCGGCGGCTCCTGGACGGACGCCGACGTGGGCCCGCAGGACCGGCATCCGTGGGCGTGGGCGGGCTGGCGGGCGCTGTGGACGGCGACGCCGGGCGAGTACCTGCTGACGGTGCGGGCGACCGACGCGGAGGGGCGCGCCCAGCCGCTGGAACAGCCCTGGAACCGCGGCGGTTTCGCGAACAACCTGGTACAGCACGTGCCGGTGCTGTGTGTGAGCGCCTGACGACGCAGGGTGTGCGGGGCGGACGGGCGGGCGCGGCCGCGGCGGTATGGTCGGGGCCCTCGCACCGTGGGATCATTTTGTCGTAGGAGCTACCCAAGGGGGCGTAATGTCCCGCATCGAAGAGACCATCGACATCTCTCGCAGCCCCGAGGAAGTCTTCGCGTACATGATGGACCCGGCGCACGTTCCGGAATGGCAGGAGAGCGCCGTCTCGGCCCGCAAACTGACCGACGGACCGCTCGGCGTCGGCTCGCAGTTCGCGGTGAAGCGGCGTTTCGGCCGCCGCGAGATGCCCACGACCATGCAGGTCATGGAGTACGACCCGCCGCGCAGTTGGCACTTCCACGGCGTGGACGGACCCGTCCGCGGCGACATGATGGGCAGGATCGAGCCGCTCGACGACGGCAGGCGGTCCCGGGTGACGCTGTCCCTGGACTTCGAGTCGCACGGCATCGGCAAGGTGCTGGTACCGCTCGTGGTCAAGCCGCAGGTCCGCAAGGAGATGCCGCGGAACGAGGAGCACCTGAAGGACTTGATGGAGTCCGGCACGGTGTGAGGCCGGTGCGGCCGGGCCCCGAGCGGGCCCGGCCGGGATCGGCCGCTCAGTCCCGGAGCGCGTCGGCCGTCGGGACGACGAGGCCGAACACGTCCGTGACGGTGGTCAGCGCGGCCGTCGCGAGCGCCTCGGCGGACAGCACGCCGCCGTCCGGTGCGGTGAGCGGGCGGGTGGCGGTGGCGTCGGCGACCACGGTGGGCCGGTAGCCGTGCTGGAACGCGCCCTGCGCGGTGAACGTGACGCACATGTGCGTCATGAACCCGGCCAGGACGAGGTCCTTGCCGCTGCCGGGCGCCGCGCCGAGGTCGGTCAGCCGCTGGATGAGGTCGGTGGCGTGGAAGGAGTCCGGGAACGTCTTGACGACGACGGCCTCGCCGTCGGCCGGGGCGACCTCGTCGCTGATCGCGCCGATATGGGCGCGGATGTCGTACGGGGTGTTCTCGCCGCCGTCGTTGAGGACGTGCACGACAGGCGTGCCGGCGGCGCGGGCCCGCGCGAGGAGCGCGGCTCCCGCCTTGAGGGCCTCTTCGGCGCCGGTGAGGGCCATGACGCCGGTGCGGTAGGTGTTCTGGAAGTCGATCATGACCAGGATCGAGTCGCCGAGCCGCGGCGGCGTGTCGTCGAGGCCGACGACCTGGCGGACGGACGCGGAGGGGGTGATGGAGGACATGGCGAAGCCTTTCGATCGGTTTGGTCGGGGCTGTCGGTGTATGTGGTCGGGGCTTGCGGACGGCTGAGGGCAGGGCGGAGCGCTCCGCCTCGTCGCATGCCGACGGGAAGGGAATCGGTGGTGAGGGTCGGGTCAGCCGGCCCGGGCGGTGCGGAACCGGCGGCGGTAGGCCGCCGGCGTCGTGGCGAGCTGCCGCCGGAAGGCCCGGTGCAGGGTCTCCGGCGAGCCGAGCCCGCAGGCGGCGGCCACCGCGTCGAGCGGGGAGTCGGTGGTCTCCAGGAGCCGCCGGGCGACTTCGATGCGGGCGGCCTCGACGTAGGCGGCGGGGCTGGTACCGGTCTCCTGGCCGAAGACCCGGGCGAAGTGCCGCTCGCTGAGGCACATCCGGGCGGCCAGGGCGGCCGCGGACAGGTCCTCGTCGAGGTGGTCGGCGATCCACAGCCGCAGTGCGTCGATGTCCCGCCGGGTCGCGGCGGGTCTGCTGAGCGGGACGGAGAACTGGCTCTGCCCGCCCTGCCGTTTGAGGTACATGACCAGCTGGCGGGCGACCGCCAGGGCGGTCTGCTCCCCCTGGTCCTCGGCCACCAGGGCCAGGGCGAGGTCCAGGCAGGCGCTGATCCCGGCCCCGGTCCACAGCCGGCCGCGGTCGGCGCGGACGAAGATCGGGTCGGGGTCGACCGTCACCTCCGGGTGCTCGGCGGCGAGTTGGGCGGCCGTGGACCAGTGGGTGGTGGCCGTCCTGCCGTCGAGCAGCCCGGCGGCCGCGAGGACGTGCGCGCCGACGCAGACCGACGCGACGCGGCGGGCGTGCGGGGCGGTCTCCCGGACCCACGCGACCACGGTCTCGTCGATCCGGGCGACCGGGCCGGCCTCGGTCATGTCGACCGCGCCGGGCACCAGGAGGGTGTCCAGGCGGCCGCCGACCTCGTCGAAGGACAGGTCGGTCACCAGCCGTACCCCTGCCGACGTGCGCACCTCGCCCACGGACGGTCCGGCGAGCCGGACCTCGTAGCGGGCACGGCCGCCGGTCTCGCGGTTGGCCAGCGCGAAGACCTCGGCCGGGCCGGTGACATCGAGGAGGTCGACGTCGGGGAAGACCGCGATGACGACACGGTGCGGAAGGGGCATGTCCCCATCCTGCGTGACCCTGCGCGATGGCTGCAATGACGCGTCTCTGTCACATCCGGACACGCCCTGGACGGCCCGAGGAGGCGGCCTGGAGGCCCGCACGGGGAGGGGGCGGGGGGTGGACGCCACGGCCCGCGTACGGGCCCGCGAGACGACCCCACAGGCCCTCGCCACACCCGGACTGACCTGGGCTTTTCCCGCTTCCTGACGTAGTGTCGGAACGCGCGGAGAGGAGCCCGGATGCACCGGAACATACGCACGGTCGAGGACGTACTGCGTCTCATGGACGAACTGTTCGCCCCGGAGGCGGACCGCTGGACGGCGGACGGCGCGGACTGGTGGGACGGCTTCTACGCCGACCGGTCCAAGCCGGTGCCGTTCTTCGTGGCGAAGCCGGACGAGAGCCTGGTGTCGTACGTGGAACGCGGGCTGGTCCCGCCGGGCGGCCGGGTGCTCGACCTGGGCTGCGGCCCCGGCCGCAACGCGCTCCACCTCGCCTCGCAGGGCTTCCGGGTGGACGCGGTGGACCTGTCCCGGGGCGCGCTGGACTGGGCGGCGGAGCGGGCCCGGGAGGCCGGGGCGGAGATCCGCTTCGTGCACGGCGACGCGTTCGGCACGGCGGGGGCGGAACTGGAGGGTCCGTACGACCTGATCCACGACTCGGGCTGCTTCCACCATCTGCCGCCGCACCGCCGGGTCAGCCATCTGGCGCTGCTCGACCGGCTGCTGGCCCCGGGCGGTCACTTGTCGCTGACCTGCTTCGCGGCGGGCGGCATGGGCTCGGAGCTGCCGGACGCCGCGTTCTACCGGGAGGCGGGACTGCAGGGCGGGTTGGCGTACACGGCGGAGGAACTGCGCTGGATCTTCTCGGATCTGACGGAGGTGGAACTCCGGCGCATGGCGGACGAGCCGGACGACTCGGCGCGCTTCGGCGAGCCGTTCCTGTGGACGGCGCTGTTCCGGCGCGGAGACGCGCCGAGGCACTGAGTACCGGGGCGGCGGATCTGAGTACGTGCGCCCATCCGCCGGGGCGCGGCCGTTGCTGGAATAGGGACATGACCTTCGCAGCGCAGCGACCGCGCCCCCGCATCGAGCACGTCACCGTGGCCGGCACCGCCCTCGCCGCGGCCGTGCTCCCCCTGGTGGTGGGCGTCCTGCTGGCCAAGGCCGCCGCGGCCGACCCGATGACGCCGGTCAACGCGCTGATCACCAACGGGGCGCACCGGCCGCGCCTGTCGAGGGCGGAGTGGCGCAGTTGCGGCCGGCGGGCGCTGCGCCGGCGGATGGCGTGGCGCAGGACGGGCCGCGAGGCGAGCGCGACCGTCACGCCCGCGGCGTGACGGCGCTCGGCCGAGGCTCAGGCGTCAGGCGTCAGGCGCTCGCCGGCCGGGGCGCGGCCGTTCAGCGTGACGGCCCGTCACCACCCCGCCGATAGCCCTCCCAGAACCGTCCGCCGGCGCGGCCGAGCACCTCCTCCGCCAGCGCCACCAGCCGCTCCGTCCGCCCGTCGAGCGCCGCCCGCACGGCCTCCTCGAGCCGGGCGGAGAAGCCGGGGTCGGCCTGGTCGGCGCGGCGGGCGAGCCACTTGCCCCCGCCGAGCCAGCCGCCGTGCGTCAGGAGGAGCAGCTCTCCGGTGCGGCGGGCGATCTCCATGACGACGCAGAGCCTTTCACCGGGATCGGCGCAGCCGGCGAGGTCGTCGAGCAGGTCGGTGAGCCCGTACCGGACGTCCTCCAGCTCCGCCTCCGTCGCGGGCGGCGGGCCGGCTTCGGCCCTTCGGCGCGCGTCTGCGGCCAGCTCCGCGCCGGACCCGTCACGGTCGAGGAGCAGGGTGCCCGCGGCGCAGAGCATCAGCAGCGGGGAGCGCCGCCGGAGGGTCTCGCGCTCGACGAAGTCGAGCCAGCTCGCACGGGTGTGCACGAACAGCTCCACCGGCCAGCCGTCGTAGCGCAGGCTCTCGCGGTAGGGCGCGGAATCCCCGGCGAGCAGCACGACGATGTCGAGGTCCGAGTGGGCCGTGCGCCGCGCGGTCACGACGCTGCCGCCGAGGAAGGCGGCGAGGGCGTCGGGGTGCCGCCGGCCGACCAACTCTCGGGCCGTTCGCTCAGGTTGTCGCTGTGTCACATCAAGCATGCTGATCATCGTACGGAGCGGACGGGTCCGCGTTGCGGAATCGCCTCGCCGCTGGGCCAGCCGGGGACGGGCGCGCCCAGGGGGTCTCACACGTGCGGGTGACGGCAGCGCAGTAGGCCGTTCGAAGGCCGGGGGGCCGCTCAAGCGGGGAGCGGGTCGTCGTGCTCCCCCGCGCGGTGCCTGCCGAACGGCGCAGTGCTGCGCTTGCCTCCGTATAAATCCCTACTTATACCCATACTCTCGTCTTGCGATTTCCCGTGAGTGCTCCGCTTGTCGGTTCCGGCCGGTCATCTGCATTCCGGCCACCCGTGCGGCGGGGCGTGAGGCCCTTCCAGATCCCCTTCCTGGAGAAACAAATGCGCGTTGCCGTGACCGGTGGCGGTGGATTCCTTGGGTCACACCTGTGCGAGGCGCTCTTGCGGCGCGGCGACTCGGTGGTGTGCCTGGACAACTTCTCGACGGGCGACCCCGAGAACATCGCCCACCTCCTCTCCGACCCGGCCTTCGAGTTCCAGCACGCCGACGTGAGCGTGGCCATGGAGGTCGCCGGCCGTGTCGACGCCGTCGCCCACCTGGCGTCCCCCGCGTCCCCGCCCGACTACCTGCGTCAGCCGCTGGAGACCCTCGCGGTCGGCAGCCGCGGCACCGAGAACGCCCTGCGGCTGGCCCTGCGCCACGACGCCCGCTTCATCCTCGCGTCGACCAGCGAGATCTACGGCGACCCCCTGGTCCACCCGCAGGAGGAGGCGTACTGGGGCAACGTCAACTCGATCGGCCCGCGCAGCGTCTACGACGAGGCGAAACGATACGCCGAAGCGGTCTCCGCCGCGTACCGCCGCACCCACGGCCTGGACGTCGGCATCGCCCGCATCTTCAACACCTACGGGCCACGAATGCGGCCGCACGACGGCCGCGTGGTGTCCAGCTTCATCACCCAGGCGCTGACCGGCGAACCGCTGACCATCTACGGCGACGGCAAGCAGACCCGCAGCTTCTGCTACGTCGACGACCTGATCCGCGGCCTGCTCGCCCTCCTCGACTCCTCCGAACTGGGCCCGTTCAACCTGGGCAACCCGGTCGAGCGCACCGTCGCCGAACTCGCGGAGCTGGTGCTGGGGACGACCGGATCGGCGTCCGAGGTGAAGTACCACCCGCTGCCGGTCGACGACCCGGTCCGCCGCCGCCCGGTGATCACCCGCGCCCGTGACGTCCTGGGCTGGGAGCCGGAGTTCGACATCACCGAGGGGCTGCGCCGCACCGTCGCGTACTTCGCCGCGCGCCCGGACCGGCTGCGCACCTCGGCCGCGGCGATCCGCGGCAGCCAGGACGAGACCGTCCCGCTCTCCGCCGTGACCGGACCGGCCACCGGTGACCGGACGATCCCCGGCCCGGCCACCGCCGCCTCCGGCGTGGCGTCGGCCGGCGCGACCGGCTCCTCCGCCGCAGGCTCCTGATCCGCGTTCCGGGGCCGGACGGCGCGTGCCGTCCGGCCCCGGCAACCACCCGCCGCACGCCCCGCCCGTAACCCCACGGCCGCTCTCGCACCGCCTGGAGAACCCGCTGTCATGACGTCGTTGGAGCAAGGTCCCGTCGGTGGGACCGGCACCGTCCAGGACCCACCGCTGCTGTCGCCCGCCCTGGGCTCACCGGAGGAATGGGAGGCGCTGGGCAAGGAGATCAAGGCCCTCTCGAACGGCACTGTGGCCTCCATCGGCCCGGACGGTCCGCTGCTCGCGGTGCCTCCACGACAGCTCGCTCCCCTCCGGTCGAGTTTCGTCCGGCAGTTCTCCCGGGCGGACCGTGTCCTCGTGGCCTTGCTGACCCTCGGCTGGGCGGTCTGCACGACCTGGTTCTGGCTGTGGTGGCTCCAGCCGGCGCATCGCATCGGCTGGGTCGGACTGCTCGTCAACAGCGCCCTGCTGGTCTATCTGACTCTGCTCCCCCTGCACTTTCTGGTCGCGCTCAACCGGATGCGACGCTTCGACCCCGCCGCCGAGATCCCGGCGCTGCGGACCGCGTTCGTCGTCACCCGCGCCCCCTCCGAGAGCTGGGACATCGCCCGGAGGACCCTCGAGGCGATGATCGGCCAGGAGTTCCCACACGCCTACGAGGTCTGGCTGTGCGACGAGGACCCCACCGAGGAGATCCTGGACTGGTGCCGGGCACACGGCGTGGGCGTCTCCTGCCGGCGCGATCGCGTCGACTACCACCGACACGACTGGCCGCGGCGCACCCGGTGCAAGGAGGGCAACCTCGCGTTCTTCTACGACCACTGGGGGTACGAGCACTACGACGTCGTCGCCCAGCTGGACTGCGACCATGTGCCCCATCCGCACTATCTCGCCGAGGTCGTCCGCCCGTTCGCCGACAGCGCCATCGGATATGTCGCCGCACCCAGCATCTGTGACGCCAACGCCGACGGCTCCTGGGCGGCCCGTGGCCGGCTCCACCGCGAGGCGACCTTCCACGGCGCCGTACAGCTCGGTCACTCCGACGGCCTGGCGCCTCTGTGCATCGGCTCCCACTACGCGGTCCGCACCCAGGCGCTGCGCGACATCGGCGGCCTCGGTCCCGAGCTCGCGGAGGACTTCACCACCACGTTCCTGCTCAACTCCGCCGGCTGGCAAGGCGCGTTCGCGATCGATGCGGAGGCCCACGGCGACGGACCCATCACCTTCGCGGCGATGGCCACGCAGGAGTTCCAGTGGTCCCGCAGCCTGGCCGTGGCACTCTTCGGGATGCTCCCGCGCCACCTCGGACGGATGCCGGCCAAGCTCCGCGTCCGCTTCTCCTTCGCGCTCTCGTACTATCCGCTGCTCGCCCTGACCACCTGCATGGGCCTGGCGCTGCCTCCGATCGCGGCCGTCACAGGACTGCCCTGGATCAACGTCAACTACTTCGAGTTCCTCGGCCACTTCTGGGCCATGTCGTTCTGGCTGATCCTGCTCACCCTGCTGGCGAGGAGCCGCGGCCTGCTGCGGCCACGGAGCGCGCCGGTCCTCAGCTGGGAGAGCTGGCTGTTCGGACTGGCCCGCTGGCCGTACGTCGCCTGGGGTGTGGGCGCGGCCCTGGCGCAGAAGCTGCGGCCCCGTCAGATCACCTTCAAGGTGACGCCGAAGAACCGTGACGGCCTGGAGCCACTGCCGCTGCGCGCGGTCGCGCCGTACCTGTTGATCACCACGCTGCTGTCCAGCGCCGCCGTCGTCGGTCAGTTCACCGGCCCCGCCTTCGGTTACGTCTTCCTCTGCATCCTCGGCGCGCTCTCGTACTCCACGGTGACGCTCGCCATCTGCGCCCTGCACATCGGCGAGACCGCCCACGCCGCCGGTGTCCGGCGCCTCCGGGCCCTGCGCACGGCCGCGATCCCGCTCACCGCGGGTCTGCTCACACTGCTCCCCCTGGCGTTCGCCGTCGCTGTCTTCCCCACCTACCTCACCGGTTTCTACGCCTGGTGACGGCCCCGCGACCACTCGAGAAACGAGGTTCCCCGTGCCCAAGACCGTCCTGGTCACCGGCGGCGCCGGCTTCATCGGCAGCCACACCTGCGTCGAACTCCTCCGCGCCGGCCACGAGGTGGTCGTCCTCGACGACCACTCCAACAGCTCCCCGGAGGCCCTGGAACGCGTCGCGAAGATCGCGGGCCGTCCGATCGCCGCGGTGCACACCGCGGACGTGCGCGACCGGCGGGCGCTGGACTCGGTGTTCACGAGCCACCCGATCGACGCGGTCATCCACTTCGCCGCGAAGAAGGCCGTCGGCGAGTCGGTGCGGATCCCGCTCGCGTACTACGACATCAACGTCGGCGGCACCACGGCTCTGGTCGCGGCGATGCACGACCACGGCGTGCACCGGCTGGTGTTCTCGTCGTCCTGCTCGATCTACGGCAACACGACCCTCGTCCCGCTCACCGAGGAGTCCCCGGCCGCGCCCACCAACCCGTACGCGACGACCAAGTGGACCTGCGAGCGGATCCTCGCGGACCAGTGCCGGCACGTCCCCGAACTGCGGGTGCTGGCGCTGCGGTACTTCAATCCGGCCGGCGCGCACCCCAGCGGGCTGCTCGGCGAGGACCCGAGCGGCGTCCCGAACAACATCATGCCGTTCCTCGCCCAGATCGCCGTGGGCCGCCGAGACGAGCTCAGCGTCTTCGGCGACGACTACCCGACGCCGGACGGCACCGGGATCCGGGACTACATCCATGTCGTGGACGTCGCCGAGGGCCATGCGGCCGCCCTGGACCACCTCGACGACGAGCCGGGCCTGCAGGTCTTCAACCTCGGCACCGGGCGCGGCTCCTCCGTCCTGGAGCTCGTGCAGGCCTTCGAGCAGGCGTCGGGTCAGCCGATCCCGCACCGCATCGCGCCTCGTCGGCCCGGCGACGTCGCGGAGCTGGTGGCCGATCCGGCCAAGGTCGCGGCGGCCTGGGGCTGGACGGCGCGGCGCGACCTGGCCGCGATGTGCCGCGACGCCTGGAACTTCCAGCAGCAGAACCCGCACGGCTACGCGCCCGCGTAACCGTGCCCTGTCCCCTCCCTTCGCTTCCGCCCAGACAGGAGAACCCCGCATGCGGTTGACCGTCATCGGTACGGGATACCTCGGAGCTGTGCACGCCGCGTGCATGGCCGACATCGGGCACGACGTCCTCGGCGTCGACGTCGACACCGAGAAGATCACCGCCCTCGCCGAAGGCCGGCCCCCGTTCTACGAGCCGGGACTCGACGACGTCCTGACCCGTGCCCTCGCCTCCGGCCGCCTGCGCTTCACCACCAGCCTGCGCGAGGCGGCGGCGCACGGCGAGGTCCACTTCATCTGCGTGGGCACCCCACAGCAGCCCGGTTCCCAGGCGGCCGACCTGCGGTACGTGGACGCTGTGGCCGACGGGCTCGCGCCGCATCTGCCCGCGTCCTGTCTGGTCGTCGGCAAGTCCACGGTCCCGGTGGGCACGACGGCCCGGCTGACGACCCGCCTCGCGGGCCTGGCGCCGGCCGGGGTACGGGCCGAGGTGGCCTGGAACCCGGAGTTCCTGCGCGAGGGCTTCGCCGTCGAGGACACGCTGCGGCCGGACCGGCTCGTGGTCGGCGCCACCAGCCGCGAGGCGGACGAGACGCTGCGCCGGGTGTACGCCCCGATGCTCGCGGCGGGCGTGCCGTACATCAGCACCGACCCGAACACGGCGGAGCTGGTGAAGGTCGCGGCGAACTCCTTCCTGGCCACGAAGATCTCGTTCATCAACGCGATGGCGGAGGTCTGCGACGCGGCGGGCGCGGACGTCGTCACCCTCGCCGACGCGCTCGGCCACGACACCCGGATCGGCCGGCGGTTCCTGAACGCCGGGCTCGGCTTCGGCGGCGGCTGCCTGCCCAAGGACATCCGGGCGTTCACCGCCCGGGCGCAGGAACTGGGCGTCGGCGCGGCGGTGGCGTTCCTCGACCAGGTCGACGAGATCAACACACGGCAGCGGAACCGGACCGTCGCCCTCGCCCGCCGGCTGTCCGGCGGCGACCTGACGGGCCGTCGGGTGACCGTGCTGGGCGCCACGTTCAAGCCGAACAGCGACGACGTGCGCGACTCTCCGGCGCTGGCCGTCGCGGCGGCGCTGCACCGCGAGGGTGCGGACGTCCGGGTCCACGATCCCGAGGGCACCGCCAACGCGCGGCTCGCCCACCCCGAACTGCGCTGCGACGCCGACCTGCCGGCCGCCTGTCAGGGGGCGGAACTGGTCCTCCACCTCACGGAGTGGGACCAGTACCGCGAGGTCGACCCCGTCAAGCTGGCCCGCGTGGTCCGCGAACCCGTCCTCATCGACGGGCGCAACGCGCTGGCCCACGAGGAGTGGCGGGCCGCCGGCTGGACGGTCAAGGGCCTGGGCCGCCCGGCGCCCGCGGACCGCGCCCCCACCGACCGCCCGCGCGACCCGCTGCGTACGACGATCGCTGCTCCGGCCACCGGCCCGAACCGCACCACGGCCCTGGCCTAGACCGGCCCCGGGCCCATACGCCCCTTCGCTGCCCCGCCCGTGACGGGCGGGGCAGCGCCGCAAGAGCGGCACGGTGAGGCGGTCACCCGCCGCCTCACTGCCCGGCGGCGTCCCGCGCCGGTTCCGCGATGAGCGCCGTACCGACGCGGCGGAAGCCGACGCGGCCGTAGATGCGCGCCACGTCCTCGTCCCCGGCGGACAGGAACACCGTGCGCACGCCCCGAGCTCGCGCGTCGGAGACGAGGGCGGCGGTGACGGCCGCGCCGAGGCCGCGCCGGCGGGCGGCCGGCAGCGTGCCGACGGCGACGATCTCGCTGACCTCCCCGACCGGCTGGTGCTGTCCCGCGCACAGCACGGAGCCGTCCTCCAGCACCGCCGCCTGCCGCGTCAGCCCGTCCTCGATCCGTCGCGCGATGCGCTCCACCGCGCCCGATCCGGCCTGCTCCCGCATCCGTTCGGCCAACTCCGGCGCGCCCGCCTCGCCTCTCGCGGTGCCGCGGTCGGCGAAGGCGAGCTGCGGGACGCACACCGCGCCGAGCAGCGCGGGATCGTCAGGGGCGAGCATCCGCACGACCGTCCCGTCGGCCGACGCCGGCTCCGCCGGCCCGGCGGGCGCGTCCAGGTCGAGCGCCATCAGCGGGTGCGCGTGGACGGCGAGCCCGGTCGCCTCGACCGCCGCGCGCAGCCCCGGCGTGGTCTCGTCGACCCACTCGAACGCCTCCGGCACCCCCAGCTCCCGCTGCCGCGCCCGGACGCGCTCCACGTCGGAGGCGGTCGCCGCTGCCCCCGAGCCCAGGGCGGGCCGCCCGTAGTAGGGCCAGCCCGCCCCCTCCTGCACGAAGAGGGTGAGCGGCCCGAAGTCCTCGGCCCGGGCCGAGGATCGGGGCACGGCGTCGTAGTAGTGCTCTATGCGGTCCAGCAGGTCGCGGCGGAGCTCGGGCGCGAGGTCGGCAGCAAGGTCAGTGTCGAGGTCGGGGGCAACGTCAGGAGCAAGATCGGAAGTCACGGCCGGAATCCAAGCACGGACCCCGTGCATCACGCGCGGGTTTTCCGCAGCCGGCCGTCAGCCCTGGTGAAGACCGGCCCCCGGCACCGACAACGGCGAAGGACCACGACGGACGACGTCGTGGTCCTTCGGCCGCTGGGGGCGCCTGTGGGGTGTCAGTGCTGCGAGAGCAGTCCTTCGCCCGCTGCCGGCCCGGAGAGCCCGCCGCTGCCGAGCTCCTCGACGGCGTCGGTGACGACGGAGCCCACGGTCGTCGGGTCCGGCAGGAGGTTCAGGCCCTCGGCGCCGACGGCGGCCGAGGCGGGCGAGGGGCTGACGATGGCTGTGACGACGCCTGCGGCGAAGGACGCCACGGCGAGCATGCTGCGCTTCTTCATGACCAGAACAACTACTGAGCGGCCGATCGGTCACGCACGAACCTCGGAAGATCGGATCAGCGCCCTCCGGCGACCCGCAGCACGGTCCCGGTCGTGTACGAGGCGTCCGGCGACAGCAGCCAGGCGATCGCCGCGGCGATCTCGCCCGGCTGTCCCGGCCGGCCGAGCGGAATCGTCGCCGCCGCCTTCGCCGGGCGGTCGGGGTCCCCCATGGCCGCGTGCATCTCGGTCTCGACGACGCCCGGGGCGACGCCGTTGACGCGGATGCCGTCCGGGCCGAGTTCCTTGGCCAGCCCCACGGTCAGGGTGTCCGTGGCCGCCTTCGTCGCAGCGTAGTGCACGTACTCGCCGGGGCTGCCCAGTGTGGCTGCCGCGGACGACACGTTCACGATGGCGCCGCCGCCGAGCGCGGACATGTCCCGGGCCGCCCGCCGCGCGCACAGCAGATACCCGAACAGGTTGACGTCGAGCACTCGGCGCAGGTCCTCGGTGCTCACGTCGACGAACCGCGTCAGCGGCCCGGTGACACCGGCGTTGTTCACCAGACCGGTGACCGGCCCGAGTTCGCCGGCCGCGACGTCGAACAACCGGTCCACGTCCTTCTCCTCGGAGGTGTCGGCGCGCACGGCGACGCAGCGGGCGCCCGCAGCGCGCACCGCGGCCGCCGTGTCCTCGGCGGCCGCGGCGTCGCGTACGTATCCGAGGACCAGGTCGTGGCCTTCGGTCGCGAGCCGGACACAGGTCGCGGCGCCGATGCCACGGCTGCCACCGGTGACGACGGTGACGGGGCGGATGACGGGATGAGACACGTCGTGTTCTCCTGGTTCCGCGCTCAGCGCTTGAGATCGTGCGCGAGCGCCGCGTAGATGTACTCGCTGCCCCAGCGTTCGCCATCCAGGTCGTTCTCCACGAGGTGGGCCTCGCGGCGCATCCCCAGACGCTCGCAGAGCTTCATGGAGCCGATGTTCTCGACGTCGAGGCGGGCGAAGATACGGTGCGCGCCGAGTTCGTCGAAGGCCAGGGCGGCGAGGGCTCGGGCGGCCTCGGCGGCGTAGCCGCGGCCCTCGTACGCGGGGTGCAGGGTCCAGCCGATCTCGGCCTGCCGTGCGTGCGCGTCGGCCAGCTTCAGGACGACGTCGCCTATGACGCCGGGCTCGTCGGCACGGGTCAGGGCGAGGAGCAGCGCGTCGCCGTCCTCGGACCAGCCGGTGGGCGCGGAGAACTTCTCGATGACCTCGGCGCAGCGCTCGCGGGTGTGCGGCGGCCGGTACAGATAGCGGGCGACGCTCTCCAGCCGCTGGTACGCGTACATGTCGTCGACGTCGTCCGCGGTGAACAGCCGCAGGGTCAACCGCTCGGTGGTCACGGGCAGCGTGACGAGGTCCAGCCGGTGCATGTCGCTCCTCGGGGTCGCGGTCCCGCACGAGGCTATGCGCGATCTTGGAATCCGGCACCCGGATTTCGGCCGGGTCCGCCGAGCCCGGCCGCCTTCCCTTCGTCGCCCGAGGGCCGTCAGTCCTTCTTGACGGGTTGTGCCGCACCGACCGTGAGCGTGTTCCCGAGCCGGTTGCCGAAGTAGTCGACGGGGCCCGGGTTGAATCCGAAGTCCCCGGGCCCGAGGCCGAGGGGCACCGCGCCCTTGCAGCGGGGCACCAGGTTGGCGGCACCGGCCCGGTCGGTGACGGGCGCGGCCATGCCTCGCAGACAGGGGTCGCCGTTGGAGCCGGTCGCCTCCCCGTCGAGCATTTCCTGGCGGGACGCGCTGCGCCAGCCGGCCAGGGTGGTGTAGCGCCGGGTCCCCCACCCCAGCGCCCACCGTCCGGTGCTGTAGTAGTCGTTGCCCTGGAGCCGGATCATGGCGGGGCTGTACGCGGACTGGGTTTCGACCAGGGGGCCGCCGTCGGTGGCGAAGATGTTGTTGTGGACGCGCACGCCGCGCATGCCGTCGCGCAGCCGGAGGGCCGGCGGACGGTCGCCTGCGGCTTCCGCAGAGGCCAGGTCCTCGGTCCGCATCACCACCGTGTTGTGGTAGATGTCCAGGTTCCTAAGGCGAGCGCCGTAGGCGACGATGCCGCCGTACTCGGGCAGCTTCCGCGCGTCGTCCCAGCTCATGTTGAAGCGGACGATGTTGTTCTTGTGAGCGCCGGTCGGCAGGCCCGAGTAGACGAGGAAGCCCGGCCCGTCGTTCCCGTGCGCGAGGTTGTACTGCATGACCGAGTTGGACACGTTGTTGTCGAGGCCGAACCCTCCGCCGTCGACGCGGGAGCCGGTGCGGTTGCGGTACGAGGTGTTGTGCTCCAGGACGACCCAGGCGGAGTCGTACACCCAGACGCCTTCGGGTCCCTCGTCGGCGTCGGCGGCGGACCTCGCGCCGTTGTCATGAGCCACCGAACGCATGACCTTGGCGTTCCGGACACTGCCGAGCGCGATGCCGCTCCCGGTATTGCGGTCGTCGCTCTCCGGGTCGCCGGAGTTGGCGTAGGCCTTCACCCGCTCGATCCGGAGCCGTTCATGCGCGTAGGTCGGGCGGTCCGCCTCGAACGCTGGCCCATAGAAGGCGAGCCCGGACTCGAGATTGTGGTGCACGGAGACGTCGGTGATCCGCACGTCGCTGAATCCCGCCGCGGTGTCCCCGTCGGCTCCCAGGCTGATGCCGTTCTGGAAGCCGCGAGCCTCCACGTTCGTGATCCTGACGTGGGCGAGCCGTCTGGCGTCGGGCAGGCTGTTGCGGAAGGCGACGCCGACCCCCTCGCGGAGGGAATGGCGGTCGCCGACCAGCGAGAGGTTGCGGATCTCCACGCCCGCGGTGTTCCGCACGACGATCGCTGATTCTCCCCGCGGGGCGATCGTGGCGCGGCCGGCGCCGTACGACTCGATGACCACAGGCCTGGTCGCGCTGCCGGCCTCGCCCTTGTCCAGGGTGAGGCTGCCGCGGAACCGCTCGCCGCCCTGGAGCCGGAGCCGGTCGCCGGGGTGGAGTCGCGCGCTGTTCGCATGACCGAGGGTCCGCCAGGGCCTCTCGGGCGACATACCGTCGTTCTTGTCGTCGCCGTCGGGGCTCACATAGAACGTGTACGGCCCTCCGGTGGCGGGTCGGGCAGGACGGTAGACGCCTGGTACGTCACACCCCGTCAGCAGCAGAAGCGCCGCGGCCGAGACTCCCGCCGCGGTCCTCGTCGTCCGGCTCCGCTTCACCGCTGTCACTGCCACCCCTTAGAGGTCGTGTCGGCCCCATCAAGAACACACAACACGCAACAGACTGCCAGAAAAGGTGCATACGAAACGCCGACGACGGCACGGCAACCGAGTCACGTGCGCGCCGTCATCCGTATCGGTGATCCACTAGGGGCGCCGGGGTCGCGCCGGGGGACGCCCCCTTGGGCCATCACCGGCCGGAACCAAGGGGAAAAAGCGTCAACTCCCCTGGGAGCCAGGCTTCACGGCCCGCTCCGCACCTACCATCAGCGGAACATGACGACTGCAGCTCACCGACGCTCCCGCATGGGCATCCGGGACGTGGCCGCCGCCGCCGGGGTCTCCATCACGACCGTCTCCGACGCGCTCAACGGCAAGGGCCGGCTCCCGGACGCCACCCGCCGCCACGTCCGCGAAGTCGCCGACCGACTGGGCTACCGCCCATCCGC
>NZ_JBICVX010000021.1:0-122272 GCF_043199435.1 Streptomyces sp. NPDC048604
CCCGCCCCCGATGCCCACGCCTCCGCCCGCGTACGGCGCGCCGGCTCCGCTCCCGGTGCCCGGCGCCGCGTACGGCGGCCCGCCGCCGCCCGCCGCTCCCGCGGCCGCCGCTCCGCCCGCGACGCGCGGGCGTCCCGGAGGGGGCGGCAGGCCCGGCGCGCGGGCCAGGTCCGCCGCGCCCCCGGCCCCGCAGGCGCCCGGTGGCGCGCCCGCTCCGGGCATGGCCGCACCGCCCCCGCCGCCGGAGCCGGTCGTCGGCCCGCCGCGGCCGAGCGGCGCCGAACTCGACTACGCCGCCCTGGTCCTGGGCGGCGCCGACGAGCGCCCGGGCCGCCGCGGCCTGCTCTCCCCCGCCGCCCCCGCCGACCCGGTGGCCGAGGAGCACCGGCGGCGCGCCGAGTCGGTGGCCCGGCTCGCGCTGCCCGGACACGCGGTACGGCCGCGCCGGTCGGCGGGCTCGTTCGACCACCGTTTCGACGCCGCCGCCCGCGTCGACATCCCGTCGGACGGGGTCTGGCACACCGTCACCGTCGGCGAGATCCCGATCGGGCTGCGCACCGAGTACCTCTGCGTGCCGTCCGTGGAGCCGACCGTGTACGCGACGCTGGTGCTCTCCAACGCCACCGACCAGGCGCTGCTCGCCGGCCCGGTGGAGGTCTCCCTCGACGGCGACTTCCTGCTGACCGCCGCCCTGCCGACGCTGGCGCCCGGCGGCGTCCGCCGGGTGGGCCTCGGGCCCGCGGAGGGCATCCGCGTGACCCGTCGTACGCATGTGAACGAGTCGACCGCGGGACTGCGGAACAACGTCACCGTGCTCGACCACAAGGTCCATGTGGAGCTGGCCAACGGGCTCTCCCGGCCGGTCACGGTCGAGGTCCGCGAACGGGTGCCGGTCACCTCGGAACCCGATGTCCGCATCGAGGAACGCGCCGGCTGGACGGCGCCCGAGGAGGACGGCGCGGTGAAGCCCGAGCACCACGCCCCCGGCACCCGTCTGTGGCGGGTCGACCTGCCGGCCGGCGGCACCGCCGCGCTCGACGGCGGCTACGAGATCCGCATCCCGGCCGGCAAGGCCCTCGTCGGCGGCAACCGCAGGAGCTGAGGCACACCATGTCCGTCACCACACCCGCCGCCGCGGCGTCCGCGCCGCCGCTCGCCCTGCCGGTCACCGCCGTCACCTGCCTGGAGGACCGCGCCCACGTCGAGCGCAGCGTCACCCTCGGCCTGGAGGCCGGGGTGCAGCGGCTGCGGCTCGGTCCGGTCAGCGCCCTCGCCGTCGACCGCACCCTGCACGCCGAACTGACCGCCGAGCACCCGGCGTCGGTGCTCGACGCCCGCCTCGTGCGCACGTGGACGCCGCACGGCCCCCGGCCGTCCGACGACGACTCGGCGCTGCGCCACCGGGTCCACGCCCTGGAGGAGGAGCGGGAGACGCTCGACGGGCGGTGCGACCGGCTGCGCGGCCGGCTCGACCTGCTCGGCCGCATCGCCGCCGACCTGCTGCGGGAGATCGGCGAGTGCTCCGGCGCCGGGGAGACCGACCGGGACCGCTGGGCCCGGGAGCTGGACCGCGTGGACGGCGAACGCGAG
This sequence comes from Streptomyces sp. NPDC048604, assembly GCF_043199435.1. Taxonomy (NCBI): domain Bacteria; kingdom Bacillati; phylum Actinomycetota; class Actinomycetes; order Kitasatosporales; family Streptomycetaceae; genus Streptomyces; species Streptomyces sp. NPDC048604. The sequence goes on from NZ_JBICVX010000021.1 coordinate 1,591, forward strand.
GTGTACGGCGAGGAGCTGCGCGCCGCCGAGGGCCGTCAGGTCGCGCTGCGCGACGAGCTCGTGGACGCCCGGCGGGCGCTGGAGTCGGCCGAGGAGCGGCCCGCCGAGCTCGTCGCCTACCTCGAACTGACCGTGGAGGCGGCCGCGGCCGGGCCGGCCGGGCTGGTCGTCGGCCACCTCACCCCGTGCGCGCTGTGGCGGCCCGCGTACCGTGCCGTGCTCGACGGCGACTCGCTGACGCTGGAGACCGACGCGGTGGTCTGGCAGCGCACCGGCGAGGACTGGTCGGACGTACGGCTGACGCTGTCGACGGCCCGGTCGGCGCTGGCGTCCGATCCGCCACGGCTCGGCGAGGACCGGCTGACGCTGAAGGACCGCACGGCGGAGGAGCGCCGGACGGTCGACGTCGAACTGCGCGAGGAGGAGATCGGAGACCTGGGCCCCGCCCCGGTGGAGGGCCTGCCGGGCGTGGACGACGGCGGCGAGACGCGGGTCCTCGTGGCTCCCGCGCCGGTCTCGGTGCCGTCGGACGGCCGCGCCCACCGCGTGCCGCTGTCGGCGTTCACGACCGCCGCGAGCAGCGAGTACGCCTGCTCGCCGGAGCTGTCGCCGCTGGTCACGCGGGTGGTGCGGTGCGACAACCGGTCCGGGCACGCGCTGCTCGCCGGTCCGGTGGACCTGGTCCGCGACAGCGGCTACGCCGGCCGCGGCACGCTGGACTTCACGGCTCCCGGCGCGCCCATGGAGCTGGCCTTCGGCAGCTGCGACGACCACCGGGTCGTACGGGAGACCGAGGAGTCCCGGGACACCGGCGGCATCATGCAGCGCACGGTGGTCACGCGGACGGTCACCCTTCGCCTGTCCCGGTTCTCGGCCCCCGGCGAGCAGGGCGAGCGGACGGTCGTGGTCCGCGAGCGGATCCCCGTCTCCGAAGTGTCGGCGGTGGAGGTGCGGCTGCGCAAGGAGGGCTGCTCGCCGGCGCCGGACGCGGTCGACGCGGAGGGGATCGTCCGCTGGGACGTGCCCCTGGCGCCCGGCGGCCGCCGTACGGTCACGCTCTCGTACGAGCTGTCGGCGAGCGCCAAGGTCGCCGGTCTCTGAGCGGGCCGACGGAGTCCGGCGGTCCGCCGCCGGACTCCGTCGTCTTCGCCCCGCGTGTTCTCAATGCGGTCCGCGCTGCCCTGCGCCACGATACGAAGCGGACAAAGCAGGCAATGTCCAGCACGGCAGCCGCCGCAGAGAGCACCGAGACAGGAAGAAGGTCGGACGTGTCCGGCAGCGACAGCGAGAACCCGGCAATCCCCTCCCCCAGCCTCCCCACGGGAACGCGCCCCATGACGAACCGGGACTGGTGGCCGAACCAACTGGACCTCCAGGTCCTCCATCAGTACTCGCCCCACGCGGATCCGATGGACGAGGACTTCGACTACGCGGCGGAGTTCGCGACCCTCGACGTCGACGCGCTGAAGCGGGACGTCACAGACGTCATGACGGCCTCCCAGGAGTGGTGGCCCGCGGACTACGGCCACTACGGGCCGCTGTTCATCCGGATGAGCTGGCACGCGGCGGGCACGTACCGCATCGCCGACGGCCGGGGCGGCGGCGGCAGCGGCGCGCAGCGCTTCGCCCCGCTGAACAGCTGGCCGGACAACGCGAGCCTGGACAAGGCGCGGCGGCTGTTGTGGCCGGTGAAGCAGAAGTACGGCCGGAAGATCTCCTGGGCGGACCTGCTGGTCCTCGCCGGCAACGTCGCGATGGAGTCGATGGGGTTCAAGACCTTCGGCTTCGGTTTCGGCCGTGAGGACATCTGGGAGCCGGAGGAGATCTTCTGGGGGCCCGAGGACACCTGGCTGGGCGACGAGCGCTACGCCGGGGACCGTGAGCTGCAAGGTCCGTTCGGGGCCGTGCAGATGGGTCTGATCTACGTCAACCCGGAGGGGCCCAACGGCAACGCGGACCCGATCTCGGCGGCGCGGGACATCCGCGAGACGTTCGGCCGGATGGCGATGAACGACGAGGAGACCGTGGCGCTGATCATCGGCGGCCACACGTTCGGCAAGTGCCACGGCGCGGCGGACCCGGAAGCCATCGGCCCGGAGCCGGAGGCCGCGCCGATCGAGCAGCAGGGCATCGGCTGGCACAACCCGCACGGCAGCGGCGTCGGCGCCGACGCGCTGACCAGCGGTCTTGAGGGCGCCTGGACGAACGAGCCGACGAAGTGGGACAACGGCTATCTCGACAACCTGTTCCGCTACGACTGGGAGCTGACGACGAGCCCGGCGGGGGCGAAGCAGTGGACGCCGACCGACCCGGCGGCCCAGGGCACCGTCCCCGACGCGCACGACCCGTCGAAGCGGCACGCCCCGATGATGCTGACGACGGACCTGTCGCTGAAGCTGGACCCGGTGTACGCGCCGATCGCGAAGCGCTTCCACGAGCACCCGGAGGAGCTGGCGACGGCGTTCGCCAAGGCCTGGTACAAGCTGCTGCACCGCGACATGGGCCCGCTGTCGCGCTACCTCGGCCCGTGGGTGGCGGAACCGCAGCTGTGGCAGGACCCGGTGCCCGCGGTCGCCCACCCGCTGGTCTCGGACGCGGACGTCGCGGCGCTCAAGGAGACGGTCCTCGGCTCCGGGCTGTCCCTGTCCCAGCTGGCCACCACCGCGTGGGCGGCGGCGGCGAGTTTCCGCGGCACCGACAAGCGCGGCGGGGCCAACGGAGCCCGGCTGCGGCTGTCGCCGCAGAAGGACTGGGAGGTCAACGACCTGCCCGAGGTGGCCGGCACGGTGGCGGCGCTGGAGGGGATCCGGCAGGACTTCAACCGGGCGCACGACGGCGGCGCGCAGATCTCGCTCGCCGACCTGATCGTCCTGGGCGGCTGTGCGGCGGTGGAGCAGGCCGCGAAGAACGCCGGGGTCGCCGTCACGGTGCCGTTCGCGCCGGGACGCACGGACGCCTCGCAGGAGCAGACGGACGTGGAGTCGTTCGGCGTCCTGGAGCCGCGGGCGGACGGGTTCCGCAACTATCTGCGGGCGAACGAGAAGCTGTCGCCGGAGACCCTGCTGCTCGACCGCGCCAACCTGCTGACGCTGTCGGCACCGGAGATGACGGCACTGATCGGCGGCATGCGCGCCCTGGACACCGGCTTCAAGGGCTCCCGGCACGGCGTGTTCACGGAGCGGCCCGGGTCGCTGACGAACGACTTCTTCGTCAACCTGCTCGACATGAGCACGGACTGGAAGACGTCGGTGGACGACGAGAACGTCTACGAGGGCCGGGACCGCGCCACGGGCGACGTCAAGTGGACGGCCACTCCGGTGGACCTCGTGTTCGGCTCGCACTCCCAACTGCGCGCGCTGGCGGAGGTGTACGCGTCGCAGGACGGGGGCGAGAAGTTCGTCCGGGACTTCGTCGCCGCGTGGGACAAGGTCATGAACCTGGACCGGTTCGACCTGCGCTGAGGCATGGCGGGGCACTGCCGGGGCTGCGGCCCCGGGAGCGCCCCGCTCCCGGGTCAGGCGGGCGTCGCGGCCGGTGCGTCGACGGGGTAGCGGACGCCGATGCGCTCGCGTACGGCGTCGAGGGTGCGCATGACGGCAAGGGTGCCGTCCAGCGGGACCAGCGGCGACTCTGTCTCACCGGCCCGCAGGCAGCGCATCACCTCGGCGGCCTCGTGCTGGAGGCTGTCGCGGCGGCCGGGAACCGTGAACTCCTCGGGCTCCCGCCCCGGGCGGTGCAGGACGAAACCCTCCGGGTAGAAGAAGCCGCGCGGGAACTCGATGCGGCCGGCGGTGCCGGACACCGACGCCGTCAGGGGCGTGTCCGCGGTGATCGAGCAGGACAGCTGCGCGGTCGCACCGGAGTCCCAGCCGAGCAGCACGCCCGTGTTGAGGTCCACGCCCTCCGGCGACAGCAGCGCGTCCGCCTGGACGCGGTCGGGCTCGCCGAGCAGGAGCTGCGCGAACGAGACGGGGTAGACGCCCAGGTCGAGCAGCGCTCCGCCGCCGAGGGCGGGGTCGCGCAGCCGGTGGGTCGGGTCGAACGGCCCCATGAGCCCGAAGTCCGCGTGCACGGACCGGATCTCGCCGACGGCCCCGTCGGCGACGAGTTCGGTGAGGCGGCGGATGACGGGGCTGCAGTACATCCACATGGCCTCCATCAGGAACAGTCCGCGCGCACGAGCGAGTTCCACCAGCTCCCCGGCCTCGCGGGCGTTGAGCGTGAACGCCTTCTCGCACAGGACCGGCTTCCCGGCCTCCAGGCACAGCCCGGCGGCCGCGCGGTGCGCGGAGTGCGGGGTGGCCACGTAGACCACGTCGACGTCCGGATCGGCGGCGAAGGAGGCCCAGTCGCCGTACGCGCGCGGGATGCCGAACCGGTCGGCGAACTCCCGGGCCGAGGCGGTGCTGCGCGATGCCACGGCCGTCACCTCGGCGTCCGGCAGCTGCAGCAGGTCGGTGGTGAACGAGGCCGCGATCCCTCCGGTCGCGAGTATCCCCCAGCGCACGGTCCTGCTCATGACCACTCCTCAGATCGAAGGTCGTTCCCACTCGACGCCGGCGACCGGCACGGCGGCAGACGGCTCGCCCTACAGGTCGAACTCGACGTGTTCCAGGTCGGTGTACTCCACCGTCAGACCGTGCGCGCGGCGGCCGCTGTCGCGGAAGTAGACCTCGCCCAGCCCCTCGGCCGTGATCTCCCGCAACTCCCGTTCGCTCGCGCCCTGTTCCTGCGCCTCGAAGAGGCGGGCGGCATAGCGGGGCGGGAGGGCGACGGTGAGATGGCGCAGGCGGGCGTCGTCCGTGGTGCCGGGAGCGGCGGTGTAGCCGAAGCGGGCGCGGGTGTCGATCATGATGCCGTCGGTGGTCGTGGCGGACTTCCTCGCCTTCGCCCGCACCTGCGGCTGCCACCGCCTGCGCACTTCCCGTTCCATCGCGGCGGCCAACTGCGGCCGGGGCCTGCGGATCTCGTCCTTCACGTAGCGCTCGACGGTCCGCTGACTGATGCCGAGCAGCGCGGCGACGGCGCGGGTGCCCTTGAGCTGCCTGACCAGGTACCGCATCTGCGCGCCCGCGCTCTTCGGGATCGGGCGCGTGAACGTCCGCTCCAGGGCCTGGTCGAGGCCTTCGCCGAAGGACACCATCTCCGCGGCTCTCCCCTACTGTCCGTCGTCGTGGGCCGTGACCTCGCCGGTCTTGATGTGGCGGGCGAGGTTGAGTTCCGGCGCGTCCAGCTGCTCGCGGACGCCCTCCGCCCACAGCACGGTCTGGCTGCCCTCGTGCTTGACCATGCCGGGCGAGACCCCGATCCGGAACGAGCCGGGCACGGTCCTGCCGTCGGGCCCGTACGGCAGCACGTCCAGGACGCCCGGCCCGTCGGCCGCGTACACGGCGCAGTCGGACAGGATCGCAACAGGGTAGCGGCCGGTCGCCGCCGCGAGCGCGACGATCTTGCGGTGCATGCCGACGCGGGCGCGGGAGATGACCGTGGCGCGGATGTCCGGCCGCCAGGTCGGGCGCAGCAGGGCGGGCCACGGCCGGCCAGGCCGCCAGCCGCCGCCGCGCGGGCGTTCACGCAGCTTGCCGATGCCGCCCTTCACGGTGGCCTTGATCGCCGAGAGCACGACCGCGAGTTCGGGGTCCTGCTGCCTGGCGGCGGCCATCGCCTCCAGGAGCCGGTCGGGCGTCAGGTCGTCGGTCACGCCCAGCTCGGCCATCGTCGTCACATACGCGTCGCGCAGGCGCTTGTACCAGGGGTCCAGGTACCGGCCGGACTCCGGGCGCACCCAGGCCTCGGTCGGCGCGACGTCGTAGCCGAGCTCCTGCGCGTACGCGACGGTCGGGGTGGCGTACCAGGCCGGGCCGTCGGGGCGTTCGCCGGTCGGAGTGAACGGGCTCGGCAGCAGGCCCGGGTCCAACTGCGCCCATTCCTTGCCCGCCTTCACCCGGGACAGGTCGACGTGGGACAGGTCGACCAGCCACGAGCCCGGCGTCTTCGGGTCGAAGACCGGGGCGGCGACGTGGACGGGGGGCTGGGCCAGGCCGACGAGCGCGCCGTTCGCCGCCGCGGCGAAGGCCATGTTGACGTCGATGCCGACGACATGGCTGCGCATGCACTCGTCGTCCGTGAGCGGGCGGGCCCAGTCGTACGCCTCCTCGAAGAGCATCTCCGCCGGGCCGCGCTGGTGGAAGCGCGGCAGGTCGGCGAGGAGGGGGTGGCCGTCCGGGGCCTCGCAGGGCGCGCAGTCGACCGGCTCCTTGCCGAGGCTGCCGGGGTTGTGCTCGCTGTGCCGGACCCCGCGGGCGTCGGGGGCGGAGGCGCGGGTCGGCGGGCGCAGGGCGGTCATCAGCTCCAGGCCGGTGACCGCCGTGGAGCCGCGCGGGGTCGTCACGCGCGTCGCGTACGTGCCGAGGAGGCGCGCCAGTTCGGCTGCCGGGAGGCCGGCGGTGTCCCCCCAGTGGCGGGCGTCGAGGGCGTGCCAGCCCGGTACGCACAGCTGGACGCACTGGCGTCGGCCGCCCTGCGCGGGGCGGTAGATGCGCGCCCACGGGCCCAGTCCGCGCTGGGTGAGCCGCCATCCGGCCTGCTCCACGGCCCGGGCGGCCGGGTGGTCCTCGGGCAGCCGCCCGGCGCGCCGCTCCTCGTCGGAGAGGTGCGCGGGCAGGCCGTAGCGCTCGCGCGCGGCTTCGGTGAGGACGAGGAGCGGGTCGGCGTCCCGGCCCGCGCCGTCCAGGCGCGGAGCGCCGAGCCGGGCCTCGGCGAGGGTCCACTCGACGAGGCCGGGCAGGGTCGTGGCGGGCACGTCGAGGACGAGACCGCCGACGCAGTACCCGACGAAGCTGCCGTCGTCGTCCGCGGCGACGACGGCGAGGGGGCCGTTGGCGAAGCGCGCGTCGGGAGCGTTCGCCTCGGAGCGGGCCGGCGCGGTCGTCCGCGCGCCGGTACGGGGCGCCGCCGCGTCGGGGCGCCGGGGCCCAGGGGCGGTGGGCTGCGGGGCGGCGGGCGGCACGGTGGGGTTCTCGTGCGGCGCCTGCGCCGGGTAGCGGCTCGCCAGGCCGTCGAGGAGTCTGCGGTACGCCTCCAGGCGCTCGCCGCGCGGCTCGGCGCGGCCGCCCTCCCAGGCCTCGATGCTCGGCACGCGGACACCGAGGGCCTGCGCGACGGCCGCCCGGGTCAGACCGGCCGCCTCGCGGAGCCGGACGCGCTCGGGCGGCACGGGCAGGACGCTGCCGTCGTCGACGGCGGCCAGCAGGGCGTCGACGGCGGCGAAGGGCTCCGGCGGCTGGTTGCTCACGATGCTCTCTTTCTACCGGACGCCCTGGCGGATCCTTGAGGCGCGTCACCGGGCGCCGACGGCGCCGCGCGGCCTTCCGGGGACCTCGATCACGACGTGATCACCCTACTCCAGCCGGTCGCGCGGGCGGCGGGACGCCGGTGTCCCGCTCCGGTTGTCATGCAAGTCGTTACTTGCCTATCGTGGGGTCGTGACGGACGATGTCTTCAAGGCCCTGGCCGACCCCACCCGGCGGACCATCCTCGATGAGCTGGCGGAGCGGGACGGGCAGTCCCTGTTCGAGATATGCGTGCGGCTGACGAACCGGCACGGCATCGGACTGTCCCGGCAGGCGATCAGCCAGCATCTCGCCGTGCTCGAGACCGCGGGCCTGGTCCGGACGCGGCGGGAGGGCCGCTACAAGTTCCACGACCTCAACACCGAACCGCTCGAGCGCATCGTCACGCGATGGCTCGAGCCCCGAGCTCCGGAGAACACCCCATGAAGATCAACCTGGCCAGCGTCTTCGTCGACGACCAGGACAAGGCCCTGCGCTTCTACACCGAGGTCCTCGGCTTCGTGAAGAAGCACGAGGTGCCGATGGGCGAGCACAAGTGGGTGACCGTGGTCTCGCCCGAGGAGCCGAACGGCACCGAACTGGTCCTGGAGCCCGACGTCCACCCGGTGGTGAAGCCGTACCAGACGGGCCTGGTCGCGGACGGCATCCCGCACACGTCCTTCGCGGTGGAGGACGTGCACGCCGAGTTCAAGCGGATGCGCGACCTCGGCGTGGTGTTCACCCAGGAGCCGCTGGACCTCGGCCCGGTGATCACCGCGATCCTCGACGACACCTGCGGCAACCTGATCCAGATCGCGCAGTACAAGTAGCCCCGGACGACTGAGAGGGGGGCTCAGGGCGTGGGGACCGACATCCGGGGCTTCGTGGAGTGCCGCACCTGGGGCCCGGGCCTCGGTCACGACGAGACCGCTTGGCAAGCGGCGATCGAGCTGTCCATGCTCGGGATGACGCGGGACTACGACGGCTTCGGCTGCCTTTTCGGCGTACGGGACTTCGGCGGCCGCTGGCGGCCGGTCGCCGCCGGCCGGGGTCTGCCCGACGACGTGTCGCGGACCGCTCGCGACGAGCACGCCTCCTGGGGCGAGGCGGCGTTCGCGGCCTCCTGGCTGGGCTGGGACGAGGTCCTCGCCATGGACTGGGACGAGCCCGCGATCCCCCGGTCGACCTGCATCGCCCGGTACCGGCGCCGACCGGACGGGGACCTGGAGCTCCAGCACCGGCACGACTGGAGCCGGGGGTTCGCCCGGGTCAGCGGGGTCGACACGCTGACCGTCGACCCCGACCGCATCGCCGAACTGTGGGCCGAGGGCACGGAATGGGACGCCGGCACGACCGTCTTCCGCGCCGAGCGCGAACGGCGTCGCGACGCCGTCCCCGCCGACGGACCGTGGGAACCGGTGTGGACCGTCATGCGCGCCCTCGCCGGCGTGCACGGCGAGCGCAACGTCCGGCTCGTCGTGTGGTTCGAGGAGTGACGTCAGGGAATCGGCGTCAGGGAGTCGCGACGAGGCGACTCAGCTGGGACGCCAGCCACGGCCTGCGGCCCCCGGCGCGCATCCGGCCGGCGACGATCACCTTCCAGAGCGGGACGCGGCGGAAGGAGACCAGCAGGAACGCGGTCGGCTCGGCCGTGATCCGGCAGTCGTAGCGGCGCGGCGGGGCGTCGCGCGTGACCGTCGCCGTCCCGTCGTCGACGACGACCGCCAGCCGCGGACCGCCCTTGACCGCCAGGTCGAACGAGATGCGGACGCCGCGCGCCCGCTCGCGGTTCAGAGCCAGCGGCATCATCGTCGGCATCGACTGCCCGATCACCAGGCGCGCCTCGTCGGGGTCGACCTGCCAGGGGCGCCGGGCGCCGCGCGCGATGTCCAGGCCGTGGACCAGGCATTCGCCGAGCAGGGTCCCGGTCGCCGCGGCCAGCGGCACGGTCACCCCCGGGCCCAGCCACGGGGCGGGGACGGGGGTGTCCGGCGCGAGGCCCTTCGTCGCCCGCAGGAACGCCTCGCCGCGCTCGGCGACGATCTCGCCCAGGCGGGCGCGCTCGGCGGCGCCAACGAGGCTGACGGACAGCGCGTTCACGGCCGCGACCCGCTCGCCGAGCGGCCGGTCGCCCGGCGGCACGACGACCTCCCAGTCCATGGACTCACCGGTGAAGGCGGCGCCGTACGCGAGGTATCCGGCCGCGAGGTGCGCGCCGACGTCCCCGACCGTCCAGTCGGGGACGCCGGCGGCCGCGTCCAGGTCGGGGACCTCGCCCAGCATGCGGGCCAGCCGCTGCAGCGCGGCGCTCAGCACGCCGCGGGTCCGCTCGTGCTCGGTGACGGGATCGAACGTCGTGGTGCCCATGCCACTCCCCCATGCCGTGGACGGGCCCGAACCCTACCGTCGGGTAAGGACCTTGCGGTAGCCCTTCCGCGTCACGGCCTCAGGCCAGGACGTTCAGCGCTCCCGGCTGGACCCGTACGGTCACCGGCAGGGTGGCGTCGACCTCGCCGTCCGCGCCGTACGGCACCGGGCGGTCGGCCTCGATGCGGATCTCCTTGCCGCGCAGCACCTCGACCTGAGGGCGCTTCAGGTGGTCGCCGGTCTTCAGCTCGTTCATCGTGGCGAAGAAGAGCCGCTTGGGCGCGTCGCCGATGACGACGACGTCCAGGATGCCGTCGTCGAGGAGGGCGCCGGGGGCGATGTTGCGGCCGAAGCCGTAGTAGCCGGAGTTGGCGGCCACCACCGTGTAGCCGCTGCGCTTGTGCTCGACGCCGTCGACGGTGATGGTGTACGCGGCCGGCCGCCAGCCCAGGACCGCCCGGAGGCCGCCCGCGTAGTACGAGGCGGCGCCCCGCAGCAGGCGGGACTGGTTGGCGTGGCGGTTGGCGACCGCGTCGACGCCCGCGTACACGCTGCCGAGGACGGAGATCCGGGGGTGCACCGCGGACTCCACCTCGATGGTGTCGACGGCGCGCGGCTCTGCTTCGAGCAGCACCTTCGCGAGCGCGGGGGCGTCGGTGGGCAGTCCGAGGGCGCGGGCGAAGTCGTTGCCGCGCCCGGCGGGGACGAGCCCGAACACCGTGTCCGTGCCGCTCAGTGCGCCGCCGATGCAGCCCGCCATCCCGTCGCCGCCGACGGCGAGCACGACGTGCCCCTGTTCGCCCGCCCGGTGGGCGAGTTCCTGTGCGTGCTCCAGGCTCCGGCTGTACACGGTGTCGAGCCGGGCGCCGGCCTCGCGCAGCAGCCGGGCCAGCGGGAGCAGGCCCGCCGCCCCGCTGGAACCCCCTGCGGTGGGGTTGACGACGGCGGTGAACTGTCGCATGGATCAGGCCTCCGGACGGGCAGAAAGGAGTGGACGGGCGGGCAGGAGGAGACGGGTCGCGGTCAGCGGACCGGGATCAGCACGCCGGGGCTGAGCACGCCCGACGGGTCGATCTCGGCCTTGACGGCCTGGAGCATACGGATGCCCAGCGGGCCGATCTCCTCGGCGTACCAGTCGCGGTGGTCGGTGCCCACGCCGTGGTGGTGGCTGATGGTGCCGCCGGCCGCCAGGATCGCGTCGTTGGCGGCGGCCTTGACCGGCGCCCAGTGGGCGACCGCGTCCTCGCCCTGCGCGGAGACGACGGTGAAGTACAGCGAGGCGCCGTTCTCGTACGTGTGCGAGATGTGGCACATGACGAGCGGCGGGGTGCCCGCCTCGTTGAGCTTGGTGGTCAGCGCCTCGCGGACTCCCGCGTACAGGCCCGGGAGCGCAGACCAGAAGGCGGCGGTCTCCAGCGTCTCGGCGAACGCGCCGGCGTCGAGCAGCGCGTCGCGCAGGTACGGGGCGTTGTAGCGGCCGTGCTCCCACTTGTCGCCGGGCTCTTCGCCGAGGTACTCGCCGCCGCAGGCGAGCAGGATCTCGCGGGCGGCGGCGCGGCGGGCGGCGGTCTCCGCCTCGGTGCCCTCGTAGCCGGTGATCGCCATGCAGCCGGACGCCTGCGGGGCGTCGCCTCCGCCGATGGCGTCGGGCTGGGCGAGGCCGATGAAGGTCTCGGTCTCGTCGGACAGGCGCAGCACGGTGGGCCGCGGGCCGTCCTGGGCGAGGGTGCGCAGCGCGGCGGCGCCGGCCTCGAAGTCGGCGAAGCGCCAGCCCTCGTAGACCCGCTTCTGCGGCAGGGGGCGGATGCGCACGGTCACGGCCGTGATGACGCCGAGCGCGCCCTCGGAACCGAGGATCAGCTGGCGCAGGTCGGGTCCGGCGGCGGAGCGGGGCACGCGGCCGGTCTCGAGGGTGCCTTCGGGGGTGGCGACGGTGAGCGCGAGGACCATCTCGTCGAAGCGGCCGTAGCCGGCGGAGGCCTGGCCGCTGGAGCGGGCCGCGGCGAAGCCGCCGACGGTCGCCCACTCGAAGGACTGCGGGAAGTGGCCGAGCGTCCAGCCCTGGGCGTTGAGCAGGGCCTCGCACTGCGGGCCGCGCAGGCCCGGCTGGAGGGTGGCCGTGCGGGAGACCTCGTCGACGGCGAGCAGCTGGTCGAGGCGGCGCAGGTCGAGCGCGACGAACGGCCGCTTCGTCTCGGGGCGGAGCCCGCCGACGACGGAGGTGCCGCCGCCGAACGGCACGGCGGACAGGCCGTGGGCGGCGCAGGCGCGCAGGACGGCCAGGACCTCGTCGTGGCTGCCGGGCAGCAGGACGGCGGCGGGGAGGTCCTCGACCTCGCCGGCGCGGATGCGCAGCAGGTCGGGGGTGGACTTGCCGCGGGTGTGCCGGATGCGGCTCTCGGCGTCGTCGCGGAAGCCGTCCTCGGCGGCGAGCGCGGTGCGCAGCGCCTCACGGGCCTCGTCGGTCAGCGCCGGGGCGGGGACCTCGATGTCGTCGAGGGTCGCCGGGCCGGTCTCGCGGGGGGTGACGCCCAGCAGGTCGCGCAGCAGTCCGGTCACCGCGTCGGGCAGCGGGGCCGCCTTGGCCGGGTCGCCCCAGCCGCTCCACAACATGTCCACTTCGAACGTCCTCACGGTCTTGTTCACGGTCTGTTTCGCAGGTCTTCCGCGATTTCTCACGGATTTTCGCGGTTTTGTGGCGGTCTGTTTCACCGACGGCGCTGCCGTTCGACCCGCTCTGCCATTACACTGTGACAGATGACGCCCATTCGTCACAACCACTCGGACGCAGATCCCGTGCTCGACGCCGCACGCGACTGCGTGCTCGCCGTCGGCGTACGGCGCACGACCCTGACCGACATCGCCCGCCGGGCGGGCGTCTCCCGGATGACCATCTACCGGCGCTGGCCCGACGTGCGGAGCCTCGTCGGCGATCTGATGACCCGTGAATGGGTCGCGGTCGCCGAGGGCGCGATGCCGCCGGCCGACGACACCGGGCCGGTGCGGCAGCGGATCGTGGACGGGCTCGTCGCCGGAGCGGCCGCCTTCCGGGCCCACCCGCTGTTCCACAAGATCCTCGACGTGGACCCCGAACTGCTGCTCCCGTACGTCCTCGACCGCCGCGGCGCCAGCCAGGAGGCCCTGCTCGCGATCCTCGCCGCGGGGATCGACGAGGGGCACGAGGACGGGTCCGTACGCCTCGGGAACACGGACCTGCAGGCCCGGTCGCTGCTGCTGGTCGTCCAGTCCTTCACGCTCTCGCTGCGCACCATGACCGACGAGACCGATCCCGAACTGAACGAAGCCGCCTTCCTCGGCGAGCTGCGCATCCTGCTGGAGAGGACCCTCACCCCATGACCCCCACGAGCAGCCCCGCCCTGACCGGCTCCTCCCTCGACGCCGAGCGCCGCGCCCGCGAACTCGCCGAGCTCGCCGACGGCGCCGAGGTCGACGTCCTGGTCGTCGGCCTCGGCGCGACCGGCGCCGGCGCCGCGCTCGACGCGGCCACCCGCGGGCTCCGCGTCGCCGCGATCGACGCCCACGACCTCGCGTTCGGCACCTCCCGCTGGAGCTCCAAGCTGATCCACGGCGGTCTGCGCTACCTGGCGGTGGGGCAGCTCGACGTCGCGCACGAGAGCGCCGTCGAACGCGGTGTCCTCATGGAGCGCACCGCGCCCCACCTGGTCCGCGCCCAGCCGTTCGTTCTCCCCCTCACCCCGCTCGTCAGCCGCGCCCAGGCCACGCTGGCCCGCGCCGGCTTCCTGGCGGGCGACGTGCTGCGGGCCGCCGCCCGCACCTCTCGCTCCACCCTGCCCGCCCCGCGCACCCTGTCCGCGGTCGAGACCCGTCACCTCGCCCCGGCGCTGCGCTCCACCGGGCTGCGCGGCGGCCTGCTCTCCTGGGACGGCCAGCTCACCGACGACGCACGCCTGGTCACCGCGATCGCCCGCACGGCCGCTGCCCACGGCGCGCGCATCCTGACCCGCGTCCGCGCCCTCGAACTCGGCGGCGACGGGGCGCTGGTGCGCGACGAGACCACCGGCGAGGAACTGCGCATCCGGGCCCGCACGATCGTCAACGCGGCCGGCGTGTGGGCGGGCGGCCTCGTCGACGACGTCCGTCTGCGACCCTCACGCGGCACGCACCTCGTCCTGCGCTCCGAGGACCTCGGCCGGCTCTCCGCCGGTCTGCACATCCCGATCCCCGGCGAGACCAACCGTTTTGTCCTCGTCCTGCCGCAGGGCGACGGCCGGGTGTACGTGGGTCTCACCGACGAGCCCGTCGACGGGGACATCCCGGACGTGCCGGAGGTCCCAGAGACCGACATCGGCTTCCTGCTCGACGTGCTGGGCTCCGCCCTCGACGTCACCCTGCAGCGCAGCGACGTGGTCGGCGCCTTCGCGGGCCTGCGTCCGCTGCTCGACACGCAGAACTCGGACGGGAGCACCGCCGACATCTCGCGCAAGCACGCCGTGCTGACCTCGCCCGACGCGGTCGTGACCGTGGTGGGCGGCAAGCTCACCACGTACCGGCGGATGGCGCAGGACGCCGTCGACGCCGCCGTGGCGGCGCGCGGCCTGGCCGCCGGTCCGTGCCGTACCGCGTCCGTGCCGCTCGTCGGCGCCGACCACCCCCGCCGGCTCGCACAGCTCGACGTGCCCGCCCGGCTCGTCCGCCGCTACGGCACGGAGGCGACGGCGGTGCACGCGCTCGGCGTGGCGGACCCTGAGCTCGCGCGTCCCGTCGTCCCCGGCCACCCCGTCACCGGGGCCGAACTGCTGTGGGCGGTCCGGCACGAGGGCGCGCTCGACGAGGGCGACGTCCTGGACCGCCGTACCCGCATCGGCCTCGTCCCGGAGGACCGCGGCGTCGCCGAGGCGGCGGCGCGGGAGGCGCTCGCCCGGGCGGCGACCGTCTGAGGCCCTGACCGAGGGCGTCCCCCCTCGTCCCGTTCGCGAGTTTTCCACAGGCCTGTCGGGAACCGTCCATGGCTGGAATCCTGTCCCTGTCGACGGGGTCGACGCGGCAGCGCGACGCCGAGGGGGGACGGGGATGAACGGATGGACGGTCCCGGGCTATACGGAGCACCGGGAGCTGGGGGCGGGGGCGAGCGGTCGTGTCGTGCTCGCCGTGCACGACACCACCGGGGTGCCGGTGGCCGTGAAGTACCTGAGCGAGGAGCTGTACGCGAACGAGGCGTTCGTGCACGGCTTCCGCTCCGAGGCCCGGCTGCTCGGGGCGCTCGACAGCCCGCACGTCGTGGGGCTGTACGAGTACGTCGAGGCGCCGGAGGGCGCGGCCATCGTCATGGAGCTGGTCGACGGCGTGCCGCTGCGCGCGCTGATCGCGCAGGAGGGCGCGACCGGCCCCGAGGCCGCGCTCGTGGTGCTGAAGGGCTCGCTGCTCGGCCTGGCGGCCGCGCACGCGGCGGGCGTCGTGCACCGCGACTACAAGCCGGCGAACGTGCTGGTCGCCGCCGACGGTCACTCCAAGCTGGTCGACTTCGGCATCGCGACCGACCGCGGCAGCACGCCGGGCGCGGCCGGGACGCCGGCCTACATGGCGCCCGAGCAGTGGCGCGGCGACCCGGCCTCGCCCTCGGCCGACGTGTACGCGGCGACCGCGACGTTCTTCGAGTGCCTGACCGGCCGGAAGCCGTACCCGGGCGCCCATCTCGCCGAACTGGCGCTGCAGCACCTGGACGCGCCCGTGCCGGACGGGCAGGTTCCGGAGCCGCTGCGGCCGCTGGTCCGGCGGGGGCTCGCCAAGAGCCCCGACGAACGCCCGCCGCACGCGGCGGCGTTCGTGACCGAGCTGGAGACGGTGGCGACGGCCGCTTACGGGCCGGACTGGGAGGAGCGTGGCCGGGGCCGGCTCGCGGCGCTCGCCGCCCTGCTGCCGCTGCTGTTCCCGCTGTCCGCCGGCGCGTCGGAGGGGACGACGGCGCTGGCCACGACGACGCTGCCGCGCCCTTGGTGGCGGCTCCCGTACGGACTGCCGGCGGGCGTCGCCGCGCTCGTCCTGGCCGTGCTGATCGCGATCGCCGCGAGCGCGGGCGTCCCGGGCTCCGACGTCGAGGAGACCGCTGCGCGGGCTTTCGCGACGACGAGCGCGGCACCGGAGGAGCCTGCGCCGAGTACGGGTGCGGGGCCGGAGTCTCCGTCGCCGAGCCCGGAACCTTCGGACTCGGCGACGAGCCCCGAGCCGACCCCCACGGCGACCGCGGAGCCCTCGGACGACACGTCGACCGAACCGCCGACGCCGACCGCGACCACGACCACTCCGCCGGCCGAGCCGCCGGTCACGCCGCCGACCACGTCGACGCCGCCCGAGCCCGTCGTCTCCGTGACCTCGGTGTCGGTCACGAGCCTGCGCCAGATCGGGCCGACGGCCGCCGAGGCCGTCGTCTCGGTCACGACGGACGGGCCGGGCCCGGTGACGGTGGCCGTCGAATGGTTCACCGGCGACGAGAAGGGGGTCCCGGGCACACCGGACGGCTCCGAGACCTTCCGCCGCGAGGGCGCGAAGCAGTACACGCTGACGCTCCGCCACACCGTCCAGGGCGGCGGCTGCTACTGGGGCGTGCGCGCCACCACCGATCCCGCCGCGGCGAACGGCGGTTCCCTCCAGCAGGTCTTCATCCGGCGGTGCACGATCACATGAACGACGACGCCTACAGCGCCACCGAACTCGGCAGCCACTGGATCCAGCGCCCGGCTCCCGACGCCACGACCCCTATGCCGGCGCCCGGTGCGCCCGCGCCCGACCGGGTCGACGGCGCGGTCCTGCGCTTCGGCCCCGGCGTGACCGCGGCGGCGGTGCACCGCGCGCAGAACACCCCCACCGCCGCGCAGATCTGGCACGGCACCCTGCCCGGAGGCACACCGATACCGAGTCCGCCGCCGGAGAACCGCTGGGCACGCCGGTACGCTCCCGCGGCCGTCGTGCTGGTGGTCGTCCTGGCGATCCTCCTGTGGTGGCGCTTCGGGCCGGGCGTCGCGGTGCGGTCGGTGGCCGTCAGCGCCCCGCAGGGCGAGCTCGGCTGCGACGGCACGGCGGACGTGGTGGGCGTGGTCCGCACGGACGGCGGCCGGGGCGTCATCACCTACCGCTGGGAGCGCAGCGACGGCACGGTGTCACAGCCGCTGACCGAGCGGCTGGCGCGAGGTCAGCGCGAGGCCAGGCTCCATCTGCTGTGGACCTTCCACGGGCCGGGCGTCCACCGGGCGACGGCCCGCCTGGTGATCACCGACCCGACGGTCCACCACGCGACGGGGAGTTTCACGTACCGCTGTATATGAGGCGCGACCTGCAGGGCAGGCGGCCGGACTATTCCTTGCCCTCGCCGTACTTGCGCTCGAACTTGACGATCCGGCCCTCGGAGTCCACGGTGCGGGCCTTGCCGGTGTAGAAGGGGTGGCTCTCGGAGGAGATCTCGACGTCGACGACGGGGTAGGTGTTGCCGTCGTCCCACTCGATGGTGGTGTCGCTGTCGGCCGTCGAGCGGGTCAGGAAGGCGAACCCGGCGGAGCGGTCCCGGAAGACCACGGCGCGGTATTCCGGCTGCTTGTCCTTCTGCACGTCGTCTCCTCCTCGGAACTGCCTGCGCGTACCCGCCCAGCCTGGCGGCAGCCGGGACCGGCGACCAGCGTCGCCGGTCCGACCGGGTGACGCGCCGACGCTTGTGTTCAGTCGGGGTCGGCGGGGAGTTCGCCGCGCAGCCGCTGGGCGCGCAGCACGAGGAGGAGTTCGAAGCGGCGGTCGGGGTCGTCCAGGGCCTCGCCCCACAGTTCACGGATCTGGCGGATCCGGTAGCGGGCGGTCTGGGGGTGGATGCCGAGCCGGTGGGCGACCTCCGGGGCGCCGCCGGAGGTCTCGATCCAGGCGAGCAGAGTGGCGGCGAGGCGGCGGGCCTGGGTCGGGCCGACGCCCTGCAGCGGGGTCAGGCAGCGGGGTGCGGCGGCGTCGATGAGCTCGCGGGACGGCAGCAGGACGAGTTCCTCGGTGCGTTCGGCGCAGTGCTGCACCTCGCCGCGGGGCAGCAAGCCGTCCTCGATGAGCCGTACGGCGGTCTCCGCCCAGCGCAGGGAGGCCGGGGCCTCGCCGAGCGGCACGGACGGCCCGATCGCGCCGGACCAGCCGGTGGTGGCGCGGCGCACGAGGTCGGCGCGGCCGGCGGTGTCCGGCTCGGGGATGACCATGCGGGGCTGCTCGCTCTCCATGTCGAGCAGGATTCCCTGGCCGACGGCGGGCGCGACGGCCTCGCGGGCGGGCCGGATCAGGACTCCGACGGCGATGGCGGCGGGCAGTTCCCAGCCGATGCGCGCGGCGCGCTCGCCGAGCGTGCGCTCGGGGTCGGCGTGCGGCGCGGCGAGCATCCGGTCGATCAACTGCCGCTGCAGCCGTAACCGTTCGCTCTCCTGGCGGGCGGCGGCCTCTGCGTAGCCGCGGACGGACTGCTCGACGAGCCCGTCCAGGTACTCGAAGCCGGACTCGGCGAGTTCGTACATGGCGGGCGCGGCGATGTCGACCTGCTGGCCGATCTCGGCGAATCTGCGCCAGGCGAGGCGCACGCCGAGCCGGTAGACGGCCTGGAGGGAGTCGAGGCTGCGCCCGTTGAGCCCCTCTCCCTTGCCGAACTCCTGGAAGACCTCGGGCGGCATCCGCGGGTCGGCCGCTCCGGCCGCCAGGTGCTGGACGAAGCCTTCGATGGCCCGGCGGATGCCGACGAGCGCCTTCGGCTCGCCAGATTCGTCCTCCATGAGCCGCAGTTGGGGGAACTCGCTGCGGATCTGACCGAGGATCGTCTGGGCGAGGTCGCCCGATTCGGCGAGCGCGATCGCGGCGAACCGCTCCACCTTGGGCCGGGGCACCTCGCTCCACGCGTTTCGGATCATCAAGGCCGTGCGGCCGTCTCGTAGGTGATCAGAGGCACGTTGGGCTGCTCCGGAGGCGCTTCGAGCAGGGCCACGATCCCAAAGGCGGCGCCGGCGGCCAGTGCCGCGGCGAACGCCGCGGTGGTCAGTGCGGCGAGCAGTCTGCGCATTGTGTCGGGTCAGCTCCTCGTTGGAGACGATCCCACCCCGGCCGGCCCCCACCGGCTGAACGCCCAGTGTTGACGTGACATTGACAATCCGTCAAGTGCGGGCCTACGGTCTCCAGCCACGAGGGCTCGACCGGCCCTGGGGTCCGTGCGTCTCCGTGCGAGTTTCTCGAACCAGGAGTGCCCGGATGCGCCGTTCCGCCTCACCGCTTTCCCTGACGCTGTTCGGCGCCGGGGTGTTCCTGCTGGTCCTGGCCCCGCTGCTGGTGTGGTACGTCCAGCCGTACGCGAAGCGCACCCCCGTGGACGTCGACACGACGACCGTCTTCACCGGCACCGGCCGCTCCTTCGACGTCGGACGACTCGAGACGGTGGACGGGCAGCGGATCACCATCACGCGCAAGGTCCGCGGCGACGTCGCCGACAGCCTGAAGAGCGGCAACGCCGTCTGGGACGTGTCCACGTCGGTCGACACCGACGCCACCCTGCCGGCCTCCGACACCCGCGACTCGCTCCAGTGGACCCTGGAACGCTGGGTGACCGACCGGCGCACCAACGAGCCGGTGCACTGCTGCCGCGAGTCGCCCGCCTTCGACGGCGAGGCGTACCTGAAGTTCCCCTTCGACGTCGAGGAGCGCGACTACCGCTGGTGGGACGGCACGCTCGGCGGCGTCGTCCGGCTCCGGTACGAGGGCCCGCGCACCGTGCAGGGCTACGAGGGCCTGCGCTTCACCGGGACCGTGCCGCCCACCAGGACGGGGGTGCGGCAGGTGCCGGGCCGGCTCGTCGGCCTGCCGAAGACTCCGCAGGTGCTCGCCGAGGAGTGGTACGCCAACAGCGGCATCGAACTGGTCGCGGACCGGCGCACCGGCCGCATCCTGTACGCCGCCATCGGCCCGAGGAAGACGCTGCGCGCGCCGGGCTCGTCCGAGGACGCGGTGGTGCTCCTGGAGAGCGACGAAATCGCCTTCACCGACGATACGCAGCGGCAGCAGGTGGACCTGGCGGCGGCGGACAGCAGGAAGCTGGAGCTGCTCGGTCGCACCGTACCGCTGGCGGCCGGGGCGCTCGGCGCGGTGCTTGCGCTGGTCGGAGGCGTCCTCGTGGCACGGGGGCGGCGGAGCGAGCCCGAAGCACCGAATGCTCACCTGATGACGAAACAACCCGTCTGAGCAAGGGCCAAGTTGTCATACCGGTGAGTAGCCGCGCATCGAGCACGTACCGAAGACTGGCGTTCCCAACCAAGCACGGCCCCACCCGGTCACCCCCCACGCCCCACAGACCACCCCCCACACCCCCACCCCCGGTGGTGTACCCCCCTGCTGGCGTACACCGCCCCACCCCCCTGTGGCGTCCCCACGTCCCCACTGCTCTGCCCTCCCCCCACCCCCCGCACCCCGACACGAGTTGGAGCACCCATGCCCCAGCACGTCCCTCCCCCACGGCTCCGCCCCGCTCCGCCGCAACCGCTCCGGCAACCAGTCCCGCGGCCGATCGGAAGCCGTCCCCAGGTCCATCCCCAGGTCCATCCCACGGTCCTTCTCCCAGCCCCTCCCCACGCGGCCGGGGACGCGCCCCGGCGCATCGCCTTCCTCGCCCATCGCGACCTGGGCAACCCGGCCGCCGGCGGCTCCGAGCTGCTGATCGACCGGATCGCCTCGGGCCTCACCGAGCTGGACCACGAGGTCACCCTGCTGTGCGGCGGCCCGGCGGCCGACCGCCCGTACCGCGTCGTGTCGGCGGGCGGCGCGCTCGGGCACTTCGTCGGCGCGCGGTCCGCGTTCGCCCGCGAAGTGGGCTCCTGCGATCTGCTCGTCGAGGTGTGCAACGGGATGCCGTACCTGTCCCCGCTGTGGCACCGCGGCCCCACCCTGTGCCTGGTGAACCACGTCCACACCGAGCTGTGGGGGATGCGCTTCCCCGGCCCGGTGGCCCGCGCCGGCCGGCTCCTGGAGCACTGGGCGCTGGCCCGGGCCCACCGGGGCAATCTGCTGGTCGCCGTCTCCCCGTCGACCGCTGCGGCGCTGCGGGCCATCGGCGTGCCGCAGGAGCAGATCCGCGTGGTGCACAACGGCGTCCAGGAGCCGGGGCCGCGCGCGCCGCGGTCGGCGTCGCCGCTGTTCGTGGCACTGGGCCGGCTGGTCGACTACAAGCGGATCGATCTGCTGCTGCGGCTGTGGGAACGGGTCCGGCCCGTCACCGGCGGGCGGCTCGTGATCGTCGGCGACGGGCCCGAGCGGGAGCGACTGGAGCAACTCGCCGGTCCCGGCGTGGAGTTCCGTGGCCATGTGTCGGAGGAGGAGAAACACCGACTGCTGTGCGAGGCATGGCTGCTGGTGCATCCGGCGGCCGTCGAGGGCTGGGGCCTGGTGGTGACCGAGGCGGCGGCCCGGGCCACGCCCACGCTCGCGTTCGACGTGCCGGGGCTGCGCGACTCCGTCCAGGACGGCGTCACCGGTCTGCTGGCGCGCGGGGACTCGTCGTTCGCCGCGGCCTGGTGCACGCTCGCGCTCGACGACGAGCGCCGCGAGGCCATGGGCAAGGCCGCCGAGGAGGCGGCCGTCGCGTACCGGTGGAGCAGTACGGTGCGGCGGTTCCGTGCCGTCGCCGCGGAGGCCGTGCACCTCGCGGGCCGCCCGCAGGGCCCGGGCGCCCACGCTCCGGGCGCGCAGGCGGAGGGCGTACGGACGTGAAAGACCCCTCGTTCCGCCGTTCCCTCGCGCTCTTCCGGGCCTTCATGCGCGAGCAGGACGATCCGCACACCGCGTACGAACTGCTGGCCCGCGACGCCGCCGACCAGGTGGAGCGCCATCTTCCGCTGGACGGCCGGGTGGTGGCGGACGTCGGCGGCGGACGCGGCTACTTCAGCCGGGAGTTCCGCCGCCGTGGAGCGCAGAGTCTGCTCTTCGAGCCGGACGCCGCCGAGCTCGCCGTCGAGCCCGGGGCGGGGACGATCGTCGCCGACGGTTATCTGCTGCCGTTGGCCGACGGCGCGGCCGACGTCTGCTTCTCGTCCAACGTGCTGGAGCACGTGCGCGACCCGGACACCTTCCTCAGCGAGATGGTGCGGGTCACCCGGCCCGGCGGGCTGATCTACGTGTCCTTCACCAACTGGCTCTCGCCGTGGGGCGGCCACGAGTGGGCGCCCTGGCACTATCTCGGCGCGGAGCGGGCCCGGGTGCGGTACGAGAAGCGCACCGGGCGGGCCGCGAAGCACCGGCTCGGCGAGAACCTCTTCGCGATCGGCGTCGGGCCGACGCTGCGCCACGTCCGGGGCCGGGACGACGTGGAGGTCGTCTCCGCCCGCTCGCGGTACTGGCCGGTGCTCCCGGAGCTGGTGCCCCGGCTGCCGGGGCTGCGGGAGTTCGCGACGTGGAACCTCCTCCTCATACTCCGGCGGTGTTCATGACCAGCGCAGTCCACGCCCGCCCGCCGGCCTCCCCGGCCACGCCCGGTCCGCCTCCGGGCGCGCCGGGCGGGCCGCCGCCGCACCGCCGCTCGCGGCGCTGGCTGCTCGGCTTCTGGGCGGCGGTGTTCGCGGCGTTCCTGGCCGTGTCGCCGGGGCGGATGACGTTCGAGACGAAGCTGGGGGTCGTCGCCGACCCGTGGCAGTTCCTGCGCGACCTGGGCCAGTTGTGGCACGATCGCGCCGGTTTCGGCGGGATCGCCGACCAGTACGTGGGCTACGCGATCCCGATGCTGCCGTTCCACGCGGCCGCCGACCTGGTGCGGCTGCCGGTCTGGCTGGCCGAGCGGCTGTGGCTCTCGCTCGTGGTGACCACCGCGTTCTGGGGAGCGCTGCGGCTCGCCGAGCGGTTCGGCGCCGGCTCGCCCGGCTCGCGGCTGGTCGGCGCGGCAGCGTACGCGCTCTGGCCGACGTACACGATCGTCGTCGGCTCGACCTCGGCCGCCGCGCTGCCGGGCGCGGTCCTTCCGTGGGTGCTGCTGCCGCTGACGAACCCGCGGACGAGCGCGCGCCTCGCCGCGGCGCGCTCGGCGCTGGTGATCCCGCTGATGGGCGGGGTGAACGCCGCGTCGACGCTGGCGTCGCTGCTGCCCGTGGGCCTGTACCTGCTGTCCCGGCCCGGCGGGCGGCGCAAACGCGCCCTGATCGCCTGGTGGACGCCGTGCGTGCTGCTCGCGACGGCCTGGTGGGTCGTACCGCTGCTGCTGCTCGGGACGTACGGCGAGAACTTCATGCCGTACGTGGAGTCCTCGCAGACCACCACGGCGACCATGTCGGCCGCCGAGGTGCTGCGCGGCGCCGGGAACTGGGTGGGGTACCTGCACTTCGGCGAGGCGTGGCTGCCGGCCGGCTGGGCCGTGGCCACGTCGGCGGTGGTGATCGCCGGCTCGGTGCTCGCCGCGGCGCTGGGCCTGGCAGGCCTGGCCCGCCGGGACCTGCCGGAGCGGCGCTGGCTGGTGCTGACCGCGACGGTCGCGGCCGTGATCACGCTCGCCGGGTACGGCGGCGCGCTCGGCGGGCCCTTCCACGCGACGGTGCAGGACTGGCTGAACGGGCCGCTGGTGCCGTTCCGGAACATCTACAAGTTCCAGACCGGGCTCGCCCTCGCGCTCGTCCTGGGCCTGATGCACCTGACGGGCACGGCCCTGCCGCGGGCCCTGCGGCGGGCCTCCGCGCCGGTACTGGTCCGCCGCCTCGTGCCGGTGCTGGCCGCGGTGCTGGTGCTGCCCGGCCTGGCCTGGCCCTACGTCAACGGCTCCATCCTGCAGCCCGGTTCGTTCCGGCAGCTGCCGGCCTATTGGGAGGCGACCGCCGACTGGCTGGCCGAGCGGGCGCCCGACGACCGGGCCCTGGTCGTTCCGGCGACCGCGCACGGCGTCTACACCTGGGGCTCGCCGATCGACCAGCCGCTGGACGTCCTCGCCCGCTCGCCGTGGGCGCAGCGAGACTACGTACCGTTCGGCACGCCCGGGAACCGTCGGGCGCTGGACGCGGTGGAGCAGGCGCTGACGTCCGGCGGCGAGGTGCCGGGGCTCGCGGCGTACCTCGCGCGGGCGGGGCTGTACCACGTCGTCGTGCGCAACGACCTCGACCCGGACCAGATCGAGCACGTGCCCACCACGACCGTGAAGCGGACCCTGGAGGCGTCCGGGTACCGGCGCGTGACCGGCTTCGGCCCGCTGCTGACCGACGGCCGGATCGCCGACGACACGCCGGTGCAGGTGGAGGGCCTGTACCCGCGGCAGCAGGCGGTGGAGATCTACGAGCCGCCGTCCGGCACCCCGCGCCCGGGCCGGGCCCGCATGACACCGGTCTCGGACACCGCGGTCGTCAGCGGCGGACCGGAGTCGCTGCTGCCGCTGTCCGGCTCGGGCGTCCTGGACGGCCGCGCCACGGTGCTGTCCGGCGACGCGCACCCGGGCGTCGACCGGCCCGCGCTGTACGCGGCCGGCGACGGGCTGAGGCGCGCCGACACACGGTTCGGGCTGGTGAAGTCGGGGACCTCGCACACGTACACGCGCGAAGAGCGCAACGCGGAGCGGGCGGTCCAGGACCCGGGCGAGGAACCACGGCAGATCCTGCCGCTCGACGGGGTCGGGCATCAGACGACGGCGGTGCTGCGGGGCGCCGCGTCGGTGACCGCGTCCTCGGTCGGCAACTGGCTGTTCCACCTGCCGCAGTACGACCCCGTCAACGCCTTCGACGGCAACCCGGACACCGGCTGGGCCGAGGGCTCCCCCGGTTCCCCGGCGGGCGAGTGGCTGCGCATCGCGTTCGACGGTCCGACCCCGGTCCCGGGGACGGTGGACGTGACGCCGCTGCCGAGCGGCAATGTGCGCGCCGCGCCCACGGTGGTGCGGGTGGAGACCGACCGGGGCAGCCGGGTCAGTCCGTTGCGGCCGGACGGCAGCACGCAGCAGGTCGCCGCGCCGGAGGGCCCGGCGAAGTGGCTGAAGGTGACGATCCTGCAGTCGCAGCAGGGTCGTCCGGGGCTCACCGGAGCCGGGTTCTCCGAGATCACGGTGCCGGGTGTACAGGTGACGCGGATGCTGGAGCTGCCGGCCGACGCGCCGCCCGAGGTCTCCGGGGCCGGTACGCCCGTCGTGTACGCACTGTCGCGCGGCAGCGACCCCGGCGGGCTGTCCGCGGTGTCCGCCGAGGTGGGGCTGCACCGGCAGTTCGAGGCGGCCGTGACCGGCGCGTACACGGTGCGGGCGAGCGCCCTGCCGGTGCCCGGCAAGGAGCTGGACGACCTGCTGTTCGCCCTCACCGGGCAGCGGGACAAGCTCGTCGTCACCGCCGACTCGACCGCCCGGCTCGGCACCAACCTGAGCCCGCGCAACCTGACGGACGGCGATCTGACGACGGCCTGGATCGCGGGCGAACGGCCCGTACTGCGCCTGCGGTGGCCGGAGAAGACGGCGGTCGGGGAACTCGTGCTGGCCGCGGCGGGCGGGCTCGCCACCCGCCCCGAGCAGGTGCAGATCAGCTCGCCGGACGGGACCGCGATCGCGGCGGTCGACGAGAACGGGCTGGCCCGGTTCTCCCCCATCAGGACCGACCGGATGGACATCACGATCTCGCGCGTCGCACCGCTGACCCTGCACAACCCGGTCGCGAACGAGGACCTGCAACTGCCGGTCGGACTCAGCGAGTTGTTTATTCCGGCGCTGGAGAAGCTGCGCACTCCGCAGCCGGATCCGGCCCAGCGGTTCACACTGCCGTGCGGCAAGGGGCCGATCATTTCGGTCGACGGTCGGTTCCTGGCGACCCGCGCCGAGGGACGGGTGCGAGACCTGACGGAGCGCCGGCCGATCGCGGTCTCCCTGTGCACGGACGGCAGCCGGGTCTCCCTCGACCGTCGCACGCACACCGTGGAGGCGGGCGACACCGGGCCGCTGGCGGTCACCCGGATCGACCTCACGACCGGTGCGGCGCAGGGCGCGACATCCACACCGCGCGAGGTGGAGTCCATGTCGGGCGACGGGGACCGGCGCACCCTGCGGGTGGCCGCCGGCGAGGCCTCGTACCTGCAGCTGCACGAGAACCACAACGCCGGCTGGAAGGCCACGCTGGACGGCGAGGAGCTGCGGCCGCTGCGCGTCGACGGCTGGCAGCAGGCCTGGCTGGTCCCCGCGGGACGGGGCGGCACGGTGACGCTGGTCTACGAGCCCTCGCGGGTGTACGGGGCCGGGCTCGTCGCGGCCGCGGCACTGCTGGTGGTGCTGGTGGGGCTCGCGATTGCGGGACGGTCGTCGGGGCGGCGGCGTGCGGTGGAGCTCGCGGCGTCGCAGCCGCCGCCCGGGCCGGGCTTCGTCCTCGGGACGGTGATGCTGACACTGGCCGGCGCGGTGATCGCGGGGCCCGTGGCGGCGGTCGTACCGGTGCTCGCGGTGGTCGCGTGGCTCCGCCCGTGGCTCCTCGGCCCGCTCGCGTTCGCGGCGATGGCCGCGGCGGGCGTGGCCGTGCTGACCGGGAGCGGCGAGGCGACGGCGCTGGGCCGGGGGGCGTTCGGCCCGGTGGCCCAACTCCTTGCGCTGACAGCGCTGTTCGCGGCTCTGGTGACGGTGGGCGAGGGCCGGGAGCGTGGCGGTCGAGGCGAGGGAGAGGGAGGCGACGGGTGAGTGCGGTTCAGGGGGTGCGCCGGGAACAGGATCCGGAGCCGAGGGCGGTGCGCGTGCCGTTCTCCGTGGTGGACGAGATCGCCCGCCACTGCGCGGACGCGCGCGAGCCGAACACGGTGCACATCGAGATCCACCTGCCGGGGCGGGTCGAACGCGACCGGCTACGGAGGGCCTTCGCGCAGGCACTCGCGCGGCATCCGCGGGTGCTGATGCGGGAGCGGGTGCGGGGTGCGCTGGCCCTGCGGTACGAGTGGGAGCTCGTCGAACCGCTGGGCGCCGACGTGGTGTCGTTCCCGGACTGCGCGCCCGGGGCGCTGGCGAGGGCCCGGCAGCGGGCGCTCAGCGAGGCCCCGTCGCTCCTCGCCGCGCCGCCGCTGCGCCTCGAGGTCGTGGAGGAACCGGGGCGGGACGGATGCGTGCTGCTGTTCACGGTCCACCACACCGCTCTCGACGGCCCCGCCTGCCTGCGGATCGCGGCGACGGCGGCGGAGATCTACGGCGGTCGCGCGACGGAGCCCGTACCGACTCCGGTCCGGCAGCCGGCCGCCGAGGCGCGTGGGGACGGCGCGTTCCCCGCCGCGGCGAGACCCGCGCGCGTGGCGGCGGGCCGGCCGGCCGACGCACGCGGCAACGGCATGCTCGTGACCGAACTACCCGTCCCCCGACGGGAGTCGGGCGCGCCGTACACCGTGAACGACCAGCTGATGGTCGCGACAGCGCTGACGGTCGCGGACTGGAACCGGGAGCAGGGCGCTCCCGACCGTCCGCTGCGCATCACCATGCCCGTCGACGACCGCACGCGTGGCCCCGCCATGCCGATCGGCAACGGCACGCGGCTGGTCGAGGTCGGCTTCACGGCGGCGGAGACGACCGCGGACGCCGACATGGGTGCGCTGCTGCGCCGTACGGCGGAACGGACGCGCGCCCTGAAGGCACGCCCTCGCCCTCAACTGGGCCGGGGCGCGGCGATGTTGACGGCTCCCGTCCTGCCGGTCGCGGCGCGCGCCGTGCTGACCCGCGGGGTACGGCGACTGGCCGCGCCGTGGACGTCGACGACGCTGCTCAGCAACATCGGCCGCATCCCGTACCCGCTGGACTTCGGCGCGGCGGGCCGCGCCCACGCGGTCTGGTTCTCGGCCCCGGCCGGGATGCCCCGCGGCCTGACGTTCACGACGGCGTCGACCGGGGGCCGGCTCCACCTGGTCCTGCGCTGGTCGCGGGCGCTGCTGGGCGACGAGGACGGGGCGAGACTGCGGCAGTTGTTCGCGAGCAGGCTGGCGGCGACGGACGGGGAGGGGCAGTGAGCGGGGAGACGCTGACGACGGAGAACGAGGGAGGGCCGCCGGCCGAACCGGCGACGGAGGGACGGCCGCCGACCGAGTCGGGAACGGAGAACGAGGGACGGCCGCCGGCTGCGTCCGCGGGGGAGAAACAGGAGCAGCCGCCCGCTTCTCCCACCCTCCGGGACTTCTACGAGAACCCGACCGTCCCGGTCGCCTCGGGCGACGCGAGAAGCCGTCGGCAGGCGCGGCTGCTGGCCGCCGCCCTCGCGGCCACGCCCGGCGCGCTGATCGTGGACGTGGGCTGCGGTGACGGCACCGCGGCGGCGGTGGCGGGCCCGATTCTGGCCGGTCACCGGATCGTGGGCGTGGACTGGTCGCAGGACGCCCTGCGCCGGGCCCGGCCGAGGATGGCGCAGGTGGTGCGGGGCGCGCTGGACGACGGCGGGCTGCCGCTGGCGGACGGCTGCGCGGACGCGGTGCTGTTCAGCGAGGTCGTCGAGCATCTCGTGGACCCGGACCGGGCGCTGGACGAACTGCGGCGCATCCTGCGCCCGGGCGGTCACCTGATGCTCTCCACCCCGAACCTCGCCGCCTGGTACAACCGCGGCCTGCTGCTCGCGGGCGTGCAGCCGGTGTTCTCGGAGGTGAGCCTGCGGGGCGTCCACGGGCGCCCGGGCTCCGAAGTGGTGGGCCACCTCAGGCTGTTCACGGCGCGGGCGCTGCGCTCGTTCCTGCGGTCGGCCGGCTTCCAGGACGTACGGATCACCGGCGCACCGTTCCACGGCGTGCCGCGCGGGCTGCGTCTGATCGACCGGGCGGCGTGCGCCGTGCCGTCGGCGGCGTCGATCCTCCTGGCGCACGCGCGGCGGAGGTAGCGGGATGTGGTGGGGCGTGGCAGCGGCACTGACGGCGAACCTCCTCTACAGCGTGGGCTTCGTACTGGAGAAGCGAGCCCTGGGCTCGCTGCCGGCGCTGTCGGCGGGCAAGCCGCTGCGGGTGGTGGGGCTCCTCGTCACGAGCCCATTGTGGCTGGCAGGCTCGCTGGCACTGGCGGCCGGCTTCGTGGCGCAGCTGGTGGTGTACCGCGTGCTCCCCATCGCCGCCGCGCAGGGCATCTTCGTCTCGGGCCTCGTCCTGCTGCTTCTCCTCTCCTCGGCGGTGCTCGGCGAACGTCCGTCGGGGCGGGAGCGCCAGGCGCTCGGGATGGTGCTGGTGGCCCTGCTGATGGTGGTGGCGTCGCTGAGCAAGGGGGACGAGGAGGTGAGCACGGGAGCACCGTGGATGCTGGTGCTCCTGGTGTCGGTGCCGACGCTCGCGGCGGGGCTGCTGCTGTACGAGCGCGTGGAGCGCAGATCCCGCCGCCGGCACCGGGTGCCGACGAACGGCATCGGGTACGGGGTGGCCGTGGGCCTGCTGTACGGGGTGAGCTCGCTGGCCATCAAGGGCGCGTCGGGCCGCCTGACCAGCACGAACGTGGCCGAGTCGGCGAGGGCGCTGCTGGGGTCCCCGTACCCGTACCTGCTGCTGTTCACGGCGGGCGCGGGCCTGGTCATGTCGCAGGCGGCCCTGCAGCGCTGCCGCGCCTCGCTGATCGTGCCGGTCTGCACGACGGTGACCTGCCTGTTCACGGCGATCGTCGGAACGCTGACGTTCGGCGAGCGCCTGCCCGAGGACCCGTGGCTGCTGACGTTCCGCGTGGCGGGGACGGCGCTCGCCCTGTCGGTCCTCCTGATCATGCCGCGCCACGACACACCGCAACCCGCGTAAGCCCCTACGAGCGAACGAGGCCGAAATGACCCCCGACGACCCCCTCCTGACCATCCTGGCCTGCCCTCTGGACAAAGGCCCTCTGACCCTGACGCCGGACCGGGAAGCCCTCTGCAACCCACGCCTGCACCTGCGCTACCCGATCGTCGACGGCATCCCGCAACTCCTCCCGAGTTCGGGCATCCGGATACCGGCGGACGAGGCCCAGGAGGTGAACGGGTCCCGGACCCCGGGCGAGGGCAGGCCCGACTGACGCCTCACCCCACCAGTTCCTCCAACCTCATGAGATCGTCCCGCAACGCAGCGCGCTCCGCGGGGGTGAGATCCACGGCGGCGGCCTGCGCGAGCAAGGCCGCCGCGGCCTCCTCGTCCCCAACGCGCAGCGCGACGTCCCCGCGCAGCACGAGCGCCCTGAACAGCTGTGCGGGCGTGGGAGGCTCCCCCTCGCCGTGAAGCACCCGATCGAGAATCCGCGCCGCTCCGTCGAGATCCTCCTTCGAGTCCGCGAGCAGCGCCGCGTGATGCAGGGCCTTGCCGACGGCGTCCTTGGGCGCGGCCCGATGGTGCAGATCCTGGCTGATCGGCTGCCCGATCCGGAGACAGTTCCCGCCCGGATCGGTCATCGGAAACCTCCGAGGAAACCCTGGCCTTCAGGCCGGGGAGGAATCGGACTCCTGCGGAGCAGGGCAGCGAGCGGGGTTTCGCCCCCTGGGCGAAAGACCGTGCTCTGACCCGCAGATTTGATCTTTACAGGCAGGCCAACTAGTTTGTGAGCGTGACCGCGACGTGTGTGAAGCGGGCGTTCAAGTACCGCTTCTATCCGACCGATGCGCAGGCGGCTGAGCTGTCGCGCACGTTCGGCTGTGTCCGCAAGGTCTACAACCTGGCACTGGCCGCCCGCACGCAGGCGTGGACGCGTCAGGAGCGGGTCAACTACAACCAGACCTCCGCAATGCTGACGGCGTGGAAGAAGACCGAGGAACTGGCATTCCTCAACGACGTCTCCTCCGTCCCGCTCCAACAGTGCCTGCGTCACCTCCAGGTGGCGTTCACCAACTTCTTCGGCAAGCGGGCCAAGTACCCGCGTTTCAAGTCGCGGAAGAAGTCCCGGAGGTCCGCCGAGTACACCACCAGCGGCTTCCGCTTCCGTGACGGGGAGCTGACGCTGGCGAAGATGACGCAGCCGCTGGACATCGCCTGGCACCGCCCGCTCCCGGACGGCGCGAAGCCGTCCACGGTGACCGTGTCCCAGGACGCGGCCGGACGCTGGTTCGTCTCCCTGCTGTGCGACGACCCCGGTATCAAGCCGCTTTTCTCCACGGGCACGGCCGTGGGCATCGACGTGGGCCTGAACCACCTTCTCACCCTCTCCACCGGGGAGAAGATCGCCAACCCCCGCAGCGAGCGGCGTGACCGTGCCCGGCTCGCCCTGGCCCAGCGCCGCCTGGCGAAGAAAGCCAAGGGCGAGGGCACCAACCGGGCCAAGGCCCGGCGCAAGGTCGCCAAGGTGTACGCCAGGATCACCGACCGACGCAGGGACCACCTGCACAAGCTGACCACTCGACTCGTGCGCGAAAACCAAACGCTCGTGATCGAGGACCTGACCGTACGCAATATGGTCAAGAACCGGAAACTCTCCCGCGCCATCAGCGACGCTGCGTGGTCGGATTTCCGGAGCATGCTGGAGTACAAAGCCCAGTGGTACGGGCGCGAGGTGATCGCCGTGGACCGGTGGTTCCCCTCGTCCAAGCTGTGCTCCACCTGCGGCACCCTGCAAGAGAAGATGCCGCTGAACGTCCGCACCTGGACGTGCGGCTGCGGGACGACCCACGACCGGGACGTGAACGCGGCGAAGAACCTTCTGGCCGCCGGACTGGCGGTTACAGCCTGTGGAGCTGGTGTAAGACCCCAACGGAGCACTCCGGGCGGGCAGTCGGCTGTGAAGCAGGAAGCTTCCCGGCGCGAGCCGAGAAGCCCCCGCCTTTAGACGGGGGAGTGTCACGAGGAACTGCCGCACCCCCGTACGTGGTGTCCTTGAGCGCCCCGATCCGCGGCAGCCCCCGCGTCGGCACCCGCCCATAGGCGGCCTTGAGCCCGCTGCGGAAGTCCGCATGCAAGGCGTCGACGTCGTCGGTCTGCACGAGACAGGCACTGTACGAGGAGGCCGGCTCGTAGCCCTTCATCCCGAAGAAGTGCAGCTGGATGCCACCGCGTTCGACGACGGCGTACGGATTGGGGCTCTTCTGCCGGAAGGTCACCTCGAAGCCGAGGGCGACGTAGAAGTCCAGGACGGGCTGGAGAGCGGACAAGGCAGCATCGGAATGGTCTTCTCACGCATGCGGCGACTCTAGTCAAACTTGACTAGAGTCGCAACGGCAGCCCGACGCCGACAGGAAACTCGGGCGACAAGCCATCCCTCCGCCACTACCGTCGCTGCCGAAAACGACACGACGGAAGCGGTGGGGCGATGAGCGACATGTGGACCGGCGAGCGGATCCGGCTGCGCGGCGTCGAGCCGGAGGACTGGGAGGGCTTCCGTGACCTCGCCCGGAACACCGTCGACGTCCGCAACGCCGACCTCGTCGAGCCGCCCCGCTCGGACGCGAGCTTCCGCGCCTGGACCGCCGAACGCGCCGGCCGCACGCCGGACAGCACGTCGTACCGCCTCGTGATCGAGGTCCTGGCCGACGGCTCGTTCGCCGGCTCGGTCACCGTCGGAGAGGCCGACCGCCGCGCCGGCCGCTTCAAAACGGGCATCGAGATCTCCCGCGACCACCGCCGCAAGGGCTACGCGGCCGAGGCAAGCGAACTGGTCCTCACGTACATGTTCGCCGAACAGCGCTACAACAAATGCGAAGTGGAGATCTACGCCTTCAACGAGCCCTCACTCGCCCTCTACCGCAAGCTGGGCTTCACACAGGAAGGCGTCCTCCGCCAGCACGAGTTCTTCGCCGGCGCACACCAGGACCTGGTCCTCCTCGGCCTCACCGCCGCCGAACACTGGTCCACCCACCACCTCCCGCACCTGGCCTGAGCACGGCACGGACGGCGCCCCTTCGCGAGCGGGCATAGGGCGTGTACCGAGTCGGGATCATCATCCGGCCCGGGTGAGGTCTTTGATCCAGATCATCGAGGCGCGCAGGTGGAGGCCGGCGAGGTAGCCGTCCGGGGTTTTGTCGTACCGGGTGGCGATGCCTCGCCAGGCCTTGAGCTTGTTGATCAGGCGCTCGACCGTGGTCCATGGACAGGTCCACCTCACGCCGCTTCGCGGCTTCCGTGATCAGGCCCTCCAGCAGGGCCTCGAAGACGCCGGCGTCACGCCACTGCGGGAAGCGGTTGTGGACGGTCGACCAGGCGCCGGAAGCCGTCGGGATCTCCCGCCACTGCCCGCCCGTCTTGAACCGCCAAATCACGCCCTCGAACTGCCGGCGCAGCCGCTCGGGGTACGGGCCGTACCCGCCAATCGGCAGATACGGCCCGATGAACTCCCACTCATCGTCCGTCAGTTGCGCTCACGTCACCCACGAGGATCTACCGGATCAGGCCTCGGAGCGAGGGCAAATTCCGCAGATTGACCACGGCTCGATACGTGCACAGTGGGCGCGGCCGCAAGTATTGATCGGAATTATGCGCCAAGTCGCCCGCCCGTGCGAGTGGGGCGTTCATGCGGACAAAGCTCGATGCGCTCCTGGCGCCTATCGCCGACCGCGAGCCGCACCTCCGACTCGCCGCCCAACAACCAGAATTTCCGGCCGCGTGTACTAGGATTCGCCTCTATCATCACTCGATCGACCATTGCTCACCCAATCGACAGGAGGCCCGATGATCGGCGTACTCGTGACTTTCACGCAGACCGACAAGTTCGATCGTTCAACTCTTGCAAAGATTGCCGGCGAACTCCGAGGACCGTTCGAAGGCATGGCGGGCCTTCGCCTTAAGAGCTTCATGCTTGACGAAGACGGCGTTCAGGCAAGGAACTTCTACGTGTGGGATGACGAGGAGAAAGCCCGTGCCTTCTTCACGGAGGAGCTCGTCGGCAAGGTGACGGGAATTTATGGCGTCCCGCCCAAAATCGAATACCTCGACATCGTGGGGTTCGTCGACAACTCTGGCACCTGATTCTCAAGGAGGCTGTCGCACAAACCCCTTCCGTCCAGGCCGTTTTGGGCCATCGGGGCATGCCACAGAGCTTCCTTACATGCGATCGAGACCAACCGCTGCTGCGGCCCTGCAGCCCCCTGACTGAGCGACTGAGCATTTTCAGCGTGGCCACTGATCAGGTGACGGGATTGGTAGCCGCAACGCACGAGGCTCCCGTGCTGTTGGGGGAGGTGTTCGAAGTCTCATCCCACAGGCACAGGAGCCGCGTTGGTTCCGTATTCTGCCGCACTCGACCTGCCTCACGCCCTGATCGAGTGGGTCACGATGCTCATCGTCACTCGCGAGGGTGACCGCCGCTGCAAGCTCCCGCCGCACCAGCGTGCGCTGGTCGGGCTGGTGTACCTGCGCCGGCACGACACCCTCGCGCAGATCGCGGCCGGCTTCGGCATATCTGTCTGCACCGCCCATGCCTACACCGCCTCGGTCATCCACCTGCTCGCCACCCGCGCGCCCGGCCTGTTGCGTGCCCTGCGCGAAGCCGACCCCGACTACGTCCTGCTCGACGGCACGCTCGCCGAGTGCGACCGGGTCGGTGACAGCCGCGCCGACTACTCCCACAAGCACCGCCGGCACGGAGTTAACGTGCAGGTGGTGACCGATCCAGCCGGGCGGCTGCTGTGGATCTCGCCCGCGCTGCCCGGCCGGGCCCACGACCTGACGGCGGCGCGCGGCCACCGGATCATCCGGATCTGCGAGCGCCAAGGTGTCCCAGTCCTCGCTGATCGGGCTTACATGGGAGCCGGATCGTGGGTGACGACACCCCTCAGACGCCCACCGGGCCGCGAGCTCACACCGACCCAGCAAACCGTCAACCGTGCGTTGTCCGCGGCGCGGGCACCGGTCGAGCGCGGCGTCGCACGACTGAAGTCCTGGCGCATCTTCCGCAGGTCCCGGTGCAGCCCGAATCGAATGACGTCAATCGCCGCGGCCGTCCTCACACTGGAGCGGCAACGCTGAAAATGCTCACTGGCTGCCCGAGGACCACCTCGCCTGGTTCGTGATCAAGGCGATCGAGCAGCTCCACCTCGTTTTCTACGGCACCTATCGGCCCTCGCTGACCTCTTCGGCCAGGTGCTCGACCTCTGCGCCGAGGCCGGCCTGGTCGAGATGGCGGTGCTCGCCGTCGACAGCTCGAAGTTCGAGGCCTCGGCCTCCAACCACGCCAGCCGAAGCTACAAGCAGATCACGAAGAACATCCTCGCGAAGGCGGGCCGGATCGACGCTACAGAGGACGAGCTCGACGACGATGCGCCGCCCGGGTACGACAAGACCCCGGACAGCTACCTCGCTGCCTCCACCTGCGCGCCTCGATGATCGCGCTGCCATCGCACTCTCTTCAAGAGTCCACACAACCCTTGATCATCTCGCGGTGGCCGCACGCGTCAGGCGTCGTAGTACTCGCCGTCGTCGCCCTGGACCCGCGCACCCAGCGTCTTCGCCACCTGGCACATCTTCGCGAGCAACACGTCGCACGGCCACTTGGCCGTGATCCTCCCGGCCCGCCAGTCCAGAGCTCCTCCGATCTCTGCGGCCTCCGGGCTCGTGACAAGTTCGGCAATCCATCGCGGTTCCACAAGCCAGCCGCCTTCGGGCATCGGAAACATCACCAGGTCGGGATCGGCAGCGACCACCGCCTCCCACTCCTGACTGCTGATGCCCGGTCCCTGCTCGTCCCACCAGTTCTCACGCCGCGTGATGTGCACGTCGTAGCCCATGACCAGGCACGGTAGACCACGGAACCGACAAGATCACGAAACCGCACTGGAGTGCTAGTCCCTGGCGTCCCCGCGCAGGACCAGGTCCAGCAGGCCCGGGAAGCGGGTGTCGAACTCGTTGCGGCGGAGGCGGTTGACGCGTTTGGGGCCCTGGTCGCGTTGTTCGACCAGGCCGGCCGCGCGGAGGACGGCGAAGTGGTGGCTGAGGGCCGCCTTGCCGACCGGGACGTCGAAGCTGCCGCAGGCGCGGGACCAGTCCTCGGAGCCGGCCAACTCGCGGACGAGGGTGAGGCGTACGGGGTCGGCGAGTGCGGCCAGGGCCGTGAGGACCGGGACGTCGTCGGGGTGGGTGTGCTCGGGGGCGGCTCGATGACTGGCTGCTGCGGCGGCCACGGGTCCTCCTGTTCAGGCGTCGGGGCTTGCCGAGTGTTCGATGCAGATCATACAGTCGAGAGTGTTCGCTTTTCATTGAACAGTCGAGCCGGAGGTCTGGCATGCGCGCGATCGAACTGGTGGAGCACGGCGGTCCCGAGGTCCTGAAGGCGGTGGAGACCGAGGCCCCCGAGCCCGGCCCGGGCCAGGTGAGCATCGACGTGGCGTACGCCGGGGTGAACTTCGCCGACGTGCTGGCGCGCGCCGACGGATACCGCGTCGAAGCGCTCCCGTACCGCCCCGGTCTGGAGGTCTCCGGGCGGGTGCGGGCGCTCGGCCCGGGCGTCACCGGGCTCGCCGTCGGCCAGGAGGTGACCGCCCTGACCGGCGGCGGCGGCGCCTACGCCGAGGTGGCCGTGGCGGAGGCGGTGACGGTGTTCCCGCTGCCGCCGGGCGTCGGCATGCGGACCGCCGCCACCCTCCCGACCGTGCTGCCCACGGCGTACGCCCTCGTGCACACGGTCGGCCGGCTGCAGGCCGGCGAGACCGTCCTGGTCCACGCCGCCGCGGGCGGAATCGGCACGGCCGTCGGCCAGTTGGCGAAGGCGGCGGGCGCCGCGGCGGTGTACGGGACCGTGTCGTCGCCCGCGAAGGCCGCGTACGCCCGCTCGTACGGCTACGACGACGTCCTCGTCGGCGACTTCAAGGAGGACGCCGCCGGGCTCGAAAAGGCGGTCCGCGAAACGACCGGCGGCCGTGGCGTCGACCTGGCCCTGGACCCCGTCGGCGGCGAGAGCCTCAAGGGGTCGCTCGCCGCGCTCGCCGTCTTCGGCCGCCTCGTCTCGTACGGGAACGCCGGCGCGGCCGAGCCGTGGCGGGTGGGTCAGCCGGACCTCGCCCCGACCGGCAACGCGGTCGGCGCCTTCTCCGTCCTGACCCTCGCCCGCACCGCACCCGACGCCCTGCGCGCACTCGCCGAGCGGGCCTTCGCGAAGGTCGCCGACGGCACGGTCACGCTCCCCGTCACCGCCGAGTTCGCCCTCGCCGACGCGGCGGAGGCACACCGGCTGATGAGCTCCCGAGCGAGCACCGGAAAGTTGCTGCTCAAGGTCGCCGCCGGCTGAGCGGCGACGGGCCGGGGCCGGCGCTGGGGCTGGGGCTGGGGCTGCTACTCGGCGATCTCCGTGCGTTCCCACCACTCGTACACCCGAAGGGTTCCTTCCTCGGTGTCCTGCCGGCGCGGGGTCTCCCTGAAGTGCTCGTATCCGCCGCGGTGCGGAATCTTCAGGTCCTCACCGGGGGTCTCGATCGGGGCGATCCGCTCGTGCAGGTCGTCCGGCCCGCCCTCCAGAAATGCCTTGTGCGTCATGACACCAGTGTCACCAACATCGACGCTCACCGCACCGCGACGAGCCCGCCGGCACCGCCGCCGGAAGGGTGGCGCGTCACGCTGAAGCCAGGGGCGCTCGGGCGAGGCCGGCTCGGGTGCGTCGCAGCAGCTCCAGGGCCAGCGCCTCGCTCGGCGCATCGGTTCCGAGAAGGCGGTTCGCGTGGAGGTGCACGTAGCTCTGACACAGTTCCTCGGCGGTCCTGCACAGCCCCCCGTCGAGGCGCAGTGCGGTGATGAGGTCGACTGCCGGCACGAGTGCCGAACCCCGGGCGGTAAGGAGCCGGGACACTTCGGCGCCGTCGCCGACGGGGCGCGGACCTCCCAGTGCCTGGCGGAGCGCGTCTTTCCGCATGCGGTACTCGGTGCCTCCGAGCCGTGAGACCGACGGCCCCCCGTAGGAGAAGCCCGCCCGTTCCTCCGCGGACAGACCCAGGTGCGCGAGCAGGTCGTCGATGCTGATCACCGCCAGCTCCAGGAGGTCCATGCCGAGGCTGCCCTCGGCGTGCGCCCGCAGCATGCCGGCGACGCTGGGGCTGTCGGCCATGAAGAGCGCCTCGGCGGCCGTCATCCCGCCTTCTCCTCCGTACCGCTCGACTTCACGGTCGTATGTCTCGAACGAGAAGCGCCGGCACAGACCGTCGACCCGCAGCCCGCCGGCCCAGGCACAGGCCTGTTCCATCAGAGGCCCCGTGAGCAGTGCCGGGTCGCCGTGGAAGCGGAGCCGCACGTGGCTCTCCGGGTCCGCATAGCGCACGAAGAACCAGCCGGCGCAGCGCCCCGACTCGACGGCGTACCGCCCGAAGTCGGACAGCGGGCCGGCGATCAGGTCCTCCTCCTGCTGGGGGTCGCAGTAGAGCTTCAGATACAGCCAGTCGCTGCCCGGCGGGCGCAGCCTCGCTTCGGGCTCGACGACGTGGACGACGGGAGACGGCCGGCTTGCGGCCGGCTCACCGGCCCGCCGCACGAGCGGTGCCACCAACTCGCACATGTGGCCGCCGTCCGGCCCCGGCAGCCAGGCGTGTTCCGGTCCCGGCAGGGCTTCTTGGAGCAGTACGGTCCGGGCGGCCCCGCCCGCGCGCAGCTCCTCGTGGAGGAGTTCGACGTCCTGTGCGTCGTCGAGGTCGAGCAGCAGGCGGTTGTCGGCGACTGCCAGGTAGACGTGGCGGGGCACCTCCCATACGACCCGCCACCGCGTCAGTGCCGCCGCGAACGCGTCGTCCCGGTCGGGCCCGATGACCTCGGCCGGGTCGAGCCGCCATTGCGCGAGAGCCACGACGGTGCGGCCCCGCTGCACCCGGGGCAGGTAGGTGAGGCCCGCCGCCGGCCCCCAGGAGAACGGGGCGAAGCGGCAGCGGCCCTCCTGGGCGACCTCGAGCAGGAAGCGGACGGCGGCGGGCGCCCTGGCGGTGTTGAGCATGTGTCCCTGGACCGCGACGACCTCTGCTCCGCCCGAAGGCCAGCTGACCACGAAGCGCCCGGCCCGCCGGCCGACGACGAGTTCGCTCAGCGGTATCGCAGCGTCGTCAGGTACGCCGGGCCACGTGTCGACCACGATCTCATGTCGGCGGATCGGTGGCGTCAGCGCCACGTTCGCGGAGCGGGGCGGGTCGGGTGCGTAGATCACTTCGGCGAGAAGCCTGCCGGGCTCGAACGTCTGCTCGATCCGCGCGAGCTCCTCCAGAGCCGCATGCGCGGGCGGTCCCAGGAGCCCCGCGAAGCGTCCCAGCGTCCGGCCCGCGGCCGAGGCACCGAGAGTCGGACCGACCACGAGCTGGAACTCCCCTCTGTCGATGGCCTCCGCGGAGCCGGCCGCCAGGAGGAACGACAGGTCCAAAGAGGGCGGGAGGCGATCGGGCTCGGTGTCGGTGTCGGACGGAGCCAGCCGGGCGAGGAGCTCGTCATCGAGCTCGACAGCGGTGCGGCGCTCCCGGTTCGCCTCCAGCGCGAGGTTGAGCAGCACGTGTTCGCGTGAGTCCTGGCCGTTCGCGCCTCCCGTGCTCGCACCGTGGCCGGAGGGCGGGCCCAGGCCCACGGAGGGGTCGAGGAGTTCCAGCAGGGGTACCTGACCGTGCGTCCCGTAACGGCCTTCGAAGGCCCTGCCGTACTCCTCCATCCGCAGCGCCCCGTCGGAGGGGCGGCTCAGGCGCAGGAGCAGGTCGGCGGCCGCTGCTGCCTCGGTCCCCACCGACGCGTGCACTCCCGTGGCCGTGAGGGAGAGAGCCGTGTCGGTCTGCAGGCGTTTCGCGCTGCCCGGGGCGGGGCCGCTGCCGCTCCCCGTACCGTTGCCGCGATCCGTACCGTCGGCCCGGTCGGTGCCCTTTGCGTCGGGGAGTATCTCCGCCATCTCCCCCATCCGGTCTAGCAGGGACGGCAGGTGCTTCCCCTTCCGGTCGAGAGGCAGCTCGTCCCATCGCGCGAACTCCTCCAGCAGTCGCGCCAGCTCATCGGCGACGGCCAGCGCTCGGCGGGATCCGGCGGCCTCCAAAGTGGTGCGCAACCGCGTCACCGGATCGCCTCCGGTCGGCGCCGGGGACGACTCCGGGATCAGGAAGCCCTGTTCCGTCAGCCCGTCGACCAGCCGATCGGCCCTGTCGGGTGTCGCACCGGGGATGCCCCCTACCGCCTCCCGCAGGTCGGCCCGCGCAGTGGCCCGGCGCGCCATGGTGAGCACACTCCGCACGGCAGAGGTGGCGCGAACGGAGGTCCCCGCACCAGGGCCGCCATCCGGAAGGAAGGCCCGTCCGCTGCGCACGAGGATGCCCGGCGCGGCCCTGAGGCGCAGGCGCGGACCGATGTCCGGGTCGCTGCGGAGCGCCTCGGCCACGTCATGCACCCATCCCATGTCGGCCCGTGAATGCGTGCGTGACTCGGCCGGGGTGATCGCGACGTCGGTGGCCGGCGCCCATCGTGCCAGGCCGACCCCGGCGAACAGGCCAAAGGGCGTCGGCCTGGTGGACATCCTGATCGCGTAACGCCTGAGCTTGTGCGCCAGCCGTGGTGCGGGGCGGTCCAGCGGACCGGTCCGTTCCCACGCGGCGGCCAGATCCGGACTCGCCACCCGAATGGCGAGGTCGAGCAGCGGATCGGGCGGGAACGAGGAGGAGTCCGAGAGGGCCGAGCGAGCAGAGGGGCGCGCGTCGGCCGGGAGGAGCGGGGCCCGCAGCAGTGCCCATCCGAGCGGCTCGTACCGCGCGGGCCGCTGGTCCCGGCCGCGCCCATGCGTGCGAGGGGTTCCGGTCATGACAGAAGGAACATCCGGTCCCAAGCCGGCTCGACGCCGGCAGCGGCAGCCATGAGGACCATGGCGACACCGGCGGCGCCGCTCAGCAGCCCGGCGCGGTCCACAGGGGCTTCCCCGGCCTCCAAGGAGGCGTATCCGAAGGGTAGTTCCGGGTCGTAGGCGACGAGAAGCTGATCGACGAGTGCGGTGACGGCGTCGTCGAGAGGGCGTGAGGCGGTGTCCCGGGCGAACCGCAGGACGACGTTGAGCAGCCCTGCCACGCCGTGGCAGTAGGTGGGAGAGCTGAGATATCGCCGTTCGACGGGGCGTCGCAGCACGCTCATCACGCCTTCGACCGCCGAGCGGCGCAGTTCGTCGTCGTCCAGAGCCTCTCCGGCGAGCCACAGGGAACGAGCGACCCCGGGGTTTCCGTAGCACCATGCGCCTCGCGTCGCGACGGAGGTTCGCAGGGACGCGGCCCGGCCGTCCGATGTGAGCGGAATGGCGTCGGGCCAGCTCCCTCCCCACGCGTCGTCGACCCGCTGTGCCAGCAGCCATCGGGCGAGAGCACGCACCGCCTCGACCTGACCGGGAACCTCGTGGCCGGCGCTCAGGGCGAGGGACAGCACCGCCAGTGGCCCGGGTATGCCGTGTGCCAGACCGCAGTTGATCTGTCCTGACGGGTATGCGCGGCGCAGAGGCTCGGTGGCCAGCAGCTCCGGCGGGGTGGCCCATCGAGGTGCGCCGTGGGCGTCCGGCTCGGAGCGGCGGACCAGGCCGGTCAGAATCGGCGGAAGCGACCCGAACGCATCGCGCCTCAGCAAGTAGGCGGCCACGCCGCTCGCCCCGTAGATCGTGTCGAACGCGCTCGTCGGCATGCCGTCCACGCCCACGCCCACGTCCACGTCCACGTCCACGTCCACATCCACGTCCAGCCTCGCCGCTGCAGCTGCCGCCTGTGGGACGAGCATCTCGTCCACGGCCCCGAGCATGCGCTGATAGCGGACGCCGTTCCGGCTCAGCGAGTCGACCGCGAAGGCGAAACCGCTGAGCCCGTCGAAGAGTCCGGGGTGCGTCGGCCCTCCGTGGCCCAGGGCATCCGCCCCCTCGGCGAGGAATCCGTGGCCGATCGCGTCCCAACCCTCCCCCGGGAGGCACTGATCGAGATAGGAGCACATCAGCGCGATGCCGGCGCTGCCCCCCGAGAGCCCCCACGGGCTCCAGCGAACCGACTCCGGATAGCGCGTCTGCCTGCGGGCCCGCGGCAGCGACTGAGCGATGAGATTCCGGTCGGCGGCGCGTATGGCGACATCGCGCGCGACGAACAGGGCCGCGCTCCGCCGAGGTGCGTCGAGGCTGCTGGGCCAGGACGTGGGATGCCCCCGATGGCGTGTGCTGGACTCCGGCATCTGGCCTCCCAGAGGCTGATCAGGATGGTGTGACCGGCGCCAGGCGGCCTCAACAGCGCGGACTGCAGGCCGTCTCGATGCAGCTCAGGGTCCTGTCGTAGTCCTCGGTCGGAAGGCACCCTCCGCACGTCGTCGCCTCGCAGGTGTCGACACAGGAACCCAGGGTGTCGTAACAGGTGCAGGTCCAGAACTGCTGCGAATGACACTCGAACATGTAGTCGGTGTTCGTCCATTGGTCATGCTGGCACTTCCACGTGCGCAGGCCGTCGTCGTCCGCCCGGTAACGCGGCGAGGGACGGCTTCGCGGGGGGCGCCGACGCCGGAGGTCCAGATCGAACTCGTCCGGCGGACGTACCGACGCGCTCTGTGTGTACGAGATCTCGGCGCCCTTCCGCAACGTGACCTGCGTGGCCTCCGTGCCGGGGAACGGCGCCTTCTCGGCAGGAATCCGTGCACTGTCCAGGACGTCGTCGACGGAGAACTCGACGAAGTAGTCGAGCTTCGTCGTGAGATAGAGCCTTCGGCGGCCAGGTCGATCGCTGTCGCCCAGGAACCCGTGCACCGTCAACCCCGCTTCGGGCGGCCTCGAAGGCTCGGGGCGGAGTCTTTCGACGAGTGGGTCCTGGGGCCCTTCGACGTCTCGGCGACCGCTCTTGTCCTCAGGGTCGGTCATGGCGTGCTCCCCACGCGATCGGACAGACCCATTTTCCCCCGGGCTCACGACACATGCCAACAGACGCTTCGCTGCTGGGGGTGGTCGAGACGCCCGGGGCCGTCCTCAGTGCGTACTCAGGCGACCCGGGCGGCGATGGTGCGGGCGCAGTCGAGGGACTCGACGTGCGTCGTGTCCACCTCCAGGTCGTAGGACACGCCCTCGTGGACCAGGTCCGCCTGTGTCGCGGCCATGCCCGGGGTGCGGTCGCCGCGCGCGAGCTCGCGGCCGGCGGCGACCTCGCTGTCGCACCTGACGCCCACCCACAGGACGGGCAGGTCGCCGAGGGCCTTCAGCCAGCGCTGCTGGGAGGCCGCGCCGCCGAGGAAGACGTCGTCGATGACGATCTTCGCGCCTGCCCGGGCCATCGCCACGATGCCCTCCGTCCAGGCCGCCTCCAGCTCCCGGAACTCCGCGCCGACGCTCACCCCGCCGTCCGCCGCGAAGACGATGCCGTCGTCCGACGTCTGCATGCGGGCGGGGAGGGCGTCGACGAACGCGTCGCAGCCGAACGCCAGCCACTGCCCGGGCAGTTCTGCCTGGAGGCAGCGCACGATGCCGGACTTCCCGGAGCTGGAACCGCCGTTGAGAATGATCATGCGAGTCGTCATCGTGACACTGTACGGCCCTTAGCGCAGCTCCACCGTGATGCCCAGCCGCTCCAGGAAGCCCACGACCGCGTCGAAGTAGTTCAGTTCGCCGTCCGTGTCCTCGCTCACGTCGGCCAGGGCGCGGCGGGCCACGTCCGCGTCGTGCCAGACGAGGGTGAAGGGCGGGCAGTGGATCTCGCCCCCGCACTGGCAGCCGCGCAGCGCGCTCCAGCACTGGTGCCAGGTGCGCCCCGGTCCGCCGATCGCCTCGCCGAGCGCGCAGTGCAGGCCCGGGACGTCGGTGATGTACCGCCCGTCCATCTCGCAGACCGCGCCGGGCTCCTCGGGACCGAGGCACGTCTCCGCGAACCCCAGCCACGCCGCGCGCCCCGCCGTGGGGAAGCGCGCCCACGTGCTGCGTTCCCGGGGCCGGCCCTCGTGCCAGGCCTCCCACACCGGCCGGGCCTCGAGCGGAGGCAGCACGCGGCGGAACAACCCGCGCTTGAGTGTCACATCGATCAGTGCTCCGCCCATGGCCGAGGGGCGGCATTCGTCGACGTCCACGTTGATGTGCTCCTGGACCGCGGTCGGCCGGCCCGTCCGGTCGATCAGCCAGAGTTGCAGGCTGTCGCCCCCGTGGCGCGCCTGGACCAGGCGACGCAGCAGGTGCGGCGAGGGTTCGCAGCCGATGAGCCGTACGGGCGGACGGTCCGGGCCCGGACGGTCCCGGTACAGACCCTCCACCCGTCCGCAACGCCCCAGCGGGAGGCCGCTGGTGCCGTTCAGCAGGCCGACGTCCGCGCGGGCGGGCTCCTTGTGGGACGGCCTCGGTGCGCCGGTCACGATGCACTCGACGACGAGGTCGAGGAGTGCGGGGTCTGCGGGGTCTGCGCTGGCCTCCGTGCTCGGCCTGCTGTCGACGATCACGACGTCCTCGAACTCGCAGTACGCGTAGTCGTACTCGTACTCGTCCTCGGCGTCGAGGTCGTTCACCATCAGGTTGAGGTCGCCGAACGGAACCGGCCGGCCCTCCGCGCACCGCTCCGCCGCCTTCCGCAGTCGACCGGTCGGCGCGCAGTCCTTCAGGGTCAGACGTTCCCGGTAATCGGCACGGTCCTGGAACAGCCCCTCGACGTCGACGCACCGCGCCCACACCGTCTGCTCCCCGTCCCACTCCTCGCTGATCAGTGCATAGCGCAGCGGCAGATCACGCTGCCAGACCACCTCGCTCAGCGGTTGGAACTCTTCCTCGCCCCGGCCCTCGCCCTGACCTTCGCCCTCGTTCACAGCGCGACACCCCCTCTGACCTCCGTCGTCCCCGCCGCGATCATCGATCATAGGCTCCGGCCCTAGGCCCCGGTCCCGCCCGTCCTACGTCTCCGGTCCGTTACGGCACCGGCCCCGCCCCGCCTACCGTCGCCCCATGGACACGAGTGACGGCAAGACCATCGCCCCACGCATCACCGCCTACGCGACAGGCACGCTCGACGAGGCGCTCCAACGGCTGCACGGCTTCGGCCCCGAGCGGCTCGGCCGGCTGACGAATCACGCGCCGATGGCCGTGGAGGCCCTGGCCGCCCGGGGCCAGGCTCCCGGCGTGCACCGGTGGCTCGACCTGTACGCAGGCAAGCTTGAGGACTTCCCGTCCCGCGTCGAGCCGATCAACGCCGCCGACCGGCGCGGCGCGCTCGGGGACCCGCGGCGCGCGGCCGACTGGATCGACCACTTCACCCGCGCACTCGCCGTACGCCCCTGGCGCGACGTGCTCGCCGAGTGGTGGCCGCGGCTGCTGCCCGGCATGTACGGCGGGTCCACGCACCCCGTGATCCGCGTCGGCCACGCCGTACGCACCCTGCTCGCCGGCGAGCACACCGAGG
Organism: Streptomyces sp. NPDC048604; assembly: GCF_043199435.1. Lineage (NCBI taxonomy): Bacteria > Bacillati > Actinomycetota > Actinomycetes > Kitasatosporales > Streptomycetaceae > Streptomyces > Streptomyces sp. NPDC048604. The sequence goes on from NZ_JBICVX010000021.1 coordinate 46,418, forward strand.
CGCGCCTGACCGAGCTCGCGCACAGCCTCGGCTACTGGGCCGCCCGCCACCACCCCGTCTCCGTACACCGCTCGGCCCTGCCGTACGGGGTCGGCACCGCCCCCGCGGCCGTCGCCCTCGACGCGGTCGTGCCCATCGCCGAGCGGGACGGCGGCTTCCCGACCCGGCTCGGCCGCGTCGCCGAACTGCCGGTGTGGGCGGACGCGGTCACCGACCCCGAGACCGTACGGGCGCGCCTCGCCGAGCTCGTCCGCGCGGCTACGCACCGGTACGCCACTCATGGCCACGGCGAGGAGACGATGCTGGTCCACGCGGCGACCGCGCCGAACGCCGTGCTGCGTACCCTGCCCGCGCTCCCCCACGAGCTGTGGGCGCCGAGCCTGCAGGCCGCCTGGACGGCGTCCGCAGCCGTCACGGCGATGTACGCACCCGACGAGCCGGTCCCGTACGTCCCGCCCGGCACGATCACCCCGGAGGAGGTGGCTGAACGCGCCCTGGCCCACGGCGACGAGCACGTCATCAAGCTCACCGACACCGCGCTCGACTTCGCCGACGAACCCGCCCTCGCGGCGGCCCTGCGCGCCATCGAGATCAGCGCCCCGCTGCGGTAGTCCACTCCGACCGGCGGAACGAGAATTCGCTCGACCGGCGGCCGGTCGCGCCGCGATCATGCATGGATGAATCCGGTCGAGTCGGCAGCCCTTCGTCTCCAGGACCTCGCCGTGCTGTGGAGCGTGGGCGAGTGCCGCGCCGCCGACGTCGTCGACGCGGCCTGCGACGCGCTGGTGGCCGGACTCGACAGCCCGGGGCTGCGGGTCCTGGCCGCCTGCACCCGTGCAGAGGCGGATTACGACGTGCACGATCTGCTGCCGCCGGCACTCGACGAACTCGGGCTCGTCCACTATCCGTTCGGGGACGAGGACTCCGCCCCGGAGGCCGCCGCGCGGGCGTTGGCACGCCGGATGCTGGCCGGTGAGTCGACGCCTCGGGAGTTCGCGCGGCGCGTCCACGCGCGCTACGGGCACGGCCCGGCCCTGACCGAGCGGGTCGCCGAGCTCGACGACGAGTACGACGTCGTCGAGTACGGCAACGGGACGGCGGCCGACATCGACGCCGAGGTCATCGCCGAGGCCCGACGGCTGGCGGCAGTGGGAGTCCGCGGCTCTCAGTCCGACGGTTCAGGCGACCTGGCCGATCGAGCCTGACGTGCCGTTCTCGACGTGGAGCCTGGCCAAGCCGGCCGACTTCCTTGTCGCCGAGGGGTGGTCGACGACATCAGCCACGAGGGACTGCGGGTCCTGCTCCGCGAGGGGCGTCACGCCGTCTTCGTCTACAGCTCACGCGCGTACGCCACGACCGGGGTGCTGGACTTCGCCGAGGGGGCCAAGTTGTCCGAGGCGATGATGAGCGACCTCCTCAACGGCCTCCCCCACTCGACCTACGTGGTGGTCAACAACGAAGGACCCCATCCGGTGCAGATCTCCGCGTCAGCGCTGCTGGCCTACGGCTAGGGCCCGTCGGGAAAGTCGGTCTTGGCCGTGAAATGATCACGCGTTTCCGGCATTCCGGGGGAGGACGCCTCCCCGCACGCGGCGCAGTAGTGGGTGGCGGCGGTGCCGGCCTCGGCGGCACGGTCCACGGCGGCCCGCGCCTTCCGCGCGTCCCGGTTCTCGCTTCGGACGATGGCGATCGTGCCGACGAAGAGGAGCACCGCGACGACGGCCCCGACCGCCGTGAGCCAGGGCCAGCCCCGCTCGTCGGCGTAGTACTTGCCCGCAGCCCCGGCCACGAACGCGATCACGGTTCCCTCGGCGAAGTGCATGCACCCGCTTGTCTCGGTCGCGTTGGCGACCGCCACGGTGTCTGCCGCTCCGCACTGGGGACACACCGCTGGCCCGTTCACCGTCCCGCTGTCCACTCCATTCGTCATGGCCCCATCATGACGCCCCCCTGCGTGTCCACGCCAACCGGCCCGGGGCGGGGAGGACTGGGCGAGGCGGCCCGGAGCCGGGCGGGTGCCCGATGTTTCCGGCCGGCCGACGGGCTGACTCGGTCGGTGGGCGGGACAAGGTGCCCGCCGGCCGCGCGTAGGTCCTGCGGTGCGGCAACAGCCGATGGACGGCATGCGCGGGCGAACCCGAGGCCGGCGCCGAAGCGAGAGTTCAGGCGGTCCTGCACGAGGCTAGTTGCATTGCCCACAGAGGTTGGTACTCCAGCTGTAGATCCTGATCTTGCTGGCTATGGCTGAGTACTCCCGTCGTCGCGGTCAGTCAGCCGTCCCAGCTACCCTCCGCCCATGGAGCAAGACCACCCCCTCGTTCGCGACGTCTTCCCAGATCTCATCGCCGAGCTGACTGCCCTCCTGGAGGATGAAGGAGAACGTGAGCTGGCGCTCTGCGCGTGGGATCTGCGTCTGGTTGACGAGTGCAGCTGCGGCGATGACTTTTGCCAGAGCATCCGGACGGCAGATCATCCGAAGGGGCAGCCGTATGGCGCGGGCCATCGGTGCGTGCCTCTCTTGCCCTCGAAAGGCATGCTGATCCTGGACGTCGCGGACGGCCGGATCATGTACATCGAGATACTCGATCGGCCACCCATGCACCGTCAGGGTGCACAGCCGTGACGTTCGCCCGAGCGGAACACGAGGTGCGGGCTCGGGCTTGCTAATTCGCGTGCTCGGGCCTACTGATTGGGCCTGGTTCGGGTGCGGGTAGGCCACTGTTGATCATCGTGACGTGTGTGGAGTAACGATGAGACGGTGGCCGCAGATCACCGTATAGATCCCGCTCGTCGGCGCGAGGCGTTCGAGGTGGCCATGGGCCGTATCGCGGGATGGTTCGCCCGGGTCGAACCTCGGCGCCGGGCCGTGCGGTTGGTGCTGGGGTTGCTGTCGGACCTGCCGCGCAAGAACTGCTGGACGATCGCGGAGTGGGCCGGGGAAGCGAGCCCGCACGGCCTGCAGCATCTGCTTTGCCGGGCCTCTTGACAGTCCTCAACAAGCCGACCTGCGCGCGGGTTTACCTGTTCCACGGCAGACTGGTCGAACGCAACGGGACGCAAGCGGCCTGAGTAGACTTCGCCGGCATGATCGGAATGGATGCTCGTTTCGTCGGAATCGCTGAGCTGGTCGAGGCCCCGCCCGTGGCGGTCGTGGTCGACGTCATGCGTGCTTTCACCGTAGCTGCCTGGGCCTTTGCCCAGGGGGCGGAAAAGATCGTTCTCTCCGAATCGCTGGACGACGCCCTGGCGCTGAAGACCCGCCACCCGGATTGGGTGGCACTCAAAGACGGTCCGCCCTCGGCTGGGTTCGACATGGTCAACTCGCCGGGCCTGCTGCGGGATGCTGACCTTCGCGGACGGACCGTTGTGCAGAAGACCACCGCAGGGACGGTCGGCGCCCTTGCGGTCAAGGATGCACCGCTCGTGCTGTGCGCCAGCTTCGTAGTGGCGGAGGCAACCGTTCGGCTGTTGAAGGCACACAAGAGTGACAGCGTCACGTTCGTGATCACCGGCGAAGACGGACAGGCCGATGAAGACTTGGCGTGCGCTGAATACATCGCTTGCAGGTCGACCGACGCCGAGGCGGATGCTTCTGCGTTCCTCCACCGAGCCGCCGAGTCGCGCGCCGCTGCCGAGCTTGCTGAAGGCGTGCGTCAGGGAGCGCATCCTGACGACGTTCCACTCTGCCTTGAGCTCGACCGGTTTCCCTTTGCCATGGTGGCAGCCCTGGAAGACTCGCTCATGGTCCTGCGTCCGTGCGCTGTACCTACGCAGACCGACGACCCTGCGATCCGATAAGCGAGGAGAGGCAACATCTGGTCGGGCATCCGTCAGCGGGCATGTCTCATCGCCACCGCCACCGCTGCCCTCAGCCGCCGTCCACCGTCCACCGTCCACGGCCAACGATCAGGGCGGGCGGCCGCCGCACCCGGCAGGATGGGCCCGTGCCGAAGAACCCCCCGGAATCGATGCAGCATCACTTGCGCCAGCGTCTGAACCGCTACGCCCGCGAGTGCTGGCCCCACGTGGACGCCATCACGGTCTGCTTCCGCACAGGATTCGCCTACGTGGCAGCCGAGTTGCCCGGCGAGAAGAGCCTGCCGCTGTGCCGACTTCGCTTCGCCGGCGCATTGCACACCTGGAGCTTCGCCCTCTATCTGGCCAGCAACGACAGTTACCGGGACAACATCCTGCCCAGCGGACTGCCGGCCGGCTCCCCGGAGGAAGCCCTCGACTGCGCAGGCGGCTTCTACCTCGACACTCTCGCGCCGGCCATCCGGGTGCCGACAGGACTCGTCGTCCTCGTCGGCCCACCAGCCTCGGGCAAGACCAGCTTCGTTCGGGCACTGATCGCACGCCGGCAGATCGACGAGGAAGCCGTGGTCTCCAGCGACGAGATCCGCGCGGAGCTTTTCGGCACCTCACCCGCACAAGCAGAATCCGACGCGGCGGCGGACGCACGGATCTTCGAGGAACGGGACCGCAGGATCGTCGCCAGGCTCGCCACCGGACACAGCGCCGTCGCCGAGTCAACGAACGTCACGCCGCAGGCACGCGCACGACTCATCGCCATCGCCAGGCGCTTCAACGCCCCGGTGACCATGCTGCGATTCAACCCGGACGTCACCGACCTCCTCCAGCAGTTCACCGAGCGAGGCCGCACGGACCTCACCGCCGAGGACATCCGCACCTACGCCGCCATCATGACCCGGGGCGCCAGCGCCGACCAGCTCCGCTCCGAAGGCGCAACCACCGTCCACGATGTCCCCGGACGCCGCCAAGCGACCACGCCCGCTGAAGCCGCCGCACACTTCTCATTCGCCTGACACATCCGACGTGTCCAGACCAGCACTCCAACACCCCTCCACGAACTTCCGCGGAGCAGCACCAGTGCCTCGGTATCGCGGCGACGAGGCAGGCGGCGGCCTCCGGGGCGACACTCTCCTCGCCTTTGTCGCCCAACTGTCGGAGACCCGGCCCGCGCCGGGCGGTCGCCCGGCCGGAGTCCGCTCAGGCCGCGGCCAGCTCCGCGTTCGCGCGGTCCCTGATCAGGCCCAGTACGCGGCCCGCCACGGCGAGGTCCTCCGCCGGGATGCCGGCGTACAGCCGGGCGGAGAGCTCGGCGCTCTCCGCGGTCGTGATCTCGTACAGCTCCCGTCCGGCGTCGGTGGGCCGCAGGCGGGACGGCTCCGTCGGATCCTCCTCCAGCAGCCCGGCGGCGGTCAGTTCGCCGATCACGCCGCGCACCTCCGACTCGTCGACCTTGAGCGAGCCGATGACGTCGCGGACGAGCGCGTCCCGGTCGAGGGACCCGCCCGCGACCACGACGACCCGGAGGGTCACGCTCTGTTGGAACGTGGCGCCGTGGCGGCCGAGCACGCCCTCCAGGCAGGCGCGTACCGCGTAGTGCGCCACGCCTATCACCCGGCTGTTGAGGGCCGCAGGTACGTTGGCGTTCACGGTGTCCGTGGTGTTCGTGGTGGTCATGACTGCTCCTTGTCGTTCGCGGTGTACGGATCGAGAGGCGCGTCGAGCAGGATCGCCAGTTCACGGGTGAACTGCCGCGTCCGCGGGCTGTCCTGTCCCCCCAGGGGCTCCAGCAACTGGTCCAGCAGACCCTGGACCACCTGGATGGCGCGGCGCGTGACATCGCGCCCCTGCTCGGTGAGCGAGAGCTGCATCGCGCGCGGGTCGCTCGGGTCACGGGTCCGGGCGACGAGCCCGGCGGACTCCAGGGCGCGGGCCAGCTTGGACACGTACAACGGCTCGAGCCCCGTACGGTCGGCCAGCTCCCGCTGACTGGGCCGCAGCCCGGACCGCCCCATGCCGTACAGCGAGGCCATCAGGGCGTACTGCGCATGGGTCATCCCGAGCGGCGCGACCGCACGGTCGACGGCTACCCGCCACTTCATCGACAGCCGCCAGACCAGAAATCCCGCCGTGGCGCGCTCAGTTGCTGAACTCACAGGAAAATAATGTACATGGCTACTATGTACATGGCTACTAAATTCACGGTGTCGTTTCAGCATGTGGACTAGACCAATCATGAACCGGAACGCCGCCCGTCCGCCGCGCACCTTCCTCCACCTGCGCAGGCTTCCGCCGAGCGGACGGCAACCACCCTTTCCTGCACAGAAGTTGGTCTAGACGTTTCGCGAAGCGCGTCATTACGTTGAGCCGCGAACGATCAAGGGAGCTCCCGCCTCACCGTCGTCCTCACTCCTTTCATCCGGAGGAATCTCATGGTCAAGGCCCTTTCCAACCTCGCCGGCCGCGCGCTCGCCCGAGTCCTGCCGCAGAACGAGGCCGCCGCCGCGTGTGCGTGCCCGGCCGGCACCTCGAGCTGGTGCTCCGGCGGCAACCTGTACACCCGCACCTGCTGCTCCTGGAACTGCGCGGTCGCGCCGACCTGCACCACCTACGTCATCATCGGCGCCTGCTGACGTTCCGTCGCACCCTGCGGGGTCCCGGCGGCGGTCCCTGCCGCCGACGGGACCCCGTCCGCCGGTCGCTCCGGCGCCCCCGCGCCCCGGCGCTCCGACCTAGGAGAAGGACATGGACTACCTGCTCTTCGGCGCCCGTTGCGCCATCGCCGTCACCCTGGCCGCCTCCGCGCTCGGCAAACTCCGTGCGCCCGGCGAGTTCCGGGAGACCGTGCGCGACCTCGGCTTCTTGCCCGAACGGCTCACCGCCGCCGTGACCGGAGCCGTCATCGGTGCCGAAGTGGCGCTGGTCGCCCTCGTCTGGCTGCCCGGGGCGCTGGGGGCGGCGGCGTTCGTCGCCGCGGGGCTGCTGCTCATCGCATTCACGGGCGTGCTCATCGTCCTGATCCGCCGCGGCTCGGACACGTCCTGCGCGTGCTTCGGCAGCTCGCGTACGCGGGTGGGTCCCGCCCATCTCGTACGCAACGGGGTGCTCGTGGCGATCGCCGCGCTCGGGGCCGTCGCGGCCTTCACAGCGTCCGGCGGCGCGCTGCCCCCGGCGTTCCCGGCCGCGTTCGCCGCCGCACTGGCGGCCGTCGTGATCAGCGCGCTCGTGATCTCCACCGACACGCTGGTCAGCCTGCTCTCGCGCCCGGCGTGAGCAGCCGAGCCAACCCCCTCCCCCGTCGCCCCTCCCCCGTGAACCGCACCGAAGTGAGGCCCACTTGTCCGCCGTCACCGCCGTCGTCACCTGTCTCAACGCCGTCATCGGCGTCCTGAACCTGTTCCTGCTCCTCGCCCTCGCCCGCCGCGTCGCCTCCGGCGACCACGGCGGACACGCCGGGCACGGCGCCCAGGGCGAGGCCGGGGTCGAGATCCCCGAGAACCGGCTCGCGGACGGCTCCGCCGTCCCCGACTTCCGGGTGACGACCCGTCAGGATGGTGTGCTCACCGGCGCCGACCTCACCGACGCCACGGCCGTGGGCTTCTTCTCCACCACCTGCCGCCCCTGCCGCGAGCAGGCCCCGGGCTTCGCCCGGATCGCCGCCTCGCTGCCCGGCGGCCGCGACCGCGTCGTCGCCGTCATCAAGGGCTCCGGCAAGGTGGCCGAGGACCTCGTCGAGCTGCTCGCCCCCGTCGCACGGGTCGTCGTCGAGTCCGACGACGCGAACGACCCCACCCTGCGGCCGGAGATCAGCCTGACGTCCGAGGCCTTCGGCATCGTGCGCTGGCCCAGCTACGTCGAGGTCGGCGCCGACGGCCGGATCGTCAACCGACTGGCGACGTCGGAGCTGTTCGCGGACGCCGCTCCGCAGGCCGTCTGAGGCCCGCGCACCGTGTTCGGAGAACAGTACGGAGCATCACGCACCAAGGAGCCCCGCCGGTACCGCGAGGCCCTGCGGTCCGCGACGGCCGCCGTCGCACTGGCCTGGCGATCGGGGCCGGGCGGCATCACGGCGTACGTGGCCGTGAGCGTCGCGGGCGGCCTGCTGCCCACCGCGGCGGCCCTGCTGGTCAGCCGTCTCCTGGACGGCCTGAACCAGCCCGGAGACAACGGCCTCGTCACCGTCACCGTGCTACTCGTCGCCGCGACGCTCGGGACGTCCCTCGCCACGCCGCTCGCCGAGTTCCTGCGCGGCCAGTGCACCCGGGCGCTGCGCCTGCGCGTACAGGACGAGCTGTTCGACGGCGTCAACCGGCTGCCCGGGCTGCGGCACTTCGAGGACCCGGCGTTCCAGGACCGGCTGCGGCTCGCCCAGCAGGCGGCCGGCAGCGCGCCCGACCTGCTCGTGGGCTCGCTGGTGAGCAGCGTGCAGGCGGCCGTGATGCTGGCCGGCTTCCTGGTGACCGTGTTCGTCATCAACCCGGTCCTCGGCGTCGTCACCCTGCTCCTTGCCCTGCCCGCCCTGCGCACCCAGCTCACCGCCGGGCGGCGGCGGGCGGAACTGCTGCGCGACACGATGAACAACAGCCGCCGCGAGATGTTCTACGGGAGCCTGCTCACCGACACGGACACGGTGAAGGAGATCCGCCTGTACGGTCTGCAGCGCTTCTTCAGCGACCGGGCGGCCGCCGAGCTGCGGACCGTCGTCACCGCGGAACGCGGCACCGAGCTGCGCAATCTCCGGCAGCGCACGCCCGATCTGCTGCTTGGGGTCGCGGTGTTCGGCGCGGGGCTGGTGTGGGCCGTGCGGGCCGCCCGGCAGGGCGCGCTGACCATCGGCGACGTGTCCGTCTTCATCGCCGCCACCGCCGGCATCCAGCGCGGTGTCGGGCAGCTGGCCAGTACGGCCTCGATCGCGTACCAGGCGGCGCTGACCTTCACCTCCTTCCGGACGCTTCGGGAGGCGCCGGTCGATCTGCCTCTGCCGGCTGCGCCCCGTCCCGTACCGTCGCTCGCCGACCGCGTCGAGTTGCGGGACGTGTGGTTCCGGTACACCGCGGACTCGCCGTGGATCCTGCGCGGTGTGGACCTCACGCTCACGGCCGGTTCGGTCACCGCGCTCGTCGGCGTCAACGGCACGGGCAAGAGCACGCTGGTCAAGCTGCTGTGCCGGATGTACGACCCGACGCGCGGCCGGATCCTGTGGAACGGTGTCGACATCCGGGAGTTCGAGCCGGACGCGCTGCGGGAACGGGTCGCGGCGGTGTTCCAGGACTACGGGCGGTACGACCTGACCGCCGGCGAGAACATCGGCCTCGGGCGGGTCGACCGCCTCGACCGGGAGGACCTGGTGACGCAGGCCGCCGAGGCCGCCGGCATCCACCGACGGCTGTCCCGGCTCGGCGACGGCTACCGCACGCTGCTCAGCCGGATCTTCGCCGCTAGCGGGGCGGCGGGGGCCGCGGAGGGCGAGCTGCTGTCCGGCGGCGAGTGGCAACGCGTCGCCGTGGCACGGGCGTTCATGCGGCGCGACGCGGACATGATGATCCTCGACGAGCCCAGCTCGGGTCTGGACGCGGCCGCGGAGCAGGAAATCCACGACAGTCTGCGGGAGTTGCGGGCCGGCGCGACCGTGCTCGTCATCTCGCACCGGCTCAGCACGCTGCGCGACGCCGACCGGATCGTCGTCCTCGGCGAGGGCCGCGTGGCAGAGAGCGGCACGCACGCCGAACTGCTCGACCGGGACGGCGCGTACGCGCGGCTGTGGCGGCTGCAGGCCGCGGGCTACTCGGCGGGCGACGACGACGCTCCGCCCGCGGAGCCCGCGGCCGTGAACGCGCCGGGACTGTGACCTCGTACGTCCGGAAGGAGTTCCGACCCCCGATGCCGAATCTCGCCGTGGCGGTCCTGACACCGCTCGCCGCCCTCGCCGGCCTGCTGCTCCTGGCCCGCCGGCTGCTGCTCGTCGTCACCGTGCGCGGCGCGAGCATGACGCCGACGCTGACGCCGGGCGACCGGATCCTGGTGCTGCGGCGCTCGGCGCGCCGGCTGCGGGACCGGCGCGTCGTCGTCCTGCGCTCCGACCGCATCCCCACCTCGGGCCGCACCGACCTGGTCGTCAAACGCGTCGCCGCCCGTGCGGGCGCACCCGTACCGTCCGGCACCGGTCGCGTACCCGAAGGCCACCTGGTGGTCCTGGGCGACAACCCGGCCCTCAGCACCGACTCCCGCATCTGGGGCCCGGTCCCGGCGGCGAGCGTGGTGGGCGTGATGGTCGGCCGAATGGGCCGCGCGGACGGCGCCCGGCATTGACCGCCGCCCGGTCCGTGTGATTGAGCGCTTGAGTTGGCACCGCTGGCCTGCTCAAGCACTCAGCCCATCTGCGATCAGACAGTTTCGCCTCGTTCCGGCAGTGAGCCTCGACGGCCCCGGATCGCCGCTACGGGTAAGGGAGTCACAAGTAGCCCGGTCGGAAGGGAACCCAAGCTGGCCCCAGGGAGAGGCGGGTGCGGAGGTGATCGGCGAGGACAAGGCCGGACAGGGCGCCATCGGCAAGCTCCTCCGACCAATCAGCGGCCAAGTCGTCGAGATCGAGGAAGGGCTCGGGGTCCCACCCCACCATGGCAGTGAGGTAACCCTCGAAACGTGCGAGCACCCCATAGAGACCACAGCCGAGCTCCGTCAACTCAGACTCAGTGAGGTCGAACCGCGGCAGGCTACCGTCGGCCGCAACACCATGGCCGACAGCCACCGGCAGGATGGCGAGCTGCGCGGCCGTGCCTGAGATCGACAACATGGGCCGGTGCAGCGGGATCCGGAACGCACCCGCGCGAAGCGTGTCCATGAGCCGGGACACGATAGTTGGAACCGATGCGGCGAGGTGACCTGGCCGTCCTGACCTGCTGGGACGCGCTTGTTGGAACCATCTGGTCACGCTTCTTGCAACGTTCGGCGAATTGCCAATCACGATGCAGCACGGCGACGCCCTCATCGAGAAGATCGAATCGGGCACCAGCATGCCCATTCGCTAGGTTCTGTCTACTCCGCCAGCGGCGCCCAGCCGCACCCGGTGACGCTGGAGGTCGACCTCGGTGACCTTCACCGTGATCAGCTCGCCTTCATCGACGAGCTGATCCGGCGTCTCAACCGGCTCGTCAGTCAGCTCCGAGAGGTGAAGGAACCCCACAACGTCGGGAGCAAGCTGCACGAACACGCCAAAAGGAACGATCTTGGTGATCGGCCCGGTGAGGACCCGGCCGACTTGATCCGCAAAGCGCATGAGTGGATCTTCCTGCAGAGCCTTCAACGAGAGAGTGACTTGTCCGGAGCGCGTTTCGGCAATGATCACCTCAGCGGTGATCCGCTGACCGGCTTCGACTGCCTCGGAGGGGTGGTTGATCCAGCCCCACGTCAGGTCCGGCACCCGGATGAAGCCGGTGCAGAGGCCGTCTGGTTCGCCATCGACGTGAACGAAGACCCCGAAGTTGTGAACCTCGGAGACCGTCCCAGCGACGACCTGCCCTCGATCAAACGCGAGGAGAAAGGACCTCAAGGCTGGAATCTCGCACGCCCTGGCGGAGAGGTGAAGCTGACCTTCGCGCCAACGCCCGATCTCTTCGGCGTTGATCTCCTGGCCGACCTCAAACAGCTCGGATGGATGCTCCATCCGACGCATGGACGCCTCCTGGCGAGGAATCCGACCGACCTCGGTCCCTCCGTCGGCAGCCACAAGCTCCACCAGGAGATCCGCTCCGTCAAACCCGATGACCTTCACCGTTCTCACAGCCCCTGGCTGGAGCTGGTTGATCAAGGACTGCATGCGAGGGTCAGGGGCTGGCTCGGACATGGTGGTGAGCCTAGTCGGCGTCGGCCGCACTGGTTCCAACTCTCATGACCAGGTTCCAACTACCGTGTCCCGGCTCAGTCCAGTTCCCGGATGACGCGCTCACGGTGCCAACTGAACTGCTCAAGTGCCAACTCAGGTGCTCAGTCACAGTCCGGCCCACGGCATCACAACCGCCCGCGCAGCCAGGCGTCCAACTCCACATAGTCGCCCTCGGTCAGCCCACGCCGGGGGTCGACGCGGTGGAGCAGGGCAGGTCCCGGGTGGTGGGCGGCGACCCAGTCCTGGTCGGCGGCAGCGATCTCGTCGTCCACCCAGACGAAGGCGCGCCCCGCCGCAAGGGCGACGAGGGCGCGTGTCTTCCAGTGCAGACCCGTGCGCCTGTCTTCCTCCGCTTCCTGGTCCGAAGGCTCCGGCCAGGACACGATGGGCAGGGCGGGGAGCCCGAGGCGCGGGGCGACGGTCTCGTTCGCCTCTGCCATCCATGTCGTGGCCCAGACCAGTTGGCACGGCAGCGCCGCCAGCCGGGGTCCGTGGGCGGGGTCGAGCCGGGCCAGGAGCGGATTGGCCCGCGGGTCCGTCAGCGCCGGGTCCGGTGCGTACGTCCGGTACGTGGCGGGCTGCGCGCCGAAGGGGATGAGGGGGCCGTCGACGTCGAGGAAGAGCAGCGGGCGCTGCGCGGAGCCGGTCACAGCAGCACGATAGCGATCAGGCGTCCACCTCCAGCGGTGGTTCCTCGTGGGACCACGGGCGGTCTGCTTCAAGCTGAGTCGCCAGGGACAGCAGGTCGGCCTCGCCGCCGAGCGGGGCGACGAACTGGACGCCCAGGGGCAGGCCCTGGGGGGTGCGGTAGCCGGGGACGGACATGGCGGGGCGGCCGGTCATGTTGGCGAGCTGGGTGAAGGGGACGGTGGAGAGGTTGGTGAGGACGACCTGCTGCCACAGGCTCGTCCGGGCGAGACCGCCGACCAGCCCCAGCCGCATCATCGCCCGGCCCGCGGCCTTCACTGCGGCGGGGGTCTCGAGGGCGCCGATGCGGACCGGCGGTTCGGCGAGCGTGGGCGTGAGCAGCAGGTCGTACTGCTGATGGAAGGCGGCGAGGGCGCGGGCGTGTTCGTTGCGGCGGTGGATGGCCTGGTGGTACTTCGTGGCGGGCAAGGAGCGGCCGACCGCGGCGAGGAGCAGGGTGTCGGTCTCGAAGTCCTGGTCCCGCGCGCCGGTCGTGCGGCGCAGTTCGGCGACGGTGGCCGCGGTGCCGGCGTACCAGGCGGTCATGAAGTCGAGCGCCAGTGCCTGCCCGTCGATCCCGGGTTCGGCGGGTTCGACGTCGTGGCCGAGTTTCGTCAGGAGCGCGACCATGTCCTCGACGGCGGCCACGGCCTCCGCGGAAACCGGTGTGCCGATGGGCGAGGCGGTGGTGAAGCCGATGCGCAGCCGGCCGGGCGGGCGCTGGGCGAGTTCCGCGTACGAGGTCTCCGGGCGGGCCGCCAGGTAGGGGCCGCCGGGGTCGTGTCCCGCGGTGAGGACGTCGAGCATCGCGGCGGTGTCCCGGACGGTGCGGGAGAGCACGCCGTCGGTGGCGAGGCCCTGGTCGTACTCGGCGTGGACCGGCCCGGCGGGCACGAGTCCGCGGCCGGGCTTGAGGCCGAAGAGGTGGCAGCAGGCGGCGGGGATGCGGATCGAGCCGCCGCCGTCGTTGCCGCCGGCCACCGGCACGATGCCGGCCGCCACGGCGGCGCCCGAGCCGCCGGAGGAGCCGCCGGGCGTGTGGTCGGAGTTCCACGGGTTGCGGGCGGGGCCGTCGACGGTGGGCTCGGTGATCGACTTGAGGCCGAACTCGGGGGTATTGGTCTTGCCGAAGACGACGAGGCCCGCGTCGAGCCAGCGCCGTACGGCCTCGCTGTGCCGGTCGGGGACGTGCCTCCTTGCGGCGCGCGAGCCGCTGCCGGTGGGCTGTCCGGCGTAGTCCTGGAGCAGGTCCTTGATCAGGAACGGGACGCCGGCGAAGGGACCGGCGAGTTCGCCGGCGGCGCGTTCGCGGGCGAGGTCGTGCAGGGGCCGCACGATCGCGTTGAGCCGCCCGTTGACCGCGTCGGCGCGCTCGATCGCGACGTCGAGCAGTTCCTGGGCCGACACCTCGCGGCGGGCGACCAGTTCGGCGAGCCCCACCGCGTCGAAGCGCCGGTATTCGTCGTACCGCATCGGCATCCCATCACCTAAAACTAGAGGTCGTAGTTTTGCGTTAGGCTAGCCAGGGCCCGAGGGCCGGGACAAGAGCGGAACGAGAAAAGGCGTCAGGCATCCGGTGGCACGCCCCAGTACGAGACTGATCACCCGCGAGCGCATCATGACCACGGCGCTCCGGCTCGTCGACGACCACGGCCCCGAGGCGCTGTCGGTGAGCCGGGTCGCGGCGGAGCTGGGCGTGAAGGGCCCCTCGCTGTACAACCACATCGCGGGGAAGGCCGAACTGGTCGAGGGGCTGCGGGAGCTGCTGACCGAGCAGATCGGCACGGCCCCGGCGGAGCTGCGCCCGTGGACGGTCGCGGCGACGCGCTGGGCGCACAGGTACCGTACGGTGTTCGCCGCCCACCCGCGCGTGGTGCCGCTGCTCACGGCCGAGCCGATCGGCTCGGCGGCGACGCTCGACGCGTACGAGCGGGCGTACGAGGTCCTTCGCGAGGCCAGCTGGCCGGAAGGGGAGGTCCCGGCCGTCGTCCGGGCCATCGAGTACTTCGTCGTGGGCTCCGCGCTCGACCTGATCACCCGCGACCCCGAACAGGCCGAGCTGGGCTTCGAGATCGGGCTGAGCTCGCTGATCGGCGGCCTGGAGGAGCGGCTGCGGCGGCACTTGGAGGGTGCGGGCGAGGCTGCCGGCGGGGCCGCGGGAGAGCCTGCTGGCGGGGCATAACCGCTTGGGCGCCGGCAGCGGGGCCTGAGATCATCACCGGCATGGCGAACTGGGCGATGTACCTCGTGATTCCCGAGGACGGCGGCGCGCACGAGACGTACGCGCCCCGGTTCGGAGCGGTGGGGATCGACCTCGACCTGCTCGCCGGTCCGGACGTCGTCCTGCCGCTCCTCCGCGCCCGCGAACAGTTGCAGGGGCACTGGATCGACGAGGGCAGATGCGAGGCGGGCGCGCTGATCGACCTGCGGCGCAGGACGCTGTTCCTGTTCGCCTCGGAGGGCCCGATCACACGGCTGCGGCACCGCGCCGCCCTGTGGGAGGCGCTGGGCGCGGCCTGGCCGGGCTGGGAGCTGCGCTGGACGTACGACGGCCCGGCGGAGCTGCGGGAGTACCTGGGCCTGGACCCGGAGGACGTCCGGTGGCACGGCGGTTCGCCGTACCCGGAGTTCGCGATGGAACGCGACGACGAGGAGCTGAGCGATCCCGACCCGATGGTGCGGGTCGTCACGATCGGCGCGGATCGCTGCCATGTGCTCGCCGCGACCGGCAGGACCCACCCGGTCGCCGAGGGACCGGAGTTGCTCGCCCGGCTGGCGGACGCGCCGGACCACGGGGTGTACGCCGCACCCGCGGACTCCGGCCTCCACGTGGACCCGGAGCGGCGGCTGGTGGGCTGGTGGCTGCTGGACACCTCGGCGGGCGCGCATCACGTGGCGGAGCGGTGGCCGGGCTGGTCGGTGGAGTTCTGGGCGGACCGCGGGGAGGAGCACGTACGCGCGGCCGGCGGCCGGTTCGTCCCGCCGCCCGTCGACCGCGCTCAGGCGCGGGCGGAGGTACGCGCCGAGGCCCTGGAGCACTGGTCGCCGCAGGACCCCGACGACGTGCCGGGCTGGATGCAGGTCGCCGCGCCCGAGGTGGCGGCGAAGGTCGTGGCGAAGCTGGCGGCCGGACTCGCGGGCTGAGGCGCGAATGCTTCACGCGGGCCGGCCAGCTCGAAGCCCCGCTCACCGTCGGCCCGTCCACCGTCACGACACGGCCGAGGGCCCCTCTCGGTAGGGCGGCGCCGACCGGGCGGGCTTGTGCGGACCGCTTCCATGCCGGCGGGCCCGAGCCGAGCCCTCTGGGTGCTGCCGTGAAGACCGACAGCTGGATCCGGCAGATGGATATCGACTGAACGACCACCGTCCCTCTCGCGCCATGTGTGCGGGAGGGGCGGTTTCGTGTCCGGGGTCAGTCCAGCGGGAGCGCTTGGTGTGCCGCGACGATCGCATCGATGCGCGCCGCGAGGTCGAAGTCGGCCTCAGTCAGCCGGTACCCAACGTCGTGTGTCGTGATGGTCACCCGAAGGTGGTTCATACGCAGGTCGAGGTCGGCATGATGCTGGATCCGCCGCGACCGGTCGGCGATTGTCACGATCGCCGCCACAGCCGCGTGATAGCGGATCTCGTACGTGCGGGTGATCTCGTCGTCCTTGCGCTCCCACCCAGGCAGCGCGTCGAGAAGCTCCGCGATCTCCTCGTCGGACAGCGGTACTGGCACGCCCGTCGTCATCTCCCCTCGGTCACGGTCGCGAGGACCTCGGCAAGGTCCCGCCCGACCGGGGCATCCTGCCACGGCCGCATGGCCCGCTCCAGGGTGCTCAACTCCCGCCGCATCCGCGCCGATCCGGTGTCGACCGCGATGGCCGCGACCGCGCGGGCGATCTCCAAGGCGTGGTCCGGCTCCCGCGCGGCCGCGGCCGCAGTCGCCTGCCGCGCCATGTAGACGCCACGGTCTCGACGCGCCGTGTCCGGCACTCCGGCAAGGACTTGCGACCACAGCGCGCCCGCCTCCGCGCCAAGCCCGAGCCGCCCGTAGCAGGTGGCTCTCTGCACCTCCAGGTAGCCGGGCGTCCGCCGGCACGCGTTGCCCCACGGCATGTCGTCGTCGACTCGGCCAAGGAGCCTGCCAGCCTGGTCGATGAGGCCGTCCACGGCGTCACGGTCGCCGACAAGGCTGGCTCCGTGCGCCTGTTGTTGCAGCGACGTCACGCGGACCTTCGGCGCGAGTCGGTCGGCGTCGTCGAGGGCGGCTTCGCACAGGTCGATGACCGCGTGCCCGTCGCCGAGGTCGGTCCGCACCTGAGCCTGGTTCACGAGTGAGTACCCGATCAGGTGCGGGTCGCGGGAACGCAGTGCTATCTCCTGTGTGACACCGCGCCAGAACGCGGCGGCATCCAGGTCACCGGCGTCCTGGTAGAGCCAGCCGACGAGCGCGGCGTAGGCGGCGCCCACGCGGAGCAGGCCGCCGCGGGTCTCGCCCTTCGCGGAGCGGATCAGCTTGTCAATGAGCTGGGATTGCGCGGACACGGTGCCGATGAGGTCGTGCGGGCCGAGGAACATGTCGGCCCGGTAGTGCCCTTCCAGCTGCTGCTGGAAGTAGTCAATCAGCGCGGGGTCGACATGCTGCGTCGCCTGGGCCCAGGGACGAGCGCGGCGGCAGTGACCGTGACGAAGGCGCGACGTCTCACATCAGCCTCTTCATGATGCTCCGGCCGGATCCAGCCCGGCGGGGTGGTGAATCCGAGGTCCTCGGGCCAGCGGCCGAGGGCGTCGTGGATGACGATGGCGGTCTCCTCCGACGGCCACCCCGGCTTGTCGCCTTCCCACCGTCGCCAGGTGCGCGAGGAGACGTTGAAGTGGGCGTCCTCGAGGAGCTGTTGTCCATGCGCGGTGAGCTGGGATGCCGCCTGGTCGATCGTGCGCCAGCCACGTCGGAGGCGCGCAGCGCGTCGTTACGACTCATGCTGACAGTCTGGGGTGTCATCGGGCCCCCGTTCGGCCATGGCCGCCACGTGGCCGCGGATGGCCACGGAGCGACCTAGTTGCTCGTCAACGTCCCGACCCATCTTCGACCTGTAGCTGAGGGGCATACAGGCGAACGGCACAAATGCCCCCGACGAACGGTAGGAGTGGGCAGCCCCAGCGCATCAGTCCCAGCACGTTGCCGCCAGCCCAGACGGACGGCCAGCAGCGCGGGCGGGACTGCGTTGTGTGCAATGTCGTCCTCGCACCAGGCACGGCCCGAGACCTGAGGCCCCGGCTGGTTTCGCCCTCGCGACGTGATCAGACAGGCCGTAACCCCGCTCTGACCTGCCTGTTCACGACCTTCTGCAACACGCTCTAGAGGCAGCCCGCTCGAAGCGGTCGCCGGCGAACCGGCTCGGCTTCGCGTTCTCATCGAGACCGGCACCGAGCCCTACCGACTCGCCCAGACCAGAGCCAAGCAGCAGCGCAGCTAGGAAATCGCATGGAGATCGACGAAGGCCCTGGCAGGCTGGCGGCATGGTGTCTCCCGGTGATCAAGAACTGAGCACGGCCCTTCGGAATGCCGATTCCCCGGACTGGTCCGTTCGCGCAGCAGTCGGTCGGCTGCTTGCAGCGTCGGACAAGCTCGACGAGGTGGCGGACGTCCTCCACCGTCTCCTCTTGGATCTCCGAGACTCCGCGGTCACCCACGAGACGGCAGAGGCACTGCTTGCACGCAGGGACACCGCCGGCCTTCGCTGCGTGCTACTGGCCAGCAGCCAGGCTGTCGAAATCTGGACCATGGATCAGCTTGGGGACGCTCTGGACAGCCACTATGAGTGGATGACGACCGATGGCGCGGACCGGCTGATCCAGCAACTGCACGAGCTCGCCGCCGATGACGATGCCGGGGTCCGCGACGAGGCCCAAAGGATCCTCTCGCGTCTGCGGCCGCGCGAGGAATGGGCACGAGACTCGGACGACGGCCCACTCTGATCCGACACGACAGCACCGGGCTCCTGACGGAGCGGCAACCACCGCGTGACTCGCCTGTCTCCGGACTACCTGGAAAGCCGTTAGGAGCGGCCCCTGTTCAGCACAGGATGTGCCGCCCGTAGCGCACCAGGGCCGCATGGGGCCAACGGACCAGGGCATGGGCCCAATGCCTCGACGTCCCTGGCCAGCGACGTGTTGGCTCAGACGATGGCGGCTCGGACACGGTCGTCGTCTCCTGCCGCATCCACGGAAGGATCATGTTCGTGCCCGTGCCCCGCCGCGTCGTCCTGGCCTCTGGCCTCGCTGGCCTTGCCGCGACCGCGCTCCCGACCCCGGCTGCCGCAGACGCTATGGCCGCTGACATGGCCTCCCCCGTCGAACACTTCACGCAGCTCCGCCGCGTGGTCATCCAGACGGACAACCTGGTCGGCTCCCGCAACGTTCTGCCCATGCTCCGGCAGCACCTTGCCCGACTCGCCACGCGACGCCGGACCGCTCGTGGCACCGCCGCAGCCGAGCTCCTCGCGCTGGAGACCCGGTATGAGGAGCTAGCCGGCTGGCTCGCCCAGGACAGTGGCGATGAGCGCGCTGCGCAGGGTCACACCGCGAAGGCCCTCGACGTCTCGCACATCACCGGCGACACGGACCTCACCGCGTACATCCTCGGCCGTAAGGCACAGCTCGCTGTCGACACAGGTCACCACGCTGACGCCCTGGGGCTCGCGGCTGCCGCCCGCCATACCTCTCGGCCTGGGAGCCGTCTTGAGGTCATCGCCCTCATGCACCAGGCCCACGCGCCCGCCGTCCTGGGCGACGGCGCCAACGCCCTGACCACGTACGACACCGCTCTCACCCTCCTCGACCGCGCGGACGCCGACGGCGTCTGGGGCTCCTGGCTCGACGAGGCGTACATCAACACCGCCCGCGCACGGTCCCTTGCTGCGCTCGACAGGTACGAGCAGGCCGTCGCTGGCTTCGACACCGCGATCGCCTCACTGCCGCCTGTTTACAGGCGCGACCGCGACGTCTATCTCGCTCGCGCTGCCCGTGCTCATGCTGGCACCGGCAACATGACTCTGGCCGCCGAGATCGGGCTGCAAGCCGTCGGGATCGCCGCTGAGACCGGCTCCGCGCGGATCATCGGGCAGCTCGACCGGCTCGACCAAGCGCTCGCCCCAGCCAGCCACCAGGACGGTGTCGCCGAGTTCCACACTGCGCTCGATCGGATCGTCCTACACCCCGCCTGACCCTTCCCACCTTCTGGAGCTCACCGTGCCTCGCCCGTACGTCCTGCTGTCCGCCGCCGTCTCCCTCGACGGATACCTCGACACCCGCCCAGGCGAGGACCGCCTCCTGCTCTCCAACCCGGAGGACTTCGACCGCGTCGACGCCGTGCGCGCTTCTGTCGACGCGATCCTCGTCGGCGCCGGAACCCTCCGCGCGGACAACCCCCGGCTCCTCGTCAACTCCGAGGCACGCCGGGCGGCCCGGGTCGCCGCTGGCCTGCCGGAATATCCGCTGAAGGTCACCATCACCGGCACCGGCGACCTCGACCCAGACTGGAAGTTCTGGCACCACGGCGGCGACAAACTCGTCCTGGCTGTCGGCAACGAGGCAGCGGAGAAGGCCCGAGCGAACCTCGGCGACCTCGCCATCATCCAGGGCGTCCCTACCATGTCCACCGCCACCTGGAGCGCGGCACTTGACGTACTTGGCGACGCCTACAGCGTGAAGCGTCTCATGGTCGAAGGCGGCGGCACCATCCACACCCAGTTCCTCGAGTGCGCGCTCGCCGACGAGCTCCAGCTCGTCATTGCCCCTCTCCTCGTCGGGCAGGCCGATGCTGTCCGCATGCTTGGCCCCGCCCACTACCTCGGCGGCCCCACCGGCCGTCTCCGGCTCCTGGATGCCCGGCAGATTGGCGACGTGGTACTCCTTCGGTACGCCCCCAAGGACATCTCGACGGAGCCCCGATGAGTACCACTCCCGCCAGCGCTAGCGGCCCGGGCACCGGCCGCGAACCGAACGCCGCAGACCGGGCCTGGCTCACCCTCGCTTGCGAGCTCGCCACGCTTTGCCCCCCGTCGATATCTGCCTTCTCTGTCGGCGCGGTCATCGTCGCTGCCGATGGCTTCGAGCTTGCCCGCGGCTACTCCCGCGAGAACAACCCACACGATCACGCCGAGGAAGCCGCGCTCGCTAAGCTCCCCGCCGACGAACCGAGGCTGGTCACGGCGACGATCTACAGCTCCCTCGAACCCTGCGCGAAACGAGCCTCCCGCCCCCGCCCCTGCGCTCAGCTCGTCCGCGACGCCGGCATCCGCCGCGTTGTGACCGCTTGGCGTGAGCCCGACACCTTCGTGCCCGGTGCCGACGGCGTTGAGCTTCTCCAGGACGCCGGCGTCACCGTCGTCGAAGTTTCAGAGTTCACGGACGCTGCCCAAGCACCGAACCAGCACCTGTTCTGACGCAGGCGCGCAAAGCGGTGGCGTACGGCCTGTCAGTGCCGTACGCCACCATCTAGCACGCCTTGCGAAGGGATGCCCTGTGGGAAAGACCCCGCCCGTTCCACGGACCCACGTGCCTGTACCGCTCCTTCGACGAGATCGGCGACCTCCTCTACGTGGGGATCTCCAACGCGCCCAAACAGCGCTGGAAGCAGCACGCCGCCGATAAGCCCTGGTGGCCCCTTGTCGCGGCCCGAACTGAACGGTGGTTCGAGACCGAGGTGACGCCGAGAAGGCCGAACGCGTGGCACGGCGTGCCGAACAACCGCGCTTCAACACCACCGACTCCAAGGGCCGCAACATCAAGGCCAGGGAGCTCTCCCCCGCGCAGGTAGAGGCTGCCCGCCAGGAGGCCCTGAAGCGGCTGGCGGAGGACGTAAAGGCTGGCGTCTTCTCCCCCGACAAGCTGATCCCACCTCGGAAGGTGCTAGCCGAGAAGCACGGCGTCTCAGAGGCAGCTGTCGACAGCGCAATGTGGGAACTGGAGCAGCAGAAGCTCCTGACACGCGCTACCGGGAATCGCCACATCGTCTCATGCAGGCAGAACACCACCGGCATCACGTCCAGAGACCTGATGCTTCGAGAGATCCAGCAGCACTTCGGCACCGTGCCCTTCACCTGCTCCGAGCTGCACACCGCGACAGGTGGCTTTATCGAGCAGTAGCGGGTTCTGGCACACATTCCGTGAGGACGATCGGCGGCGTTCTGTCACGGTGATGCCGCGTCATCTGGGACCGTGGTGCGGTGTGATGACCTCATCGCGGTGCTGTTTCCGCACTTCAGCGCGGTCCTGGTGGAGCGGGTGTTCACGGAGTGCGGTGTGGTGAACATCGTTGCGAGAACCATCGATGGCTCTGCTCCGTGCCCGGGCTGTGAGCGTCCGTCGGACCGAGTGCACAGCGGCTACGAGCGTCGGCTGGCTGATACTCCGATCGGCGACCACCCGGCGCTCATGAAGCTGACCGTGCGGCGGTTGTACTGCGACTACGCGCTATGCGAGCGTCGTACGTTCGTCGAGCAGGTCGCGGGGCTGACGTTCCGGTACGGGAGGCGGACGCCTGCTTCGCGCCGGGTCCTGGAGGCCGTGGCCGTCGCGCTTGCTGGCCGGGCGGGAGCCCGGCTGGCCGTGGTGCTGCACAGTTCGGTCAGTCGGACGACGCTGCTCCGGCTGCTGATGGCGCTTCCTGACCCCTCCTGGGAAGTGCCCAAGGTGCTCGGGGTCGATGATTTCGCCACCCGCCGCGGGCAGCATTACGGGACCGTGCTCATCGACTGCGAGACCCGCAAACCACTCGCTCTGCTGCCCGGGCGGGACGCTGGGACCCTGGACGCGTGTCTGCGTGACCATCCTCTCTTTGAGCTCTGCGTGCAGGTGAACGGCATTGGTGTGGCCCTCTGCCCAGCGCCTGTCCAGGTAGGGCTTGAAAGGATCCAGCTGGCTGGGCCGGGGTTGCCGCCGGCCGCCGAGCAACTCTTCAGGGGTCGCCGCACGAGCGCATCGGCGGACCGTGTTCCCACTCATGTGTAACTCGCGGGCGATCTCCCGGATGCGGGCTTCGATCGGCGACATCTCCTTTGCCAGCGGCGGTTCGACGTCCGTCTGGTCACCTGGGTCGGAACCGGGTGACCGCAGGCATCCTGTGTGCCGGCGCACGCATTGCTCCACCGCGGTGCCGAGGTTCTGCCACAGGTGAAAGCAGTGAGCGACCTGGACTGCCTGTGGGGCCCCGACGCGGGCACCTTCAGCGTAGGAGCCGGCACGATCCAGCTGACCGAAGTCCTCGCCCGTTGTCCGGAACTCTCGGCGGCCCACCGTCTCGTCCGCAGCTTCGCCGCGATCCTCTCCACCCGCACCGGCCAGCATCTGAAGGACTGGGTTGTCAGCGCGCGAGCCGAGGATCTTCCCGGCGTTCACTCCTTCGCCGTCGGCCTGGAGAAGGACTGGGACGCCGTCGTCCAGGGCCTGACGAGCCGCTGGAACTCGGGTCCCGTTGAAGGCCGGGTCAACCACATCAAGATGGTCAAGCGCCAGATGTTCGGCCGCGCCAAGCTTCCGCTCCTGCGCAAACGGGTGCTTCTCACCGCCGCTCGATGATGGCCTGATCAGGCAGGACGAAGCCGTCGGAGTACGAACTCCGATGGCCAGCAGAGGGTTCGAACAACCACGTTGGTGACGACGAAGTATCCCGGACCGACCCATCCGTCCTCTTTGCCCACAAGCCCCGGACCGTCCTCGCGGTGGTAGCGATGCAACATACGGCGCAGCAACGGAGTCCCAGCCACCAACAAAACCGGTGCGCCGACGACTGCACCGACCGTCACGCCGAGCCGGATTGCATGGATCCGGGCAACGCTCTCTATCCGCATCTCTCCAGTCTGCCGATCAGAGGAGCCCCGTCCAGCGCTCTCACGGAATGCGTGCCAGAACCTCCTAGAGATGAACGAAGCCAGTCCCCAGACCCACAGTCGCGTCTCGTCGTAGTTCCGCTGCTCCCCGCACCCGCGGGGATGGTCCCGGTCAGCGCGCTGCAGCCGCTCCAAAGCGGGCGATCAAGAGCCGGGCCGGGACGTCAGGGGACTGGGCGACCAGGACCCGGCACTGGGCCGGATCTGCCTCCAGTTGAGCGAAGGCGTGCTTCCACAGAAGCCCCGCGTTCTCGAAGTTGGTGACGATCCCATGTTCGTTGGCGTATTCGAGCGAGAGGATCTGGCGCTTGGCCATCGCCTCATCGCCCGCCCACCGGTCCCGGCCGGTCATGCCCACCATGACGCCCCCAGACCGAGGCCGTCCCACGACCGCGGCCTCCACCACCGTGGGCTCATCCTTCTCCGCCGGCCCAGCCTTCATCCAGCCCGACCCGAGGTCGATCACAACGTCCACGCCCTGCACCCTTCGCTTCCAGACGGGCCGTACACGCTGCAGGCCCTCGTTGCCCAACGCGGCCCGAAGCTCCCGGTCACCTGATCGTCAACCCATGACGGTTCGGCACGCATCGTCTGTGCCGCCCGCGGCAAGTACCTGGGCGATCTCAAAACTCAGGCTCTGGCTCAGTTTCTGTGGAACTGCGTCGGCCCCGGACGAGCGCGCTTCACGATCTGCCCCTCGCCGCCCCTGCTGCGTGCGCCACACGCACCATCCAAGTAGTTTGGCTGCGGCAAGATCGCGGTCATGGACCCACAGGTGATAGCCGCCGTCGTCGCCAGCCCCACCGCGCTGATCGCCGCTTGCGCGGCCTACATGGCAGGACGCCACCAAGCCCGCGGAGCCCATCGCGGCCCTGTCGACGCAGTGCGTCGACAGCACCAGCGGGACGCCTATGCCGCCTTCTTACAAGCTGCCGAGACCTACTCTTACGGGACGCGACGCACCGTAACCATTGCCCAGGCTCGCGCGGAAATGACCGATACAGGAGGCACCTTCGAGCGTGAAGGCGTCGAAGCGCGCGCTGTCGTACTGCGAGCGGAGGCTGCAGAGCGGGACGATGCCCTGCGGGGGACACTCCCCGTCGTCCAGCTCGAAGGGCCACAACACGTCGCCGACCTTGCTCAGGAGGTCGCCAACGCGGCCTTTCAGATTCGGCTCGCCGCTCGACAGAGGGACTACTCCGACGCTGCCTCCGTGCAGGCTGCCCGTGATGAGCACCATCACCTCACGCAGGCCATTGCTGCCTATGTGACCGCAGCCCGCGACCACTTGAATGGCGACAACGCCGGCCGATGACCGCCCCTCGGCGCAGCACCACAGAAGTTGAGCCAGAGCCGAAACTCAGCTACATCGTCTTCTCCCAGAAGGACATGCTCCTGGCCCTGAGCGACAAGCACTCTCGCAACTCGTCGACAAAGCCATCCCCGCGGACGAGTACAACCGCCCCGAGTAACACGTGGCGGGATTCGGCCCCGAGTGTCAGCGGCCGCTGAAACACTCGGCGGACCGCCGTTCCCGTACCGAGAGGAATCCCGTGGGCGGCGAGCAGCAGGAGCCGACGCCGGCCGAACTCCGTGTGCTGGCCGCGGAGGCAGAAGTGCTTGAGCAGCGGATACTTCACGCCACGGCCCGGTTGCATGCGAGCGACGAGACACGGGACACGGCATTCCGTCTGGGCGACGCTGCCGAGAATGTGCGCCGCGGTCGGGAGGCACTGGAACTCACCGTTGCTGATCTGGCTCGCGCGCGTACCGCCCGCGATCCGAAGCTGTGCGGCGTGCCGTGGGGCGTGTGTCCCGAGCACGGCAGCACTCTGCGCAGCAGCGGCGGCCGCGCCTGGTGCAGGGCTGCTGGCTGCCAGCGGTCGTGGGGGTACTACAGGCTCGGCACCGCGTGCGGTGAGCCCGTCGCCCACAAGGTCACCGACGCGGCCGGTGGCTCGTTCCTGGCCTGCTTCGGGCACACCCTGGACGCGGAGAAGCGTCTGGAGGGCGGCACCATCGAACCCTGCCCTCGACGACAACCTGACCGTGCTCCGCAGGACGGCTACGCTGGCCCGTACGACAAGCTCGCCCCGGGGAGGCAGACGTGACGGCACGTGAGACGTGGACGGTGGACAAGCTCAACCACGCCCTGCCGCACTCGGCCTCGCGCCAGCAACTCCTAGCGGACGTGAACCTCACCCCGATCGACAAGCTCCCGGCGGTGCTGGACCGGTGGGCCGCGGCCGCCGAGACGCTGCAGGACGCGGCCAGCCGGATCGAAGCCGCCCGCGCCGCCGCGCAGCGCACCGCCGAGCCGGCCAAGGACCTGGCCGACCGCACGGCGGACGTCCTGCGCGACGCCGGCCACCGCAGCGACCGCGGCCAGGGCGCCGCGTGACCTACCGGCTCAGCTTCCCCGCGGACGTCTTCGACACCTACAAGCAGCTCCCCGACACCGCCCGCCAGGACCTCGCGGTATGCCTCGTCGACGCCCAGGAAGACCCGATCGGGCACTCCGAGCCGTACGGCGAAGACGACGGCATCATCCGCACCGTCGCCCGCGGGCACGTCACCGCCGTCATCCTCGTCGGGCACCCAACCAGCACCCTGACCGTCCTGGCCATCGCCTACGCCGGGGTGTAGCCGACCGCCGCGTCGGCTGTGCCGGAAAAGCGGGAGGAGTCGGCCTGGAACGGGTCCCGGCGCTCGCTCCCGGCAGCGGGTGAGATCCTGAACGGATGACCGAGACATCCGCTGCTCTGGCGGCCGCCCGGTGGCCGCTGACCGGGGCCGGGGAGACCGGTTGGTTGCGGGAGCTGGCCAAGGACGACGGGCTCACCGGATTCATGCCGCCGGCCCTGCCCGACGCGGCCTGGGTGCTCCACTCCATGTACGAACACGAACTCGGGCCCACTGACACGTCCTTCGTCGCGTATCAACGAGCCGTGCTGAATGGCGGGGGACCTGAGATCATCCCGGGCCTCGACCCCGCGGAGGTGTTCACGGGCACGGCGGGCGAGCACCCCGGACCGCGTTGGCGCCGTCTGCCCTGGGCGGAGCTCGCGCGGAGGACCGGTGATCCCCCGGTACCCGACGATCGACTGCCCTGCTACCGCTCCTTCCCCTCGCTCCGGAAGTCGGGCGGCTGGCCGGTCGGCATCTCGGCACCGTCGGAGGGCAGCCTGGACCGAGCCGACTGGAACCGACTGGTCGACATCCTCGCCGCACACAGCCCACAGGGCCCGGAAACCCGCTGCCTGGCCTACTACAGCCCGCTGTTGCACGGGGCCGAGGACATCGAGACGTACACGTCCGGGCCGGCGTCCTTGAGGACGCAAAGGTGCTGTACGACCACCCAGAAGAGGACGGTTGGACCCCGTCCAACCTCTGGGCCCAGGACCGGTCCTGGATCCTCTGCACGGACTACGACCTCTGGGGCACCAAGGTGGCGGGCCCTGCGCCGCTCGTCGAGGCTCTCCTCAGCGACACGGAAATCGAGGCCCTACGGCTGCCCTGGGCCCACTGATCCCGACTGCATGTCCGGAGAACGGCCAGGGCCGTCACACGTGGCGCCCGCCGTGGGCCGGCCGCACGGGGCAGGGGTGTACTGGACGACGGTGGTCTCGCACGCCTCGGCATAACCGTCCGCGCGTCGACCTCAGCCTGGTCCGCGAACAGGCACCAGCGGAGCCTCATCGCGGTCCACATCCTCGACCTGAACCGGCCTTGGGGCACATCGGTCTTGCTCCGCGCCCGTCGGCGCCGGCCTGGCGGGGCCGTCCAGACCGGCGGAAGGGGGAAGTCACGCAGGGACAACGAGCGGCGGGTGCTCGAGCACGCGAGGCTTGTACTCGACCAACTGGATGCGGCCGTCGAAGGTGCGGTGGTCGATCATCTCAAGGGCAACATCCGGATAGCCGTCGTAGATACGCTCCTCGCCCGTGGCCCCGGTGATCACCGGGAACATCACGACCCGGAAGCGGTCGACGAGCCCGGCCCGTAGCAGGGACCGGCACAGGCTGAGGCTGCCGATCGTGCTGAGAAGCCCTGAGTCACTCAACTTCATAGCATGGACCGCCTCAACGGCGTCGTCACGGACGAGCGTGGAGTTGGCCCATGTCAGTGGCTCCTCGAGTGAGGAGGAGAACACCACCTTGGAGGCTTGCGTGAGCGCGTCGACGGACGCCTCTTCCTCCGGCCTGAACTCGTCCTGGCCACTCGGGACCTCACCCGCGGCAAAGCCCGACATCAGACGGTAGGTGTTCGCTCCCATCAGGTAGGTGACCTCGGGCTGCTCGCCGAGCCATGCGAGGTACTCCGGGCCCTCGAGGCCCCAGAACCCGGGCCATCCCTCTCCCGATGCGTAGCCGTCGAGGGAGGTGATGAAGTCGACGAGAAGCTCCGACATGGCAGTGTCCTTCCTAGGGTGTCACGAGCTTGGACCGGCCAGGAGCCACAAACTCATCGGCCGCGCTGTGGAGTAGCGAGAAGACCCATGACGATGCAGCCGATCAGGTCAACGGGGCGGCTTCCTGCGCGGCTCCGGCCAAGCCGCGATCACCGCCGTGCGTAGCCGTCCGATAGGTCACGCCGTGCTTGCGCTGCAGGGCCCGCATCGATGCATCGATCCCGTGATCGCACCCCCGCGGGTGCGGGGAGCAGCGGCCCATCATCGCCCAGGAGCCGAGCTTAGAGGTCGCGCAGGTAGGTGCAGAGGCTGATGTTGGTCATGAACGACAACAGCATCGCCCGCCGCCCGGCAGTTGATAGCGTGATCGTCGTGAAAAAGCTGGAAGAGCTGGTCCTGAGCCCCGGCGAACGGGCCCGGGGGGTTCACGTCGACAGCGTAATGTTCACGATGGACTGGGCCGGTGAGGACTACCCGGGCCAGCTGGCTGCGTTCGTGGCTGGTCGTGTACGGGCTTTCGGGGCGGAGCCGACAGACGTCGACACCAACGTCGTCTACCGAGCGGCCGAGACCGACCCGGCTCTGCGCCCCGGTGATTTGCCGGTCCGTCAGCTCGATCACCTGTCCGGTGTGCTGGCAGATCTCCGCTGCACGCTCATGGTGTGGGAGAACGGCACCGACGCCTACGAGGTACTGGTCGCGCTGACCGATGAGCGTGAGCCGACCAGGTTGATGCACCAGGGCCTCCCGGTGCGGGCCTGGGGCTCGGAACCCGAAGAGACCCTGGTCAGCTTGGACTGCCCGAACTGCTCGCAGATGCTGGTCTGGGAATTGTCGGCGGACCAGACCCTGGCCGACGAGCGCTGCGATTGTGGAGCCGCGTTGTTCGACGCCACTGGCCGTCCGCTGCCCCACGTCACTCTCCACGGCTGAGCCGCTCAGCGCCCTCTGACCCCGACTCGTCCCCACCGATGCACTGCTCATCGAATCCAGCGCCCACTGACCGCCACGGAGCAGTAGCCGTCGGCAATTTCGGGCTACGGCGCCGGGTGTAGTGGATGACGGTGGTCTCGCAGGCCTCCGCGTTACACCGCCGGCCTTGGCATGGTCCGCCGGTAGCCCCAGCGGAGCTGCGTGGCGATCCCTGGATAGCTGGCCGGCTGCCGCGGAAGCCGTCGACTGTCAGTCCCTCCTGGCAGGCTGGCGCGGAAACGCTCCCCAGAGAAAGCGGCGAGATGAGCGATCGATCCTTCCTCGACTCCGACGGCAGAGCCCTTCCGCTGCCCCCTGACCCCTTGAGCCCGGTGCCGGACGAGGTCGAGCACGGACTGGCGGCGTACAGGGCGGGGGATGCTGCGCAGGCACGAGAGTTACTGGCCGCGACTGCCGGAACGGGACGCACCAGCGTGGCCGGGCATGCGGCAATCGCGCTGGCGGGCATCGAGATCGGCGAGAACGGGCTCGGCGGCTCCCACCGGCGGTGGCTGGAGCAGGTGGCCGTCGGAGAGGACCCCTGGCTGGGGCCCTTGGCCGCAGTGATACTCACCCCGGACTTCCGGTCGGGCACGTCCTCGGACTCGGGCCGAATACTCCTCCTGAGTCTCGCGGCTCAGCTCACCGGCGACCTGGACACCGCCCGGGCCGGGTTCGAGCGTGCCTTCAAGACTCACAAGGGCACCGAGCCCGGAGACATCGCAGGCCTCCTGCTCGGCAACCTTCTCGTCCAGACCGGTGAACCGGCCGCCGCTCTGGAAGTGCTCAGCTACACACGAGAAATGTGCGACGCCACGTTCGCGGGCTATGCGGCTCATGTCGAAGGGCATGTCCTCATCGGGCAGAACGAGGACGAGCGAGCGAGCAAGGTGCTCAGGTACGCGCACAGGGAGTCTCACCCGGCCAACGGCGGTGACAGAGGTCTGCACTCTTGGGTCGCCGTCCGCTTCGGCGAGGTGCTGGCGAGCAACCCATGGGTGGATCCGGTCTGGGACCAGATGGAGGAGAGCGGTGTGAGCGAGGGCACGGTGATCCGAGAGCCTTTTGAGTCTGCTTACCGGGAAGAGGCGGGCACTCCCGCGCTCGCCGGCATCGGCTTGTTCCTGTTCCCCGCCACGTTCGAACCCGTGCACGCGGGTCTGGAGCGTCTGAAGACATGGAGCGACGAACGATACGAACGCGGCCGCAGGCTGGTCCTCACGCTGCACACCTTCGTCGAGGACGTTCGCGACGCCGAACGCACCCAGGGGTTGGCGGACCTCCGAGCGAAGCTCGACCTGCCCAAGCCCGACTGCTGAACCGCCGCGGGCTCGAGGAGGTCGCACCGGGCTTCGGCGTTCCAGAGGCCATACCCGCGGGTGCGGGGAGCAGACCGTGTGACCTGCAACTTTACGGCGTTCAGCGACTCGTACGTCTCGTTCGTCGGACTCAACGCGAACACGTCCAAGGTCTGCACGAGTGGCCCACGCACGAAGCGGGGCCATCGGCACACGAACAGATCGCCCCAAACTCATGCAATGACGTTCCTGGCACCAGAACACGCTGGTGAGAGCACCCGATCGTGTGATCACGACCCGCGCGCATGAGCGAGACTTCCGCCCCTGGATCCAGCGCTCTGGCCCAGGGGCGTAGTGCGTCGGCGCGCGGGAGCTACGGCGCCGGGGTGTAGTGGACGACGGTGGTCTCGCAGTCCTCGGCGTACACCGTCAGCGCGTCGACCTCGGCCTGGTCCGCGGACAGGACACCTCGGGGTGATGGGGCTCCTTGATATTCGCCACTCCCCTGCTCGAGGGTGCCCCGGAGCCGCTCGATGGATCTCCCGTCCATTCCTGCACTTGGCTCGGGGCGGGATCTGCTTCGGGCTCACCGTGAAGCCGGCACCATGAGGGCCGAACGTTCTGCCGTCCCGACACAGCCTGTGGTGGAGTGCCGTGGTGTTCGGGCTATGACACGTTCTGACCGGCGCCGCTGTCACCAGCCGGTGTCGGTGGGCCTTCGGGCGGCTTTGCGCGGTAGGGGTCCAGTGCTGCGGCACGTTCGTGGTGGGGCAGTCGTGACATCTTGGAGACCAGTGCCCACATGTCGCGCTCGCGGGCCAGCTCGCCCGGTAGGACGAGCCCGAGGGATTCCGCGAGTGGTTTGCGTCCGGTGTTCACGAGTGCCCTTACAGCTGCAGACCATTCGTCGGTTGCCGACACGGCCGCGCGGTACCACACCGGGATCAGCAGGCCTGGCACGGCAATGGCCGTGAGCAACAGTGGGACATCGGGGTGCGCCGTGGTCAGGGCTGCCACTGCGCAGAGGACGACGGCGCAGTGGCCATAGAGCAGAGCGACGAAGAAGTCGACATTCGCGCGGGCGAGGTCGATCTGGCGGCGGACCTGTTCCGGAGAGTTGCCGGTCAGTTCGTTCCACATCACCTGCGTGTCGAGGCGGAATCGGTCGTAGCCGTACTCTTCGAACCGCCGGATTGCGTTGCCGAGCCTCGTCGGTGCCAACTGCGCGGGGTCGACGGGGTAGCGAGCAAGCCGTTCGCGGAGCAGCGCGCGCTGCACAGCCGTACGCTGTCGGTCCTTGCGGACAGCCCGGGCGATCCGCGGGGCGGCGCGCAAGGCAGTCAGCCGGACGGTGTCATCCGGTGCCAGCCGGCCCTCCCGCTCGTGGCGTTCCAGCCGAATCAGCGTGAGGCGGTCCTGCAGATCCTGCTTGGCCTGCCGTCGGCGAGCGCACCCGTAGGTGTACAGAGCGTTCGGCCAGAGGGCGTACCCCTCCAGCACACGGTAGAGGGGGTTCTGCACGGCGTTGAGCGCCAGCCCGAGCAGTACCGAGACGCTCAGCATTCCGACGGACAAGGACGTGTCCCCCGCCGGCCACAACTTCACGGATTCCCCGGTGCGCCGCAGGCTCGGCCAGACAGCCAGTGTGAAGAGGGCCACGTTCAACGCGGTCGGCAAGAGCCATCCCACCAGCACCGTCCATGCTCCGCCGAGAGCGCTCCTGGCGATGTCACCCACGCGTCACCACTCGTCGTCATCGTCACCGAACGGCGGACCGGGCGGTGTGATGCTTCCACCCCCCGCAGCCGGCGGGGGTGGGGCCGGCGTCTGTACCTCCGGATGCGGCGGCACGGCCGCTCCTGGGGGGCCAGAGCTCGCGGCGGACCGCAAGTCGACCACGAACGCGTGACACGAGGCGTAACGATCCTCGGGAGACTTGGCCAGCGCCTTGGCCATCACCACATCGACACCAGGCGGGATGTCCGGACGTCCCAGGGAAACCTCAGGGGGCAAATCGTGCATGTGCGCCCACAGCAGCTGCATGGGGTCATCGCGCTGGAACGGCGGCCGACCAGCGAGGGCTTCGTAGACGACGCAGGCCAGGCTGTACAGATCGCTCCGGCCATCCACGGGCTGCTCGGAGATTCGCTCCGGTGCCATGTACTTTGGGGTGCCCAGAATCTCACGATCCCGGCCGGAGCCGTCGAGCAGCGGCTTCGCCAGCCCGAAGTCCTTGAGGTAGACGAACTCCGGGTGATCGCGGTCCGTGCCCTCGGCGACCAGGATGCTGCCGGGCTTCACGTCCCCGTGCAGGACACCGTGGGAGTGCACCGCATCAAGCGCTGATGCCGCTTGCGCGGCGATGCGCACAGCAGCTGCTACGGGCAGCGGACCATCACGGTCCAAGAGAGTTCCCAGGTCGGGCGCGAGGATGTAGCGCATGACGAGGTACAGGAGGCCGTCGTCTGTCTCCCCCGCTTCGAAGATCGGCACGATATGAGGGTGATCGATCGCCGCTACCACCCGTGTGTCGAACGCGAAACGTCGACGGAATCGATCGCTTTGACTCAAGCCAGGTGCGAAGACCTTCAAGGCCACATCGCGATCCAGGCGCGGATCCTTCGCGCGGTAGACAACGGCCATCGCCCCACGGCCGATCTCGCTCTCCACCTGGTAGCCCGCGATCCGTTCCCCAGTCAATCAGCCACCACCCTTACGCCGGAGGCTGCTTCACGATCGCCTCGGAGGTCGTCACCGCAGCACTGAACACCTGCAAAGGGGAGGCGGCTGGCCCATTGAGCAGGCCGTCTACTCAAAACTCCACCCCGATGGGCTGAAATCTGGGTGGCCGACGGCGGACAGCGATGCCGCTTCCACGAGAAGGCGCGCAAAAGGGTTTCAGCGTCCAGGCCGACCCCCAGGGGGTGCGATCACGGGATCGAAGTGCCTACCGCGGGAATCCGCCAGGGGCCTGGCATGGGAGAACGTGAAAATGGCTCGACCGATCTGGTCCGGCGCTGTGAGCTTCGAACTCGTCAGTTCTCTGAACTAGGCGGTCGGGGCTGCCAGTGGACCCGTGCGGTGGGTGTCGTACCTGACGGTGGCCCCTGGGCGAGGGTGCGGAGCCGAGAAGGGCTGAACGAGCGAACGCCTTGCACGGTTTCACCCTCTGTACACCAGAAACCTCTACTCTGTAACGCTGAGTGAGGATCTGTTCGGTGTTCGTGCCCGTCGCGAGGGAGCCACATCGTCATGCCCATGTTGCTGATCAAGGGTTCGTACCATCTCATCGGAGGCCGGCCGGACGGGGACACCGTCCAGTTCACGCCTGACAAGAAGGAGGAGTGGGAGCTCGTCCCCGGCCCCCACAAGGTCGAGCACAACACGTCCGGCAAAGGCAGGCTGCGGCTGGACGCCATCGACACGCTGGAGACCCACTACTCACGCAACGGCAACCCCGAGGTCCACCAGCCGTGGCTCCACGGCCGAGCCGCCCGGGACGAGCTGACGAACTGGCTCGGCTTCACCAGCGTGGAGCGCACGGAGGACGAGACCGTCACCGCGGCCACTCCCACGACCCGGCCCGGCTGGATCCTGACCCGCGGCGCGGGCCGCGACAAGCGCTGCATCGCCCTCGTCGGCACGGGCACACCCCCGGGTACCAGCGGCACACAGATCCACGTCGACGAGGCCCTGCTGCGCACCACGTTCAACCACCACATCCTCGACATGGGTCTGGCCTACCCGACGTACTACAAGAAACTCTTCCCCGACCTGCGCGACGAGTTGACCGCCGCGGTGCGCCGGGCGCAGGCGGAGAACAAGGGACTCTGGAAGGACGACGCCACGCTGGACGGCGCGACCGTCACCGGCATCGACTCCCTCCAGGACGACGTCGTGATCCTGCCCAAGCTGTTCCGGCGGCTGGTGGACTACCTGTACCTCGGCGACCCCCACGCACCGGACCTGACCGGTTTCCCGGACTTCCTGGATCAGGAGGCGGACGAGTTCTGGATCATCTCCACCGGTCACCCCACGACGGGTCTGGACGAAGTCGTCGAAGTCATCGACAGCAAGGTGCGGATGACCCATCCGGCCGAGGACCTCGTATTCGTCGAGAAGTGAACGAGGAGCGCGCCATGACCCACGCCGCGGACTTCCGCGCCCTGTCCGAACTCCTGACCGGCGAAGCGCCGCTGGACCAGGCCACCGCGGATGCGCATCGCACCCGCCTCGAAACCCACTACCCGGCCGCACTCACCCGCCTGGTCGATGCCTACCGCACCGCCTCAGGTCAGCCCGACCCAGGGGCTGCCTTGTTCGCCGCGGTGAACGCCGATCCCGAACTCGCCCGCATCGCCCGCGAGACGCTCGCGATCTGGTACACCGCCCAGTTCACCAGGCCCGACAACACCCAGGCCGGGCCCGACACCCCGGCCCGCTACCGCGGTGCCCTGGTGTGGCAGGCGATCAGCGCGCACCCGCTCTCCGCGGCACCGGTGCCCGGCGGGTACGGCTACTGGGCCCAGCACCCCTGAGACGAGGACATTCCATGGACACTGCCTACGACGTCGTCATCGTCGGTGCCGGCGTGGCAGGAGCGCTGTGCGCCTGCCGGATCAAGGAAGCCAAGCCCCAGGCCCGCGTGCTACTCATCGACGCCGGCGACAACGGCATCGACGAC
Source organism: Streptomyces sp. NPDC048604 (assembly GCF_043199435.1). Classification (NCBI taxonomy): domain Bacteria; kingdom Bacillati; phylum Actinomycetota; class Actinomycetes; order Kitasatosporales; family Streptomycetaceae; genus Streptomyces; species Streptomyces sp. NPDC048604. The sequence continues at coordinate 81,039 of NZ_JBICVX010000021.1, forward strand.
GGCCAGCGCGCCGCGTTCGTCGACGCCTACCAGGTCTCCGCCTCGAAGAACGTGCCCTCACCGTACGCGGCCCTGCCCAACAACAAGGACGGCTTTGCCCCATCCTCCGACGGGGTCGGCGACCCGGTCGCCATGAACCGCTACTACGTCGAGGCCGGCCCCGACCTGTTCAAGAGCGGGTTCCAGCGCATGGTCGGGGGCAGCACCTGGGCCTGGCGCGGCAACAGCCCCCGCTTCCTGCCCAGCGACTTCGAGATGAAGAGCCGCTTCGGCGTCGCCGTCGACTGGCCGCTGACCTACAACGATCTCGAACCCTTCTACGCGCAGGCCGAGAACGAGCTCGGAGTCTCCGGCAACCACGACGAATGGACTGCCCTCACCCCGCGCAGCACCGACTTCCCCATGCCCGGAATCGTCGCCAGCTACGGAGACGAACTCATGCGGGCCGCGCTCGCGACCATCGACGAGATCGACGAGATCCCCGTCACGGTGGTTACCACCCCGCAGGCGCGCAACTCCCAGACGTACCAGGGCCGCCAAGCCTGCCAGGGCAACTCCAGCTGCATCCCGGTCTGCCCCTCGGGCGCCAAGTACGACGCCTCCATCCATGTCCGAAGAGCCCGCGATGAACTCGACGTCGAGGTACGCACCGGGTGCACCATCACCCGGCTCATCCCCCGCCCCGGCAGCGCCTCGCCGACCGTGGTCTTCCGCGACTGGACCACCGCCGACCGTGCCGAGCAGCAGGTCAACGGCACCCATGTCGTCCTGGCCCTCAACGCCATCGAGACCCCGAAACTGTGGCTGATCTCCGGCCTGGACAACCGCAGCGACCAGGTGGGCCGCAACCTCATGGACCACCTCGCCGAAGAGGTCGTCGGCCTGTTCGGGCAGCCCGTCTTCCCCTTCCGAGGTCCCCAGTCCACCCTGAGCATCGAGACCTTCCGCGACGGCGACTGGCGCCGCACCACCGGAGCCTTCCGCATGACGATCGGCAACGACGGCTGGGGCCGCTTCGAATCCCCCGCCGCCGCACTCGACAAGCTGATGTGGGACCCGGTCGGCAAGAAGCTCAAGCACTACGGCGACGACCTCAAGGACAAGCTCGCCGAGCGCGTCACGCGCATGGCGCGCATCGGCTACTCCACCGAACAGCTCCCCGATCCCGCCAACCGGGTCACCCTCTCCGACCAGCGCGACGGCCTCGACGTACCCCGCCCCAAGATCGCTTTCAAGATCGACGACTACTCCAAGCGGGCCCTCGCCTACGGGCACTCGGTCGCCCGCCGCCTCTGGCAGCACCTGGAGGAAACGGCCGGCGCGGAAGAGATCGAACCGCTTCAGCCCACCCTGAAGTACAACGGAGCCGGACACCCCATGGGCACCACCCGCATGGGCACCGACCGAGCCACCTCCGTCGTCGACGCCGACGGCCGCTCCCACGCCCACCCCAGCCTCTGGGTCGTCGGCAACTCCGTCTTCCCCACCGGCAGTACCGCCAACCCCACCCTCACGCTCGCCGCTCTCACCCTCCGCACGGCCGACAGACTCGCCGCAAGCCTCTGACAGCACATCGATCATGACCGTCACCACACGTCTGGTCATCGCCCGCCACGGACAAGCCCGGTGCAACGTCGAAGGCCGCGTCGGCGGACCAAAGACCTGCACCGGACTCACCGACCTCGGCCGGCAACAGACCGAACGCCTGGCTGCCCGACTCGCCGCTGCGCAGAGCACCGACGACCGTATCGACGCCGTGTACGCGGGGCCCCGCCGACGCCTCCAGGAGACCGGTCGCCTCCTCTCGGCCGCCCTCAGCCTCCCCCTCCTCACCGACCCGGGCCTCGACGGCCCCCGACACGGCCAAGCGGACGGCATGCTCTGGCGTGAGGTCGAAACAGCCTTCCAGGGAGCCCCGCAGACCCATCCGGACCGCCCGTACGCACCTGGTGCCGAACCCTGGAACAGCTATCTGGCCCGAGCCACCCGCCACCTCACAGGTCTCCTCGAACGCCACGACGGTCAGCACGTCCTGCTGGCCGCACACGGCGAAACCCTCTATGCGGCCTGCCATCTCCTCCTCGGCATCCCGGTCAGCCAGAGCCCGGCGATCGGCTTCGGCACCTCCCACGCAGGCCTCAGCCGCTTCGAACGACGCCAGGACGACTACCACAACACCCGCTGGATCCTCGCCGCCCTCAACGACACTGCCCACCTGAACGAGTCCGCCTGACCAACGGCGACGCCTGTACGTTCGGGTGCGGCCGCCAGTGCGTCAAGCAGCCCCGGCCACTTCCGGGTCACGATGCAGCGAACGTCGGGACGCAGGACGTCAGCGCAGATCAGCGCGCCGATTCCGCACGAGAGATCCTTCTTCTCGCTTTCCATGAGCTGTGCTTCAACACGTCGGGAGCGCCTCGCGCTTGCCCGCGGAGGAGATCGAGGGGGCGCCGGCCCTGGTGGACACCATGACGGTCGAGCACCTGGCCGACCTGCAGCTCGTCGACCACCACCGTGATGCGCTCGTCGAGGTCATCGAGGCGAAGACGGAGCACCGCCGCCAGATCAGCTCCTGGTCGTACAGCTCGAGCATCACGCCGTACAGCCCGATCTGCTTCTCCGTCCACCCGCCTCCCGGCGCGGGTCGTCCTCGGCGGCGCTCGCCTCGAAGTTCGGCGGGTGGATGGTGTGGAAGTAACTCGAGGGCGCTACCGGCTCGGGGGACCCGGCGCCCTCGTGAACGAGCGCTGCATCGACGCGACGCTGTTCTTCTGCGTTGGTCCGCCGCTGCTGGTCGAGGGTCGCCTGCACAGTCGATATCAGCGCGTCGGCCTGTCGATTTCCCGCGTGTTCGGCCGCCGCGGCTTGTCGGTGGCCGGCCTTCCACGCGAAGAACCCCGTCACGAATTGCCCAAGATGGCCGACCCGGCGGCGATCAGGGCGATTCCCCAGTCACTCATGCCCGGTCACCCTCCGGCCCGCGAAACGATGGCTCGTACATCATCGGTGGGGGGAACAGCTGGCCGGTGAGGGCTTCGGTGTTCCGGATCAGGAACGTGTTGATGTTCCAGTAGGCGGTCTGGGTCTGGCTCAAGGTGTCGTCGAGCTCCGGATCGGGGATCGGCGCCTCTGCGCTTCGATGGAGAGTGTTGCGGATGCGATGCGAGGTTTCCGAGAGCATGTCTGCAAGGGGGCGGGAGTCGAATGGGCCCACCGGCGTCGTGCTGCTGCCTGTCAGGCGTGTGTCGGGAAGCCGGCGTCCCGCCAGGCGGTACAGCGCGGAGATGAACTCCGTTGACGCCGCCTCCGTCTGCTCGTCGTAGCGGTCGACGTCGACCGCCCGCCCATGCCGTAGGTCGTCGATCACGCGTTCTGATGTGCTCAGCCAAGCCTTGGCCGCAGCTCGCGCCGTGGCGATGATCTCAAGGGTGAGCTCTTCCCCTGCCCGCCAGGCATCTCTCTCGGCGGCTGCGGCATCGTCGCGGCGTTTCGCCCGCTGCATCACGAGGGCCCCAGCGGCACCAAGGCCGGCGCCGCCCTGGCCAGTGACCGTCGCGAGGATCGTCTCCAACATCGCCATCGCGTGATCGTCCACCGCCCGAGCCAAGGGCCACAACGCTCCGCTGCGCCGAATCTGGCCGAGAAGCTGTGGCCGCTGAGAACGTCCTGAGGCGGTGATGAGCAGACAGAAGATGAAGACGACGCCCATCATCAGGTACACGAAAGCGCCGTCGCGCTCGTAGCCACGGATCTCCATCCGCTTCGGCTTTGCCGGGTCGTAGTGGACAAGCGCCTTTCCGCCGGGGAAAGCGCCGAGCTCAGGGGGATACAGCTTCCCCTTGCCTGACTCGACCTCCACACGCTCGCCCCCCGGCGGGTGAACGCTACGACCGGATAGAAGCGGGAGTCGCCGTCGGAGTCCTCGATCTCGCGAACGGTGACCACGTCCGCCTCGATCCACTGCCCGCGCCTCGCCAGGCAAAGGCGCTGCCACGCCGTTACCAGGGAGATGAGAGCGCCTCCCGCGATGATTGGCCCGAAAACGACCCACATGATGTGCTTATCCTCCATACGGCGCAACCTGCACGTCACGCCGTACAGCCCGATCTGCTCGGTCCATGCCTCCCGGCGGAAATCGTCGTCGGCCGCGCCGCTTTCGACTTCAGCCGCCTCCGCGGAGGACTCTTCTCAGATCGACCGCAGGTCTTCCCTGCATGCCCGCTCTGGACGGGGGCGCCGGCATGTCCGCGAGGTGGCCGGTTCGGGCCCAGAGTGTCAGTGGTCGCTGCGATACTCGGACTTCAGACTGATGATCACCAGGGGGAGCCGATGTCTGGATTCGCGAGGGATCCGAAGTACTACGGCGACCGGCTCGTGTACGAGCCGCTGGAAAGCAAGTGGAGCCGCTACCACGCGACGCACTGCGGCTGCGGGCAGGACTGGCTGACCGCCCACGTCATCCCCGCTGGATTCACCGTCATCCCGCGCGGCAAATCCGGCTACTACGGTCTGGTCGGGCCCGGGCTCACCGAGGGTGTCGACGAGCAGGCCCTGACGGCCAACGCGCTCTGGGAAGCCGTCACCGGCAAACCAGGCACTCAGCCCTGGCACGAGACCGTTCATGTCACCTGCCGGAGCCCTGAGGCCGAAGCCGCGCGGAAGGCGGAGAACGAACGCGTCTACGGGCCGCGGCGGGAACGTGCCGCGAAGGCCAAGACCGAGCCGGCCACGGACAAGCAGCTGGCGTACCTGGCGAAGCTCGCGGAGACCGCGGGCAAGGAGCGGTTCGACGCCGAGTTCTTCAAGGCGACCAAGGGGACCGACATCAAGCCGCGTGCTCCCCGCGAGCGGATGACCACGGCGTCCAAGAGGCTGACGAAGGCCGCGGCACGGAAGCTGATCGGCGCCCTCGCCGCCCTCGAGGCATCCTGACCAGACCCACGTGGTCGGCTGCTGCGCCAGCCTCGACGGAGCATTCGACCGCCGGAGGGACCCGATGGCGAACCTGACCTTCAACGAGGCCGAGCAGCGCGAACTGCCCGATGCCGCCCGTGCCGAGTTCCCCAGGAACCTCGCGCTCGCCTACGTCCTGGAGAACCTCGCCGCCGAAGGCATCGACCTCGACCGGTGCCGCGACTGGGAGGACATCCGTCTCGAGAACGGCCTGCCCCCCGCGCGACGACCAGGCCCAGGGCGTCGCCCTCGACGGGACGCTCAACGAGATCGCCGCCGATCCTGTAGCGGTGACGCGCCACGCCACGGCGTCGGCCCTCCGCGACTACCAGCACGAGGGCGTGCGGATCGTGTTCTACGCGACCGCTCTCGGCAGCATCCTGATCGTCACGTACGTCGAGGTCGACTGACCCCGTCGCCGGCCGGACACCGGTACAGCGCCTGCGGCGACAGCATCACTCCACCGCACCGGCCAGACCACCGGCGCCCGCCGCCGTTGGTTGCGGCGTGATGACGGATGGCGTCGGGGGCGGCAGTGCAGGTCAGTGCGCCTTCGCGGTCTCCCCTATCCTGTCGCGGTGAAACATATGTTCGGGCGCGTTCGGCGCCTCCTTAGCTACTCGCTCGGGGTGGCGATCGCCGCCACCGTGCTGGCACCCGCGCAGCCGGCTGCGGCGGCAGATCTCATCGAGCGCACCGGTTCGTGGACGCTCACGCGGGTGGACGGCGACAAGCGCCAGTTCATCGCGTCGGTCGAAGCAGCCGGCGTCCAGAAGGCCTCCGTCACCGAGGTCCTCGGGGAGAACGACGGCATCGCGGGTCTGTGCCATGGCACGGGCCTGAACGGAACGCTGCGGTACGACGGGTACTGCTGGGGCTCCGAGCTCGACCACAGCAACTACGCCGATCCGGCGGGCGGCTGGATGCCCCAGGGCTTCGCAGGGGCCCACGCCGCCACCGACTCAGGCCTGTACCAGGGGCAGTCCTCTCTCAACGTCTCGTCCTGGTATTTCGGCACGTGGGTGGACGGACGGAGCCCGTCCACCATCGAGGAGTACACGCGCGTCACCCTCTCGCAGGCCTTCAACAACGCCGTCTCCTACGGAAACATCGCGCTCGTCGAGCCAGTGAACGGCAACTTCAAGGAGCTGACGTACCGCTCCCACGCGGATGGTGTCGCGTGGTACGAGGACATGCTGTTCGTCGCGAACGGCATGGAGCTCCAGGTCTATGACCTGCGACACATCTGGCGCATGACCGACACAGCCGGCAGCGGCACCGGTCTGTCCGGCGGCAAGAGCTCGGCACGCCACCACCGCTGGGCACTGCCCCTCGTCGCGCGCTACACCACCAAGGCCAACGCCCAGGTCGACACGGACCTGCAGCCCTTCGGCGCGGGCGGCCCCCGTGCCTGCGGCCCCCACCTCGGGCCGCTCTGCCTCAGCACCTTGAGCGTCGACCGTTACACCCACACCATGGTCTCGGCCGAGAACTACGGCAACGCCGGTGGGCGCATCGTCCGCTGGGACCTCCCGAGCCTCGCCTTCGCCCCGCCGTCCGTGCAGCTCGCGTCGACGGGGACGTGGCTGGAGAGCCCCGTTTGGGGTATTCAGGGCATAGCCCGGGACGGCGCGACCGGCAACTACTTCATGTCCGGCGTGTGCCCCGCCGGCTATCCGATGGGCGACACGGGGGACAGGTACTCGTGCCTCCACATGGCCAAGCCCGGCGAGGCGCCCCGCGTCCTGTCGCAGGCGCCGCAGCTGACGCAGGGGCTCTCCTGGGACTGGCGTGCACAACGTCTCTGGGGCCTCAACGAGGGTCTCGACAGCAAGGGCTGGGGAGCACAGCGAGTGGTGTTCTCCCTCGAAGCGTACGCAGGCCGGGCGGACGCGGAAGGCTACGGCTGGCTCGTCAACCCCTGGCGGCCGGGCTTCATCTGCGCGACGCCCCAAGGCGACAAGACCGACAACGGCACCCCGGTGACGATCTGGGCCTGCACCGGCTCGGAATCCCAGAGGTGGAAGCTCGACAACGGCCTCCTCGTGCACAAGGCCAGCGGAAAGTGCCTCACCCCCCAGGGGAACGGAGCAAACGTCAACGGCGCCCTGCTCACCCTCTGGACCTGCAATCCCGCAAGTGACGTCCAGAAGTTCTCCCAGGTCGGCGGGCAGATCATCAACGGGTACGGAAAAGTCATCACGCCAAAGGGCAACTCCCTGGAAAGTGGCGTGTGGCTCACCCTGTGGAGCAAGGACACCGCGGTCGCGGAGAACGTCTACCAGAAGTGGCACGTTCGCGACTTCTAGACGGACTCAGGTCCGAACTGCTCGTCGACAGCCGGTGAGGCCCTGAACTGAGCAGTATCGACAAGCCTGGCTGATCCTCGGGCTTCACCAACACGGGTCGGGGTCCCACCGGGGCCCCGACCCACAACGGTTTCCTGTCTCTAGGAACCACGACAGCGGCACTGTCCCCACTTCGTTGAACACGGGCCTAATTGAGGCGTGGAGCTACGCCGGCCGGTTTTCAAGAATCGCCCTGCGGTGGCTGCGGCCAGCGCGGCGTCCTTCGGCGTGGAGGGTGACAGGCCGGGGTTCTCGTCGAAGGAGGCGAGCTCGGGCGGCGGCCACGTGCGCCCGGTGGCGCGGGCGATGCCTTCGTCGTTCCGCCGGGCCGGACGCGGTCTCCGAGCCGGTCGAGGGCGGTGTCTGGTGGTTCCAGGCGAAGCGTTCCGCGAGCCCTCTTACGGGAACTGCTTCTCCTCGCGGCCGATGTCGTCGATCGGGCCGAGGATCGTCCAGCCGGGCCCGAGGGGGCGGGTGGAGCGGAAGCCGTGGGCGTCCGCGTACTCCTCGGCCTCCTCCGTGTCATCGTCATCGCCCTGTTCACGTACGACGGCGGCACCAGCGACGACAAGGCCCACAGGCCCGCGCCCACGAGCGCCGCGGAGCAGCCGGCCGCCAAGCCGTCCGCAAAGGCCCCGGCCAAGGAGGAGCCGGCCAGTGACTCCCCGGTGAAGGTCACCGCGACGAAGACCAAGTTCGCGAAGTCCATCCTGGCCGGAGACGAGGCGTACACGAGCGTCAAGGTCACGATCACGAACAACGGCGACGAGACGGTCGACGTCAACCCGCTGTACTTCACCATCACGGACACGAACGGCACGAAGCGCACCCACGAACTGGCCGCGGACGAGAACCAACTTGACGCTGTGAAGCTCGCCCCCGGCGAGAACGTGTCCGGCGTCGTCACGGGGAAGGGCGCCTTCACGGCGGACTACGTGACGTTCACCCCGGGTCTGTTCGGCGATCCGGTCCGTGTGAAGGTCTCCTGATCCGCACGGGTTCGTCGTCACCCCCTCCGACGACGAACCCGTAAGTCGACCAGGAGGCGGCCCTCCGCGCCGGCGTCTCGTACGTGCACGCGGGCTGGGGCTACGGCACCCCGAACTCCCCGGCCCCCGTCGTCGCTGAATCGCCGAAGGTTCTGCTGCACCTCCTTGGACACCGGGCGTTCTTCGAAGGGGGCCTGGTACGACGCCGCCCAAGGACAACGCCCTCGGCATCGCCCCGGCCGAGGCCAATAGCAAGCCCTTGTGGGCGCTGGTCGGCGAGGGTGCCTTCGCCGACCGTGAAATCCGACCGGATCACCACGTCCGAACTGGAGGCCCTGCCGTTCGACCCGGAGGAAGCGGAAGCACGGGTCGAGCAGGTGGTGGAGGCCCTCGTTCGTGGTGGCCCTGGACCGGATGGTGACGGCCGCGGTGTGCACCTCGTACGGCAGCGGCGGCAGGTCGTAACAGCTGCTCGCGAGCGCCGCAGGCGCGGCGGCGGGCGACGCACTGGCGGTGGCGGTGGACAGCACCGGCAGGACGAGCGCGCCGAGTATCGCCGCAGAGAGCGTAATTCGGGTGGAGCGCAGGCACCTCCGTGAAGGTGGAGTGATCGCGTGGAATGGTGCCGTGGGAGTTGTCCCGGCGGCTGTATAAGCCCTGCGGTAGAAGTCGAAGCAGCCCACTTCATTCGGGACGAAGAGGTCGTGGGTTCAAATCCCGCCACCCCGACAGCTGAGGCACCAGGTCAGGGGCCTGATTCGAGAAGTCGATCAGGCCCCTGACTGGCTTTGTAGATCGTGTTCGTGAAGCGGATCCCCTTACAGATCCGTGACGCGCGGCCCGTCGGACACCTCGCTGGAACCGAGGCGGCATAGCTTCAGGGCATGCGCGTACTTGTGACTGGAGGAGCGGGCTTCATCGGCTCGCACGTCGTCGCCGAGCTGGTCGGACGTGGGCACGACCCGGTGGTGTTCGACATGGCGGAGGACGGGCGGGACGTACGGGACCCGAAAGCAGTACGGGACGCCCTGGCCGGGGTCGACGCGGTCTGTCACCAGGCGGCCAAGGTGGGCCTGGGCAAGGACTTCGGGGACGCACCCGGATATGTGTCGGCCAATGACTTGGGTACGGCGGTCCTGCTGGCCCAGATGGCGGAGGCGGGGGTACGGCGGCTGCTGCTCGCCGGATCGATGGTCGTCTACGGCGAGGGGCGGTACGAGTGTGCCGCGCACGGCGTGGTCCGACCCGGTCCGCGTGCCGAGGCCGACCTGAAGGCCGGTCGGTTCGAGCCGCGCTGCCCGGACTGCGGTGCCGACCTTGCACCCGGTCTGGTCGCGGAGGACGCGCCGATGGACCCCCGGAACGTCTACGCCACCACCAAGCTCGCGCAGGAACACCTCGCGGCCTCATGGACCCGGGCGGTCGACGGACGCGTGATCTCACTGCGCTACCACAACGTCTACGGTCCCGGCATGCCCCGCGACACCCCGTACGCGGGCGTGGCCGCCCTGTTCCGGTCCGCGCTCGCGCGCGGCGAATCGCCGCGCGTCTTCGAGGACGGCGGGCAGCGGCGGGACTTCGTCCACGTACGGGACGTGGCCTCCGCCAACGCAACGGCGCTGGAGGCGATGACGGAGGGGCCGGCCTTCGCCGCGTACAACGTCGGAAGCGGCGATCCCCGGACCGTCGGCGACATGGCCGAAGAGCTGGCCGCCTCGTGCGCGGGGCCGTCCCCGGTGGTCACCGGCGAGTACCGGCTGGGCGACGTCCGACACATCACCGCCGACTCCGCGCGGCTACGCCGCGAGCTGGGCTGGCGTCCAGCGGTGCCGTTCACCGACGGGATGGCCGAACTCGCGGGCGGCACGGAAGGCCCGGCTCTCGCGACTGCCGGTCTCGCCCGGCAGCCGTAGGAGCGGCGGCGAGACGGCTAGCCCGCCGAGCCAGCATGGCCCCAAGTTGTCATCCGTCCGGCCGCGGCTCTGGCCCAGGTAGCCTCCCCCGGGATGGCGTCCGCGTTTCGTAAAGACTGGAAGGGGCGTTTCCCGCTCCTCGGTTCCTACGGTGTGGAGGGTGACTTCATCTGCTTGCGCAGAACGGCCAGGGGTACCACTGGAAAGCGTTCAGCAGCCCCGTGAACAACTCGAAGATCCCCGCGGCGACGAGCACGGCCACCGAGAAACGCTCCAGCGCATGCCGGACCGACCGGACCGGCGGCCACGCGAAGAGCCGCGGATAGACCGCCCACAACTTGGCCGGCAGCAGCGGAATCGCGGCGATGCCCGAGGCCACATGCAGACCCTGGGTAAGCCGATAGCCCCAGTACGGTCGGCTCGGCAGCCGGTCGGCAAGCCAGGCGGGCGGGTGCCGAAGGAAATGGCTGAGCACACCGGTCGCGAAACAGACCACGATGGCGAGCCCGAGCCAGCGGCCGATCACGGTCGCGGTACGGACATCATGCAGACGCGCCTTGCAGCTGATCGGCGGTCCAGGAGACGGGATGAGACGCATGAGCCCATGACACCCCCGCCACGACCCGCGTGGGTGGCCGGAACACCTTACGAAACACGGACACGCGGGGCGCCCGACCGCACATCCGGGACCGTTCCTGGAACGCTGCGGTCGTGAACCCGCGCACCGCCCTCACCGCCACGGCCCTCGCCGCCCTCACCACCGTCATCGTCCTCACCATCCGGTACGACGGCTACCGCGCCGACCCCGGCGGGCTGTTCTGGTGGTACGCGGCGTGCTGGGTGCTGTTCGCCGGCGCTCTGCTCGCGCTGCGCCGGGTTCCGGCCGCCCATGTCGTACCCCTGATCGCGGCCGGGGCGATCGCCGTCACGGTGACCGGCCTGGTGGCGCCGCCCCGGACCAGCACCGACTCCTACCGCTACGCCTGGGACGGTCGCGTCCAGTCGGCCGGTGTCTCCCCGTACGACCACGCTCCGCAGGACCCGGAGCTGTTCCGGCTGCGAGACTCGTGGCTCTTTCCCACGGGGGCGGCCTGCACCGGCCCCGACCTCGCCCGCATCCCCCACGCCGGGCCGGTACCGCACTGCACGCGTCTCAACCGGCCCGCCGTGCACACCATCTACCCGCCTGTCGCCGAGGCGTACTTCCTGGCCGTCGACAAGCTCTCCCCTGAGGGGGCCCGGCACAAACCCCTCCAGATCGGCTCCGGCCTGATCTCCCTGGGTGTGACCGGTGCGGTGCTGCTGATCCTGCGCCGCAGGGGCACGGACCTGCGGCGGGCCGCGTACTGGGCGTGGTGCCCCGCCGTGCCCATCGAGGCGGTCAACAACGCCCATGTGGACGTCCTCGGGGCGCTGCTGGCCGTGATCGGACTCGGGCTCCTCGCCGTCCTTCCGCATCGCCGGTCCGCCGGCGGACTGGTCCTCGGCGCCGCCATCGCCACCAAGCTCATGCCCGCCATCGTCCTGCCGGGGGCGCTGTCCGGAGTCCGCCGCGTCCGCGACGCGACCACGGTGCTGCTGCCCGCCGCCGCGTTCATCGCGCTCGCCTACGCTCCCTACGTCCTCCTCTCGGAGGGCTCCGTCTTCGGCTACCTCGGCGGCTATGTGGAGGAGGAAGGCTACGACGACCCCGCCGCCGGACCCCGATACGCGCTGCTCCGCCTGGTCCTGCCCGACAGCTGGGCACTCCCGGTGACCCTCACCGTCATGGCGGGCGTGTCCCTGTACGTGATGCGGCGCAGTGACCCCCGACGGCCGTGGAGCGGCGCGCTCCTGGTCACAGGCTGGGCGTTCGCTCTCCTCACGCCCGGGTACTCCTGGTACGCCCTGCTCCTGGTCGCCCTCGTCGCACTGGACGGACGATGGGAATGGCTGGGCGTCGCTCTAGCGGGCCCGGCCGTCTACGTCCTCGGCCGGGTCTTCGCCGAACGGGAGCCGACGGCCGCGATCGCGTACGGACTCGCGGCCCTCCTCGTCCTCGCGAGCGCTGCCGTGCGGTCGCGCCGCGGAACCGGAACCCGTCAGCCCGAAGAGGTCTCCATCCAGGCGTCGGGGCCGGGATCGCCGCCCGCTGCCCGGACCGCGAGCCAGCCGACGTAGTGCTGCCAGCCTTCGGCGTGTGCGGCGCGCCCCTCCAGGTGCTACTGCAGCGGCACGTCCGAGGCAGGCGAAACCGTCTGCAACCCCTGTCACTTGGGCGGCAGCGTGCTCGCGAAACCCACGGCCGTGGTGATCCAGTGGTCGAGGACCCGGTCCTCTGCGAGAGAGGGGCCTCCGACCGTCACCCAGCCGCGCATGGGCTTGCCCGTGAAGTCCATCGGGCGCCCCTCAGGGCGGGCCGGCGCCTCCTCGGCGCGCTCGGGACCCACCCGGGCGATGAGTTCGTCGCCGACCACGCCCACGGTCATGTTCCCGCCCAGCAGGAAGGCCAGGCCGCCGAACATCCGCTTCTCGGTGAGGCCCGGCCGCTCACCGAGCTCCTCCCGGATCCGCTGGGCGAGCCCTTCGTCGTACGTCATGGAACGTACTCTTCCGCACGACCCGACGACGCGCCCTGCGGGAGAGGCCGTCAGACCGGCACCGCTCGGGTCTCCAGCAGCTGGCTCTCGCGTCATCGCGCGGCTTCGCGTGCCCGTCGCTCGCGTCGTGCCGCTCGTCGTCGAGGTGCCGATTCATGCAAGCGCCGGACGAGGAGGACCGCTGCCGAGGCGACGAAGAGAGCGGCTGTGATCAGCAGCCAGCGCTCCAGGAACCCGTCGGCCGGGAGCCCTGTGTACGCGGTGTAGTGGTCGACCTGACCCAGGATCAGTGGCCACCAGACCAGCAGCAGAAGCCCCGAGACGAAGACCGGGACACGCACGTAGTTGACGCTCGGCCTCGGCGACCTCTCCCCCGGAATCTCCCAGAACAGGCGCTGCGCGGCCCGGTCGGTCACCCCGTACAAGGGGAGCAGCACGAGGTCGTGCAGGAGCGCCGCCCCGACGAACCATAGGGCCACGCCCAGGGTCTCCCCCTTGAGTAGTCGGACGCCGGCGTAGGCGGCGAGGGCGAAGGAAGCCAGGACGAGGAGCAGGTGGAGCGGGGAGGCTCCATAGCGGCGACGGAAGGCGGTCATGCGGCTCATACCGGCTCTCCGAAGGTGATCCGGGTGACCCATTTGGTGTTGTGGACGCCGGGCGCGCCCGGGACGATCACGCGGGCAGGGTAGCCGTGGTCCTGCGAGAGGACGGCCCCGTTGACACGTACGGCCAGGAGTGATCGGTGGTCGCGTACCTGGTTGTCCCTCAGCACGACGGAGCTGAACGATCCTCCCCTCTGTACCGATTCCACCAAGGCCCGTGGGGTGTCCGTGCCCCGCCCGACCAGTGCGGCCAGGTCGGTGAGCCGGACACCGCTCCACAGCTGGTCGGGGGTCGACCAGCCTTCCACGCAGGCGATGGGCAAAGCCGCTTCGTGCTGCTCCATGGCCAGCAGTTCATCTCGGGTCAGCACGACTTGGCGCCCCGCGCCGCGTACGGTCAGCCGCCAGGCGGGGCCGATGTCGCTGGGCCGGATCCCGACGGACGCCGCGGTCTTGTTGATCTGGAAGCCGTTCGGTCCGGTGCCGGGATCCTGGCCGTGCGGGGCGAGCAGCGCGGTCCGGCGCCACAAGCCCCCCACGCTCTGCCCGGCCGTCACCACGAACAGCGCGAGGGACCCCAGCCCGACCATGCCCAGGGCTCCGCGCCGGGAGATGGTCGGCGGCGCGGGCCGAGGCGACACAAGTCCGGCCGCCTCCTCCGTACCGGCCTCCGGCAGCTCTCGTCCGTACCTCACCGCGCGAAGGGCACGCCGCAGCCGGAAGGACACGTGGACGACGAAGGCACCGATGAACACCCACGCCCCGTAGAAGTGCAGGACGTAGAAGGAGCCCGGGAAGATGTAGTGCAGCTGCACGTTGAGGATGCCCGTGGCGAACTCGAAGATGGCGCCGCCCACCAGCAGAAGCAGAGACAGACGCTCGATGCCGTGGCTGACCGACCGCACGGGCGGCCATTGGAACAGCTTGGGGATGACCGACCACAACTTCGCCAGCAGCACCGGCACGAGGACGACACCCAGGACCACGTGCACACCCTGGTTCACCCGATAGAGCCAGTACGGCGAGGTCGGCCAGGAGAACAGGTAAAAGCCGAGCCACCCCTTGTCCGGCGTCTGGTCGTTGACCGGCGACAGATCCGGGTTGTAGGCGGCGTACGACACCAGACCCGTCACGAACAACACCGTAACCCCGACCAGCAGCACGAGCCCAAGCACCGCGGTCAGCCACAGCCCCCGCAGCGGGCTGCGCCAGAACTCCGGACGCGCCGGCCCCGGCGGGGGCCCCGACGCGACGACGGAATTCACGGCAGTCTGCAAGCGCCTCAGAGGAGCAGGACGCTCCGGAGGCTCAGACGGCGCCGGGGGTGTGGGCTCGGGCCGATTCCGCTCGCTGTCGCTCGCCTCCACCGGGACACCTCCGCACACTCACCAGTCGCCGGGACGAACATCCCGCACCGGAGGCCGGACCGGATCCATGACACGCCCACCGAGCCCCCTCGCCCTCCCATGGGCGGGCACGCATCTGGTTTCGTGTGTGCGTCGGACGCCTTCGCGGGGGGATACCGAATCGATTCCCACGTCGACGGCAGGCACTATCCAGATCGTCCCCTGAAGCCTCATCCGCTCCGCCCGCCACACGGAACAGAACTCCACCCGCGAGCACCATGAGCAGCACTCCGACGACAGTTTTGGCGCGTGTGCTGGTGATCTCTGCCCCATCTGATGCATGCGCGACCGACGAGCCTCGTCGGTCGCAGGTTTCCGCCCTGTCGCCCGCGTGCGGCAGCGCCTGTTGCTCCCGAGACGGTCACGTCCTCAGCGCGATGTGTCGCGCCGCTCTGTCACCGACGCCCACAGCACCAGGATCGTCGCAGCGAGTATCAGGAGCGGGCCGGCCGTGATCCGCAGCGGTACGAGTTCGTCTCCCGGCACTCCGGCGAGGCTCAGTACCGCCGGGGTCAGGGAGCCTGCGTAGAGCGTGAACGCGGCGATGCCGCGTGCCCTGGTGACGCGCGCACTGCAACCGCGCACCCAGCGCGGGGTCCATCCGCGCAAGGAGGCGATCCCGATGGGCACGAGGCTGGCCGTGCACAGCACGATCCACACGACCTGAAACATCATCAGTCACCTTCCGCACTGCAGATCCGAGCAGCCAGGAGCCCGGCGAGGACGGCCCATACATAGGACGGCTGCCGGTCCGGAATGCGCCCACCCCACCGCGCCGAGGACCAAGGACGTGGCCGCTCGGGCGGCCAGGATCCGCCGTTGCCGGAGGACGGACCACTCTCGCCGCGCGCTCCCTGGTTCGCGCATCTCACGTACGGCGGTGCGAATGATCAGGACGGCGACCACGACGGCCGTCCCGAGGGCCGCGGGTCCCGCGTCCTGCATGGTCACCGGCTGCCGCCCGCTGGCCCCGTCTGGTAGATGTCGGGGATGCCGTCCGCGTCCTCGTCGCGCTCCTCGTCCTCCCACAGGCGCCGGTAGAGCCGGTTGCGGCGGCGTAGCAGCGCGGCGGCAAGGACGGCGGCGGTGAGGGAGCCGATCAGGACGGCGGCCTTGATGTGCTCGGCCTCGGTGGCGTTCGGGAAGGCGAGTTCGCCGATGAGGAGGGCCACGGTGAAGCCGATGCCGGCCAACGTGGCGAGCCCGAACACGTCGGCCCAGGCGAGGTCGGGGTTGAGCTGGGCTCGGGTGAAGCGGGCGGCGAGGTAGGTGCCGAGGAAGATTCCGAGGATCTTGCCGACGACCAGGCCGAGGAAGACCCCGAGGGGCTCCGGGTCGGTGAAGACGTGGGTGAGCGCGGCGCCGGAGATGCCGACGCCGGCGGCGAAGAGGGCGAAGAGGGGGACGGCGACGCCTGCGGAGAAGGGGTGGACTAGGTGGGAGACGCGCGCCCCCGGGGACGCGGCCTCGCCCTTGTCCCGGGTGGTGCGAAGGATGAGGCCCATGGCGACGCCGGCGACGGTGGCGTGGACGCCGGAGTTGTACATCAGTGCCCAGATGCTGACGCCGAGCGGGACGTACCACCACCAGCCGCGGACCCGGAGGCGCTGGAGTGCGTAGAAGAGGATCAGGCCGGCGAACGCCCCACCGAGCGCCCAGAAGTTGAGGTCGCTGGTGAAGAAGATGGCGATGATGAGGATGGCGCCGAGGTCGTCGACGACGGCGAGGGTGAGGAGGAACGCCCGTAGGGCGGAGGGGAGATGGGTGCTGATGACGGCGAGGACGGCGAGGGCGAAGGCGATGTCGGTGGCCATGGGGACGGCCCAGCCGTCGAGGCTTCCGCCGCCCGACGCGGCGACGAGGGTGTAGACGGCCGCCGGTACCGCCATGCCGCACAGGGCGGCGATGACGGGCAGGGCCGCCGTGGCGGGGGTGCGCAGTTCGCCGACGACGAGTTCGCGTTTCAGCTCGATGCCCGCGACGAGGAAGAAGATCGCGAGGAGTCCGTCGGCGGTCCAGTGGGCGACCGACAGGTCCAGGCCGAGGGCGGGGATGCCGAAGTGGAAGTCCCGTACGGACTCGTACGCGGCGCTCCACGGGCTGTTCGCCCACACCAGCGCGACGACGGCGGCGGCGAGCAGGACGAGACCGCCCACGGTCTCGGTGCGCAGGGCCTCGGCCACCGCTTGGCGTTCGGGCCAGGGAAGCAGGCCGAAGACGGTCTTGCGGGGGCGTGCCTGGGTCATGGGGAGGAACCCTCCGGGGCATGTCGACAAATGGGCACAGAGGCCCCTCGGACGCCGACCAGACTTCCCGGCACACCAGCATCGTATTGATGCGTTCTTAACACCCTATCGGGTGGCCGGGGGTCTCACCAGGCGTCTCTCACCTGCTGGAACAAGGGTGAAGGGCCCTGACCCCACCAAGGCGCGAGGTGGGGTCAGGGCCCTTCCGGAGCCGGGCCGCCGGGGGGCGGTCAGACGGTGGTCCTCACCGGCTCCTGGTCGGTGTCCTCGTCCGTGTCGAGGCCGGCGTCGCGCTTCTTCACGAAGGCGAGGAAGGAGTTCAACTCCCGCTTGACGACCGGAGCGAGGAGGTACAGGCCGATGATGTTGATGACGGCGAGCATGAAGAGCACCGCGTCGGCCATGTCGATCAGGGTCTGCAGGGTCAGCAGCGAGCCGGCCACCGCGAACAGGGTGTAGAAGACCTTGAAGGTCACCTCGCTGGCCTTGCTGCGGCCGAAGAGGTGGGTCCACGCCTTCATGCAGTAGTAGCCCCAGGTCAGCACAGTGGAGATGGCGAACAGCATGACCGCGAGGGTCAGGATGTACGGGAACCAGGGCAGCACCGTGCCGAAGGCGTCGGAGGTGATCGTGACACCGCCGATGGACTCGCCGCCTTCGCGGACCTCGACATAGCTGGCCGGGTTGGCGATGACGATGGTCAGGGCGGTCATGGTGCAGATGATGACCGTGTCGATGAACGGCTCCAGCAGGGCGACCAGACCCTCGCTCGCGGGGTGCTTGGTCTTGACCGCGGAGTGGGCGATCGGGGCGGAGCCGAGACCGGCCTCGTTGGAGAACGCGGCCCGCTTGAAGCCGATGATCAGGGCGCCGAGGACACCACCGGCGACACCCTGGGGGTTGAACGCGCCCTCGATGATCGTGGAGATCGCGGACGGGACGGCGTCGACGTTAACGGCGATGACGACGAGGCAGGCGACGATGTAGATGCCGGCCATCGCGGGCACCAGCTTGCTGGTGACGGAGGCGATCGAACGGATGCCGCCGAGCAGCACGATGCCGACCAGGGCCGCGATCAGGATGCCGAAGAACAGCGCGCCCGCGGACCCGCCCATCAGGCCGTCCTCGCCGCCGGTGACGGAGACCAGCTGGGCGTAGGACTGGTTGACCTGGAAGAGGTTGCCGCCGAAGAGGCCGAAGAACAGCACGAAGAACGAGGCGAGGACCGCGAGGACCTTGCCGAGGGTCTTCCCGTTCTTGCCGAAGCGCTCGGCGAGGCCCTTGGGCAGGTAGTGCATCGGGCCGCCGGACACGGAGCCGTCGGCGTGCACCTCGCGGTACTTCACACCGAGCGTGACCTCGACGAACTTCGTCGCCATGCCCAGCAGTCCGCAGAGGATCATCCAGAACGTGGCGCCGGGGCCACCGATGGAGACCGCGACAGCCACACCCGCGATGTTGCCGAGACCGACGGTGCCGGAGACGGCGGCGGTCAGCGCCTGGAAGTGGTTGACCTCACCGGCCGACCCCTTCTCGTCGTACTTGCCCCGCACCACGTTCAAGGCGAGCTTGAACTTGCGCAGCTGGACGAAGCCGAACCAGCCGGTGAAGACCAGACCCGCGACGACGAGCCAGGCCACGATCAGCGGCAGCTCCGTACCCCCGACGGGGACGGAGTAGAAGACCACTTCTCCGAGCCACTTGGCTATGGGCTCGAAGAATCCGCTGACCGCCTTGTCGACGGACTGGGTGAAGGAATCGAGTGACACGGTGGGGACCTCAGTAACGCAGGACCGACGCGCGGGAGGCTGCGCCGGTGGATGTGCGGGCTTTGAGCGAACGCCGTTGTCCGATCGGCGACCCGAGGGTCGACGTCCACGGACTCGGAACGTGATCACCTTGGTCGTGCTGCCGGTGCGTGCCGGCACTGCGCAGGAGCGGCGAGGGGTGGTGCCACCTGCGAAGTTGCGCATTCCTACCACGACATCCGCCGCCTACTGTGTGATGCAAGTCACATCACGTAGGGTGATCTTCGAGAATCCCAGGGAGCGTGACACGACCGTTATTCGGACAGGTGCGTCCGTTCACAGTGCACTTATCTCCGCAGGTAAGGAGCGTTGGGGGTCATGCGCATGTTTCCTGGTCAGCTCCCCGCCTGGTCTTCGCGCATCGGCAGCAAGGCGTGTCGTCCGGCCGGGCGCGCGAGGAGGTGACGCGGGTCCGTCGCCCGGGTGATCGCCGTCTCGACGGCCGTGATGCGGTCGGCGAGCAGGCCGAGGGCGGCGACCGCCCGGCTCAGCGGGTCCTCTCCGGCGCTGCCGAGTGCCTGGGTCCGCAGGTAGGCGGTGGTCACCTCCGACCGGCGAGCGGCCTGCGAGGTGGTGAGGGTGCCGCGCAGCTCGGCGAGCTTCAGGAGGTTGGTCTCGGCGTCGGTGGTGAGGGTCTGGGCCTCGGCGGTGTAGTGGTCGTCGATGACCGCGGCGAGTTCGTCGTCGTTCATGGCGGGTGAGATGCGGGCCGCGATCTTGTTCATGTTGCGGTACGAGCCCTGGAGTCGGAAGGGCGGTTCGGTGCGGGCGTCGTCGGACTGGGCGGCGGAGGCGATGTAGGCCGCGTTGACCGCGAGGACCGTCCCGCGGGCGGTCAGCAGGTGGCGCAGGACGGCGAGGACGCGGTCGAGTTCGGCGGGGGCGTAGGGATGGGTGAGCCGGTCGCGCCGTGCGGTCGGGTCGCCCGTGGCCAGCCGGGTCAGGAGCTCCAGGTCGGTGCGGTCGCGGCCGGCGAGCGGGGCGAGGACGGGGTGGGAGGTGAGGGCGTTCTCGACGAAGCTCAGCGCGAACGCGTCCTCCTTGCCGGTCAGTACGTCACCGAGGTTCCACACATCGGCCCGGTTGGCGAGCATGTCCGGCACACGGAACCGCTGCCCGGACTCGGTGTAGGGGTTTCCGGCCATGCAGACGGCGAAGCGCTTGCCGCGCAGGTCGTGGCCGCCCAGCGTGCGGGTGGCGTCGCAGAGCGGGATGAACTTCTGCAGGAACTCCGGCGACGTGTGCTGGATGTCGTCCACGTACAACAGGACGTTGTTGCCCGCCGCGAGTGCGAAGGCGATCTTCTCCAGCTCCCGGCGCGCCGCGGCGTCGGGCGCTTCGGCGGGGTCCAGCGAGGTCGTGTCCTGGCCGAGGGCGGGACCGTCGACCTTGACGAGCAGCAGGCCGAGGCGGTCGCCGACGTACTCGATCAGCATGGTCTTGCCGTAGCCGGGCGGGGAGAGGAGCAGCAGCAGGCCGTGGGAATCGGTCCGCTTGGCGTCTCCCGCCGCGCCGAGCTGCTTGGCGAGGTTGTCGCCGATCAGGGGGAGGTAGACCTCGTCGACGAGCCGGTTGCGGACGAAGGACGACATGACCCGGGGCCGGTACTCGTCCACGCGCAGCCGCGCGCGCTCGGCCGCGACGAGCTCTGCCCGCTGCCGCTGGTAGGCGCGGAAGGCGGGCACGTCCAGCTCCGCGAAGGCCCGCGTCCTGGCCAGGTACTCGTCGAGCCGCAGCTCCAGTGCGCGGCCCCGCACACGGGGGTGGGTGCCGAGGAGTCCGGCGACCGTGGCCGTGGTCGGCGCGCCCACCTCGTAGCGGACGAGATCCGGGCTCAGCTCGACGGCGACGGCCTCTGCCAGTACGCCCTCGTCGAGCTGCTCGCCGCATGCCGACGCGTACGAACTCAGCCATGCCTCGACGAGTTGCAGGCGCGCGTCCTGCTGCGTGAGGGCGGCGAGGGTCTCGCGGTACGCGGAGGCGCCGACGGCGTGGCGGAACTTGTCCAGCAGTGCGTGCGCCTCGGCTGCGACCGCGAAACCCGCCTGACCGGAGGCCAGTTCGGCGATCAGGTACGCGGCGGCGCTCTCGCTGCCGATCTCCCCGGCCAGCTCGCGCTGGAGTCCGTCCAGGGCCGATGCCGAGCCGAAGAGATCACGGGCTTGCGTGAGTGACACCGCGCGTCGGGTCCACTGGTCGCGGCCTTCGGCGGTGGTGGAGTGCGCCCAGAACATCTGGGCGGCGGCGCGCGCCTTCGCCGGGTGACCGAGAAGTCCGGCGCCCTCCTGGAGCCTGAGCACCGTCTCCAGGATCGCCGCGGCGTCGTGGTCGTGGACACCGCGCTCGTAGCCCTCGTCGTAGGGGGCCTCGGCAGCACGGCGTGCGAGTCCTGCCAGGTCGGCGCCGTCCAGGCCGTCCGCGCCGTGTTCGGCCAGCAGGCGGGCGGCCAGATGCTCGGCGCGGTAGACCTCCGGCGACTCGGACGGCAGCGTCCGGTTCCAGTACGGCCGGGTCGCGGCGAACTCCGGGTCGGTGACCGGGGCACGGTAGTCGGTCCCGGTCAACGCGAACGCGAGTGTCTCCCCGTGCGGTACGAGCGTCAGCTCGGGTGCCTGCCGGTTGACGGCGAAGTGGTGCCTGCCGAGCTGGATCGTGTCGCCGCCATCGGAGAACAGCTCGGTGCGGTCCCGCAGGGCTCGGCCTGCCTCCTGGCGGACGGCGGCGAGTCGGCCGTCAAGCTCCTCCGCCCGTACCTGGTCACCGAGTTCCCGCAGGTCCGCGACGAGGCGCCGGACCTTGGTGACCATGGGGTCGGAGGCGAAGTACGTGTGCACCTCGTCGACGTCATCCAGGGCGGAGGCGCGCCGGGTGATCGCCTCAAGCACCCGCACCGCCGACTCGGCGAGGCGCTCCGCGCGGCGGGCACGGGAGTCCTGGAGCGACTGCTTGCGCGCCGTGAAGGCTTCGTAGATCTCGGTCCGCTTGGCGCCGATGTCGGCCAGGAAGCCGTCGTGCTCGGCGAAGCGGGACTCCAGGTTCTCCAGCTGGAGCAGCAGCCTGCCGAGCTGGTCGTCGCAGCGGTCCGGGGTGTCCGAAGCCGCCAGAGCGCCGGTGACGGCCTGGCCGAGCAGGGCGAGCTCGGCGGCGAACTCCGCCCGGCCCTCCTGGTCGAGGAGTTCCGCGCGCCGCGAGGTCAGGACGGCGCGGGCGCGGTTGAGCGAGCCGAGGACGTCTCCGATCCGCTCCAGGATCGACGTGCGGACGGTCGCGTCGCCGATGTCCAGACCGGCGACGATCTCGCTGAGCGTCCGCAGGCCGAGCGTGTGCGTGTCGATCTGCTCGCCGACAGGGACGGCACCGGCGAGGGTTGTCAGCTCCTGGGCCTCGGCGGCGAGGCGTTCGGCGTCCCTGTGATGGCCGGTGAAGGCGTCCTCGCGCTGGAGGAACAAGACCGCCCGCTGCGCTGCCGAGGCGATATCGGCCTCGACGTCCCCCGTGAGCGTGTCGATCCGCTCCGTGTCGGCGTAGCGCATCACCTTCAGGGTCACAAGGTGCCCTTGGGCCTGACGGAGTTCGGTGATCCGAGCGACCCACTCCTCGGCGCCGGCGGGCGCCTCGCCCCGGACACGTCGGACCAGCTGGGAGATCCGCTGGGCGGACTCCGCCAGCGCCTCGGCCGCCTGACGGGTGAGTGTGGTCACGGTCTCGAACTCGTCGAGGACCTGAGCGGCGGTGTCCTTCAGCGCGGCCAGCGGTCCGTACAGGTCGCCCGTCTCCTGATCGCCCAACCAGTGGTGGAGATCGGCAGTCCGTGCGCACGCGCCGACCAGCGACACGTACACCGCACCGGTGGGCGTCGTTTCGGTGGCCTGCCGGGCGATGGCGAGACAGTCGGAGATGCCTCGGACGAGATCCGAGTTGCCGATGCGGGCCAGCGGTCCGGTCCCGGCCGGAGCAAGGTGGGTGTCGGCCACGTACGGGGTCCGCCAGATCTGCACGGGGTGCACGCGGCCGGGCTCTCCGTCCTCGGCACGCAGCACGACCATCGTTCCGTCGTCGAGGAGCGTGTATCCGCGGCAGGCGACCGGGTTGGCGATCTCCTTCCGGATCAGGTTGTACGGGAGAAGAAGGCTTCGGTCGGCCTCCTGGGCCTGGAAGACGAAGAGGATGTCCTCGCCGTTGGGTGAGCGGATCGCCCGCTCGAACGTCAGACCGGACGAGTTCGTGTCGAAGGTCTTCACCGTTCCGGAGGCAAGGCAGTAGCCGCCCGGGAACACGATCCCCTCGTCCTCCGGCAACCGCAGACACGCCTGTCCGATGCCGTCGAGCCTGACCACCGTGCCGGCCAGGGTGTTGAAGACGAGGTGCCGCCGGACCTCCTCCTTGTACGGGCGGACCCGCACCACGATCAGCGCACCCACCGTCGCGTACGCGACCTCCGCGTCGGCCAGGGACTGCAGCGGCTCGTCGACGGGCTCGCTGTGGACGTCTTCGGCGGTCTCCGTGTCGTTCTCCGTCTTCACCGTGAGCGCCCCGCCGACCGTGGACACGAAGAGACGGCCGCCGAGCGAGATGTGCGGATGCCGGCCCAGTACGTGATCGTCTCGGGTCGTCTCCACCCAGTCGACGTCGTGGGAGGGCGGGAAGACGTGGTCGCGCTCGCCCTGGGCATCGAGGAAACTCAGCTCGCCCGACGGCCCGACGGACCACCGCAGGACACGCAGGTCGTCGGCCTGCTCCCCCGTCTGGAAGACCGCGAGAAGACGCCCTTCCAGGCGGCGCAGCCGCAGCAGGCGAGTGCCCCGGAAGTAGCGGTGCAGGCCGGTGAACTCCCGTACGAAGTCCGGATCGTCGAGGAGACCGGGCACCGCGCCCTCGGGCAGCGGGTTCAACTCGCCGTCGTACAGCGTGAAGACATCGGAGACCGAAGTCTCAGCTCGCCCCCCGGATGTCGTGTGGCGGCCGAAGAGCAGGACACCGTCGCCGACGGCGACGATGTCCCGGGCCAGGCCGTTGCTCTCGGTGCGGATGCGGTCGGTGCCCGCGAGGGTCAGCTCGCCCGAACCGAACTCCGTGATCCGCGCCTGGTTGAGGGCCTCGGCGCGCCGGGCCAGCTCACCGGCCTGCGCGACGAGGCGGTCACGCAGCACCGTATAGGTGTCCTGGTCGATTCCCGCGCTCATCCCGTTCCGCTCCTTGTACCGTGGTGGATACGGGTCCGGTGCCGGTAACTCCCCCGTTTGCCGGCACCGGACCCGCTTTGACCGCTCCCCCGTGGGCGGTCAGCTCTTGACGGCGCCGTTCAGGACGCCGGTGTCGGCGCCCGTGTCGAGGACGCCCGACTTCATGACCTTCGCCAGCAGCGCGGACACACTGAGGTTCTGCACGTCAGCGGTGGACAGCGAGCCCAGCACCTTGGTCAGGTCCTCCGTGAAGGACCCGTCCCCGCTCAGCCACGGGCCCGCGAGCGCCTGCGCGGTCTGTGAGTGCTCCATGAAGCCGTCGACGGACTTGCCGAGCGCGATCGACTGCATCAGCCGGTCGAGGAAGACCGACTCGCCGCCGACGATGTTGATGTCGGCGTTCTCCAGGCCGGTCGCGAGCACGGTGGCCTGCGCCTCGGCGACCTGCCGCTGCACGTCGAGCCCGGCGAGCCGGATGTCCTTCTCCGCCTCAAGGCGCAGCCGGTACTCCTCGTGCGTGCGGGACGCCTCGTCGAGCGCGGCCATCGCCGCCGCCTTCTCCGTCAGACCGGCCGCCTCTGCCTTGAGCTTCTCCCCGATGGCGGTCGCCTCGGCGAGGGCCTTCTCGCGGGTGCCGGCGGCCTCGGCACGCAGCCGGGCCTCCGTGGCCTCCGCCTCCGCGCGGCCGGCCTTCTCGATGGCGTCCGCTTCCTTCTCCCGTACCTGCACGGCCGCGAGCCCTTCGGCGGCTGCCTCGGCCTGGATGCCTTCGGCGAGGCGGATCTTCGCGCGGGCGTCCATGTCGGCAGCCTTGTTCCGGGCCTCCGCCAGGGTGAGTTCCTCGGCGGCGCGGTGGACGGCGGCCTGCTCGGCGGCCTCCGCGGCCTTGATGTCCTTGACCAGCTTCTCCTGGGCCTCGGCCTCCGCCGCGATGATGACGGCCTGCCGCTCGCGCTCGGCCTCCTCGACCGCCCGAAGCCGCTTGATCGACTCCTCCTGCTCGGCGACCGTACGGTCCACGGCGACCCGCTCACGGATCACTTCGGCGATCTCCCGGCGCTCGGCCTCGACCTCCTTGTCCGCGGAGATGCGGGTCAGCTCGGTCTCCCGGTCCCGGGCGATGACTTCCAGCAGCCGGTCCTTCTCGATCCGCTCGTTCTCGATCGCGATGACCCGCTCGCGGTTCTTCTGCGCGACCGCGACCTCACGGGCCTGGTTCTCACGCTGGATCCCGAGCTGCTCCTCCGTCCGGAGGAAGGCACTCTGCGCGCGCAGCCGCTCCTCCTCCACGACCCGAGCGGTCTCCGCCTCCTCCCGGGCGCGTACGGTGTCGATCTCGCGCTTCTGCTTGATCTCGGCGTCCGCCTGCCGACGCTCCAGCTCCAGGATGGCCTCTCGGGCGTCGACGTTCTGGCGGGTGATCTCCTTCTGCTCGTTCTGGCGGTACTCGTTGGTCCGGACGTTCTCGACGGCCGTCAGCTCGGTGATCTTGCGGATGCCCTGGGCGTCCAGGATGTTGCCGGGGTCGAGGTGGGAGAGCGGAGTCTGCTCCAGGTGGTCGATTGCCGCGTCCTCCAGGCTGTAGCCGTTGAGGTCGATGCCGATCAGCTCGATGATCTTGAAGCGCAGCTCTTCGCGCTTGGTGTAGAGGTCGGTGAAGTCCATCTGCTTCCCGACCGTCTTCAGCGCCTCGGAGAACTTGGCGTTGAACAGCTCCTGCAGGGTCTCCTTGTCGCTGGCCCGCGCGGTACCGATGGCCTGCGCGACCTTGATGACGTCCTCGACCGTCTTGTTGACGCGGACGAAGAACGAGATGCGGATGTCCGCCCGGATGTTGTCCCGGCAGATCAACCCGTCCCGGCCGGTCCGGGAGATCTCGATCGTCTTCACCGAGATGTCCATGAGTTCGGCCTTGTGCAGGACGGGCAGCACGACCTGTCCGGTGAAGGTGACGTCGACCTTCCGCATCTTGGACACGATCAGGGCCTTGCCCTGCTCCACCTTCCGGAACAGCCGGGTGACGGCGAAGAGCAGGGCGACGCAGATGAGCAGGACAACGGCGATCAGCACGCCGATGCCCGGGGTGATGGCATTCATGAGAAACCCCGTGTCGATGGAAGAGTTGGGAGCCGCGGGCTCAAGCGGCGGCGTTACGGGGGCGAGCGCCCTGAGGGTGGCCCGGCCCCGGACGAACTACCGGCCTCGGCGTACGGCCTCGGCGGCGCGACGCTTTCCGCGGGCAGCGGATCGGTCCCGTTCAGGCGGGTCTGACAGACCCGTGACCTCCGACCGGGACCGCCCGGGTTCATCAGGGAACAGCCGCGCCAGCGGCCGTACGAGCCGTCGCGTGACCAGCCAGGAGAGGAGTGGGGCCACCAGCAGCAGAGCCGTGGAGAGCAGATGCGAAGAGAAGCCAGACATGCCGGCACGCGTGAGGAGCACCGAACCGCCCACGCTCAGGAGCCAGCCGACCACGATCGACAGGGTCGCAGCCACGGAGACCGGCACTCCGCCGAGACGCAGGGCTTCGACGTCGACATCGGAGTCGAAGCCGTCGCGTTCCGCCAGACCGAACAGGACCAGCAGCCAGAAGCCCGCGACGACGATCAGGGCAGCGGTGAACAGCATCGAAGGAAAGCCGACGGCGGCGTCCAGGAACTCCCCCATCGTTCCCCCCTGCTGTCTCGAAGTTTCCGGGTCCCGGCATCGCCTCGATGCCTGGGCCCTCTCGCGAGACCATTCTGGCGCAGCAGCGACCGCGTCGGCATTGCCGTGAACCGGCAGCGTTTGACGTCTTCTTGATGCCAGAGACACCCCCCTTTGGCCGGCGTGCGAGTCTTGGTCCGCGCGCGTCAGGAACTCGTCAAAGACGCGACAGGAAACCGGGAGGGGCCGTGACGGAGCGAGCGACCAACGAGCAGTATCTGGAGGGGTATGCCGAGATCCTGTCCAGTGTCTGCGCAACGCGCCGCAGACTCACTCGCGACGAGCTGGAGGCGCTGCGGTCCCGTGGGGAGCGGGCCGCAGAGGCCGGCATCGGGCTGCGGAGTCTTGTCCGGGCCCACCTCTCCGCCGCGGAGCGTGTCCACCCCGAGCTGTCGCAGGCAGCGGCTGCCCATCTCCTGAGCGCCGTCGGGCAGGCCGTGGACGCCTTCGCCGAGGGGCACGAGCGGGCGCAACACCTGGCGATGCGCCAGGAGGAGGCCGCTCGACGCGAGTTCATCGACGATCTCCTCTACGGCCGCAGCGACCTCGGCAGGCTCGCCGAACGGGCGGAGCGCTTCGGGCTGCTCCTCTCCCACGCCCACGCGGTGGCCGTGGCACAGGGCCCGGAGGCGTACGACGACGGCTACGCGGTCACCCGCACCGTCGAATCCTCGCTCGTCGCCCGCTTCGGCAACCGCCGCATCCTGCTCACCACCAAGGACGGCCGACTCATCTGCGTCTCCCCGGCCGACGAACCCGAGGTACTGGCCCACTTCGCGAAGCAGGCATACGCGGCCACCGACGGCGGTCAGGTCGCCATCGGCCGCTCGCACCCCGGTGCCGGCGGCGTCGTCCACTCCTACGAGGAAGCCCTCAACGCCCTCGACCTCGCCTCCCGCATGGACCTGAACGAGCCGGTCCTGCACGCCGCCGACCTGCTCGTCTACCCCGTCCTCACCCGCGACCGGCAGGCCATGGCCGACCTCGTACGCAGCGTCCTCGGCCCGCTCCAGCAGGCCCGCGGCGGCGCGCAGCCGCTGCTGGACACCCTCACCGCGTACTTCGACACTGGTTGCGTCACCGCGCAGGCAGCCCGCCACCTGAACCTCAGCGTGCGGGCCATGACGTACCGCCTCGAACGCATCCAACGCCTGACAGGCGCCGACCCTGGCGACCCCGTCCAGCGCTACACCCTTCAGACCGCCGTCATCGGAGCACGCCTCCTCAGCTGGCCCGACCAGGATCTGTGACCGCTCAACACGTCGAGGCGGACGGGAGGGGCACACTGACTGACGCGCCAAGTGGTCGTAGAGGACAACGAGGGCGACGGACAAAGGCCGCAAGCCCCAGAGCTGCGTACCCGCACACAGCGCGCACGCCGGTCGACATGCCGACCAGGCGCGGGACCTCTCCGGTCAGCACCACCCCGTACAGCGCCACGCCCGCCCAGCCGAGCAAGGGCACAGGTCCCTCGGACCGCCGCAAGCTGCCAGGTCTCCAGCCTCGTAGAAGGGCGATGCTCGGCACGAGGACGAAGACGGCACCGGTGGCCAGGAGCGTCCAGCTCGCCCACGGGCTCACGCCGACTCTCCCTGCGCGATGCCGTGCGCACGTGCGCGGTGCCGACGTATTTCGAGGATGCCCACGAGTGCCGTGGCCGCATTCAGCGGGAACGCGAAGGTCTCCGCGACGATGCTCGTGCCCGTGGCCCGGCTGAGGCTCGCGGCCACAGCAGCACAGAGCAGAATCGCCGGCATCGCGCGGCGCCACCGAGGCAGGTGGGTCAGCCGCCAGACCCGCAGGGCGATGACGGTGTTGAACGTCAGGAAGGCGAGCGCCCACAGGGCGAGCAGGACGAGGGTCAGAGACATGGTGGATGCTTCCAGGCAGGCGGAGGACTGTGCCGACCAGGCTTCCCGGCTCACCCGCAGGGGATCCTAACGGTCAGGGGAGCTCTGTAAAGGTCTCCACAGCCGCGGTCTTGCCGGTGACGACGATGATGTCGCCCTTCTCCACGACCGTGTCGGCGGTGGCGTACGTGAAGTCCTCGCCGGGGCGCTTGATGCCGACGACGGTGATGCCGTACCGGCTGCGGACCTGGGACTGCCCGAGCGGCCGGCCGGTCGCGACCTGGGGAGCGACGGTCTTGACGAGTGCGTAGTCGTCGTCGAACTCGATGAAGTCGAGCATCCGTCCGGTGACGAGGTGGGCGACCCGCTCACCCATCTCGTGCTCGGGGAGAACGACATGGTGGACGCCGAGGCGTTCGAGGATCTTGCCGTGCTGGCGGCTGATCGCCTTGGCCCAGATGTTCGGGACGCCCGCTTCGAGGAGGTTCGAGCTGACCAGGATGCTGGCCTCCACGTCGTTGCCGATACCGACGACGGCGCTGGTGAACTCATGGACGCCGAGCTGGCCCAGGGCGTCCGGGTCGGTGGAGTCGGCGACGACGGCGTGGGTGAGCAGGTCGCTGTACTTCTGGACGAGGCGGGCATCGGAGTCGATACCGAGGACGTCCCAGCCCCGGCGCATCAGCTCGTTGGCGAGGGAAAAGCCGAAGCGACCGAGCCCGATGACGGCGACACGCTGGTCCGCAGAGACCTGGGGCTGCTCACTCAGCCGCCGACGCCGACGCTTGCGCAGATTGTGCAGGTAGTCAGCCAATGACGGGTCGCTCCTCGGGCAGTTCATAGCGTCGTGTGCGTTCGCGCAGGGCCAGTGCGGAGACGAGCGTGATGGGACCGATGCGGCCGATGAACATCAGGCCGATGAGGATGAGCTGTCCGAGGGCGGGCAGGTCGGCGGTGATGCCGGTGGACAGCCCGACGGTGGCGAAGGCGGACACCGCCTCGAAGAGGACGGCGTCCAGCGGCTCCTCGCTCACCGACAGCAGCGCGAGGGTGGCGGCCATGACCACGCCCACGCCGAGGAGCGCCACGGTGAGCGCCTGGCGCAGCACGTGTGGGGCGAGACGGCGGCCGAGGACGACCGAGTTCGGCTCGCCGCGTACCTCGGCCAGGATCGCGGCGGCCAGGACGGCGAAGGTGGTGACCTTGATGCCGCCGGCCGTTCCCGCGCTGCCGCCGCCGATGAACATCAGGACGCAGGTCATCAAGAGCGTGGAGGATTGCAGCGCGCCGATGTCGAGGGAGTTGAACCCGGCGGTGCGGCTCATCGACGAGTAGAAGAAGCTGTTCAGCAGCTTTCCCCAGACGTCGTGGGCTCCGAGCGTGGCGGGGTTGGTCCACTCCAGCAGGCCGGTGAGCGCCGTCCCGACGACCAGCAGGACCACGGTCGTGATGACGGTGAGCCTGGTGTGCAGGGTCCAGTTCTTCCGGCCGGTCGTGCGCACCCGGTAGCGGTGGCGCAGCAGTTCCAGCATGACCGGGAAGCCGATGCCACCGAGGATGACGGCGAGCGCGATCGGCAGCGTGACCCAAGGGTCCTGGGCATACCGCGTGAGGCTGTCGGCGTGCAGACCGAACCCGGCGTTGTTGAAGGCCGACACCGCGTGGAAGTAGCCCAGATACGCGGATTCGCCGAAGCCGTGGTCGTACCCGAAACGGAACCGCAGCGCGAGGAACGCGCCGACGGCGAGCTCCACGGCCAGCGTCGTGCCGGCCACGCCGAGGAGGACCTTGCGTACGTCTCCGATGCCGAGGCTCTTCGTCTCCGCCTGCGCAGTCAGTTGCATCCGCAGTCGGAGCCTGCCCGAGACGAGGAGGGCGAGCAATGACGCCATGGTCATGATGCCGAAGCCGCCGACCTGGATCAGCACGAGGATGACGCCCTCGCCGAAGCCGCTCCAGTAGGTGCCGGTGTCGACGACCGCGAGGCCGGTGACGCACACGGCGGAGGTCGACGTGAACAGTGCGGTCAGTGGACCGGCGCCGCCACCGTCCTCCGTCGCGAGCGGCAGCATCAGCAGGACCGTGCCGATCACGACCACACTCGCGAACCCGAGCACCACCGTTCGGGCGGGATGGGTCGTGAAGAGGGCTCGTACGCGCTGGGGCACGGTTACGACCACCGGCGCTGCCCCTTGCCCCTGCCGATATGGCGTCAAAAGGACGTCAATGGACCGCGCAACGATATCGCCCTCGCCCGCCGGGATCGGTGTCTGGCACGATGCGGTGCCCGTTTCGCCGTTCTACGATGCCGCGATGCGATCGATCTACCGCAGCGCGGCCGCGCACGACCGTGTACGCGACTGGTGCGAGAGGCACCTCGACGCATGGAAGGTGCCCCACACCCGCTCGTATCTCGACACCTCTGCGGGAGCCACTCACGTGACGACGGTGGGGCCCGCCCCGACTCCAGGGACTCCGAGCATCGTCCTCGTGCCGGGAACGAACATGAACGCCGCCGTCGCCCTGGACACATTGGAGTCCCTGTCAGGTGTCGGTCAGGTCATCGCGCTGGACGTTCCGGGGCAGCCCGGTCTGAGTGCGGGCGCTCGTCCCAGGAGCGCCCGTGCGGCCTGGGACGGGAGCTGGCTGTCGGAGGTCATGGACCGGGTCGCGCCCCGGGGCGCGGTGGTCGTGGGGCATTCGCTGGGTGGGGCGATCGCGCTCGCATGCCGATCAGAGCGGATCACAGCCCGTGTACTGGTGTCGCCGGCGGGACTGGTCTGGCTACGAGTCGGCCCCGCCGTCCTCGGAGCGACCCTTCCGTGGTTGCTGCGTCCGACTGTTCCCCACGCTGAGCGTCTCCTGCGGCACATGGTGGCACCTGGCGCCGAGCCCCCGGTCGGCCTGGCCAACTGGATGGCGCTCGTAGGCAGGTCGTGCCGCAGCAGCCTCGCGCCTCCGCCACTGCCTCGGTCCGTACTGACGGCCGCCGCCCGGAAAGCTCCGGCCTTCGTGATCGTGGGGGCACACGACGCCTTCCTCCCCACGTCTTCGCTGCGTCGCGCCACGGGACGTCGCCTGGCTTCCGGCCTGCTCGTGGTCGGCGACGCGGGGCACCTCGTCCTGGACGAGGCGGTGGACCGGGTCGCCCCGGTCGTGTCGGAGGCGTTGGGCGCGCGTTAGCGGCATCAGGAGCGCGTAAAGCGCTGCCGGGATCCGGCAGTGAACTCTGTTGCGGTTCGGTGGCAACATCTGCCGACGGCGGGGGCAGCGAATCAAGCCAGTTGACCGGTGCCGTCACCGGCAATGTCGCCCATGGCATGGAACTCCTCTCCGCCGCCGACCCCGACCCACATTCGCCCCAGCGGAGACCAATGCGCGGGTGGAGGTCACCGGCTGAGACACGAGTCTGATGGGGGACGGTGTGAAACGAAGTTTCAAGGCGCAGGCGGGGCTTCAGTTAGCTCTGGCCACAGTGGCATTGCTGGCAGCCGCCTACAGCCCCGTCCCTCACCTTCCGCCCTTCGCCAGCGAGGGGATTCTCCTCGGCGTCGGCTTCGCGCTGCTCTTCCCGCTCCACGCCGCGACGATCTTCCGTAGCATCTCGCTCGAGTCCCGCGCCAGGGGCTTCGCGAGCAGCAAGTCGAACCAGTGGCGTGCCCTGAAAGCCCTGCCGGGCCGGGTGCACGCCCTGCTCGTGGCACTGGCCCTGTCAGGGGCCGTCCTGGTCACCGGAGCGTTCTCGCGCGATCTACGGCCTCATCGCGGCCGGCGGCGGCGCCATGACCCTCGTCTTCGCGAAGCTGGACGATTGGGCGGTCCCGCCGTGACACCGGATCCACGGCACGGCAAGCCGTATGCCAAGACGCGGCTTCGTATACGGGCCGTCCTCATCGGGCTCGCCGGATCGGCAGCCCTCGTCGCGGGCACACTGTTGTTCACGCGGCTCCCCCACGCCGTGGCCGAGGAGCGCGCGTTCCGGGCGGCGAGCGCGTGCCGTGGGACAGTCACAGGAGACTGCCAGCGGGCAGCCTGGTTCACCGTCGATTCCGTTCGAGTGCACCGTGGCAAGAGCCCGGGGGGCTGGGTGGAAGTCTCCGGCTCCGACGAAGCCGCCGGGGAGGTGAGGCTGAGCGGTGTCAGCGCGTTCCTGGACCAGGTAAGTCCGGGCGATCGGGTCGCCGGCACGATCTGGCGGGGCGAGATCATCGCGCTCTGGGAAGGCGAGTCCGGGCAGCGAACCTACGCGTATCCGGAAGGTGCCGCGCAGGGTTCCGCCGGAGGAGGCATCATCCTCCTGCTGGGCGGAATTCGGGGCGTTCACGTGTCGCAGTGGTACCTCCGGCACCATGAGGCCGCCGCACACCGCCGGAGGCCGCATCCGCTCGCCAGGAGCGGCTGGGCCGTGGCCGGCCTGAGCGGTTGGACGTTGCTGCTGTTGCTCATCCTCGACGGGTGGGACCCGGCCATTGAGACGTTCACCGCCATATGGGCCCCCACCAGCCTGGCAGCCGTCACGCTTCTGGTCCACCGTGGCAGGCGAGGCGGAGGGAGCCAGTGACAGCTGTCCGCGCCCGACCACAACAGATCACGTACATAGGGGGAGACATGACGGCGCTGCCGCACCAGGGAAACCCGCATGCGCACGCCGTTGGACACATGGTGGTCTGCGGCGACGACGGGCTCGCCCGCCGACTGGCCGACGAACTGCGGGAGGTCTACCGGCAGCGTGTCGTCGTGGTCGTCTCCGAGGCAGGGGCCGAGGAGCACACGGCCGGGCCGGTCGCGGAGACAGTGGGCACAACGAGCGGCGGGACGATCGTCCCCGTACAGGTGACGACCGCCCCGGCCCCCACCCGGGAGGCGCTGCTCCAGGCCGGAGTGGACCGTGCGGAGGCGCTGGCGCTGCTGTACGAGGACGACGAGACCAATCTGCGTGCCGCGCTCGCCGCCCGCCGCCTCAGCCCCGGGCTACGCCTCGTCGTCCGCATGTACAACCGCAAGCTCGGCCAGCACCTGGAGGAGCTGCTCGACCAGGCAGCGCTCGTGCACTCCCCCGGCATGGACCGGGCCGTCCTCGACGCCTCCACGACCGTCCTGTCCGACGCCGACACAGCGGCCCCCGCCCTCGCAGCCACTGCCGTCGCGGGCACAAGCAAGGTAGTCCAGGCCGACGGCGTCCTGCTGCGTGCCGCCGAGCGCACTCCTCCCGGGCGCGGCGAGGTGCCGGACCCCGGCCTGTGCACGCTGGCGCTGCTGTCGTCCACGACGGCTGACCCAGCAGGTACCGAAGGCTCTGAGGCGAGCGGCCCTCAGGGCGCCGTCCTGCTGCCCGACGACCGGGCCGTCGCAGGCAGCACCGGTCGTGGCAGCGTGGTCCTGGAAACGGTCCAGTACGCCGGTCCCGCCCTGCCCCCACGACGCCTGGCACGCCGGGGGGCGCCTCTGCGCGAACTCTTCTCCAGCCGCCTGCGCTGGGCGCTCGCCGGCATCGTCGCCTCCGTACTCGCCCTGACACTGACCACCACCGCGCTCACCGACGCCGACCCGGTGCACGCCGCGTACATCACTCTGCTCGACCTGTTCTCCATCAACGACCCCGCCGTCGACGCACCGGTCACGCACCAGGTCCTCCAGCTGCTGTCCGGTCTCGTCGGCCTCGCCCTGCTCCCGCTCCTGGTCGCGGCAGCACTGGAAACGCTGGGCACGTTCCGCACCGCCGGCACGCTACGGCGACCGCCTCGGCGACTGTCCGGCCACGTCGTCCTGCTCGGCCTCGGCAAGATCGGCACTCGGGTGCTGGCCCGACTCCGCGAACTGGACATCCCGGTCGTGTGCGTCGAGGAGGACCCCGACGCTCGCGGCATCCCTCTCGCCCGCGATCTGGGCGTACCCGTCGTCCTGGGAGACGTCACCGAGGAAGGCGTACTGGAAACAGCCAAGGTCCACCGTGCCCACGCCCTGCTCGCCCTCACCAGCTCCGACACCACCAACCTGGAAGCCGTCCTCTACGCCCGTACCGTGAAGGCCGATCTGCGCGTGGCGCTGCGCCTGTACGACGACGACTTCGCCACAGCCGTCTACCGCACCCTGCGCACCACCCACCCCGACGCCCTCACACGCAGCCGCAGCGTCACCCACCTCGCGGCACCCGCGTTCGCCGGGGCCATGATGGGGCGCCAGATCCTCGGCGCGATCCCGGTCGAACGAAAGGTCCTCGTCTTCGCCGCCCTCGTTGTCGCCGGACACCCTCAGCTCGAAGGCCGCACCGTCGCCGAATCATTCCGTGCCGGCGCCTGGCGCGTGCTCGCCCTCGACACCGCCTCCCCCGGCTCACGCCGTCCCGACCTCGCCTCCACCCGACACGACGGTGAGCAGCCGCAGCTGCTGTGGGACCTCCACCCCGGCTACGTGCTGCAACCGGAAGACCGCGTCGTCATCGCCGCAACCCGCCGCGGCCTCGCCGAACTGCTGGGCCGACACCACGCGAGTGCCCCTTCGGACGCGCAATCCGCAGGCTGATCGGCAGAGGTCTGGAGATCACCCTTCGCCCCCTCAGCGGGGGGACTCCGACCATCAGCCCCCCGGATACGGAGCGACGGTCTGGGTGGGCGCTCTCTGGGGAGATTCGCGGCTTTCGAAGAGCCTCGTTGGCCATCGAAGGGAGTGACCTCAGATGCGGGCCGAAGCGGGTGGAAAGCGGGTCGTCGTCGGCATCGATGGCTCCCCGGCCTCCTTTGCGGCGCTGCGCTGGGCCGTGCACTACGCACGGATGGCCGGAGCGGGCGTCGAGGCGGTGGCGGCGTACGACGTGGCAGGAGGAATCGGCTGGTCCGCCCCCGCGGTGGGCAGCGCGGCCGGCCCGTCGGCCGCCAGACGCACGACGAAACCGGCCCGCTCCAGGTACCCGCCCACGACCTCCGAGACGGTCGGATCGTCGTCCACGACCAGAACGCCGCCCACGGCGCCGGTCTCGTCCGTGCCGTCGCCGCGGTGCGCCACATGCGCACTCTCCATATCGCTCGCTGCCATCGCTCCAGGTTGTCGCCCGTCCGGTCCCGGCTGAAGCGCAGGTTCCTCCCCACGGGGTGGCGTCAGCGTTTCGTAAGGTCTGGAAGCGCCATTTCCCGGTCCCTGATTCCTACGGTGTGGAGGGTGACTTCATCTGCTTGCGCACCGCCCCGCGCCGATCTCGTACTGCCGTGCCTCGACGAGGCCGAAGCGCTCCCCTGGGTATTGGCGCGGGTGCCCGCGGGGTGGCGGGCCATCGTCGTCGACAACGGATCGACCGACGGCTCCGCGGAGATCGCCCGTGACCTCGGTGCGACCGTCGTGCACGAGAGCCGACGTGGTTTCGGCTCCGCCTGCCACGCCGGACTGCTCGCGGCCCGCGCCGACCTGGTCTGCTTCTGCGACTGCGACGCCTCCATGGATCCGGGGCTGCTCGCCCCGATGGCCGCGCGGGTGGCAGCGGGTGAGGCCGATCTGCTGCTCGGACGGCGTCGCCCACAGGTCTTCGGCGCATGGCCCGCGCACGCCCGCGCCGGGAACCTGATTCTCGCGCGGATGCTGCGCCGCCGCACCGGACTGCGGCTGCACGACCTCGGGCCGATGCGGGTGGCACGCCGAGAGGCCCTGCTCGGTCTTGAGCTGACCGACCGGCGCAGCGGTTACCCGCTCGAGATGGTCGTCAGGGCCTCGGACGCGGGCTGGCGGGTAGCCGAGACGGATATCCCGTACCTACCGCGCTCGGGGAAATCGAAAGTCACGGGGACCTGGCGGGGCACCTGGCAGGCCGTACGCGACATGCGGCGGGTACTGGCCGAGCCACCCGGTGCACGGTCCGCCGCAGCCGGGGAGGTCTCCGTATGAGCACGCTCCTCGTCATCGCCAAGGCTCCTGTCGCAGGACGGGTCAAGACGCGTCTCACGCCGCACTTCACTCCGGAGCAGGCCGCCGGTCTGGCCCAAGCCGCCCTCCAGGACACGCTCGAGGCCGTGCTCGCCACCCCCGCCACCCGCCGTGTTCTGGTTCTCGACGGGGAACGGGGGCCCTGGGCGCCGCGCGAGATCGAAGTCGTTCCGCAGTGCGCGGGCGGGCTCGATGCCCGGCTGGCCGCGGCCTTCTCCCACGCCGAAGGACCAGCCCTGCTCATCGGCATGGACACCCCGCAGATCACCCCCGAACTCCTCGCTCAGGGCCTCGACTTCAACGAGACCGACGCCTGGTTCGGCCCGGCTGACGACGGCGGGTTCTGGGCGCTCGGCCTGGCCGAGCCCGACCCCGCGCTGCTCCTCGGCGTACCCATGTCCGTGCCGCACACCGGGCGGGAGCAGCGCCGGCGGCTGACATCGTCCGGGCGCGCGGTACGGGACCTGCCCGAGCTGTGCGACGTCGACACTCCGGCCGACGCCGCACAGGTCGCGGCCGCCGTCCCCGGCACCCGCTTCGCCGCTCTCCACGCCGGCTTGTGCGCGGTGGCACGATGACCGCCCAGCTGACCGAGCCCGCCCTCGCCTGGCGGGCCGACCCATACGCCGAGGCCCTCCGTTCCGGCCGGGGCCCGCTCTATCTGCGCCGGGACGACGGCTGGCTGCTGCCTTTGGAGGTGGAACGATGGTGTGCCGAACCCGACGCGGCCGATGTCACCGTCCTCGACCGCTGTAGGGGCCCTGTCCTGGACGTCGGGTGCGGACCGGGCCGCCTCGTCGCCGCCCTCGCCGCACGGGGACACCGGGCCCTGGGTGTGGATGTCACCCCGGAGGCGGTGGCCCGTACGGTCCGTGCCGGAGGCAGCGCCCTGTGCCGGTCGGTCTTCGATCCGCTGCCGCGTGAGGGCCGCTGGGACACCGTGCTGCTCGTCGACGGCAACATCGGCATCGGAGGTGACCCAGCCGCCCTGCTGCGCCGCGCCGCCCGACTGGCCTCGCCGACCGGGTCCCTGCTGGTCGAGGTCGCCACCGCCGAGGTCGACGAGCGCGTCGACGTCCACGTCGACGACGGCCGCGGCGGCCACGGCGCGCCCTTCCGGTGGGCACGGCTCGGAACACGGGCCTTGTGCGCCGAGGCCGCGGGCGCCGGTTGGACCCGATCCCTCGCCTGGCGGGCGGCAGGCCGCCGCTTCGTGGGCCTGCATCGCTGACGGCGCAAACGTGGAGGCGGCTGACGCGACTCGCGTCGGCCCCTCCTCTCCGTCTCCCCCGGCTCAGCGCCGCCGAGCGGCCCGTCGCAGGCACGCGCGCACTCCGACGTACGCCGTCGTGATCACGGCGACGGCCGCCATCGCAAGAAGCCAGTTCCGTGTGTAGTCCAGCGGCAGCACCGACGCATTGGCCACGCCTCCGGGCCGCAGGAGCGGCGGCACGGCGATCACCGTCAGGGAGCCCGCGACGATCAGCGCGGCGCGCGGAACGCCGCGCAGACGCAGACCCGCCGCCGCGGCGAGCGCCGCGATCGCGATCACCAGCGGTGCGATCAGCCCGTCGTGCACGAGGACACCACCCGCGAGCCACACGCCGACCCGCCACGGCTCGGGCAGTTCGAGCAGCAGGGCACCGCCGAAGGCCATCAGGACGACCCCGCAGCCGCCCACCAGGTACCGGTACGTCATCACAGAACCTCCAGTCGGCCGACCCACTTGGTCTGGAGCACTCCGGGCCGGTTCGGGGCGATGATCCGCGCCGGGTAGCCGTGGTCCAGCGACAGGACTTCGCCGTTCAGGCCCAACGCCAGCAGGGTGAGCGGGTCCTGGGCGTACGTGCGGCCCATCTCCATCACCCGGTACGCACCCGCAACCTCCAGTGACACCACGCGGCACCTCGCGCCCGGTCCGCCTCCCGCCCGGTCCAGCAGGTCCCGCACCCGAACCCCCGTCCACCGGGCGGACTTGCTCCAGCCCTCCACACAGGCGATGGGCAGAGTCACCTCGTGCTGCGGCATCGCGCGCAGCTCCTCCAGCGTGAGGCTGTACGGGCGTGGCCCGTCGACGGTCAGCCGCCAGTCGGTCAGCGACGCCTGGGTTACGCGAGCCGCGGCGGCGGTGCGGTTGACCGGCAACCCCTGCGGCCCGTGGTCCGGGCTGCGCGGGCCGAACAGCTCCAGCGGCCCGAGCGCGGTGACGGACTGGCCGACGGTCGTCAGCGTGACGGCGCCGACGCCTGCCGCCACGGCCGCCAGCAACTGACGGCGGTCGGGTCCATCGGCAGCGGGGAGGGCCAGGGTGCCGGGCGAGCGATGGGTGAAGTGGTCGCGGATCTGCGGCCACTGAACGGCGACGTGGAGCAGCAGAGCTCCCAGCAGCAGCCAGGCGACGGCGTAGTGGACGGGCACGAAGGAGAACGGCCAGGGGTACCACTGGAAGGTGTTCAGCAGCCCGGTGAACAGCTCGAAGATCCCGGCGGCGACGAGCACGGCCACCGAGAGACGCTCCAGCGCGTGCCGGACCGACCGGACCGGCGGCCATGCGAAGAGCCGCGGATAGACCGCCCACAACTTGGCCGGCAGCAGCGGA
This sequence comes from Streptomyces sp. NPDC048604, assembly GCF_043199435.1. NCBI lineage: Bacteria > Bacillati > Actinomycetota > Actinomycetes > Kitasatosporales > Streptomycetaceae > Streptomyces > Streptomyces sp. NPDC048604. The sequence continues at coordinate 120,132 of NZ_JBICVX010000021.1, forward strand.
ATCGCGGCGATACCCGAGGCCACGTGCAGCCCCTGGGTAACCCGATAGCCCCAGTACGGTCGGCTCGGCAGCCGGTCGGCAAGCCAGGCGGGCGGGTGCTGAAGGAAATGGCTGAGCACGCCGGTCGCGAAACAGACCACGAGGGCGAGCCCGAGCCAGCGGCCGATCGCGGTCGCGGTACGGGCATCGTGCAGACGCGCCTTGAAGGTGATCGGCGGTCCAGGAGGCGGAGTGCAGCGCATGACTCCATGACACCCCGCCACGACCCGCGTGGGTGGCCGGAACACCTTACGAAACACGGACATGCGGGGCGCCTGACCCTACGCGGCATGCCGGGTGCTGTTCGCCGGCGCTCTGCTCGCGTTGCGCCGGTTCCGTCCTCCCACGCCGTGCCCCTGCTCGTGGCCGGGGCAATCGCCGTCACGGTGACCGGTCTTGTGGCGCCGCCCCGGACCAGCACCGACTCGTACCGCTACGCCTGGGACGGCCGCGTGCAGTCGGCCGGCGTCTCCCCGTACGACCATGCTCAGGACCCGTGCAACGCGCCGCCGGGCGCCGGTAGTCCGGCGGGAGGATCAGCATCGCGGCCCGGCGTCACCTCCCCGCCCGCGCCGATCGCCGCCTCAGAGGACTTCGAACGACGGGTCCATCCCGTGCGCCCCCGCGCACGCGCATTCCCTCTTTCGGTCCAGGACGGCAACGGTCTGGAGGACCAAGCCCTTCAGGCGTTCCATGTTCGCAGCGAACACGCGGAACACCTCGTCCTGCGAGACGCCTTCTCCGTGCTCCACGCCGGCGTCGTAGTCGGTCACGAGGGCTATGGAGGTGTAGCAGAGGGCGAGTTCACGGGCGAGGACGGCTTCGGGGTGCCCGGTCATGTTGATCAGGGACCAGCCGGCCGAGGCGTACCACTGGGACTCCGCCCGGGTGGAGAACCGAGGCCCCTCGACGACCACCATCACTCCGCCGTCGTGGACGTCGGCTGCGGCCTCGCCCGCGGCCCTGAGCACGGCGGCACGTCCGGCGGCGCAGTACGGGTCGGCAAAGGTGACGTGCCTCGCGCCGTGGTCGAAGTACGTCTGGACACGGCCCGTGGTCCGATCAACGAGCTGGTCGGGAAGGACCACGCTCCCGGGACCGAGGGACTTGCGCAGCGAACCGACGGCGCAGGGCGCGAGGACCTGCTCCACCCCCAGCGAGCGCAGGGCCCACATGTTGGCGCGGTAGTTGATGCGGTGCGGCGGAAATTCGTGGTGGCGGCCGTGCCGGGGCAGGAAGGCCACTCGGCGATCGCCCACGGCGCCGACGGACACGGTGTCGGACGGTGCGCCGTACGGGGTGGTGACCTCGACTCGCTGCACCGACTCCAGGAGTTCGTAGAAACCGCTGCCTCCGATGACCGCGATGTCTGCCTTCGGAATCTCGTCGGATGGGTCACTCATGGTTCGGGTCCTCCTGCGTGTACGTGCGATCGGCGCCGTAGGCCCGACTCGGCCCGGGCCGAGTGGGGAGACAACTGGGGTGAGCGAGGCGACGGTTCTGTGCCCGGGCCCGGCCGCGCGGTCCTCATCGGGGCGGCGCACAGCCACACGACACGGCTCGACTCAGCCGCCGCTCTTGCGCTGGAACGACCGCTGGCTCGCAGCCGGGCCGTGCGTCGCGCGCACCTTCGACGCATCCGGGCTGGCGGCGACGTCGGCCGCGTCCGCCTGCGCACCGCGCTTGCGCGCCAGCGCTTCACGGAACTTGCGCTTGAGGTCGTAGTTGCCGTCCTGGTCCGGCGCCACAGGAGACGTCTCGGGCTCAGCCGGCTCCGAACCTTCCGTGGTCACGGACTCTGCGGACAAGGGGACCTCCTGGGTTCGGGGTTGGGCTCGCACAGCTTGTCATGCTTTCCGGCAGGGGATCGGTTCTCAGCCGTTGCGGCGCACGAGGGCCGCCTTGCGGGCCGCGGCGAGCTTGCGGGCCTCGCCGGCCTTCCGCGACTTGCCGCCGCCGCGGGAGGAGTCCTTGCTGGTACCGAAGCCGCGGAAGGGAGCGTTGACGTTCTTGGGCCGCTCGACGGCGGGCCCACCGTCGAGCGGGGTGCCGGAGGGAGCCTTGGCGCCGGTGATCCGGCTCAGTTCCGACTCGCCCGAGCG
>NZ_JBICVX010000022.1:0-102082 GCF_043199435.1 Streptomyces sp. NPDC048604
CGAGCACGTAGAGCATGGCCGCGCCGTACATCACGCGCGAGCCGACGTCGTGCAGCAGCGCGCCGGTGGACGAGGTCAGCAGCGCCCCGGCGGTCGCCGCCTGGAAGAACAGCGAGACGGTCTGCAGGGCCACCGCCACCTTCAGGAAGGTGACGGTGCGGGGCGTCGGCGTCGTCTGTCTGGCCATGGTGGGTCCTCTCGCGGAAGTCCGGAACTCGACTGCGAGAAGTCTGGCCAGGCGGCTCGGGAAGATCGAGTGTCGGAAACGACGCGACCCGCGCACTTTCGGACACCGGGAGTCCTCGGAGGGACCGTTGGTCAGGCACCTGCCGAGCGGCGGCCGAGGATCGGCTCGGCGACCAGGCGGGCGGTCGGGCAGAGCGTCTGCCCGTGCCGGGCGAAGAGCGCGTCGCGGGAGTCGAAGTGGCCGAGGTCGGCGACGACATGGCCGGCCAGGTCACAGGCCGCGTCGGCGCCCCCGCTCGCCGGGCAGGCGGCGACGCCGTCCCAGTCGATGGCGGTACGGGACAGGGCCTCGAACAGCGTCTCGGGGCCCGCGTTGGTGAATCCGCCGCCGGGCCGGGCGCCCAATTCGTCCAGGCCGCCGAAGAGTTCCGACACCGGCAGCCAGGCGTCCGCGACCCGGAACTCGGGCCAGGCGAGGACGACGTGGTCCGGGACGAGCCGGCGCATGCGCGGGAACCGCGGGTACCAGAGCGCGCCGTCGACGAGCAGCCCGCGCACGCGGGTGGCGACGCCGCCCGCCCGGGCCACCGCCTCAAGCACGGCGAGCCGCTGGCTGCACGAGCCGCGGCCGCGCCGCAGCACCTCGGAGACCGGGCGCTCGTCCTGCACGGAGTACACGGGACGCACCGTCGCGGAGATGCGGCGGTGCGCGCGGCGCAGCAGCTCGAGCTGCCGCTCCTCCGGCCAGGGCCGCGCCTCGGCGGCGGGCGCATCGGCGGGCGCGGCGGCCTCGATGCAGCGCACCAGCTCGGCGACGCGCGGGTGTGGCAGGTCGAGGATCGGCGTGGGCTGCGTGCCGCCCGCCACGTCCCCGGCCGACTCCGTCCCGGTGGCCGTCCGGCGGCGCGGCCGGAGTATCGAGCTCGTCATGCCGGCCATTGTCCCTGCCCACCGAAAGGACCCCACAACGGGTCCCCCTGCCCCCCTGCCGGGGACCGGCCCTCGCGGGCCGCTCCCCCGCGGACACCCGCCCGGGGGGCGCTACTCCCCCACCGGCACGGGGTTCCCGTGGCCCGAGTACTCCAGGGACTTCGTGTCGCGGAAGGCGCCCAGGCCGGTGGCGTGCATGTCGCCGTACAGGGCGTGGTAGGCGCCCGCGCGGACCGAGTACATCTCGTGCCAGATCCCGATCGCGCCGTCGCTCTTGGCGTACCGCGCCCAGAACGCCTGCTCGGCGGGGAGGTGGCCCCGGTCGGCGTCGCCGGCGAAGGCGCGGATATCGCCGGTGCGCCGCCAGTACTGGACGATGGTCACCTCGCCCAGGTCCGGGCCCATGAGCAGCCGGTAGCCGAGGAGTCCGCTGTCCGGGTCGTCGGCGAGCTCCTTGAGCATCGCGGGCATCGCCGCCACCACCGGCAGCCAGGACCGGACCTTGCGCAGGCGGTTGATGCGCGCGCCGATCATGAACACCGCCACCGGCTCGCCGCTCTCGGCCATGTGGAGTCCGCGCCGCACGCGGCGGCGCTCGGCCCGTTTCTCCGGGCCGCCGCGGGTCCACGCGGGTGTCGCCGCGAAGCGTACGAACTGCCTGACGCCGGACCATGCCATGGTCTGTCCCCCTTCGGGCGGAGCTGGCCGCTGCCCGCCACACCTCGTAGATAGCTGCACTATCCTTGACGAGGGAGAGTAGAACCGTCCGACAGCCCTGTCGACCCGTGGAACGGAGAATCTTCCTTGCGCCTCTCGGAGTTGAGCCGCCGCAGCGGGGTCTCGGTGGCGACCGTCAAGTACTACCTGCGCGAGGGACTGCTCCCCCCGGGCACCCCCGTCACCGCCCGCCAGGCGGAGTACGGCGAGGAGCACGTGCGACGGCTCCGGCTGATCCGCGCGCTGCTCACGGTCGGCGGCATGACGATCAGCCAGGCGCGCGACGTACTGGCCGTCGCCGAGGACCCGGCCTTCAGCCGGCACGAACAGCTCGGCATCGCCCAGTACATGCTGCCGCCCCAGGTCGCCCCACCGGACGAGGACGACGTCCAGCAGCCGGAATGGGACGCGACGCACCGGGAGCTGCGCGCCCTGCTCGCCGCACTCGACTGGCGGGTGTACGAAGAGGCCCCGGCGATCAACACGCTCACCCGGGCCGTGGTCACGCTCCGCACCCTGGGCTACCCCTTCCCGCTGGAGGACGTGCGCCGGTACGCGGAGGCGCTGCACCCGATGGCGCGGGAGGAGGCCGTCCGGATCGAGGAGCAGTACCCGGTCCTGGAGGAGGCGATCGAGGCGATGGTGGCGTACACGATGCTCAACGAGCCGATCCTGCTCGCCCTGCGGCGACTCGCGCACGAGGACGTCACGGCCCGCCTGTACGGACGCGGCCCGAATCCGGGCCCGGACCCGGACGCCGGCCCCGACCCCGCCCCCGGCCCCGGCCCCGCGGCCGACGACGACCCCACCCCGGATCCGCTTTCGTCATCTTGACGAAAAGACCCCGGGCGCAATATCGTCATGTCGACGACAACTTGACCCGACGAATCCGGGGGGACCCCATGGCCGACATCACCAAGCGGGCCGGCTGGCGGCACCTGCGCTCCGCGCCCACCGCGCACATCCGGCACCACCGGGGCGGGAAGCTGGTGCACGACGGGACCGGGCTCAGCTTCTGGTACCGGTCGTTGTCCGCCGCGCTCTCGGAAGTGCCGGTCAACGACCGGGAGTTGACGATGGCGTTCCACGCCCGTACGGCCGACTTCCAGGACGTGAGCGTGCAGTCGACCGTCACGTACCGGATCAGCGGGCCCGAAGCGGCGGCGACCCGGCTCGACTTCTCGATCGACCCCGACACTGGCGCGTGGCGCGGCGCGCCGCTGGAGCAGATCTCCACACTGCTCACCGAGACCGCGCAGCAGCACGCGCTCGACGTGCTGGCCCGCACCCCGCTGTCCGCCGCGCTGGTCGACGGCGTGGCGGCGGTACGGGACCGGATCGCGGCCGGGCTCACGGAGGAGCCTCGGCTGCCGGCCACCGGCATCGAGGTGGTCGCGGTGCGCGTGGTGGCGATCCGGCCGGAGCCGGAGGTGGAGCGGGCGCTGCGGACGCCGGCCCGAGAGCAGATCCAGCAGGAGGCGGACCGGGCGACGTACGAGCGGCGCGCGGTGGCGGTCGAGCGTGAACGGACCATCGCCGAGAACGAGTTGGCGAGCAAGATCGAGCTGGCCCGGCAGGAGGAGCGGCTCGTCGAGCAGCGCGGTACGAACGCGCGGCGGGAGGCCGAGGAGAGCGCGGCGGCGGACGCGGTACGGGCCGAGGCGGAGGCCGGACGCAAGGTGCGGCTCGCCAAGGCCGAGGCGGAGGCGGCGCGCGAGCTCGGCCAGGCGCGGGCGCAGGCGCAGGCGGCCTGGCTGCGGGTGCACGGCGAGGTGGACGCGGCGACGCTGCATGCCATGGCGGCGACCGCGGCGGCGAAGAACCTGCCCCGGATCGACAGCCTGACGCTGTCGCCCGACGTGCTGACCGGGCTTCTCGCGAAGCTCGGCGGCGGAAGCGGCAACGGGGGCCGGGCGTGAGCCTCGCGCCGCGGGCGGTGATCGTCCACCGGACCACGGAGTACGAGGAGTTGCTGGCCCGGCACGGCACGCACGGGCAGGCCGCGTTCTTCCTGGCCGGCCGGGGGCGGGGCGTCGAGGAGGTGCGGGAGCGGCACGAGCGGACCGTGAAGGCGCTGGCCGCGGTCGCGGCGGCGGTGCCGTTGCAGTGGCGGCAGAGCCGGGTGGAGCGGGCGGATCTGGACAGGTTCCTGTTCGGTCCGGAGGACGTGGTGGTCGTGGTCGGCCAGGACGGTCTGGTGGCGAACGCGGCGAAGTACCTGGACGGCCAGCCGGTGATCGGCATCGACACGGACCCGGGGCGCAACCCCGGGGTGCTGGTCCGGCACCGGGCCGAGGACGCGGCGCGGCTGCTGCCGTCGGCGACCGCGGGGCGGACGGGGGTGGACGAGCTGACGATGGTGGAGGCGGTGACGGACGACGCGCAGCGGCTGCTCGCGCTGAACGAGATCTACGTGGGCCCGCCGGGGCATCAGACGGCGCGGTACCGGCTGGGGCCGGACGACGCGCGGACGGCGCCGGAGGCGCAGGCGTCGTCGGGGGTGCTGGTGGGGACGGGTACGGGCGCGACGGGGTGGCTGCGCTCGCTGTGGCAACAGAGCGGCAGCGGCCTCACCCTTCCGGGGCCGGCGGATCCGCGGCTCGTCTGGTTCGTCCGGGAGGCGTGGCCGTCGCCGGCGACCGGGACCTCGCGGGTCGAGGGGCTCCTGGGCAGGTCGGAGGGGTTGCGGCTGACGGTGGAGTCGGACCGTCTGGTGGCGTTCGGGGACGGGATGGAGACGGACGCGCTGGAGCTGACGTGGGGTCAGTCGGTGCGGGTGGGGGTGGCCGGAACCGCACTGCGGCTGCTGGGGTGAGCGCCGCGACTCGCTAGGATCCGGACACATCCGGCGTACCGCCGCGCGCGCCGAGCAGGCGCACCGCCTTCCCCCCGCCCCGGAGGCCCCACGATGCAGCAGTCCGCCCTGGAGATCACCCGCGCGAGCCTGGCGGACTGGGAGGTGGTGCGGGAGTGGGCGGCGGCGGAGGGCTGGAACCCGGGGCTCGACGACGCGTCGGCGTTCTTCGCGCAGGACCCGGAGGGGTTCTTCCTGGGCCGTCTGGACGGAGACCCGGTCTCGGCGATCTCGGTGGTCAACTACGGCGACGCGTACGCCTTCCTGGGCTTCTATCTGGTCCGCCCGGACCAGCGGGGCAAGGGTCACGGCCTGGCGACCTGGCGCGCCGCGCTGGCGCACGCCGGGGACCGGACGGTGGGGCTCGACGGGGTGCCCGACCAGCAGGACAACTACCGCCGCTCCGGCTTCGCGCTGGCGCACCGCACCGCGCGCTGGGTCGGCGAGGCGCCCGCCCCGGCGGAGCCCGCGCCGGACGTCGTCCCGGCGGCGGTGCTCGGCGCGGCGGCCCTGCGCGCGTACGACAGCGCCTGCTACCCGGCGGAGCGCCCGCGCTTCCTGGAGCGCTGGCTGACCACGCCGGGGCACCGCGCCCTGGCCCGCGTCGTCGACGGCCGCCCGACGGGCTACGGGGTGGTCCGCCCCGCCGAGGACGAGGCCCGCATCGGCCCCCTGTTCGCCGACACTCCGGCCGACGCCGCCGTCCTCCTGGACGCCCTCGCGGCCGAGGCCGCCGCCCTCGGCGCACCCCGCATCGCGATCGACGTCCCGGAGTCCAACGCCCCGGCCACGGCCCTCGCCACGTCCCGCGGCCTCACCCCCACCTTCGAGACCGCCCGCATGTACACGGGCCCCATCCGCCCCATGACCCACGCCCGCATCTACGGCATCACCACCCTCGAACTGGGCTGACCACCCCGCCCCCCTCAGGGCTGCGATCCCCCTTCCCTCCCCCGGGCCCCTCGGGAGGTGACAAGGGTTTTCCCCGTATCGGGTTCATCTGAGATTTCCCTACTGTCTGCCGCACCGGCAGATCCCCACCTCCGACCTGTGCCTGTCAGGTGCATGTAGAGGGCGGAGGTGGGGGTCGTCCGGGGGCGGCCTTGACCCGGGCCGTCTTTGCCGGCGGCGGCGCAGGGCCCCCCAAGCCCAGGGAATCGTGGACCGCGACCCCCACACCCGCACCGCGGTTCCCGCGCCGCCCGCCAAGGCTCCGCAAACGTCGTAGCTGAAAGGGCAACACACCTTGAACGGTTCCAGGCGGAGACTCATATCCGTCGTGGTCGCGAGCGCCGCGGTACTCGGCGCAGCCGCCACTTCCACCGTGGCGCTTGCCGCCGCCCCGGCTCCGAAGCCCGCTCCGGCCTCCCAGGCCATGACCGCGCTTCCCACTGCTCCGGTCGAGAAGGTCATCGTCACCTACAAGACGAAGACCGCCGAGGCCGGCTCCAACGCCGCCGCGAAGAGCGACGCGGCGGCCAAGGGCGCCGCCACCGGCGAGGCGCTCGCCTTCGAGCGCCGGCTCGCCGGCGGCGGTGCCCTCGTCGACCTGGGCGACAGCGCCACGAAGCAGGACGTGAACGAGGTCATGGCCGCCTTCCGGGCCGACCCGTCCGTCGCCTCCGTGGAGCCGGACATCCGCGCCTACGCGATGGCCGTGACCCCGAACGACACCGACTACTCCAAGCAGTGGGACCTCTTCGAGGCCACCGGCGGCATGAACGTTCCGCCGGCCTGGGACAAGACCACCGGCTCGGGCGTCACCGTCGCCGTCATCGACACCGGCTACGCCGCCCACTCGGACCTGGCGTCCAACGTCGTCTCCGGCTACGACTTCATCTCCACCTCCGCCGACGCCCGCGACGGCAACGGCCGTGACGCGGACGCGAAGGACGAGGGCGACTGGAACGCCACCGCCGGCGAGTGCGGCGCGGGCTCCCCGGCGTCCAACTCCTCCTGGCACGGCACCCACGTGGCCGGCACCATCGGTGCGGTCACCCACAACACCAAGGGCATCGCCGGCATCGCGTACAACGCGAAGATCCAGCCGGTCCGCGTCCTCGGCAAGTGCGGCGGTTCCTCCGCGGACATCGCCGACGCCATCACCTGGGCGTCCGGCGGCTCGGTCCCGGGCGTTCCGGCCAACGCCACCCCGGCCCGGGTCATCAACCTGAGCCTCGGCGGCGCCAGCTCCACCTGCCCGAGCGTCTACCAGACCGCGATCAACGGCGCCGTCAGCCGCGGCACCACCGTCGTCGTGGCGGCCGGCAACAGCAACGCCAACACCTCCGGCTTCACCCCGGCCAACTGCGCCAACGTCATCTCCGTGGCGTCCACCAGCCGCGAGGGCAACCGCTCGTACTACTCGAACTACGGCACCGCCGTCGACGTCTCGGCACCCGGCGGCGAGACCCGTCGCGCCACCGACACGCCCGGCACGGTGACCACCCCCGAGAACGGCATCTACTCCACCCTGAACTCGGGCGCGACCACCCAGTCGCTGGAGAACTACAAGCCCTACCAGGGCACTTCGATGGCCGCGCCGCACATCGCCGGTCTCGCCGCGCTGCTCGAGTCGGCCAAGAGCTCGCTCACCCCGGCCGACATCGAGTCCGCGATCAAGGCCAACGCCCGTCCGCTGCCCGGCACCTGCTCGGGCGGCTGCGGCGCCGGCATCGCCGACACCGCGAAGACCGTGGACGCCGTCACCGGCACCACCACCCCGCCGACCGGCACCGTCTTCAGCAACGCGACGAACGTGACGATCTCCGACAACACCACCGTGTCGTCCTCGATCGCCGTCTCCGGTCTGACCGGCAACGCGCCGGCCGCCCTCAAGGTCGCGGTGGACATCAAGCACAGCTACCGCGGCGACCTGGTCATCGACCTGATCGCGCCGGACGGCACCGTCCGCAACCTGAAGGCCTCGTCCTCCTCGGACGGCGCCGACAACGTGCTCACGACCTACACCGTCGACGCCTCCTCCGAGGTCGCCAACGGCAGCTGGAAGCTGCAGGTCCGCGATGTGTACTCGGGTGACACCGGCTACATCGACTCGTGGAGCCTGACCTTCTGATCACCTCCTGACCCACCCCCCACAACCGCAACACCGCTGGTCAGGGGCGCGTCCGTGGTCTACACCATTGGCGCGCCCCCCAGTTGGGAGCGGAGCCCGCTGTCCGAATGACGGACAGCGGGCCTTTACTGTGCCCGTGACCTCCGTATCCTCTGCGCACACACGGGAAACGCACCCGGGTGCGCAAGAGGGGGGTGGGGTACGTGACGACAGCGCCCTTCGGTGCTGCGCCGGTCGGCCGGCAGGAACTGCTCGCCCGGCTCGACCACGTCCTGCACGCCCGTGGCCGCGCCCTGCTCACCGGCCCGGCCGGCGTCGGCAAGACCGAGGTCGCGCTGGCCGCCGCGGCCCGCGCCGAATCCCGCGGCGAGACCGTGATCTGGCTGGCCACGCTGCCGTCCGACCGCGACATCCCCGGCGCCTCCGCCGCCGCGCTCGTCGCCTCCATAGGCCGCCCGGACGTCCTGGACCGGCTTCCCGGCCCGCAGCGCGGCGCCGTCGCCGTCCTGTGCCGCGAGGCTCCCGCCCCCGAGGACGGCTGGGACCCGATCGCGCTCCGCCTCGCCCTCGGCCGGCTGCTGCGCGAGCTGGCCGCCGACGGCCCCGTCCTGCTGGTCCTGGACGGCGTCGAGAGCATCGACCCGGACAGCGCCGACCTGCTCCGCTTCGCGCTGCACCTCGCGCCGCCCGCGCTGCGCGCGATCGCCGTCGAGACCCCCGCCTGCCACGCGCCCGACGCGCCGCAGCTGTGGGTGCCGTCCGAGGCCGACGTGCTGCTCGTGCCGCCGCTGCACGCGGACGAGATCGCCGAGCTGCTGATCCACCACCGGCTGCCGTCCCGGATGGCCGGCCGGATCCACAAGGCCAGCGGCGGCAACCCGCGCCTCGCGCTCGCCGTGGGCCGCTCGCTCGCCGACGCCCGCACCCCCGTGCACCACGCCGAGGCGCTCACCCTCTCCGGCCGGGCCCGCGATCTCGCGCGCCAGCTCCTCGGCGCGGCCCCGCCGCCGGTACGCGAGACCCTGCTGCTCGCCGCGCTGGCCCTGCGGCCCTCGACCGCGCTGATCCGCCGGGCCGGCCGCCCGACGGCCGAGGCCGATCTGATCGCCGCCGAGCGGGCCGCCCTGGTGTCGCTCGGCGAGGACGGCACCGTCGCGTTCACCGCGGGCGTGCTGCCCTCCACCCTGGTCCACGACGCCTGCTGGGCCGCACGCAGCGCCGGGCACGCCGCGCTCGCCGAGGTGGTCGACGACCCCGTCGAGGCGGTACGGCACCGGGCCCTCGCCGCCGACGCCCCGGACGCGGCGCTCGCGGCCGCGATCGGGGTCGCCGCGGACACCGCCCGGCGCCGCGGCAACAGCGCGCTCGCCGCCGAACTCGCCCTGCTGGCCGCCGAGTCGACGCCCGTCGAGCACGGGCCGCGGCGCATCGCCCGCCTGGTCGACGCCGCCGAGGAGGCCGCCCGGGCGGCCCGCGCGGACCTCGCCCTACGGGCCGCCACCGACCTGCTGGCCCGGGACGCCGCGCCGCCGGACCGGGTACGGGCCCGGCTCGCGGTCCTGGACACCGCCGGCCAGGGGCTGACCGGGCTCGACGAGATGTACGTGCACGCCATGGAGGACTCCGACGCCGACCCCGCGCTGCGCTCCGCGGTGCTGCTGCGGCTGGCGGTCAAGTACGTGCTCGCGGACGGCGATCCGGTGCGCTCGCGGACGGCCGCCGTCGAGTCGGCCGCACTCGCCTCGTCGATCGGCGACCCGCGGACCGCCGCCCGCGCCCTGACGGTCCAGGCGCGCATGGACCGGGTGCTCGGCTCGCCCGACGCGGAGACCGTGCTGGCGCAGGCGCGGGCCCTGGAGATGTCCGAGCGGCCGCTCGGGATCCGCAACGCCGCCCAGATTCTGACGATCCGTCACGCCCTGTTCGACGCCCGGCTCTCCGACGCCCGCGACGCGCTCAACGCGCTGCTGCCGCTGGTGCAGCGGCGCGGCCCGGTCGAGGACTGCATCGAGCTGTTCAGCACGCTCGCCGAGATCGAGTCCCGCAACGGCATGTGCGCGGCGTCGCTCGCGCACGCCGGCCAGTCCCTCGCGCTGACCCTGGAGGCCGGGCTGTCCCCCGGCCCCGCGTGGTACGGGCTCGCCCTCGCGGAGACCGCGGGCGGCAGCTTCGCCCGGGCCGCGAGCTACGCCCGGCGCAGTGTGCAGGCCTCGGAGGAGGAGGGCGACCACGTGTTCCTCTCCCGCAGCCTGTACGCCCTGGGCCGGGTGCAGCTGGTGAACGGCGACGTGGCCTCCGCCCTGGAGACGCTGCACCGGGTCCGTACCGAGGAGCGGGCCCAGGCGACCGTGGACCCGTCGATGCTGCGCTGGCACGAGGAGCTGGCGGAGGCGCTGGTCGCCGGCGACCAGCCGGACGCGGCCGGGGAGTTGCTGGCCGAGGTGCGTCCGGTGGCGGAACGTCTCGGCCGTACGGCGGTGCTGCTCGGTCTGGACCGGGCGGAGGGCCTGCGGCTGGCCTCGGTCGGCCGGGCGGACGAGGCGGCGGACCTGCTCGCGGCGACGGCGGAACGCTTCGACGCGGCCGGGCTGCCGCTGGAGCGCGGCCGGGCGCTGGTGGCGCTGGCCCGGGTGGAGCGCCGCCGGCGGCGCAGGTCGGCGGCGCAGAGCGCGCTGCAGACGGCGGCCGCGGTGTTCGAGCGCGCGGGTGCGACGCCGTGGCTGGCTTTGGCCGCGGAGACCCCCTCGGCCCGCACCCCCGCGGAGCCGGCCCCGGCGGGCGAGGTGGCCCTGGCGTCGCTGACGGAGGCGGAGCAGCGCCTCGCCCTGCTGGTCGGCCAGGGCGCCAGCAACCAGGAGGCGGCGGCGAAGCTCTTCCTGAGCGTGAAGACGGTGGAGGCCCGCCTCACCCGCATCTACCAGAAGCTGGACGTCCGCTCCCGCGCCCAACTGGCCACCGCCCTGGGCGCGGCCCGGGGGCACGCGGCGCCCTGAGCGCGGACCGGGGGCGTTCGACGCAGCGCCCCGGCGGGGGGCGAGGTCGCACCGCTGATCGAGTGGCCTGCGGCCCGCCGCCGAGCGGTGGCGGCGGCTGCGCGGTACAGCGTTCGTATGAACAGTTCCGAACCCGACGGTCCGCTCGCCGGTCGCGCCGGCTACGACGAGGGCTTCCTCGGGCCCCTCGTGCCGTTGCCGGCGCCCGCACGGGCCGGCGTCGAGACGGTGGTGCTGCCGTACACGCACTTCAGCGTGGCGCTGCGGCCGGACCGGCGGCTGGCCGCCGCGGCCGCCGTCTGCGTCGACGGGCGGGCCCTCGTCGAGGACGCGGCCGTCGGCGAGGGGTGGGCGTACGACCCCCGGGTGCCCGCGGAAGTACAGGCCGGCGACGAGGTGTACCGGAACAACAGTCTGGAGCGCGGTCATCTCGTGCCGTGGCACGACGCGGCGTGGGGGCCGGCCGAGGCCGCGCACCGGGCCGCCGCGGACGCCTCCCACTACCCCAACGCCGCCCCGCAGGCGGACGTGTTCAACCAGGACATGCGGCTCTGGCAGGGCTTGGAGCACCATCTCCTGGACCACCCGGCCGTGTTCGACCGCAGGCTCGTCGTGCTCACCGGCCCGGTGCTCCAGGACTCCGACCCGCCCTACCGGGGCGTCCAGGTCCCGCTGCGGTTCTGGAAGGTGGCCGCGTTCATGCTGGACGGGGCGCTGGCGGCGACCGGGTTCGTGCTCGACCAGAGCCCCGATCTGGCCCGTGACGCCGACCGCGCGCTGCTCGGCGCGACGGCCGGCGCGCCGCCGCCGCTCGGCGCGTTCCGCCTCTACCAGGCCCCTGTCTCGGACATCGCCGAGATCACGGAGCTGGAGTTCGGTCCGCTCCCGGACGTCGATCTGATGCCGCCGCCCCGCGCGCCCGAGGACCGCTGGCGGCGTCTGGAGTCGTACGAGGACATCGTCATCGAACCCTGAGCCCGGCCGGGCTCGCGCGCGATTCCGGCCGGGCTTCCCGCGCGTTTGCGGTGCGCCGGGCCCGGTGAAAGCATGGAATCGACGGACGTCCGGGCAGGTGCGGTATGGCGCTGACCGATACGGAATGGGACCTCGTCACCTCGTGGGTACGGGACCATCTCCTCGACACCCCCGATCCCCGGGCCCGGCTCGCCACCTTCGGGTTCCCCGCCGGGTTCGTCGGTGCACTCCCCCTCACCCCGGACTGCGGCGGCAACGCGACCGCTCTGGTCCGGGCGGCCCGTCAGGACATCTCCCAGCAGCGCCGGCTGCTGGACGTGCTCGCCGGTCTCGACGCACTGCACGTCCCCGAGCGTGAGGCCGAGGTGCGGGGGCTGCTGGCCGGACTGCGCGAGGACGAGGCCGAACACGACACCGCGCAGGACCCGTTCGAGGCGGTGGTGCTCCGCAACGGCGCGGAGGTCTTCCTGAATCGGGACGGACTGCGGTCCCGGCTGCGGGAGTTCGTGGCCGACCCGGAGAAGACGGTGCTCGTGGTGGACGGTGCGCCGCACAGCGGGCGGTCCTACACGTACAGCTTCATCCGGCACCTCGGCCAGCACCTCGGCTTCCGGCCCGTGCGGGTGACGCTGTCCCGCCACTCCACCGCCCGGAAGGTCCTGGAGCGCCTCGACGAGATCCTCACCGAGCCGGGCGCCCCGCCGGCCCCGCTGTGGGCGCGGGCGGAGTGCAACGACCCGGTCGCGGCGATCGACGACGCGGTCCACACGGTGGTCCACAAGGCGACCTCCGAGCGGCTGCGGTACTGGCTGGTGCTCGACGAGTGCGACAAGCTCGACGCCGACTCCGACGTCTGGGACTGCATCGGCAAACTGGCCCTGGCCGTCTACGAGAACACGCCCGTCCACCCGAGCGCCGTGCCCCGGCTCGTGCTGCTCGGCTATTCGGAGCTGGCCCGCCAACTCCCGTACGAGATACGGAAGAACGAGCTGCGCGACACCGCCGTGCCGGTCGGCGAGGAGGAGGTCCGGGAGTTCTTCGCCACGCTGCTCGGAGCGGAGTCCGCCGCCGTGGACGAACTCACCGCCACGGCCCTCGAAGCGGCCCGCGCACCGGGCGGCGGCACCAGCTACATGCGCCGGCTCTGCACCGCCGCCGAGACCGCCGTACGGCTGCACCGGGCGCTCGGCCCGGTCCCCGAGCTGCCGGCCCTGGTGCGCGCCGAGCTGGCCGCGGCGGGGACGCCGGGCGAGACGCCCGTCCCGGACCTGCGGCTCGAGTACCGCCGGGCGGCGTGTCTGCTGAGCGAGTTCGACCCTGAGAAGCTGCGTCTGCCGGACGGTACGGCGGCCGGGCCCGGCGCCGCGCTGGCGCTGGTGGAGGACTGCACCGCGCAGGCGCTGCCGGGCCGCGAACTGTGGTCCCTCAAGCGGGAGGTGCGCGAGGCGACGCTGCGCGGCCTTGACGGTCCGGAGACCGCGCGGGGTCTGCTCACCGCCAACATCGGCCAGTTCCCGGACTCGGCGGCGCCGGAGCACCGGGCCCTGAACTATCTGTCGGGCGTGCCGCCGCACCTGGACACGCAGAGCGTGGACGAACTCACCGCCACTCTGCAGGCCGTGAGCTGGCTGTCCCTGGTCCGCGGCGTCCGCCGGCTGCCGGACGTCGCCGATCTGCACCGCAGGCTCCAGCGGGCCCGGCTGCTCCAGCCGCTGCACCGGCTGGCGCCCGGGGACGCCTTCCACGGCCGGTCCCGGGAGCTGAAACTGCTGCGGGACTACATCGCGCTGCCTCCGGAGCCGGCCGAGCCGCCGCTCGTCGTGCACGGTATCGGGGGCTCGGGGAAGAGCACCCTGCTGGCGCGGTTCCTGCTCGACGCGCTGGACGAGGCCGTGTTCCCGTTCGCCTTCGTCGACTTCGGCCGGCCCACGCTCTCCGTGCACGAACCGGTCACCCTGATCGGCGAGGTGGCCCGTCAGCTGGGCGTGCAGTATCCGCAGCACCGGCCCGGGTTCGACGAGCTGGCCGCCGCCTGCGAGGCGGAGGCGGCCGAACAGCGCGGTGAGCGCGCCCAGATGGACCAGCTGTACCGGCTCTCGGCGACCCGCGCCTCGTCGGCGCGGCAGTACTCGCGGGAGTTCCACACCCGGGCCGGGGACCACGACGCGCAGCTGGCGGACCGGGTCGCCCGGCTGGTCGCCGAGGCCGCCGCGCCGGCCGACGGCGGGCCGCCCCCGCCGCTGGTCGTGGCCGTGGACTCGTTCGAGGAGGCCCAGTACCGGGGTTCGCCGATCCTCGGCCGGATGTGGGTGATCTGGGGGACGCTGCGCAAGGCGTATCCGCGGCTGCGGTTCGTCGTCTCGGGCCGTGCTCCGGTCGGCCACCCGGCCACCGTGCTCGAACCGATCGCGGCGCCGCTGGGCGACCTGGACCGGCAGGCGTCGATCGACGTGCTGACCTCGCTCGGCGTGGCGGCCGGCGAGGCGGCCGAGCTGTACGAGCTGGTCGGCGGCCATCCGCTCAGCCTGCGCCTGGCCCAGCGCGCGGCCGAACACTACGGTTCCGTCGCCGCGTTGAGCGAGGAGGTCGGCAGCGTGCCGACCCGGCGGCGGCAGCGGGACCGGGCCGTGGAGCAGGAGCTGATCCAGGGCGCGCTGTACGAGCGCGTCCTGCACCATGTCGCCGCGCCCGACCTGCGCCGGCTGGTCCTGGCGGGCCTCGCGCTGAGGAAGATCACCCCGGAACTGCTGCGCGAGGTGCTCGCGGAGCCCGCCGG
The DNA here is from genome assembly GCF_043199435.1 of Streptomyces sp. NPDC048604. Classification (NCBI taxonomy): domain Bacteria; kingdom Bacillati; phylum Actinomycetota; class Actinomycetes; order Kitasatosporales; family Streptomycetaceae; genus Streptomyces; species Streptomyces sp. NPDC048604. Next base: position 14,508 of record NZ_JBICVX010000022.1, read on the forward strand.
GGTGCCCGTGGGCTCCGACCGCGAGGCCCGCGAACTGATCGGCCGGCTCGCGCGGCTGGACCTGATGGAGGACGCCGGCCCCGGCGCCGTACAGCACCGGGACGACCTGCGGCGCATCCTGCTGCGGCTGTCGGACAGCGCCCGCACCGACCTGATGCGGGCCGTCGGGCAGCGGGCCGTCGCGTACTACGCCGCCCTGGAGGGCCCCGAGGCGCGGGCGGAGGAGATCTACCACCGGCTGCGCCTCGACGAGGACCCGCGGGAGGTGGAGCGGCGCTGGACGCCCGCGGTGAAGGGGTTCCTCGCGGGCGCGGAGCGCGATCTGACGGGCCGCGCCGCCGCGTTCCTGCTGGGCCTGCACGACGGGCACGCCCCGGACCAGGTCCTCGCCGAGGCCGAGCAGGCGGACTGGGAACGCCTCGTCGCACGCGAGGTGGAGGACCTGCTGGCGCTGAACTACCTGGACGGGGCGCGGGCCCGGCTGACCGAGCGGCAGCCGTGGACGCCGGGCAGCCGGCTGTACCCGCTGCTGGTGGAGACCCTGGCGCGGGCCGGCCGGCCGGCCGACGCGCGGGACACCGCGGAGCGGGCCGTGGACGGGGCGCGGGCCGCCGGACGCCCGGAGACCCAGCTGGAGCTGCTGCGCCTGGCGGCACGGCTGGCGGAGGACGCCGGGGACCCGGTCACGGCCGACACCGATCTGCGGGAGGCGGAGGCCGTGGCCCGCGGCCTCGGCCTGGAGTTCGAGGAGTCGGGTGCGCTGATCGCCCGGATCCGGCTGGCGGCCGCGGCCAAGTGGAACGCCGGGCCGCTCGTCGGCCGACTGGCTCAGTGGCTGCGCGGCCTGTCCGACGAACGGCTGCGCGAGCATCCCGGCCTGGTCCGGCAGGCGGCCGCCGAGGTGGCCGCGCAGGACCCGGCGCTGCTCGGGCGGGTACTGCGCGTGGTGGGCCTGCCCCGGGTCGACGACGCCGCCCTGTACGCGCTCGCGGAGCGCCTGGAGCAGGTGACGGCGGACCGGCCGGAGCTGCACGCGGCGGTACTGCGCGCGCTGGACGCGGCGGGCGTGGCGGCCGCGTCGGCCTCGGGGGCGTACCCGGTGATGCGGGACGCGCTCGGCGACGCCCGGCGCCTGGAGACCCTGGACGAACTGGCCCGGCAGCTCCTGACGTTGCACGACCCCTCGGGTCTGCTGCTGGCCGGGGTGCGGGCGGTGATGGGCACGGGCGCGTCGTTCTACGGGCCCGAGACCGTCTCCGCGTCGGGGTCCTGGGGCCGGCTGCCGAAGGTGCTGTCCGACGCGACCGTCGGTCCCGGCCAGGCCGAGCCGTTCCTTGCCCCGGAGGAGCTGGAGCGGGTCGCCGAGGCCGCCGAGCGGGCGGGGCTCGGCGACGAGCGGCGGCGGGACGCGCTGCTGGCCGGCTTCCACCCCCTGTACGCGCGGGCGCTCGCCGAGATGGGCGGCTCGCCGCTCGCGATGCTGACGAAGATGAACGAGGACGGCCGGCTGGTCAACGGCTCGGTACCGCTGCAGGTCTGGCTGCGCAACGCGGTCTGTGCGACCCGCGACCCCGGTCCTCTGGCCGTCCTGGCCGAGGCCCTGGACGAGGTGGCCCGCACCGCCGGCGGCGAGCCGGACATCATGGCCGATCTGCCGGACCTGGCGGAGGACGTGGAGGCCGGCGAGGTCAAGGAACGGATCATCCTGCGCGACGACACCGTCCCGTTCGGCTTCCTGCACGGCGGTGACCGGGCCGGCGCGGCGGTCGCGCTGGTCAAGGTGCGGCCGTACCGGTCGGGCGAGCCGCTGCCCGCCAACTCGCCGCATGTGGGCACCGGTTGGCTGATCACCCCGGAGCTTCTGGTCACCAATCACCATGTGATCACGGCCAGGGAGCGCCGCCGTGGCGAGCCGCGGCCGGTTGTCACGCCGGAGGACCTGGCGCTGCAGGCCGAACACGCCGTCTGCCACTTCGACTTCGAGGAGGGGCTGGTGGCCGCCGCGGCGGAGATCGCCGCCCTGGCCGCCTGCGACGAGAAGCTGGACTACGCCGTGCTGCGGCTGCGTGAGCCGCAGTCCCGTGCCCCGCTGCGGATCTCCCCGGCGCCGCTGACGGTGCTGCGGACGGATCCGCCGGTGCCGGTCAACATCATCCAGCACCCCGCCGGGGAGCGGAAGCGGGTGGCGCTTCGCAACAACATCGTCTCGGAGGGCGGGGAGCCGGACCTGCGGTACTACACCGACACCCGGGAGGGCTCCTCCGGTTCGCCGGTGCTCACCGACGACTGGCGGGTCGTCGCGCTGCACCGCGGCAGCCACCATGTGAAGGACGTCGAGTTCCAGGGCAAGAGCACCGCCTTCGTGAACGTCGGCACCCAGCTGAGCAGCATCCTCGCCCGGCTGCGGGAACAGGCCCCCGAGGTGCACGCGGAGATCATGCGGTACCAGGCGGGGCTGACCGCCGCACACGGCTCCGGGCCATGACACAGGGAGGAGGTGGCACCGGTCATGCATGACGGCTCACCGGTCGCGACCGCGCCCGAGCAGGTCCTGGGGGACCTGGCCGAGGTGGCCGCGCGGGTACGGAAGAACCTGGAGGCGGAGCTCTCCGAGTCGGCCGAGGCGCCGGCCGGCGACGCCGCACCGGCGGCGGAGATCTCGAACTTCGCCCACGAGGAGCGGGCGCGGGTCCTGGAGGCCGGGGTCACCGGCCTGGAGAAGCTGGCGGCCGGGCGGCCGGACGAGGTCGGTGACGACGAGTACTTCGGGGTGGAGGCGATCGTCCTCCTCGAAGGCCGGCCGGCGGTCCTGGTCCAGGGCGGCGACTTCGCCGCGCAGGAGGGCGAGTGGGCGCTGCTCGACGCGCACCGGGACGGGATCCGTGCCTCGCTCGCCCGGGTCGGCCGCGTCGAGGTGCGCGGCCATCCGCGGCTCGACTGGGTCGGCACGGCGTTCCTGGTCGGCCCCGACACGGTGTTGACGAACCGTCATGTGGCGGTGGAGTTCGCCCGCTCGGACGGCGCGGGCTGGACGTTCCAGCAGGGCATGACGGCCCAGATGGACCCCGGCGAGGAACTGCCGCTCACCCCCGCCGACGCGCGGATCGACCTGCTCACGTACGAGGTCGCGGAGGTCGTCGGGGTGCACGCCGACGTCGACCTGGCGGTGCTGCGGGTCGCCCCGCCGAACGGCGGCGGCCCCCTGCCGAGCCCGCTGGCGGTCGCCGCGGACGCGCCCGCCGACGTACCGGGGCACCTCGTGTACGTGGTCGGCTACCCGGCCTGGGACGGGAGACGCAACGAGCCCGAGTCGATGCGCCGGATCTTCATGGACGTGTACAACGTGAAGCGCCTCCAGCCCGGCCGGGCGACCCGGTTCGCGCCGGGCGAGCTGGTGATGGGACACGACTGCTCGACGCTCGGCGGCAACAGCGGCTCCCCGGTCTTCGGCCTGCCCGACCACCGTGTCCTGGCGCTGCACTTCGGCGGCCGCTACCGCACCGGCAACGTGTCGGTGCCGCTGTGGGAGCTGGTGGACGATCCGCTGCTGGCCCGGGCCGGGATCAACTGGGTCTGAAACGGCTCCCCGTCAGCGGTGGGCGGCGAGCTCGGACCAGCGCGCGGCGAGCAGGAGGGCGATGTCGTCGGGGCGCTCCACGGTCTGGCGGGCCTCGCGGATGAGGTCGTCGGCGGTCTCGGTGAGCGGGGCGAGGCCGTGCTCGGCGAGGGAGGCGCGCAGGCGCTCGATGCCGTCGTCGATGTCGGCGCCGGGCCGCTCGACCAGTCCGTCGGTGAACAGGGCCAGCACCGCACCCGGTTCCAGCCGCAGTTCGGTCACGGGGTACGTGGCGTCGTCGGCGACGCCGAGGACGACCCCGCCGTCGAGGTCGAGTACCTCGGTGGCCCCGTCGGGGTGGCGCAGCAGCGGCGGCGGATGGCCCGCGCGTACGGCGAGGGCGGCGCCGGTCTCCGGGTCGAGGGCGACGTAGCACAGGCTGGCGAACTGGCCGGGGTCGAGGTCGATGAGGAGCTTGTTGGTGCCCTGCACGACGTCCTGCGGCGCGTGCCCGCCGAGCGCGAAGGCCCGTACCGCGCTTCGGAGTTGGCCCATGGTCGCGGCCGCCGCCACGCCGTGGCCCTGGACGTCGCCGATGACCAGGGCGAGCCGGCCGCCGCCGGTCTCGATGACGTCGTACCAGTCGCCGCCGACCTCCATGCCCTGGGTGCCGGCGAGGTACCGGCCCACGGTGTCGACCTTGTCGCGGACCGGCAGCCGGTTGGGGAGCAGGGCGTCCTGCAGTCCGCGGGCGAGGGCGGCCTCGGAGTCGTACCGCCGGGCCCGCTCCAGGGCCTGCGCGATCAGCCCGGCGAGCGCGGTCAGCACGGTGCGCTCCTCGGGGCTGAAGCCGCGCGGCCGGTCGAAGCCCAGGATGCAGGAGCCGACGGGCCGGCCGGAGGCGATCAGCGGCAGGAAGGCGCGGGCGCCGACATGGGCGTCGAGGGGGATGTCCGGGTAGGAGCCGGCGAGTTGCTCCATCGACTCGAAGAACATCGGCCGGCCGGTGGTGAGCGTCTCCACCCCCGGCAGCCGCACGTCGAGGGAGACCCCGTCGAAGCGTTCAAGGAACCCCTGCGGGAATCCGGTCTCGTGGGCGAGATAGAGATGCCGGTCGCTGAGCAGGTAGATCGCGAGCTGCCGGCCGCCGAAGGCGGGCAGCAACTCCTCGGTGACGACCGCCGACACCTGGCGCGCCGTCACGGCCTCGGTGAGCGCGATCGCGAGCGCGACCGGCCGGTACAGCGAGGCGGCCCGGTCGGCGGGCGAGCCGATGCCGGGTGCGGGATGGGAGACCGAGCCGGGCCGGTAGTCCGGCTGCTCGCCCTCGACCAGCACGATCGTCACGCCGTCGTGGCCGGGGTACAGCGACACCGACAGCCATTCGTCGGGGTCCGGACTGGCCAGGAAGTGCGCGGAGTCGTCGGAGATCAGCGCGGCCCGCAGGTACTCCTCGTACGAGGGGTGCCCGAACCAGGGCACCGCGTCCCGCAGCAGCCGCCCGACCAGCCGGGCGCGGGGCAGCCGCAGCAGGTCCTCGCTGTGCCGGTTGACGTACATGATCCGGCCGAGCCGGTCGATGGCGACGACGGCCCGGGGCACGCGTTCGGTGGCGTCGGAGCCGATGGGGACGGTCCCGAGGTCCACCAGGAAGCCGGTCATGCGGGTGCCGACGCCGTCCGGCGGGTCGGCCCGCGCGGACACCTCCAGCAGGTGCGAGCGGCCGCCGGGCCCGATGAGCCGCATCCGGCGGGCGGCGATGCCGCCGGACTCGGCGGCCTGCCGGGCCAGCGCCCACAATCCGTACGCGTCCTCCGGCGCGAGCCGCTCGGCCAGCGACTCCACGGTGCCCGGGAACGTGCCGGGAGCGATGCCGAGGATCGAGCAGAGCCCTTCGTCGGCGGCCACGGTCCCCTGGGTGAGGTCCCAGTCGAACGTGCCCACCCGGATCGGCGGGGTGGTCACGGACGGCAGCTGCACGCACACCGGTTCGGTGTCCCAGAGCGTCTGGCGCCCCTCGGCGGCGCGTTGGGCGAGCACTTCGCCGAGCTGCTTCCCGGCCTCCGCCGCCCGCTTCCGGTCGACGGCGTCGACGGGCTTGCCGGGGGTGGCCGGGCGCAGCACCACGAGTACGCCGAACGCCTCGCGGTCGTGGACCACGGGCGCGTACAGCGAGCCGAACGGGAAGGGGAGGCTGGCCATGAGCTGCGGGAAGCGCTGCATGGCCTCCTCGGCGTCGCCGAGATAGACCGGCTGACCGGAGCGGTGCACCTCGGCGACCGGGAAGGGCCGGTTCACGTGCATCCGCCACCAGGGCCGGAACAGAGCGCCCGGCAGCCCGGCGAGGAGCGCGAGCCGCAGCAGGCCAGGAGTGCCGGAGCGCAGGTAGACACAGCCCGCGGAGCCGCCGACGGACTCGACGGCCTGCACCGTCGCCCCCGCGAGCGCCATGGGCAGCCCGCCCAGGAGCCCGTCGGCATGCGCGTTACCTGGGACCGTCCCGGATCGGTCCGACGGGCGTTCGGCCGACGGGGCGGGCCCGGCCGCGCCGGACCAGGTCACACAGTCAGGATGCGCCAGTGCGGTACGGCGGCGCATCTCGTGCCGGGCGGGCGCCGTGCACGGGTTGGCGTGATCTTGCCCGTGGGCGCGGGCCGTGTCCTTACGATGGGGCCGTCGTACCGGGCAGTCGAGGGGGATGAGTCATGTCGTCGCAGCTCGTGCAGCTGGAGATGCCGGACGGGCAGGTCATCTGGGCCACCGTCGCCGAGGAGGACGGGCCGAGCGACTCCGGGATCGGCGACCGGCTCGCGGAGAAGCTGCACGGCTTCCACGAGTCCCTGCAGGTCGTGGCGACGAACGTGCGCGACGCGGTGGCGGCGGCCCGGCCGGACGAGGTGAGCGTCGAGTTCGGCCTGGAGCTGGCGGCCGGCGAGAGCGGGGTCGTGGCGGCGCTGGTGGGCGGCAGCGGCAAGGCGGCGTTCAAGGTCACGCTGACGTGGAACGGGTCCTCGGCGGGGATGACCGGGCCGGGGGCCGGCCAGGCGGCGACGGCCGGGATGGCCACGACGGCCGCACCGGCCACGGACGCCGCGACCGTGGCCGCCGCGACCGTGCCGGCGCCTGCGCCGGCCCGGGACTGAGCGCGCCCCGTCGCCGGAGGTCACCGTGAGCGACCCTTCGTCGTGAGGCTGCCGCAGCCGTGAGCAGACACAGCCCGCTGGCCCGGCTCCAGGAGCTCCTGGAGGAGTGCCGCGTCCTCGTCACCGGTGTCACCCAGGGCACCGGCTTCTTCGTCGCGCCCGGGTACGTGGTGACCTCCGCGCACGTCTCGGGCGCCGAGCCGGGGGCGCGGGTGGCGGTGGCCTGGGGCGGCATCGAGTACGAGGGCGTGATCCGGGCGGCCTCGGAGGCGGGCCGGAGCCAGGGGCTGTGGCCCTTCCCGGACCTGGCGATCGTGGAGCTGCCCGCGCCGCCGGAGGGGCACGCCTGCGTCTGGCTCGACCCGGTGGCGCCGTCCTCGGGCACGGAGCTGACCGCCACCGGCCACTCCAGCGTGTACGAGCGCCGTACCGCGGCCGGGCGGACGACGCTGCTGAGGGCCGCGGGCCGGCACGGGTTCCACGGCGGCCGCATGGTCGAGCTGACCGGCGGCGAGGTGAACCACGGCCTGTCCGGCGGGCCGCTACTGAGCCACCGCACCGGCGGCGTCTGCGCCGTCGTCAAGCTGACCCGCAAGGCGGACACCGCCATGGGCGGCCTCGGCGCGCCGGTCGGCGCGCTGCGGCTGCTCGACCCGGAGGTCTGCCGGACGGTGATGCGGGCGCACGACCGCTTCCACGCGGCGGACACGCAGTGGACGGCGCTCGCCGACCGGTTGGCGCGGGACTCCGGGACGGACGACGACGGTCCGCAGCTCACGCCCGCCTCGGCGCGGCGGCTCCTCGGGGCGCTCGCCGAGCTTCCGGTACGAACGGAGGCCGCAGCGCACCTCGCGGCCTTCGTCGCCGTGTCGCCCGAGGGCCGGCCGCCGCGCGCCGAGCTGCCGCTGCTCGACCACCGCGACGTGTTCACGGAGCTGGCGGCGCTGATGCCGCCGCAGCCCGGCGCGCTGCCCTACGAGCTGGCCTTCGCCGCGGACCGGGCGCGCGAGGCGGCCCGGGACGGGGCGCGCGGAAGCTGGTCCGGTGCGGCGCTGCTGCTGCGCGACCGGGTGCTCACCGCCGCGGGCGACCGGCTCGGGGAGGCGGCGCGGCGGCGGCTCGGCGACGGGGTGGTGCCCGGCGACGGGACCGCGCCCGCCGGCGGTGACGGGGAGCCGCCGGCCGACGGCGTGCGGCCGTCGGTGATCGGGCGGATCCGGCACTCGATGCGGGACCGGCGGCTGTACCACGTGATGGTGTGGCGGTTCCGCTCGCCGAAGGACATCACGCCCGCCGGACCCGAGTCCGAGGCGCTCCCGCTGGACCGGGCGGTCGCCCTGCTGGCCGGGTTGCTGCCCGAACAGGTCGAGATCATGGGCGGGTTGGCGGAGACCGGCCTGATCGAGCTGATCCTGCCGAGGGAGGCGCTCGACGAGGACTTCCCGCAGCTGCGGCTGCCAGAGCCGTTCGAGTGGACCCGGCTCGGGGCGAAGCAGCAGGTGGTGGTGCGTCCACTGGAGCGGCACGAGGCGCCGTCGCTGCACGGTGCTCTGGAGCGTCGCTGGCGGCAGCTGGACGGCCGGACGATGGACGAGGCGCTGGTGTGCGTGTGCGGGCGGGACGCCCAGCACAAGGCGGCCCTGGGCGCGTCCTTCGACCTGGACCCGACGCTGGCCGCGCTGGCCCTGGCGGGCTCGCCGCGGTCGGGGCCGGTGGAGGACGCGTACCGGGTGGCGGTGGCGTCGGGCGTCCCGATGATGACCTGGCACCGGGGCAGCGACGCCTGCGAGCGCGCCGACGGCGCGACGTGCGGGCTGCCGGGGCGGCAGGCCTGCCGGGGCGGTGCGTTCTACGCGGCGGCCCGCAAGGAGCTCGGCGACGTCGTCTGCGAGGAACTCCCCCAGCGGGTATGGAAGTTGCGGGCCGAGGCGTTGCTGCAGGCGCGGCCCGGCGAACACATCGGCGGCGACATCGTGCTGCTCTGGGACGACCCCGGGCGGCAGCTCCCGCGCGTGCCATTGGCTCCGGCCGAGGAAGGAAGTCCCAGATGAGCGAGTGGCGGATCTACCGCGGCGCGAGCGAGCCGCACGACGGCATCGACGGCCTGCCGGCCCCACCCCCGTGGCGGGACTTCCGGCACGACGGGCCGCCGACCCCGTTCGACCGGACCGCGGACGACGGCGGCGCGGGCCGGCGGCTGCCCGCCGCCGACGCGTACCGGGCCGACGAGCGCACCGTCGAGGCCGTCAACACGGCGCTGTACCTGCGCCGTCCGCTGCTGGTGACCGGCGATCCCGGGGTCGGCAAGTCGACTTTGGCACACGCGGTCGCCCGGGAACTGAAGCTGGGTCAGGTGCTGCGCTGGCCGGTGAACAGCAAGACCGGGCTGCGCGACGGGCTGTACCGGTACGACTCGCTGGGGCGCCTCGAGGAGGCGGGAGTCGCGCGGGAGCCGAGGGGCGAGGGCCAGGGCGAGGGCGAGGGCGAGCGGAGGAGCGTCGCCGACCTCGGCCGGTACGTGCGGCTCGGCCCCCTCGGCACCGCGCTCGCACCGTACGCGCTGCCGCGGGTGCTGCTGATCGACGAGATCGACAAGAGCGACATCGACCTGCCGAACGACCTGCTCGACGTGTTCGAGGAGGGTTCCTTCGAGATCCCGGAGCTGTCACGCGTCGCGGACATCCAGCCGGAGGTCCGGGTAAGGCCGGCGGACGACGGCGCGCCGGTGACGGTCGCACGGGGCGAAGTCCGGTGCCTGACCTTCCCGTTCACGATCCTGACCAGCAACGGGGAGCGCGAGTTCCCGCCGGCGTTCCTGCGCCGCTGCGTCCGGCTGCATCTGCCGGCCGTCGACGACGAGGCAAGGCTGCGCGCCATCGTCCGCGCGCATCTGCCGTCCACCGAGGGCGACGCGGAGGCGGTCGTGGAGCGGTTCCTGCAGCACGCCGCCTCGGGCGAACTGGCCACCGACCAGCTGCTGAACGCGGTCTATCTGGTCAGCCGGACCAGCGGCGCGGGCGCGCCGGACCTGGACCGGCTGAGCGAGCTGGTGTTCCAGCACCTCAACGTGACGGTGCCGGCCGAGTCGTGATCGAGCGGCTGGCCTCGCTGCTGCGCGCCCTCGACCCGGACGGGAGGGACGCGCCTCCGCCGGACGCCCGGACCGTCGCCGAACTGCTGTGGCTGGCAGGGGCGTTGCCAGGGCCGACGGGACGCACGGACGCCACGCCCGGGCCGCAGGCCGGGGCGGCGGCGGGCGTGGACATGGGGCCGGAGCCGGTCGACGCACCCCTCGTCGCACCGCCGGAGGCGGACGCCGAGGTGGCGCCCGAAGCTGCCGAACGCACCCGGATGTTCCTGCCGGAGGAGGCGCCGGAGGCCGCGGCGGGCGAGGCCGCGACCGAGCGGGCGACACCGGTGCGGGTCGCCGGTCCGGCGACGTCGCTGCCCCGGACCCGCGAACTGGCCCGAGCCCTGCGCCCGTTGAAGCGGCGCGTCCCCTCGGCGGTCCGCACGGTGCTCGACGAGGAGGCCACCGCCACGCGGATCGCCGAGCGGCGGCACTGGCTGCCGGTCCTGGTCCCGGCCGCGGACCGCTGGCTCGACGCCTCACTCGTCCTGGACGCGTACGACGGCGGGGCGGCGTTCTGGGAACCGCTGGGCCGGGAACTGCGGCTGCTGCTGGAACAGTCGGGGGCGTTCCGCGACGTCCGGCTGCACCACCTGCTGGCGCGCGAGGACGGCACGGCCGGCCTGGGCGCGGCCACGACGACACCCGGGCCCCGGCTGCGGACGCCGGCGTCGCCCCTGGACCCGACGGGCCGGACGCTGACGCTGGTCCTCACCGACGGAGTGTCCCCCGCCTGGCGGACCGAGACGCTGCTCGGGCCGCTGCGCGCCTGGGCCGCGAGCGGCCCGACGGCGATCCTGCAGACGCTGCCGGAGCGGGTGTGGGACGGCACCCCGCTGGCCCCCGAGCCGGGCCGCTTCCGCAGCACGGAGGCCGGCGCGCCGAACACCCGCCTGGTGTACGAGGGTTACCGCCTGGACGCGGCGGCGCTCGCGGCGGGCGCGGTGGCAGTGCCCGTACTCGGCCTCACGCCGGAGTGGCTCGCGCCATGGGCGCGGGCGGTGGCGGGGCCCGGGGCCTTCGACAGCGCGGCGGTGGTGATCCCGGAGGCGGCGGCCCCGACCGGCCCTGCGGGGACGCCCGAACCCCGGGCGGGATTCGAGGAGTTCCGGGCTCAGGCCCATCCGGAGGTGTTCCGGCTCGCCGCGTACCTGGCGGCGGCGCCGCTGAACCTGGCCGTGATGCGCACGGTCCAGTCGGCGCTGCTGCCGGACAGCCCGCCGTCGGACCTCGCGGAGATCGTCTACAGCGGCCTGCTCCATCGCGTGGGCGCGGGCGCGCGGACGGACGGCCCGCTGGACCGCGCGTACGACTTCGCGCCCGGCGTGCGCGAGCGCCTCCTGACGACGCTCCGCAAGGACGAGGCCGACGAGGTCATCGAGGCGGTCACGGCGTACTACGAACGCCACTCCCCCGGTTTCGCCGCCCGCTTCACCGCCGCCGTCACCGACCCCGACGGCCCCCTCACCCTTCCGGTCGGCGCCCGCCACTGGGCGGAGGTCCACAACCTGGTCCGGCGGAAGCAGGGGCGGGCCGTGGCGGTGCGGATCGCGCCGCCGCGGGAGGCGCGGGTCGCGGAGGAGGCGCGGGTCGCGGAGGAGGAGGTGCCGGCTCGGGCGGGCCGGCGGTTCCTGATCACGATCGGTGTGTCCGACTACCGGCCGGAGCCGCTGAAGGGGGTCTCGTCGGACCTGCTCCGCATCCGCGAGGCGTTCGAGCCGCTCGGCTACGAGCCGGCGCTGAATCTGCTGAATCCGCCGGCCGCCGGGATCCGCGAGGCGATCACGGAATGGGCCCGGTCGGGCGAGCTGCGTTCGGACGACTCCGTGGTCCTGTACTACACCGGCTACCTCGGCAAGGAGGACGGCCGGACAGTCCTGGTCACGGCGGACGGTCCGCAGCAGGGAGGGATTCCGCCGGAGCTCGCGTTCGAAGGGCTGCTCGACAGCGGGGTCGGCGAAGTGCTGCTGCTGCTCGACGCCTCGCTCGACGACGATCCCCCGCAGCGGCTGGAGCATCTGTTCGCGGCGGTGCCCGACGGAACGAACTTCTGGGCCGTCACGGTGCCGGTCAGTCTCGGCAACGCGGGCGGCAGCTACTTCTCCCGCGCCGTGCACCGGGTGCTCGGCGCGCCGCTGTCCGCGGCCCCGTCGGCTCCCTGGGTGTCCGTCGAGGACTTCCTGCACCTGCTGCGGGAGACGCTGCTGCGCGCCGAATCGCCCGGGGCGGTCAATCTGACCGCCGGCACCCCGTTCGACGAGCCGGCCTCCTTCTTCCCGAATCCGCGGTTCGAGACCGATCAGCTCGGCGGCCCGAACGTCGCGGCCCTGACGGCGATCTCGTCATGGCTGCGCAGCGGCGCCGGCAGCATCTGTCTGGTCGTCGGCTCCCCCGGCTCCGGGAAGACGATGCTGCTGGCCACGCTGATGGCCCTGGGCGATCCGAGCAACCCGCTGCGCAACGGGCTCCCCCGCGAGGCGCTGCCCCCGACGGACACCCGGTACGTGACGGCGGCCGAGGCCAGGGACGCGGTGCGCAGCACGAGGCAGATGGTCGTGGTCGTCGCCGACGACGTGGCCGCGGACCTCGACGGCCTGCTCGACTCGGCGTCCCTGAGCCATGTCCTCGTCGTGGGTGCGGACCGGCCCGGGGCACTCCCCGCCGTCGACGGCGACGTGCTCGTCGTGGACCTCGACAGCGAGGAGTACCGGCTGCCGCTGGAGCCCCTGGTCCGGGGTCTGCTCGTCGGGGCACCGCTCGGACGGGCCGAGGCCGAGGTGCACGTCGAGCAGATCTCGCTCCTGTCCGGGGGCTCCCGCAAGCTCGCGCGGCTGCTGGCCGAGCAGGTCAGGGCACGGCCCGGTCCCATGCCGCAGCGTCACGGCGGCATCGTGCTGCCGGAGGTACGCAGAGCCCTCTCCGCGTTCCTCGCGGAGTTCGGCGACGACACCCCTCGGGCCCGGCGGCTGCTGCACTCCCTGGCGTACGCGCAGGGAGACGGCGTGCCGCTCGCGGTGTGGCAGGCCATGACGACCGCACTGGACGGCGAGCCGTGCGACGTGGAGGACGTCGAGTGGTTCGCCACGCGCTCCGAGGGGCTGACGGAGATGTCGGCGCACCCCGGCAGGGTCTCGTTCCGGCTCTCGCATCCGGCACTCGGCCAGGCGCTGCGGCTCGACGACGACCAGGTCGCGCACGAGGAGGCGATCACACGGGCGCTGACCGCGACGGTGCCGGCGCGTGCGGACGGCGCCGGCCTCGACTGGGGCCGCGCCGGCCTGTACGTACGGCAGCACCTGGCCACGCACGCGGTGGCGGGCGGGCAGGCCGGGCTCCTGGGCGATCCCGGCTTCCTCGCCGCCGCGGAGCCCTCCCGGGCGTTCCTGGACGCCCTGGCCTCCGCGGCCGTCTCGCCCGTGGTCGAGGTGTACCGGTCGGCGTACGACCGGCTCCGGGAGGCCCCGACGCCGGAGGCGCGCCGTGACGTGCTGGCGCTCACGGCCTTCGCCCTCCGGCACGAGCCACTCGCACACCGCCTCGCGGAGGGCCTGTTCTGGGACCCCGAGTGGCGCGGCGAGTCGGACGTCACCGCAGTGGCCTCCGCCCGCTCCTACACCGGGCCCGTCATCGTGTCCGGCCACGGAAGCGGAAAGGCCGTGGTGTGGAACGCGAGAAGCGGCCAGAGGCTGTCGCGGGTGCGCCAGGGCGAGGACAGCGTGATCTCGGTGACGTGTCTCGCCATGGAGGGCCGACCGTACGCGCTCGTCGGGGACGCCGCAGGGCGTCGATGGCTGCAGCAGCTCAACGACGGCGTCATCGTGTCGTCGCAGGCGGGGACGCCGGCAGCACGCCTCACGGTGGCGGTCACCGACCTCGACGGGCGCCCTCACTCTGTGGAGTCGGACTGGAGCGGGACGCTCAGGGTGGCGAGCGTCACGACGGCGGCCCGTCGGCAGGAGCTGTCGCTCCCGCACGGCCCCGCCAGGGCCCTGGCCATCGCGTACCCGACCGGCCGGCCCCATGTCGTGGCCGCCTCAGGGACGTACCTGGTCGTGATGCCGCTGGAGAGCGAGGGCGTACGGTTCACGCTCCCACTGCACACGGAGGTCACCGCCGTCGCCGCGGGCGGGCTCCTGGGCCGCCAACTGGTCGTGGCGGGGACGGCGGACGGGGCGGTCGTGACCTGGAGCCTGGAGACGCGTGAGCGGCTGCACTCCCTCGACCGCGGTTCGACCGTCACCGCGATCGTCACCGGTCTCATCGACGGGCGGCCGCACGCCGTGGCCGCCACCGCCGACGGGGTCGTCTCCGTCTGGGACCTGTCCCAGAGGGAACCCCATCTACGGAACATCCACCTGCCCGCCCCCGCCTCGGCGCTCGCCCTCACCGCGCCGTATCTGACCGTCGTCGTCGACGGCGCTCTGCAGGTCCTCCGGCTCGACCTCTGAGCCGCCCCCACACCACCACGACGCCACCGCGGCACCATCTGGTGCCACCTGACGCCATACGGTGCCATCGACACTTGCATTGGCACCACGATGGTGCCACTATGACGTCATGGACTTGACCCCCTACGTCGACCACCTCCGCCACGAGCTCGCCGTCGCCGCGAACGCCGGCGGGGACGAGGCCCGGGCCCTGGCCGAGCGGCTGACCGCGCCTCTCGAGTCGGCCGCGCGGCTGACCATCCTCAACGCGCTGTCGGCCGCCTCGGACGAGATCACCCGGGAGCTCGCGCCCGGCTCGGTGGACGTCCGGCTGCGGGGGCTCGACCCCGAGTTCGTCGTGACGCCCGCCCCGGTGCCGGAGCCCGAGACCGGCCTGCCGGCCGCCCCGGCGGCGTCGGCCCCCGTGGTGCCGCTCGGCGGCGACGGCGACGAGGGCGCCACCGCCCGTATCAACCTCCGTCTGCCCGCCCATCTGAAGGCCCGCGCCGAGGAGGCGGCCGGCCAGGAGGGCCTGTCCGTCAACGCCTGGCTCGTACGGGCCGTGTCCCGCGCCCTGGAGTCGGGCGAGCCGGCCCGGCCGACCACCCCCGCCCGCGGCGTCAAGCACGGGCAGAGCTACACCGGCTGGGTCCGGTAGCACCGCACCACGCCCCGCACCCGCGGAACCACCACCCGAGTCATCAGGACGGGACAGCCATGCCTTCTTACGACACCCCCGAACCCATCACCGCGGTCCTGGAGTTCGACGCCGGCACCGTCCGGGTCCTCGCGGGCAAGCGCACCACCACGGTCGTCGAGGTCCTGCCGCGCGACGCCGCCGAGGAGGCGGACGTCAAGGCCGTCCAGCAGACCAAGGTCACGTACGCCGACGGCACCTTCACTCTCAAGGGCCCGAAGAAGCGCTCCCTGTTCGGCCGGACCGGGTCGATGGACGTGACGGTCGAACTGCCCGCCGGGTCGAACCTCCAGGGGTCCTTCCCGATGGCGGACATCCTCTGCTCCGGCCTGCTCGGCGACTGCCGGGTCAAGACCTCGATGGGCGACATCCGGCTCGCCGAGGCGGGCACCGTCGATCTGCGCACCTCGCACGGCGACGTCAGCGTCGAGCGCGCCTCGGGCGACGCCAGGATCCAGGCGTTCGGCCGGGTCGAGGTCGGCACCGTCGGCGGCGCCGCGAACATCAGGAACGGCAACGGCGACACCGAGATCGGCGAGGTCTCCGGTCCGCTGAAGCTCGACGCGTCCAACGGCCGGATCAGCGTCGGCGCGGCGCACTCCGGCGTGGAGGCCAAGTCGGCCAACGGCGCCATCCGCGTCGGGGAGGCGCCCCGCGGCCGCGTCGAACTGCGGACCTCGGTCGGCGACATCGAGATCGGCATCCCCGAGGCCACCGCCGCCTGGCTCGACGTGCACACCGGCTTCGGCCGGGTGGAGAACTCCCTCGGCGCGTCCGAGGGGCCCGGCGGGGCGAACGACACCGTCGAGGTGCAGGCCCGCACCGCCGTCGGCGACATCCTCGTCCGCCGGGCCTGACCCGCGCTCCGGTAGGCAACTCGGCCCCGGGAGGGGATCACCTCCTTCCGGGCCGCCAACCTCGCTCCTCGCTCGCTCACCACCCCCGCACGGAGGTTGATTCGTCATGCCCATGACAACCACCACTACTGCCCTCGGCTCCCGCACCGAGACCCCGCCCGCCATCTCCGCCGTGAACCTCCGCAAGGCGTACGGCGACAAGGTCGTCCTCAACGGCGTCGACCTCCGTATCCCCGAGGGCACGGTCTTCGCCCTGCTCGGCCCCAACGGCGCCGGCAAGACGACCACCGTGGAGATCCTGTCCACGCTCGTCCCCGCCGACGGCGGCGAGGCGCAGGTGGCCGGCTGCGATCTGGTGCGCGAGGCCGCGGGCGTACGCGACGCGATCGGCGTCACCGGGCAGTTCGCCGCCGTCGACGGTCTGCTCACCGCCGAGGAGAACCTTCTCCTGATGGCGGACCTGGAGCACCTGCCGCGCGCCGAGGGCCGCCGCCGGGCCGCCGCGCTGCTCGAACGGTTCGAACTGACCGAGGCCGCCCGCAAGCCCGTGTCCACCTTCTCCGGCGGCATGCGGCGCAAGCTCGATCTGGCGATGACGCTGGTCGGCGATCCGCGGATCATCTTCCTCGACGAGCCGACCACCGGTCTCGACCCGCGCAGCCGGCGCACCATGTGGGAGATCATCCGCGCGCTCGTCGACGAGCAGGGCGTCACCGTCTTCCTCACCACGCAGTACCTGGAGGAGGCCGACCGGCTCGCCGACCGGATCGCCGTCCTCGACCGCGGCCGGATCGTCGCCGAGGGCACCGCCGACGAGCTCAAGCGCCTGATCCCCGGCGGCCACATCCGGCTGACCTTCCCGGACGCCGCCCAACTGGACGCCGCCGCCGTCCGGTTCGCGGGCTCGGTCCGCGACGACGACGCGCTGAGTCTGCGCGTGGCCGGCGATGGCGGCGTCGACACGCTCCGGGCCGTGCTCGACGTCCTGGACGCCGAGCAGCTGCGGGCCGAGTCGCTGACCCTGCACACGCCGGACCTCGACGACGTCTTCCTCACCCTGACCGGCCGCTCCGAATCCCCGAAGGACTCCTCGCGATGAGCACGAACTCCTACGCCCTGCGCGACTCGATGACGATGCTGCGGCGCAACCTCAAGCACGCGCAGCGCTATCCCGCCATGACCGTCTCCACCGTCGTCATGCCCGTGATGATGCTCCTGCTGTTCAACTACGCCTTCGGCGGCGCCCTCGGCGCGGGCATCGCCCCCGGCGCGCAGGGCGGTTCCGGCGGCGCGTACATCGACTACGTCGCCCCCGGCATCATCCTGATGGCCGCCACCGCGGGCGCGGTCGCCACGGCCGTGGGCGTGTGCGTCGACATGACCGAGGGCATCGTCAACCGGTTCAAGACCATGTCCATCTCCCGCGCCTCGTTCCTGACCGGGCATGTCGTCGGCAGCGTGATCCAGACGCTGCTGGCCATCGCGCTGGTCGTCGGCGTGGCGCTCGCCATCGGTTTCCGCCCGAACGCCACGTTCGTGGAGTGGCTGGCCGCGGCCGGACTGCTCGCCGGGCTCACCCTCGCCCTGACCTGGCTGTCGGCCGGCGTCGGTCTGATCGCCAGGACGCCGGAGTCGGCGAGCAACATCCCGCTGCCTGCGACCTTCCTGCCCTTCCTCGGCAGCGCCATCGTGCCGACCGACTCGATGCCGGCGGGGCTGCGCTGGTTCGCCGAGTACCAGCCCTTCACGCCGGTCATCGAGACCCTGCGCGGGCTGCTGATGGGCACCGCGATCGGCACGAGCGGCTGGCTGGCCCTCGCCTGGTGCGTCGGCCTCACGCTCGTCGGCTACTTCTGGGCCCGCCGCGCCTTCACCCGTACCGCCGCACGGTGACGCCCGTGCGACACGACGCCACCGACCCCGTACGCGACCCCGTACCCGTGCACCGCTTACCCGTGCACCGCTTACCCCTGGAGGGAACCATGACCGACCACCCCGTCACCCTGCCCACCGAGCGCGCCGCCGGCTGTCCCTTCGACCCGGCCGCCGGGCTCGGCCGGCTCCGCGAGGAACAGCCGCTGCGCCGGATGACGTACCCCGACGGGCATGTCGGCTGGCTGGCGACCGGGTACCCGGAGGTCCGCGCGATCCTCGCCGACCCGCGGTTCAGCTCCCGCTACGAGCTGCTGCACCTGCCGTTCCCCGGCAGCCCGGAGGGCCCGCTGCCGCCCGCCCCGCCCGGCGACATGACGGGCATGGACGCCCCCGAGCACACCCGCTTCCGCCGGCTGCTGATGGGCCGCTTCACCGTCCGCCGGATGCGGCTGCTCGCCGAGCGGGTCGAGGAGATCACCGCGGAGCGGCTGGACTCGATGGAGCGTCAGGGTCCGGGCGTGGACCTCGTCCCGGTGTTCGCCCAGCCGATCCCGGCGCTGATGATCTGCGAGCTGCTCGGCGTGCCGTACGCCGACCAGGAGACGTTCCAGCGGCAGGCGGCCACGCTCATGTCCATGGACGTCCCGATGGAGGAGCGCGGGGCGGCGATGACGGGCCTGATGGAGTACATGCACGCCCTGGTGCTCGGCAAGCGGGCCGAGCCGACCGACGACCTGCTGAGCGATCTGGCGCAGGACTCGGACCTCACTGTCGAGGAGCTGACCGGCCTCGGCGCCTTCCTGCTCGCCGCGGGCCTGGACACCACGGCCAACATGCTGGCGCACGGCACGTTCGCGCTGCTGAGCAACCCGGCGCAGGCGGCGGCGCTGCGCGCGGAGCCGGAGCCGGCCGGCCAGGCGGTCGAGGAGCTGATGCGGTATCTGAGCATCGCGCACACGACGGTGAAGGCGGCGCTGGAGGACGTGGAGCTGGCCGGGCAGGTGATCGGCGCCGGCGAGTCGGTGACCCTGGCGCTCGACGCGGCCAACCGCGACCCGCGCAGGTTCGACGACCCGGACGCGCTGGACCTGCACCGCGCCGCGACCGGCCATCTGGCCTTCGGCCACGGCATCCACCAGTGCCTGGGCCAGCAGCTGGCCCGGGTGGAGATGACGGTGGCGCTCCCGGCGCTGCTGACCAGGTTCCCGACCCTGCGACTGGCCGTCGACCCGAAGGACGTGCCGCTGCGCACGGACATGAACATCTACGGCGTGCACAGCCTGCCGGTCGCCTGGGACGAGGCCTGACGCTCCTGCTCACCGCCGCCCCCGCCGCGGCCGTCGCCGTCACCGAACGGCACCGAGCGGCGACGCGCCGCGACGACCGCGCGATCTGCACACCGATTGCGCAGAGGTCACACCGCCTCCCGAGGTTCCCCCAGGTCCTGCACGGTCCGCCGGCCGGGCCGGACGGCCTCTGAGCGGAATGTCTAATTCCGTGTCAGTGTCCCTCCGCCCGGCCGGCGGTCGTCTCGGGTGAAGTCGTGAAGAAGGTGCCCCCAAGTGATGGACGCTTGTGCACCCGATCGCAATTCGGCACAGGTGCACGCCCCTTGAGGGCTCCGTTCGATTGGCTGGGCGACGCGTCGGCGTGCTTTGATCCAGGCCACCTCGGAAGCTCCCCCTCCGGATCGATGCCACCGGTCCGGTGCCTGGCATTCCGCGGCTATTTCGGTACGTCCCCATTTGAAGGGAAACACACTTCATGAACCCCCAGATCCAGACCATGGAGATCTCCGACGCCGACCTGGACAACGTGTCCGGCGGTCTCGGTGGCGGCGTCGTCGCCAACGGCACCCTCGCCATCGACGGCATCGCCCCGGCCGTGACCCCGCTCGTCGGCACCCTCGTCGGCACGGTGGAGGGCGCCACCGGCCTGAACACCGCTCCGATCGCCGGCCTGGTCAACGCCACCGTCGCGGGCGTCTGAGCACAGCGTCGCGTCGCATGCCCCGGGGCCGCTGAGGCGACCCCGGGGCATGCCCGCCTCTCCGGAGAGTTCATGCAGTTCCGCCAACAGGCCCTCGCCAAGCTGCAGTCCGGCGACGACATCGATCTGCCGGTGCGCTTCGCCCGTCCCCAGGGCTGGCCCGTCCTCGTCGTCACGGTCCTCGCGATGGCCGCCGCCACGGTCTGGGCCGTCACCGGCACCGTCTCCGCCACGCTGAGCGCCCCCGGGCTGCTCACCCACGGGCAGGGCGGCTACGTCCTGCAGAGCCCGGTCGCCGGTCAGGTCACCGAGGTCCTGGCCAAGGAGGGCGACCGCGTCGACGCCGACGCGCCGCTCCTCGAACTGCGCACCCCCCAGGGCGCCACGACCGTCCGCACCCTCGCCGCGGGCCGGCTGACCGCCCTCGCCGCCGGCATCGGCGCCGTCGTCACCGTCGGCACGGACGTGGCGGCCGTCGAGCGGGTCCAGGGCCCCGACGACCCGCTGAAGGCCGTGGTCTACCTGACCGCGCAGGACGCGACGGGCATCCCCGTCGGCGCGGCCGTGGACCTCACCGTCCAGACCGTCCCGCAGCAGGAGTACGGGGTGCTGCGCGGACGCGTCGAGGCGGTGGCCCGCACCGCCCAGTCCCGCCAGCAGCTCGCCGCCTTCCTCGGCAACGGCCAGCTCGCCGACCAGTTCGTGAAACAGGGCCGGACCCTGCCCGTACTGGTGCGCCTGGAGCGCGCGCCGGAGAACGCCTCCGGGTACGCCTGGTCGTCCGCCGGCGGCCCGCCGCACCAGCTGGGCTCCATGACCCCGCTCACCGCTGTCGTCCGGCTCGCCGAACAGCATCCGATCGACTGGCTGCTGCCGTGACCGCCCAGCGCCGGCTCCCGCCGGCCGACCGCAGGCGCCGCCGCCCCCAGCCGCCCCGGCCGCCCGAGCCCCGGCGGGCCGCCGGCCGGCGGGGGCCCCGCAGGCAGCCCGCGCAGCCGAGGCAGAAGGCCGTGCGCACCCCCACCGTCCTGCAGATGGAGGCCGTGGAGTGCGGGGCCGCCGCGCTGGCGATGGTGCTCGCGCACTTCGGCCGCCATGTGCCGCTGGAGGAGCTGCGGATCGCCTGCGGCGTCTCCCGCGACGGCTCGCGCGCCAGCAACGTCCTGAAGGCGGCTCGCAGTTACGGACTGCAGGCCAAGGGCATGCAGATGGAGCCGACGGCGCTGGCCGGGGTGAAGCCGCCCGCGATCCTGTTCTGGGAGTTCAACCACTACGTCGTGTACGACGGCGCCGGCCGCCGCTTCGGCCGTCGCGGCGTGCACATCAACGACCCGGACAAGGGCCGCCGTTTCGTGCCGGCCGAGGACTTCGACACCAGCTTCACCGGTGTCGCCCTGGTCTTCGAGCCGACCGACGACTTCCGCCCCGGCGGCCGACGGCCCGGCGTGCTCCAGGCGCTGCCGGCCCGGCTGCGCGGCACCACCGGCACCCTGCTCGCGACGCTGCTGGCGAGCCTGCTGCTGGTCGCCGTCGGCGCGGCGCTGCCGGCGCTCAGCCGGACGTACATCGACCTGTTCCTGATCGGCGGTCAGAACTCGCTGCTGGGGCCGCTGTTCGCGTCGATGGCCGCGCTCGTGGCGCTCACGGCCGTGCTCACCGGACTGCAGCAGGCCAATCTGCTGCGCGGCCGGATCATCTCGTCGACGCTCAGCAGCGCCCGCTTCCTGCGCCATCTGATGCGGCTGCCGGTGGGCTTCTTCGCCCAGCGCAGTCCGGCCGACCTGGTCCAGCGCCTGCAGTCCAACGACGCCGTCGCCGAGACCCTGGCACGCGATCTCACGGCCGCCGCCGTCGACGGGATCGTGGTGATCCTGTACGCGCTGCTGCTGTGGACGTACGACCCCCAGCTCACCCTGGTGGGCGTGGGGATCGCGCTGCTGAACGTGGTCGCGATGCGGGTCGTGGTGCGGCTGCGGGCGACCGGCACGCAGAAGCTGCGCGCCGACAGCGCCCGGCTGACCAACACCTCGTACACCGGTCTGCAGCTGATCGAGACGATGAAGGCGACCGGCGGCGAGCAGGGCTTCTTCCGCCGCTGGGCGGGCCAGCACGCCACCACCCTGGACGTGCAGCAGCGGCTCGGGGTGCCGAGCGCGGTCCTCGCGATCGTCGCACCGACGCTGGCGACCGCCAACAGCGCGCTGATCCTGTGGATCGGCGGACTGCGCGCGGTGGAGGGCCATCTGTCGATCGGTCTGCTCGTCGCGTTCCAGGCGCTGGTGGCGCGCTTCAGCGCCCCGATCACCCGGCTCAACGGGGTCGCCGGCCGGATCCAGGACTTCGCCGCGGACCTGGCCCGGCTGAAGGACGTCGAGAACTTCCCGGTGGACCCGGTGTACTGGGGCCCGGACCCCGAGTCCGACACCCGCCGGCTCAAGGGCCACGTCACCCTGGAGAACATCTCCTTCGGCTACAGCCCGCTCGACAAGCCGCTGCTCAGCGGCTTCTCGCTGAGCGTGGGACCGGGGCAGCAGATCGCCCTGGTCGGCGGCTCCGGCAGCGGCAAGTCCACGGTCTCCCGGCTGATCTCGGGGCTCTACAGCCCCTGGGAGGGCGTGATCCGCATCGACGGCCAGCGGCTCGACGACATCCCGCGCGGCACGCTCGCCGCGTCGGTCTCGTTCGTCGACCAGGACGTGTTCCTCTTCGAGGGCACCGTCCGGGACAACGTGGCGCTGTGGGACCCGTCGATCCCGGACGAGGCGGTGACCGCGGCGCTGCGGGACGCCGCGCTCCTGGACGTGATCGCCCGCCGGCCCGACGGCATCCACGGCCGCGTCGAGCAGGACGGCCGCAACTTCTCCGGCGGGCAGCGCCAACGCCTGGAGATCGCCCGGGCGTTGGTGCGCCGGCCGAGCGTCCTGGTCCTGGACGAGGTGACCAGCGCGCTCGACGCGGAGACCGAGCGCACCATCATCGACAACCTGCGGCGGCGCGGCTGCGCCTGCGTGGTCATCGCGCACCGGCTGAGCACCGTCCGCGACAGCGACGAGATCCTGGTGCTCGACCACGGCACGGTGGTGGAGCGCGGCCGGCACGAGGAGCTGGCCGCCGCCGGGGGCGCGTACGCCGAGCTGGTCAAGGAGCACTGACGTGTCGTCCGCGTACCCCCACGACTCCGGGAGGACCATCGCCCCCGACCCGGTCGTGCAGGCCCTCGGCGGGCTCGGCGCTCCGGTCGACTGCGCCGGCCTGCGCACCCTCCCCCTCGAGGGGCCGCATGTGCTGTGGCTCGTGGTGAGCGGCGCGCTCGACCTGTTCGCGGTGGACGCCGTCGAGCAGGGCGCCTGGCACTTCCTCGGCCGGCTCGAGACCGGGACGCTGCTGCTCGGCCCGGTCGAGGGCCCCCGGCACACCCTGCTCGGCCGGCCCTCGCCGGACTGCCTGGTGCGCCGGATCGACCTGCGGGAGCTGCACCGGCCCGGGTACGAGACCTATGAGTCGTACGAGCCGTACGGCGCGTACGACGAGTGGGGCGTCTGGCACACCTACGAGTACCCGCCCCAGCAGGCCCAGGCGTACACCCCCGAGGCCGGCCCCCTGGAGCACGCCTTCGCGCTCGGCGTCGGCCGCGGTCTGGGCGTGCTGTTCGAGGCCCCGCTCGACGGCCGCCCCGGCGCCGACGACGCCGTGGCCGACGACGACGTCCTGTGGATGGACGTCGAGCCGGGCAGCGTTCGGTACGGCGCCTCGGCCGGCGCGGAGGCGGCGGCCGACCTGCTCGTCGACGGCGCGATGTGGCAGCGCATGGTCAACCAGCAGTACCGGCTGCTGTCCGCCGTCGACCGCTGGATCGAACGCCTCGACCGCGCCCACGAGGACCGCGCGGCCGAGGGGATCAGGGCCGGAGAGGCCGTCCGCGCCCGCGCGGACCAGGCCCTCCTCGCCTCGATCGGGCGGCCCGACCGGTCCAGGCGCGGTGACGGGCGCTCGACGGGACCGGACGCGGCCGTCGACCGGGCGGCGGACGACGCGGTGTACGCCGTCTGCCGCCTGGTCGCCTCGGCGAGCGGCATCACGCTCCCCGACGCCCCGCGCGGCGGCGAGCCGGACGACCGGGTCTCCCCGGTCGAGCGGATCGCCACGGCGGCGCGGCTGCGCACCCGCGAGGTGCGGCTCGACGGCGCCTGGTGGCGGCAGGACTGCGGCCCGCTCGTCGGGCACCGCGCCCGGTCGGGCGCGCCGGTGGCGCTGCTGTGGCGGCGCGGCCGGTACGAGGCGGTCAACGCGGCCACCGGGCGGCGGATCCGCGTCGACGCCGACACCGCAGAGGAGTTCGAGCCGCGGGCGGTGATGTTCTACCGGCCGCTGCCGCCGGGGCCGGTGACGCCGTGGCGGCTGCTCCGCTTCAGTCTGCGCGGCGCCCGCGCGGACCTGCGGAACCTGTTCCTCGGCGGGCTCGTGACGGTGGGTCTGGGCGCGCTGGTGCCGGTCGCGACCGGCCGGGTGCTCGGCGAGTTCGTGCCGAACGCCCGCACCGACCTGATCGTCCAGGTGTCCGTCGGCGTGCTGCTCGCGGGCCTGGTCACGGCCGCGTTCATGCTGTTGCAGAACCTGACGGTGCTGCGCATGGAGGGCCGCATCGAGGCGGCGCTGCAGCCCGCGGTGTGGGACCGGCTGCTGCGGCTGCCGACGCGGTTCTTCGCCGGCCGCTCCACCGGCGAGCTGGCGAGTGCGGCGATGGGCGTCAGCGCGGTCCGCCAGGTGCTGTCGGGTCTGGGGCCGGTGGTCCTGCAGGCCTGCACGGTCGGCGCGATGAACGTCGTGCTGCTGTTCGCGTACAGCGGGGCGCTGGCCCTGGTGGCGCTCGGCATGCTGGTGGTGGTCGGCGCGGTGTTCCTCGGCCTGGGGCTGTGGCAGCTGCGCTGGCAGCGCCGCCTCGTGGAGCTCGGCAACAAGCTGAACAACCAGGCGTACCAGACTCTGCGCGGCCTGCCGAAGCTGCGGGTCGCGGCGGCGGAGAGCTTCGCGTACGCGGCCTGGGCGCGGGAGTTCGCGAAGTCGCGGGAGCTGCACCAGCGGGCCGGGCGGATCCGGAACCTGAGCACGGTGCTCGACGCGGTGTGTCTGCCACTGTGCTCGGTGACGATGTTCGTGCTGCTCGCGGGCCCGGCCGAGGGCACGCTGTCCGCATCCGGGTTCCTGACGTTCAGCACCGCCCTGACGATGCTGCTGACCTCCGTCACCCAGGTCACCGGGGCGCTGGTCTCGGCGGCCGCGGCGCTGCCGCTGTTCGAGCAGGTCAGGCCGCTGCTCGACGAGGAGCCCGAGGTGCGCGGCGCGGGCGCCCGGCCGGGTGTGCTGACCGGGGAGATCGAGGCCCGCGGCCTGTCGTTCCGCTACACCGAGGACGGCCCGCTGGTCCTCGACGACGTGTCGCTGCAGGTCCGGCCGGGCGAGTTCGTGGCGGTCGTCGGCCCCAGCGGCTGCGGCAAGTCGACGCTGCTGCGGCTGCTCATCGGCTTCGACCGGCCCGCGTCCGGGAGCGTGCTGTACGACGGTCAGGACCTGGCCGCGCTCGACCAGGCCGCGGTGCGCCGGCAGTGCGGGGTGGTGCTGCAGAACGCGCAGCCGCTGTCCGGCTCGATCCTGGACTGCATCCGCGGCGCCGAGTCGTACTCGCAGGAGGAGGTGTGGGAGGCGGCCGCGATGGCGGGGCTCGCCGAGGACGTGCAGCGGATGCCGATGGGCCTGCACACGATGATCTCCGGCGGCGGGGCGGTCTCCGGCGGGCAGCGTCAGCGGCTGATGATCGCCCAGGCGCTGGTGCGCCGGCCGCGCATCCTGTTCTTCGACGAGGCCACCAGCGCGCTCGACAACGAGACGCAGCGCGTCGTCATGGACAGCACCCGCAAGCTGAGCGCCAGCCGGCTGGTCATCGCGCACCGGCTGTCGACGGTGATGGACGCGGACCGGGTGATCGTGATGGCGGAGGGCCGCATCGTCGAGCAGGGCCCGCCGGCCGCGCTCCTCGCGCACCCGGGCGGCGCCCTGCACGAACTGGTCCGCCGCCAGCTGCGGTGAGCGGGGGGGCTCAGCCGCGGGGGGGCTCAGCGTGGAATGGTGAGCGCGCCGCCGCGGTAGAAGCCCTCCTGCTCGGCCACGACGTACGGGGTCATCGCCTCGCGCCGCTCCCGCTCGGCGTCGGAGGACCGCCAGCCCTCGCAGGCGTCCTGGGAGTCCCAGACGGACACCCCGGTGATCTCCTGGCCGTCCTCGGACCAGTACGCGAACGCGTGCAGCAGCCCGTCCGGATGGATCCCCGGCCGCCAGGCCCGCTCGAACTCGGCCAAGCTGTCCGGCTTGATACGGCGCGTCGTGACCCAGACAAAGTGCTGCTCCATCGCAGCCTCCTCGCATACGGGATTCGGGAAACCGCGGCGGCGACGGCCTGCCGCCGCCCCTTCGACCACCGTAGGCCCGCACCCCCGATCCCGCCCGCGCGGGCTAGGGTGAGGTGGGGGGCCGGCGGGAGAACCCGGAGCCCTGCGATGCGCGGACACCACCGTCCCGAGCCGCCCGAGAACGCGCAGCAGCTCCTGGTCGCGCTCGGGCACCTCGTCGACCAGGCCCTGGACCGGATCAAGTACCAGCGGGCCAGGGTCGAGCTGGCCATGGCGCTGCAGCGCCACATGCTCCCGCCCGGACTGCCCCAACTGCCGGGCCTGCACCTGGCCGCCAAATACACGCCGTCGCGGGACGGCCTGGACGTCGGCGGCGACTGGTACGACGCGTTCGTGATGAACGACGGCTCGCTGGGGCTCGCGATCGGCGACGTGCAGGGCCACGACGTGGAGGCGATCGCCTTCATGGGGCAGGTGCGCACCAGCCTGCGCGCGATCGCACAGACGACCTCCGACACCCGCGAGGTGCTGGC
Organism: Streptomyces sp. NPDC048604; assembly: GCF_043199435.1. Lineage (NCBI taxonomy): Bacteria > Bacillati > Actinomycetota > Actinomycetes > Kitasatosporales > Streptomycetaceae > Streptomyces > Streptomyces sp. NPDC048604. The sequence goes on from NZ_JBICVX010000022.1 coordinate 41,119, forward strand.
CCGCGCCAACGACCTGCTGATCACCATGGGCTGCGACCTGTTCGCGACCTGCTGCTTCCTGCGCTTCGACCCGGCGACCCGGGACCTGACGGTCTCCCGCGCCGGCCATGTGCCGATGGTGTGGGCGACCGCCGGCGGCGGCTCCAGCGTGGCCCTGGACAGCGGCGGCCCGCCGCTGGGCATCGCCGCGGGCGAGACGTACCCGGTGACCCACCGGCGGCTGACCGAGGCCGGGGTGCTCGTACTGCTGACCGACGGGGTGGTGGAGGGGCCGCACTACCCGATGGAGGCGGGGCTGGCAGAGGTGGCGAAGCTGGTGCGCCGCGGGTTCGACGCCGACCCCGACGTCCTCGCTTCGGCGGTGGTGAAGGTGGCCGACCTGACCGGCCACCGCGACGACGCGGCGGTCCTCGTGGTCCGCTACGACGGTCCGGCCGACGGCGACTGAGGTCGCCGGTCCCCGGGCGGGAGCGCAGACTGGCGTCGTGTGCAGCGCGAAGCAGGGTCGTCGCCGATCCGGCAGCGCACGGCGCATGCTCGCCGGCCACGGGTTCGAGGTCGTGCTCGTGCTCGCCGTCGCCGCCACGTACTACGGATCAGCCCGGGTCGGGCTGGTCCAGCAGCTCGTGCGCGAGCAGGTCACGCCACTGTGGCCGCCGACCGGACTCGCGCTGGCGGCGCTGCTCGTGTTCGGGGTGCGGGTCTGGCCTGGCGTCGCGCTCGGCGCGTTCCTGGTGAACGTGACCCTCGGCCCGTCGGTGCTCGCGGTCCTCGCCATCACGGCGGGCAACACACTGGCCCCGCTGGCCGCGCTGCTGTTGCTGCGCCGGGCCGGTTTCAGACCAGAACTGGACCGGCTGCGGGACGTGCTGGCGCTGATCTTCCTGGGCGCCCTGGCCGGCATGCTGATCAGCTCGACGATCGGCTCGAGCGCCCTGGTGCTGTCCGGCGCCGTGGACGCCGGCGACTTCTGGTCGACCTGGTCGGTGTGGTGGACGGGCGACGCAATGGGGATCCTCGTCGTCACCCCGTTCCTGCTGGTGCTGCGCAGGCTCCGGTGGCCGGTACGGGCGTCACCGGCCCGCTGGCTGGAGGCGGGGGCGCTGGCGGTCGGGACGGTGCTCGTCACGCTGATCGCCACTCGCACGGAGCACTCCAGCCTGCTCTTCCTCGTCTCCCCGTTCCTGATCTGGGCCGCCTTCCGGTTCCGGCTCGCGGGGGCGGCGCCGTGCGCGCTGGTGGTCTCGCTCCTGGCGATCGTGGCCGCCACGAGCGGTGCGGGGCCGTTCGACGACGAGGACCTGTTCGCCACGATGGTCACGCTGCAGGCGTTCAACGGGACGACGGCACTGACCGCACTCCTGCTGGCGGCCTTGATCACCGAGCGCAACAAGACGCACGACGAGCTCAGCCGGCTCTGCAACCGGTTCGCCGTGATGCTGACCCAGCTGGATCCGGGCACGGACCCGTACGAGACGCCGCCCGAGAAGCCGCCGCCCTGATCAGACGCCGGCGTCCGCGTCGTGCCGGTGCGGGCAGCGGCGGCCGGTGAGCAGGCGCCGGATCTGCTCGCCGGCCTCGGCCCCGTCGCGGACCGGGGCGGCGAACAGGAACCGCAGGTCGCAGTGGCCGAGCTCGTACTCGCAGCGCAGGGTGAGGCCGTGCCGGTCGACGGCGAGCGGGGCGACCCGCAGGACGCCGGGCGGGACCTGCGGACCGGCGAGCAGGAGCAGTTCGGCGACCAGGTCCTCGTGCGCGTCGGCGAGGTGCGTGAGCATCGCGGCCTCCTCGACGGCAAGGGCGTCGGGCCGGGCGAGCGCGAACGCGTCGAGGGCGACGTCCAGCGCCCCGGCCGCGGTGCGCAGGGTCACCCGGGCGATCTCGAGCCGGATGGGCCCGCCGGGGGCGTCCGGCTCGGCCGGGGTCAGCCGGCCGGCGAGCGTCACCCGGCTGCGGACGCGGTCGCGCATCGCGGTCGGCGCGATGTCGGTGAAGTCCAGCAGGGCGGCCGGACCGCCGAAGGGAGCGGTGGCGATCCGGGCCGCCAGCGGGCTGTCGGCCGGCGGGTGGAGGTGGATCCGGCCCTGGGGGCCGACGGAGAGCATCCCGATCAGGTCGTAGCTCTGGCCCTCCGTGGTGAGGGACAGGGACTCCGCCTGGGCCAGCACGGAGCGGACCCGCTCGGCGGCGGTCTGCTCGGACGGCGCGGGTTCGGGGGCAGCACTCACGGCGACTCCTCACGGGACGATTGGACTTAGGTAAGGCTAACCTAATGCCCCTGCTCCGCTCCAGTGCGTCCCGCCGTGTCGTCGAAGAAACCGCCCGACTGGTGCTGCCAGAGCTTCGCGTACGCGCCCTCCACGGCGAGCAGTTCCTTGTGCGTGCCCTGCTCGACGATCCGTCCCCGGTCGAGGACGACGAGCCGGTCCATGGTGGCCACCGTGCTCAGCCGGTGCGCCACCACGAGCGCGGTGCGCCCGTCCATCAGCCGCCACAGCGCGTCCTGGACGAGGAGTTCGCTCTCCGAGTCCAGTGCGCTGGTGGCCTCGTCGAGCAGCAGGATCGGCGCGTCCCGCAGGATCGCCCGGGCCAGCGCGACCCGCTGGCGCTGGCCGCCGGACAGCTTCACGCCCCGCTCGCCGACCATGGTGTCGAAGCCCTGGGGCAGCGCGTCGACGAACTCCGTGACGTGCGCCGCCTCCGCCGCGAGCCTGATCTCCGCGTCCGTCGCGCCCGGCCGGGCGAACGCGATGTTCTCCTTCAGGGTGCGGTGGAACATCGCCGGGTCCTGCGGCACATACGCGATCAGGCTGCGCAGTTCCGCCTGGCGCAGCCTGCTGATGTCCTGACCGCCGATCAGGATCCGGCCCCCGTCGACGTCCGTCATCCGCAGCAGCAGCCGGGTGAGCGTGGTCTTCCCGCCGCCGGAGCGGCCGACCAGGCCGAGCTTCGACCCGCCGGGCACGTCCAGGAGGAGTTTGTCGAAGAGCGGCTTCGCCGCGCCCCCGTGCGTGAAGACCACGTCCTCGAACCGCACGTCGGCCGACCGGACCGTGAGCGGCTCGGGCGCCGGCGGGTCGACGACGGTCGGCGGGTCCGCGAGCAGTTCGGTGAACTGCGCGGCCTCCGTCATCGAGCTCTCGAGGCGCCGGTAGATCTGGTTGAACTCGAACATGATGCGGGTGGCGTTGGCGTAGTACGTGAAGGCCACGATGACCGCCTCCACGCCGTGCTGCCCCGCGCCGAGGGACAGCGCGAGCACCAGACCCAGCACATTGGTGAGCACGGACATCGGCGCGACGACGGTGTCGATGCGCAGATTGCCGTAGTCCCACGACCGCAGGGTGAGCCGGCGCGACTCGGCCACGCGGGAGCGGTGTTCGGCCGCCTCGCGGTCCTCGGCGGCGAACGAGCGGACCGTGTCCATGTTCGTGAGGCTGTCGGCGACATGCCCCGACACCCGCGCGATCGCCTGCTCCCGCTCGGCGACCAGCGCCTGCCGGCGGCGGATCAGCGGGGCCACGCACACGCCCGTGACGGCGATGAGCAGCAGCAGGCCGAGGACGAGGAGCGGGTCGTACTGCCACAGCACGACCGAGGCGAAGGCCAGCGGGACGAGGCTTCCCATCAGGGAGAACGTCAGGGTGTCGACGAACTCCTCGAAGCGGGAGGCGAAGCTGAGGACCCGCTTGGTCAGCGAGCCCGCGAAGTTGTCGTGGAAGAACGCCGCGTCCTTGGCGAACAGTTCGTCCATGCCGATGATGTAAAGGTGCTCGATGCCCCGGGCGTCGACGCGGTTCAGACAGTGCAGCCCCAAGCGCCACAGCGTCTCGCCGGCGAGCAGCACGCCCGCGAAGCCGAGGACGTACGGCAGCGCCTCGTCGATCCCGGTGCCCTCGCCGTCGGCGATCCCGCCGACGAGCTTGGCGACGACGAGCGGGGCGACGTAGGCGATGCAGACGTTCCCGAGCGCGGGCAGCAGCAGGGCCGGAAGCGCGAGCCGGCGCATGCGGAGCAGTTCGCGCCCGTAGAAGCGGAGGGCGAGGAGCACCGAGCCGCTGCTCGGCAGCCCTTCGCGCGATACAGATAATCCCATCTCAACCCTCTGTTGTGGTACCAGCAGTGAGAAACCGGACTGTCCCGCAGAGAGCTCCCCGCCGTCCAAGCGTTTTTCCGGGCCGCTCAGCCTTCGGCGGGCGGGGTGAGGTCGTGGGCGGCGGCCCAGGCCGCGACCTGGGCGCGGGAGGTGAAGCCGAGCTTGCTCAGGATGTGGTCCACATGGGTTTCAGCCGTTCGGGTGGCCACGACGAGGCGGCCGGCGATCTCCTTGTTGGAGAGCCCCTCGGCCAGCAGGGCCGCGACCTGACGCTCCCGCGGCGTCAGCGGGGTCTCGTCGGCGGTGTCCCGCGGCGCCCGGCGCTCCGGCTTCTCGCGGTCCTCCAGGGCGAACTCGACCGCGCTGCGCGCCGACATCCCGTTGCCGTGCCCGAAGGCGGACTCGTACCGCTCGTCGCCGAGGGCGGCGCGGACCCTGGCCACGTGGTCGTCCTGGACCGCGGCCATGGGGGCGATGCCGTCGAGGGTGGTGGTGCCCATCGGGTGCCAGACCGCGGCGGCCGCGCCGAAGAGAGTGGCGGCGCGGACATGGCGGCCCTGCCGCACGCTCACCCAGCCGAGCAGGTCGACGAGGAAGGCGGTGCCGAGCCGGCTCTCCATGCTGCCGTGGACGCTCAGCGCCTCCTTGGCCGCCGCCTCCGAGCGGCCCAGGTCGTGGTCGAGCTCCAGGAACGCGAGGGACCACAGCGCCCAGGAGCGCCAGTACGTCTCTCCGCGCTCCTGCGCCAGCGCGAGGCACTCCTCGATACGGGCCAGGCCCCGCGCCCGTTCGCCGCTCAGCCCCTCGGCGAGGCCCAGCATGGACAGAGCGAACAGTTCGCCGCGGGGTCGTCCGGCGCGGAAGCCTTCCAGCGCCCGGTCGAGCAGTTCCGCCGCCCGGCCCATGTCGCCGGCGAACAGGGCCGCCATGCCCCGGACGTGCGCGACGAAGGCGGCCTGGCCGGGGCCGCCGGAGGATTCGACCAGCGCCTCCGCCTCGTCGAGCAGCGGCAGCGCGGACGCGGCGTCGCTCTGCAGCAGCGCGTACCAGGCGTTGAGGCAGAGGGCGGAGATCCGTTCCCGGCCGGGTTCCGGGGCGGCCGCGAGCGCCTGGTCGAGCCAGTAGCGGGCCTCGGTGTTGAGCCCGCGGATGCTCCAGTACTCGTCGACGGCGGTGGCCATGCGCAGGGCGACGACGGCCTCGCCGGGCTGGTTCAGGCAGTGGGCGAGCGCGGCGCGGAGGTTGGCGTGCTCGTGGTCCAGGCGGTCCAGCCAGGCCTCCTGCCCCGGGCCGATCCACTCCGCCTCGAACCGCTCGATCAGCGCGGCGTACCAGTCGCGGTGCCTGCGCCGCGCCGCCGTCTCCTCGCCGGCCGCCGCGAGCCGTTCGAGTCCGTACTCGCGGAGCGTCTCCAGCATCCGGTAGCGGACGTCCGCGCGGTGGTCCTCCCGGATCAGGACCGACTTGTCGACGAGGGAGTGCAGCAGGTCCGGAAGCTCCTCGGGGGTCACCCCGTCGCCTGCGCCCACGAACTCCACGGCGGCGAGGTCGAAGCCCCCGGCGAAGACCGAGGCCCGGGCCCACAGCAGCTGCTCGGGGCGGGAGCACAGCTCGTGGCTCCAGTCGATCAGCGCGCGCAGCGTCCGCTGACGCGTCGGCGCGCTGCGCGGGCCCGTGGTGAGCAGCCGGTAGCGCTCGGAGAGCCGTTCCTCCAGCCGCCCCAGGGACAGCGTGCGCAGCCAGACGGCCGCAAGCTCGATCGCCAGCGGGATGCCGTCGAGATCGCGGCAGAGCCGGGCCAGGACCTCGGGCGAGGTGCCGTCCGCCGCGTCGAAGCCGGGCAGGACGGCCTGTGCGCGGTCGACGAACAGCGCCACCGAGTCGTACCGGGCCAGCTCCGCGGCCGAGAGCTCGTGGTCGGGGTCGGGCACCGGCAGCGGCGGCACGAGCAGGGTGCTCTCGCCGTAGACGCCGAGTGACTGCCGGCTGGTCGCGAGGACGGTGAGCCGGGGGCAGGCGGGCAGCAGGGCGGCGACGAACGCCGCGCACTGGTCGACCAGGTGCTCGCAGTTGTCCAGGACGAGCAGCGTCTCGCGGGGCGCGAGGTGGTCGATCACGAGCTCGACGCGGTCGCGGGAGGGCTCGGCCCGCAGGCCCAGCCGCTCGGCGGTGGTGTGGGCGAGCAGGGACGGGTCGTTGAGGTCGGCCAGTTCGACCAGCCAGACGCCGTCGCGGAAGGTCCGGCGCGCCCGGTCGGCCACCCGGAGCGCCAGGCGCGTCTTGCCGACGCCGCCGGAGCCGGTGAGGGTCAGCAGCCGGGAGGAGGAGAGCAGGCGCAGTCCTTCGGTGATCTCGCGCCGCCGGCCGACGAAACTGGTGACGTCGGCCGGGAGGTTCCCGGTCTTTGCCCGCCCGCTCGCTGCAGTCACCCGGCGTCCCGCCTCCCGATCGACATGGAATCGGACTGTTCCCGACATTTCGAGAATACGTAGTCGAATACGTAGTTTCTCCGTCCCCATCATGACGCGCTACCTGCACGGTGGATACGTGTTCGAGCGTCTACGGGTGCGGTCACGTACCCACACCAGCCCGCGGGCCCGCAGCCGGCCCGGCATCCGGGCGCTGCTGGATCCGCGCAGCGTGGCCGGCCGGGCACTCGTGGTCGAGCTGGTCATCGTGCTGCTGCTGGTGGCCGCCGGTGTGACGGCACTGGTGCTCCAGGCCCGGTCCAGCACCGTGAACGACGCCCGGCGGGTGACCCGGGGCGTCGCCGAGTCCTTCGCCCACGCTCCCGGCCTGGTCGCGGCGCTGGACGGCCCGAACCCGTCCGCGACGCTGCAGCCGCGGGCCGAAGCCGTGCGCAAGGCGACCGGCGTGGACTCCGTAGTGGTCCTGACCCCCGACTCCGTGCAGCTCACCTCGCCGTACCCCGAGTACCTGGGCCGCCCGTACGCCCAGCCGCGGTACGTGGCCGAGGAGGTGGTACCGCAGCTGCGGAAGGGGCGGACGGTCACCTTCGAGCTGGAGGAGGCCCACTACCACTCGATCGCGACGACCGTGCCCGTGTTCGGGGCGGACGGCACTCCCAAGGGCGTGGTCGCCGTCAACATCACCGTCGAGACGGTCGACTCCGTCGTGGGCGCCGACCTGCCGGTGCTGCTGGGCGGCGCGGCGGCCGCCGTGGCGCTGGCCCTAGTGGCGACCGTGCTGGCCGGCCGGCGGCTGCGACGCCAGACGCGGGGCCTGTGCCCCGCCGAGCTGGCCCGGATGTACGAGCACCACGACGCCGTCCTGCACGCGGTCCGCGAAGGGGTGGTGATCACCGGCGGCGACGGCCGGATCATGCTCGCCAACGACGAGGCCCGCCGGCTCCTCGCCCTGCCGGCCGACGCCGAGCGGCGGCCCTTGGCCGAGCTGGACCTCGCCCCGGCCACGGCCGACCTGCTGTCGTCCGCCGACGAGGTCACCGACGGCATCCACCGGGCCGGCGACCGCACCCTGGCCGTGAACAAACGGCCCACCGCGCCCTTCGGCGGCCTGCCCGGCAACGTGGTCACCCTGCGCGACTCGACCGAGCTGCACGAGCTGGCCGGCCGGGTCGAGGCCGAAGGACAGCGCCGGCGGCTGCTGTACGAGGCGGGCATGCGGATCGGCGACACCCTGGACATGACCCATACCTGCGACGAGCTCGCCGACGTGGCGCTCGGCCGGTTCGCCGACGCGGTCACGGTCGACCTGGTCGACGCCGTCACGCGCGGCGAGGAGCCGGCCGCGCCCGACCGCCTGCTGCGGCGCACGGCGCTGCGCGGAACGCCCGGCGCGGCCGGGCCCGACGCCGCCGGCGGCGTGGTCGCGGTGGCCGACGGCTCGCCGCAGGCCCGCAGCCTGGACGGCGGCCGTGCGGTCCTGGCGGCCGACGGGCCGCACTCGGTGATCGTGGCACCGCTGCGGGTACGGGACGGTGTGCTCGGGCTCGTCGAGTTCCGGCGGTCGCCGGACGGCACGCCGTACGAGCACGACGACCTGCTGCTCGCCGAGGAGCTGGCCGCGCGCGCCGCGGTGTCGGTCGACAACGCGCGCCGCTTCACCCGCGAGCACGGCACCGCCGAAGCCCTGCAGCACAGCCTGCTGCCGCGGTTCGCACCCCGGCGGACCGCGCTGGAGGTGGCGCACCGCTACCTGCCGGCCCGTGCCGGGGTCGGCGGCGACTGGTACGACGTGATCCCCCTGCCGGGCTTCCGCACCGCCCTGGTGGTCGGGGACGTCGTCGGACACGGCATCCACGCGGCCGTCGCCATGGGCCGGCTGCGCATCGCCATCCGCACGTTCGCGGCGCTCGACCTGCCGCCGGAGGAGATGATGGGCCGGCTCGACGAGCTGGTCGCACAGACCGACGAGGAGTGCGGCGAGTACCAGATCACCGGCTCCACCTGCGCGTACGCGGTGTACGACCCGGTCTCCGGGATCTGCACCCTGGCCCGCGCCGGGCACCTCGGGCCCGCCCTGGTGACCCCGGACGGCGCGGTCGAGTACCCCGAGACGGCGCTGGCGCCGCCGCTCGGCGTGGGCGGCCGGCCGTTCGAGAGCACCGAGCTCAAACTCGACGAGGGCGCGCATCTGGTGCTGTTCACCGACGGACTGGTCGAGACCCGCGAGCGGGACGTCGACCAGGGCCTGGAGCGGCTGCGCTCCGCGCTGGCCGGCGACGGGCGGCGCAGCCCGGAGGAGACCTGCCGGGCCGCCGCCCGGGCCCTGCCCGCCCCGCACCCGTCGGACGACGTGGCCCTGCTGGTCGCCCGGACCGGCCGCCTCGCACCGGACCAGGTGGCGGAGTGGGACGTCCCGATGGACCCGTCCGCGGTGGGGAAGATCCGGAACGCCTGCGCCCGACGGCTGTCCGAGTGGGGGCTCGACGAGCTGGGCTTCACCGCCGAGCTGATCCTGAGCGAGCTGATCACCAACGCGCTGCGCTACGGCACGGCGCCGGTCCGGGTCCGGCTGCTCCGCGACACCAGCCTGTACTGCGAGGTCTCCGACGGCAGCAGCACGGCGCCGCACCTGCGCTGGGCGGCGACGACGGACGAGGGCGGCCGCGGCATCTTCCTGGTCGCCCAGCTCGCCCACCGCTGGGGCACGCGCTGCACGCCGGAGGGCAAGGTCATCTGGTGCGAACTGCCGCTGCCGGACGGGACCGAGTGAGCGGGCGGGCTCGGAGGACAGCGCGGCCCGAGCGCCGTCACGGTATCGACGGGTTCCAGCCGCGCCTGGGGACCGAGTCCAACAGCAGCCGGGTGTACGGGTGTTCCGGCGCGTCGAGCACCCGGTCCACCGGGCCGTGCTCCATCACCGCGCCCGACCTGAGCACGAGCACCTCGTCCGCGATGTGCCGGACGACCGCCAGGTCGTGGGTGACGAACAGGTAGCCGATCCCCGCCTCGCGGCGGATCTCGCGCAGCAGGTCCAGGATCTGCGCCTGGATCGACACGTCGAGCGCGGCGACCGCCTCGTCCAGGACCAGCACCCGCGGCTCCACCGCGAGCGCGCGGGCGATCGCCACCCGCTGGCGCTGCCCGCCGGACAGGCCGCGCGGCAGCGCCGCCGCCTCGCGGGCGCCGAGGCCGACCTGGTCGAGGAGTTCGGCGACCCGGGCCCGCCGCCCGGCCGCGTCCCGACCGGAGTGCAGGCGCAGCACCTCGTCGAGGCAGCCGCTCACCGTCACCCGGGGGTCGAGGGACAGGTACGGGTCCTGGAAGACCATCTGGATCTCCCGGGCCCGCGCGAGCCGTTCGGTCCGGCCGCGGGCGCGGGCCGAGCGGTCCCGGCCGTCGAGGCGGACCGTGCCGCCGTCCGCGCGCTCCAAACCGACGAGCATGCGCACCGTCGTCGTCTTGCCGCTGCCGGACTCCCCCACGATCGCCAGCGAGCCGCCCGGCGGGAGCGCGAACGACACCCCGTCGACGGCCGTGTGGGCCCCGTACCGCTTGCGCAGTCCCTCGACCAGCAGTCCCTCGTCGGCGGGCTTTCCTCCGTCGGCCGTCAGTGTTCCGTCCGCCGGCTTTCCCTTCGTCACAGCGTGATTCCTTCCTCGGCGCGGAGGCAGGCGGCCAAGCCCTCGCCGTGCGGGGCCAGTTCGGGCTTCTCCTGGGTGCAGCGCGCCACCGCGTGGGCGCAGCGGGGGGCGAAGGCGCAGCCGGGCGGGGCCTCGGCCAGGGAGACCGGCCGGCCCGGGATCGGCCGGGGCGCGGACGCTCCCGCCTCGATCCGCGGGGTGCAGGCGAGCAGGCCCGCCGTGTACGGGTGGCGGGGCCGGTCGAAGAGCTCGTCCGTGGACCGGGTCTCGACGATCCGGCCCGCGTACATCACGTACACCCGGTCGCAGACGGCCGCGGCGAGTTCGAGGTCGTGGGTCACGAACAGCATGCCGGTGCCGTGTTCGGCCCGCAGCCGGGCCAGGATCGCGAGGACCTCGGCCTGGGTCGTGACGTCGAGGGCGGTGGTCGGCTCGTCGGCGACGAGCAGCGCCGGTTCGGCGGCGAGGGCGGCGGCGATGACGACGCGCTGGAGCATGCCGCCGGAGAACTGGTGCGGGTGACGCTTCAGGGCTCCGCGCGGATCGCGGATGCCGACCGCGTCGAGGAGTTCCGCGGCGCGGGCGGCGGCCCGGTCGGCGGGCGTACCGGAGGCACGCAGCCCCTCGGTGAGGAAGTCGCCAACGCGGCGCAGCGGGTTGAGGGAGGCGCGCGGGTCCTGGAAGACCATGGCGACCTCGCGGGCCCGCAGCGCGGCGCGTTCGGCGCGGTTCATGGCGAGCACGTCCCGGCCGGAGACCCGGACCGCTCCGCTAGTGCGGGCGCCGGCGGGGAGGAGGCCGAGGATGCTGCGGCAGGCGACGGACTTGCCGGAGCCGGACTCGCCGACGAGACCCACGGTCTCCCCGGCGTGCACGGTCAGGCTCACCCCGTCCAGGATGGGCCGGGCGGCCCGGTCGTCGGGCAGCCGCACGCCGAGTCCGTCGATCTCAAGGACGGGCGTGGCCCGCGTCGTCGAGGCGCGCGTGGTCGGAGCCTGGCTCATGGCGTTCACCGTTCCCGCTTCGCGATCCGGTCGGCGAGGCCCTCGCCGACGATGCCGAACGCCACCACGGCGAGCACGATGCACGCCGAGGGCGCGAGGGCCGGCAGCATCGCGCCCTGGAGCACGGCGGCCTGGCCTTCGTTGATCATGGCTCCCCAGTCGGCGGTGGGCGGCTGCACCCCGAAGCCGAGGAAGGACAGCGCCGCCAGGTCCATCAGGGCGTAGCCGAAGTTCATCGCGGACTGCGCGAGCACGGTGGGCGCGATGTTCGGCAGCAGGTGGCGCACGCACACGGTCCAGCCGGACCAGCCCTGCACCACGTACGCCTCGATGTAGGGCCGGGCCTTCTCCTGCCGGGCGATGCCGCGGACGAGCCGGCCCACGTACGGGGTGTAGGCGACGGCCATCGCGATCACGGGCGCGGTCATGCCGGTGCCGACGACCGACACCAGCAGGATCGCCAGCATCAGGCCGGGGATCGCGAAGACGAGGTCCATCGAGCGGGACAGGAACGCGTCCGCCCAGCCGCCGCGCCAGGCCGCGACCACCCCGAGGAGCGTGCCGAGCAGGGTGGAGACGGCGACGACGAGCAGCGGGCCGAGGAGGCCGGTGCGGGCGCCGTGGATGAGCCGGGACAGGATGTCCCGTCCGGACTGGTCGGTGCCGAGGAGGTGGTCGCCGGTGGTGCCGACGAGGCTCGCGGACAGGTCCAGCGCCTCGGGGTCGTACGGGGCGAGGACGGGCGCGAGCACGGCGACGAGGACGAGCGCGGCGAGCACGGCGACCGAGACCGCGAACAGCGGCCCCTGGCCGAACAGTCGCAGCGTGCGCAGCCCCGGTCGCCGGCGGTACGGCGCCGTGGTGAGCGTGGTGGTCATGACGCACCCTCCCCGGGGGCGAGACGGGGGTCGATCAGCGGGGCGAGCAGGTCGACCGCGAGGTTGACGAGGACGAAGGCCGCCACGCTGAGCAGGGTGACCGCCTGGACCACGGCGAAGTCCTGCGCGGTGACGGACTGCACGAGCAGGGAGCCGAGGCCGGGCACGTCGAAGGCGGTCTCCACGATCGCGGTGCTGATGAGCAGTCCGGCGAGCATGGTGCCGCCGACGGTGACGACCGGGCCGAGGGCGTTGCGCAGCACGTGCCGGCGGACCACGGCCGCTTCGGCGACGCCGCGGGCGCGGGCCACCTCGACGTGCTCGCGGCCGAGTTCGTCCAGCATCGCGGAGCGGGTGACCCGGGCGAGCAGTCCGGCGAAGGTGAGCGCGAGGGCGAGGGCCGGCAGTGTCAGCTGGTGCAGCCGGGCGCCGAGCCCTTCGGCGGCTCCGCCGCCGGGCCCGGGGAACCAGCCGAGCTGGACCGAGAACAGCGAGACGAGTGCGATGGCGGTGACGAAGGAGGGGGTTGCGGTGGCGACGCCGGTGCCGATGAGCACGGTGCGGTCGAGGAGGCCGGGGCGCAGCGCGGCGAGGATGCCGGCGCTGACCCCGAGGACGGCGACGAGCAGGGCCGCGTAGCCGACGAGCAGGGCGGTGCCGGGCAGCCGTGAGCCGAGGAGCGCGGTGACGTCCTGGTGGTACTGGGCGGAGCGGCCGAGGTCGCCGCCGAGGACGCCACCGAGCCACTTGCCGTACTGCACGACCAGCGGGTCGTCGAGGTGGTGCTCGGCGCGCAGCGCGGCCACCGTCTCGGGGGTGGCGGGCCGGCCGTGCAGCAGGAACGTCACGGGGTCGCCGGGGGCGAGGTGGACGGTGCCGAAGACGACGACCGAGGTCACGAACAGCACGGTCACCAGGCCGAGGAGCCGTCCGGCGAGTTGGCGGGTCATGACTGTGCGGCCCCGATCGTCGCGGCCCAGGGGTAGTAGAGCTGGGCGATGCCGGTGGGGGCGCCGGTGATCCGCTTGCCGAGGAAGACCGAGTAGGGCGCCTCGTACACCGGGATGACCGGCAGTTCGTCGAGGGCGAGCCGCTGGAGCGTCGCGGTGAGGACGGCGCGCCTGCCCGCGTCGGGTTCGGCGTTGGCGCGGTCGAAGGCGGCGTCGAAGTCGGGGTTCGACCAGTTGCCGTAGTTCCCGAAGTCGCCGGTGCGCAGGTACTGGTAGAACTCCAGCGGGTCGGGCGTGTTGTCGTAGCCGTTGGTGATGACCAGGTCGAGGCCCTTGCGGGCGGCCGGGTCGACGAAGATGCTGCTGTACGCGTCGGGCGAGACGGGCTTCAGCTTCACGTCGAGCCCGATCTGGCGGCCCGCGGCCTGGACCGCGTTGGCGACCACGCTGATCTCGGGGGCGAGCGAGCTGGTCGCGAGGGTGACCGTGCGGCCGGTGGCGCCCGCCTCCTCGACGAGCTTCTTGGCCTGCGCGAGGTCGTAGGCGGGCTCCGGCAGCGTGTCGTACAGGGCGGCGGTCTTCTCCGGGGCGAGCGCCCACGCGCCACGGGCGGCGGGGGCCTTGGCGGGGGTGCCGACGCCGCCGGCGGCGGCCTTGACGATGTTCTTCCGGTCGAGCGCCAGGGACAGGGCCTTGCGGACCCTGAGGTCGGCGAGCGTGCCGTGGAAGTCGAGGACGGCGAGGTTCGCGGCGGCGGTGTTGGGGCCGAACCAGACCGTGCCCTTGCCGCTGGCGCGCAGTTGCGCGAGGGACGAGGACGGCACCATGTAGCCGCCGTCGGCGGTGCCGGACAGGAAGGCGTTCGAGCGGGCGGCCGCGTCCTCGACGAAGGTGAACTTCACGCGGTTCGACTTGGCGGCGAGCTTCTTGTCCCAGTACGCGGTGTGCTTCTTCAGCGTGATGCTGTCGCCCTGCGCCCAGGTGTCCAGGGCGAAGGGGCCGGTGCAGTTCAGCTTGCCCTTGGGGGTGCCGTAGTCCTTGCCGGCCTTGGCGAGGGAGGCGGCGCCGACGACGGTGCCGGGGGACGCGGCGAGCAGCTCGTGGAAGAGGACGTCGGGCTTGCCGAGCCTGATCGTGACCTCCAGCGGGCCGGTCCTGTCGATGGCGGTGACGTTCTTGAACGCCGAGCCCCAGGGGGATCCGGTGGCGGGGTCGCGCTGCCGCTCCAGGGAGGCGACGACGTCGTCGGCGGTCATCGTGCCGCCGTCGTGGAAGGTCACGCCGGGCCGCAGGGTGTACACGAGGGTGCGGGGGTCGGGCTGCGCCCACTTCACGGCGAGGCCGGGCTCGATCCTCAGGTCGGGGGTGACCCGCAGCAGCTGCTCGCAGACGTTGGCGAGCACGGTGTTGGGCGGGTAGTCGTACGCGAGGGCGTAGTCGAGCGTGTACGGCTCGGCGTACAGGGACCAGGTGAAGGAGTCCAGGGGGCCCTTCGCGGCGGGCGAGGTCGGGACGACGTCGTCGCCGGCGCCGGCGGCGGCGGCCTGGGGCTTGGTGGCGCCGGAGCAGGCGGTGAGGGAGACCGCGAGCGCGGCGGCACAGGCGACTGCGCCGACTCTGGGCATATGCATGCAGACCCACCCCTTTACGGGTGTAGTGACGGGTGCTGGAGGATGGAGCGAGTATTGATGCGGGAACGTTCCCGCACAAGACTTCGCGGAGTTTTGCGGGAACGGTTTTGCGCAGGTCGCGAGGGTGGCAGCATCGGTGCCATGACGGCTTCAGAGCAGGACGCAGCGCCCTCCGTGCCGGACGGCCCCGAGCGCGCCGCACGCCACGGACAGCCCTCGCCGCCCGCCCCGCGCGTACGTCTCGTCGACGTGGCCCGTGAGGCCGGTCTGTCCAAGACCACCGTGTCGGCCGCACTCAACGGCACCGGCCGGCTCTCCCCCGAGGTACGGGAACGGGCCCGCGAGACGGCACGCCGCATGGGGTACCGGCCCAACGCCACCGCGCGCCAGCTGCGCGCCGGACGCGCCCGGCTGATCGGCTACGTGGTCGGCGAACTGGCCGACGCCCCCTGGGCCTTCCTGGAGTCGCCGTACTTCGCCCGGCTCACCGGGGCCACCGCCGCCACCGCACTCGCCCGCGGCTACGCGGTGGTGCTGCTGCCCGCCGGCTCGCTGCAGGACGAGTGGGGCGCGCTGCCCCTCGACGCGGTCGTCGTCGCCGACCCCGTCGCCGACGACCGGATCGTCGAGGACGTGATCGCCGCCCGCATCCCGCTCTTCAGCGACCGGTCCGTGGAGGACCGGCCGGGGGCGCACTGGGTGGACGTCGACGCGGCCGCCGCAGTCCGCCTGGCCCTGGACCACTTCCTGGCCCAGGGCGCCCGGCGGCCCGCGCTGGTCGTGCCGGACAGCACCACCCGCTTCCACCGCGAGGTGTTCGCCGCGCACCGCGACTGGTGCGCGGAGCACGGGCTGCCCGAACGGGCCGTACGCGCCGCCGAGATCGGCAACGGACCGGTGATCCGGGCCGTCGAGACCGCCCTGGCCGGCGGGCCGGAGCGGCCCGACGCCCTGCTTGTGGTCGCCGAGGCCAGCCCGCCGCTCGTCCTGGACGCGGCCCGCCGGCACGGCTACGACGTGCCCGGCGACCTGCTCCTCGCCTGTGTCAGCGAGGACGAGACCGCCGTGCACACCGACCCGCCGGTGACGACCCTGAGCCTGCGCCCGGACGCGGTCGCCGAGGCCGGGATCGACCTGCTGGTGTCCGTCCTTGAGCAGGGGCGTCAGGAGACCGGCGGCGTGCTCGTACCGGTCCGCCTGGACGTCCGCGCCTCGTCGCGACGCGCGGGGTAGTACGGGGCGGCCGGGCACGGCGCGGCCTGGCACGACGCGGCCGGGCTGCGGCGGCGCGCCGTCAGGCCGCGTGCACGAGTCGGCCGCCCACATACGTGCGCTCCACCCTCGCCTCGGCGATCTCCTCCGGCGGCGCGGCGAGGATGTCGCGGTCCAGCACCACCAGGTCGGCCAGGTTCCCCGGCAGCAGGCTGCCGGCGTCGTCGTGGCCGTTCACATGCGCCGCGCCGGCGGTGTAGGCGGCGAGGGCCGACAGAAGGTCGATGCGCTGTTCCGGCAGGAACACCCGCTCGTCCACGGCCCCCGGCTCCCGGCGGTTCACGGCGACGTGGACGCCGGCGAGCGGGTCGGGGCTGGAGACGGGCCAGTCGCTGCCGGCCGCGAGGGTGGCCCCGGCGCGCAGCAGGGCGCCGAACGGGTACTGCCAGCCGGCGCGTTCGGGCCCGAGGAACGGGATGGTCAGCTCGTCCATCTGCGGCTCGTGCGCCGCCCACAGCGGCTGGATGTTCGCGATCGCGCCGAGGGCCGCGAAACGCCTCAGGTCGTCGGGGTGGACCACCTGGAGGTGGGCCAGGTGGTGGCGGTTGCCGCGCCGCCCGTTGGCGGCCACGGCGGCCTCGACCGCGTCCAGGGCCTCGCGTACGGCGCGGTCGCCGAGGGCGTGGAAGTGGACCTGGAAGTCGCGCGCGTCGAGCTCGGCGACGTACCCGCGCAGTGCGTCCGGATCGACGAAGCTGAGGCCGGAGTTGGCCGTCGCGCAGCCGCAGCCGTCCAAGTACGGGGTCGTCATCGCGGCGGTGAAGTTCTCCGCGATCCCGTCCTGCATGATCTTGACCGAGCCCGCCCGGAACCGTCCGGAGGTCAACTCGGCCCGCCTCGCGACGAGTTCGGGGATCTGCTCGCCGCCCCGCTCCCGGTCCCACCACAGCGCCCCGGTCACCCGGGCGGTCAGCGAGCCGTCCTTCGCCGCCGTGAGGTACGCGTCGGAGGGGTCGGGCATCCCGTTGAACGAGCCGAGCAGCGCGTCCTGCCAGCCCGTGACGCCCAGCGAGTGCAGCAGCCGCTGCGCCCGCAGCAGTCCCGCGAGCCGGTCCTCCGCCGTGCTCGGCGGCACGAGGCGGGAGACCAGTCCCGTCGCACCCTCCTGGAGCATGCCGCTCGGGGTGCCGTCCGCCTCGCGCTCGATGCGCCCGTCGGCCGGGTCCGGGGTGCCGGCGGTGATCCCGGCGAGCTGAAGGGCCCGGGTGTTGGCCCAGGCGCCGTGGTGGTCCCGGTTGGCGAGCAGCACCGGCCGGTCCGGCACGACCGAGTCGAGCAGCTGACGGGTCGGCAGTCCGCCGGCGAAGGTCTCCAGCGACCAGCCGCCGCCGGTGATCCACTCCCGCTCCGGGTGCGCTTCGGCGTAGGCGCGGATCCGCTCCAGACACGACGCGGCGTCGACGACCCCGGTCAGATCGCACTGCGCGAGCTCGCTCCCGCCGCCCACGGCGTGGATGTGCGCGTCCTGGAAGCCGGGCAGCAGCAGCTTCCCGGTCAGGTCCACCACCTCGGTGCGCGGCCCGACGAGTTCGCGCACCTCGTCGTGGCCGACGGCCGTGATCCGTTCCCCGGTGACGGCGAGCGAACTCGCCCGCGTCCGGGCCGGATCCATGGTGAGGACGGGCCCCCGGGTGAAGACCAGATCGGCGTGGGGCATACGGCGGCTCCCTTGCATACGGCGGCTCCCTCGCGTGCGACGCAGCGGACGTGGGTGCCGGACGACTGACGGGCGTCATGGAAGCCCGCCGCCCGTTTACACGTCAATGGTGTTGACGTAAGGTCCCGGCCATGTCCGATCGTGTGGTCCCCGAAGGCAGCCGGCGCCGCCGCCGGCCGACCAAGCAGGGCGCCGTCCTGTCCGAACGCCTCATCGTCGACACCGCGTTGCGGCTGGTCGCGGCACACGGCGCGGAGGCCCTGTCGGTACGGCGACTGGGTGCCGCGCTGGGCGCCGACCCCAGCGCCCTGTACCGCTATTTCCGCAACACCGACGCCCTGCTCCTGGCCCTGGCCGACGAGATGATCGGCCGCGCGCAGGAGGGTTGGCGGGCGACCGGGAACTGGCGGGAGGACCTGCGCGCGATGGGCCTGCGCATCCACGCCGCGTACCTCGCCCAGCCCCAGGCGGCCCTCCTCGCCGCGCACCGCACCACGGGCCGCGCGCACGAGACCCTTGCCGTCGAGAGGATCCTCGGCATCCTCCGCGACGGCGGTTTCCCGGACCCCCTGGCGGTACGGATCTACCACGCCTTCGTCGACCAGGCCCTGGCCTTCGCCGCCCAGGACGCCGCGGCGGCGGCCCTGCCGGAGGCCGCGGCGGAGGCGGACGCGGAGGTCTGGCACGCCGCGTACGGCCGCCTCCCCGCGGAGACCCACCCGCACATCGCGGCCACGTACCCGCTGCTCACCGCCGAGATGCGGCACAGCGGCTACCCCTTCGCCCTGGAACTGACCCTCACCGCGGCATCGGCGCTCCACCCGGACGCGCAGCCCTAGGCCCTTACGTCAACACCATTGACCTTGCCGATCGCGGCCGGGTCTCATGAGCGGCACCTCGGAGGAAGCCCCGCGCCCGGGCTTCCCCACCACCCGAAGGAAGCCGCATGAACCCCCTGCTCTCGCTCCGGGACACCGCTCCGACGCCGTTCTGGCTGGACGACCCGCGGCGCCCCGAGGCCACGCCCGCCCTCGTCGGCGGCACCACCTGCGATCTGCTGGTCGTCGGCGGCGGCTACACCGGGCTGTGGACCGCGCTCGTCGCCAAGGAGCGCGACCCGTCCGCCGACGTCGTCCTCGTCGAGGCCGACGAGGCGGGCGGCGCCGCGTCCGGCCGCAACGGCGGCTTCTGCGAGTCCAGCCTCACCCACGGACTGGCCAACGGCCTGGCCCGCTGGCCCGGGCAGATCGGCGCCCTCGAACGCCTGGGCCGCGAGAACCTGCGGGCCATGGAGGACACCCTCGTACGCCACGGCATCGACTGCGACTGGGAGCGCACCGGCTCCCTCGTCGTCGCGACCGAACCCCACCAGGTCGACTGGCTCGCCGAGGAGGCCGCGACGGCCGCCCGGTACGGCGCCGACACCGCCCTGCTCGACGCCGACGCGGTACGCGCCGAGATCGACTCCCCGACGTTCCTCGGCGCCGTCTGGAACAAGAGCGACACCGCCATGGTCAACCCGGCGCGGCTCGCCTGGGGCCTCAAGCGCGCCTGTCTCGACCTCGGCGTCCGCGTCCACGAGCACACCCCGGCGCTCTCCCTGGACGAGCACGGAGCTGTCGTCACCGTCCGCACCCCTTACGGCCGGATCACCGCCCGCAATGTCGCCCTCGCCACCAACGCGTACCCCTCCCTGGTCCGCCGGCACCGCCCGTACACCGTCCCCGTGTACGACTACGCGCTGATGACCGAACCGCTGAGCGCGCGGCAACTCGCCTCCGTCGGCTGGCGCAACCGGCAGGGCTGGGCCGACCCCGCCAACCACTTCCACTACGTCCGCATCTCCGCCGACGACCGGATCCTGTGGGGCGGTTACGACGTCGTCTACCGCGGCGGCCGCGTCCGCCCCGAGCACGCCCGCCGGCCCGAGACGTACGCCACGCTCGCCCGCCAGTTCTTCGACACGTTCCCGCAGTTGGAGGGCGCGCGCTTCAGCCACGCGTGGGGCGGCGCCATCGACACCAGCACCCGGTTCTGCGTCTTCTTCGACACCAGCCACGGCGGCAAGGTCGCCTACGCGGCCGGCTTCACCGGGCTCGGCGTGGGCGCCACCCGCTTCGGCGCCGAGGTGATGCTCGACCTGCTGGCCGGCGCCCGCACCGAACGCACCGCACTCGAGCTCGTACGACGCAAGCCGCTCCCCTTCCCGCCCGAGCCCGTCCGCTCCCTCGGCATCGGCCTCACCCAGCGCGCCCTCGCCCACGCCGACCGCAACGAGGGCCGCCGCAACCTGTGGCTCCGCACCCTCGACCACCTGGGCCTCGGCTTCGGCAGCTGACGCTGCCGGGTCACTGCCGCGCTGCGGCGGCTGCGGCCGTGGGCCGGTCGGTGTCGCCGTGCCAGGTGGGCCAGCCGAGGAGGCGGGGGCGTTCGGTGACCCAGGCGTGGGTGTCCGTGCCGATCTCGGCGCTGATGAGCGCCTCGAGCAGGGTGTTGTAGCGGGCGACGAGGTCGCGGTGGGCCGGGTCGGCGGCAAGGTTGCGCGTCTCGTTCGGGTCCTCGGCGCGGTCGTAGAGGACGACGTCGTTCTGCGCGTACAGCGCCTCGGGGCTGGTGGGGCGGTTGGGGTTGAGCGGGGAGAAGTAGCGGCCGAAGGTGTAGCGGCTGTCGGTGTAGCCCCGCAGGAACCCCCGCTTGGTCCAGTCCGGGCGCAGGTCGCCGGACTGGATCCGCCGGGGGGCCTCGGGGTCGGAGAACTCGAACCAGAAGGAGGCGTCGAGGGCCAGGACCGACTCGACGGCGGTCAGGACGCCTTCGCGGACGGTGCCGCCGTTCAGGGCGGGGCTCAGGGAGCGGCCCTTGAGCGCGGGATGGCGGGTGGCGGTCCGGGCCGCGTCGACGCCGGCGAACTCGAGCAGGGTCGGGACGAGGTCGACCGAGGAGGCGAGGGCCTCGGTGCTCGCACCGCGGGGGAAGTCGGGGTGGGAGAGGATGAACGGGACGTGGAAGTTCTCGTCGTAGACGAGGGCGCCCTTCTGGCGCAGGCCGTGGGAGCCGGCCATCTCCCCGTGGTCGGAGGTGAAGACCACGACGGTGTGGTCGGCCTGGCCTGAGGCCTCCAGGGCGTCGAGGACGAGGTCGATGCTGCGGTCCACGTCGCGGATCGCGTTGAGGTAGAAGTTCAGGCCGTCGTACCAGTGCCCGTCGTCGGCGACCGTGCCGAAGACGGTGTCGAGCATCCGGGCGAACTCGGCCACCGCCGGCGCCGCGCCGCTCAGGTCGTCGTGGAGGCTTGCGGGCAGGTCGAGGTCCCAGCGGCGCTGGTAGACCGGGATGTCGGCGGCCGTCTTCATGACGAACGCGTGGGCAAGGGCCGGGGGGAGCTGGATCTGCGTGCGCCCGCCGTAGTCGAAGCTCATGATGTCGTGCGGGTTGACGAAGTTGACCGCCATGAACCACGGCCGGTCCGCCTCCACGACCGGGGCCCGGTTCCGCAGCCATTTCACGGCCTGGCCGGCGATGACGGGGTCGAGCTTGAGCCCGGCCCAGGCGCCGCCGTCGATGTCGCCCCAGTCGTTGAACTCGCTGAACCCGTACGGCTCCAGCGCGTTCGTGGTCGGGCCGGGGTTCTCGGCGGTGACGTAGGCGTTGGAGAGGTGCCACTTGCCCTGGTAGGTGCAGTAGTAGCCGGCCTCGCGGAGCATCGTGCCGAGCGTGCCGAGCCGGGGGTCGAGCGGGCGGATGTACGGCATGTTGTCGTTGTCGTAGATCTCGGTCAGCGGCATGTGCTGCCCGGTGTAGATGACGGACCGGGCGGAGCTGCACATCGCCGAGGCGGTGTAGTACCGCTCGAAGGTGGTGCCCTTCTCGGCCATCCGCTCCCGGGCGGGCAGCGAGAAGCCCTGCGGCCGGGGAATCACCGCCCGTTCCTCGTCGGTGACGATCATCAGGATGTTCGGACGACGTGTCATGCCCATCAGCCCTTCGGGGTGATCCAGGCGCTCGTCCGCGTGTCACTGGGGAGGGCACGGGCGCGCGGAATGGTGCGTTTGCGCCGAATCTAGGGCTGCGGCCTTACGAAGCACGCGAGGACGCGGCAGACCGGGGGCCGTCCGGGTGAGCCGGGTGGATCGCGGGTTCAGCCCGTCGCGGCGGGCGGGAGCCCGGCGTCGTTCCCGTCGGGCAGGCCCTCGCGCAGGTGCGGTCGCGCGGCGGCGGCCTTCCTGTGCCAGGCGCCGTATCGGTTCGCGAGGAAGACGGCGGAGGCGCCGTGCAGGAGGATGCTCAGCGCGACGGTGACCGCGACGACCCGGCCGAGCAGCTGCACCCCGGGGACGTGCTCCTCCACCACGAGCAGTCCGAAGACGACGGAGGCGAGGCCGCGCGGCCCGAACCATCCGATGTAGCCGACGGTGGGAAGGCCCAGGCCCGTTCCGGCGAGGGAGAGGGCGACGGGCAGCATCCGGACCACGGTGAGGCTCAGCACGGCGTAGGCGATGATCCGCCAGTCGAAGTGCTCCAGCGCCGGACCGAGCAGGACGGCGCCGAAGACCAGGAAGCTCAGCGACGCGAGCAGCTCGGCGAGACGCGCGGCGAGATCGGCGGTGTCATCGCCCGCGGCCGGGGTGTCCGCTGGGCCCACTGTCGGGCCCGCCGGAGTGCTCTGACGCAGCGAGACGCCGAAGGCGAAGCCGGCCACCCAGGCCGAGATGAACCCGCTCCCTTCGACCACGGCCCCCAGCGCGTACGCGCCTGCCGCCACGGCCAGCACGAACACCTGCCGCCACGCGTCACCGACCCAGCTCCTCTCACGCGACCGGCGCAGCACCCATCCGCCGCCCCACCCCACGGCCAGCCCCAGGACGGTGCTGAGCACGAGCGCCCGCCAGAAAACCCCGGCGACGCCCTCCTCCGAAGCCGTCGTTCCGGGCAGCGCGGCAAGGAAGAGCACGAAGAACGGCAGCGCCATACCGTCGTTGAGGCCGCTCTCGACGTTGAGGCCGCTGCGCACGAGGGGAGGGACACGCGGGCTGGAGACCGCGGTCTTGCCCAGCGCCGCGTCGGTCGGGGCCAGGATCACCCCGACCAGCGCCAGCTCCCACGCGGTCAGCCCCGGCAACAGGGGCCAGGCCAGGAGCCACCCGGCCCCGATGGTCAACGGCAGCCCGATCCCGAGCAGACGGCCGGGGAGGAAGCCGCCGACGCGGAGGTCCCGTCGGCGTACGGACATGGCGTCGGTCAGGAGGACCAGCACCAGGGCCGCTTCGACCAAGGTGAGCACCGGCCCGGAGTCGTGCTCCAGACTGATGAGGTCGAGGCCGATCGGGCCGATGGCCACCCCTAAGCTGGTGAACACCATCGGCCCGGAGACGACGGTTGTGGACAGCCGCCGGGAGAAGAGCGCGTACCCGGCCGTGACGGCGGCCACGGCCGCCCCCGTCCACGCGCTGCCGCTCACCGGACCGCCCCCTTCCGATATTGAGCACCGATCAGGACGAAGACATCAATCCGCCCATGATCGGACTCCGCGACGTCCGCACCCGACATCGACACGGTGGGGTCGCGATCGGCCGATGGTGGTGCACGCCCGCTCCGGATGGCTCAACTCAGGATGCCGCAGCCGCGGCGATCGGGAGGAATGGATACCTACGGCAGTCACGACAGGCCGCGGCACAAGCTGGAGGACGGATGACCGGCCCGACGGAACCAGCGCATGACCCCGCCCAGGACGATGCGTCATCGGGAGGCAGGTCGCACATGGCCGGCCCGGGCAGGATCGCGCGGAAGGTGGTCTCGGCGGTCCTGATCGTCCTCGCCTGCATCCTGGTCCCCGTCTCGGTACTGACCGTCTGGGTGCACAACATCGCCCTCGACACGGACCGCTACGTCGAGACGGTGGGGCCGCTCGCCTCCGACCCCGCGATCGAGGCGGCCGCGACCAACCGGATCGTCCAGGCCGTCGACGTCCGCTTCGACGGCAAGCAGATCACGGCCGACGTCGCGGCCTGGCTGCAGTCGCAGGGTCTGCCGCCGCGCGCCGCCCAGGCGGTGAAGGGACTGGCCCCCCAGCTGGACTCGGCCGTGAGCAGCGCCACGCGGAAGGTGGCGACGCGCTTCGTCGAGAGCGACAGGTTCGAGAACGTGTGGACCACCGCCAACCGGGCCGCCCATGCGG
The DNA here is from genome assembly GCF_043199435.1 of Streptomyces sp. NPDC048604. Classification (NCBI taxonomy): domain Bacteria; kingdom Bacillati; phylum Actinomycetota; class Actinomycetes; order Kitasatosporales; family Streptomycetaceae; genus Streptomyces; species Streptomyces sp. NPDC048604. The sequence continues at coordinate 64,852 of NZ_JBICVX010000022.1, forward strand.
CCGTGGTGCACGCCCTGACCGGAGAGGGACGCGGGGCGATCGGCGTCAAGGAAGGCACCGTCACCCTCGATGTCGGCGCCGCCGTCGACCGGGTCAAGGAGGACCTCGTCGACGCCGGTGTGGCACCGGCCGAGAAGATCCCGGAAATCAACAAGCAGATGGTGCTCTTCCAGTCCGACAAGCTGGAACGCATGCAGAGCGCCGCGCACGCCCTCGACGTGGTCGGCAACTGGCTGCCGGTGCTGACCGTGGTGATCGCGGCAGCGGGCGTCCTCCTCGCATATCGCCGCAGACGCGCTCTGGCGAAGACCGCCCTGGGCGCCGCGTTCGCCTGCCTGATCGTCGCCATCGGCCTGGTCGTCGCACGCCGCTACTACCTGGACCACCTGCCCCCGCAGGTGCAGTCGGAGGCGGCCGCCGCAGCGATCTTCGACCAACTCCTGCGCTTCCTGCGGGTCTCGCTGCGCACGGTGATCGTGCTCGGTGTGGTCGTCGCTCTCGGCGCGTACCTCGTCGGGCCGGGCAGATGGCCGCGCGCCGTACGGTCCACGTCCGACCGCACCGCGGACTCCGTGGCCCGATGGGCGGACACCCACGGCGTCCACACCGGCCGTGTGGGTACGTGGACGGCGGACTACCGGCGCTGGCTCACGATCGGCGTCCTCCTGGTACTGGCCCTGCTGTTCGCCCTGTGGAACTACCCCACGGTCCTGACGATCCTGCTGCTGGTCCTCATCTTCCTCGCGGTCCTGGCCGTGATCGCCCTGCTGGCGGCGACGGGCCGCAGAACCCAGGCAACGGCGCCTCAAGAACCTGCGGCCCCAGGATCCGACCAGTGATGCCGGGCTCTCGGAATTCACGTGCTGCGCCGACTGCCACCTCGGTAGCGTCGTGCCGGTGGTGAGCGAAGACGTTGTGCAGGATCACCCCCATCGACGGATCGTGCGGATCGGCGACACCGTCCGAAGGCCGGTCCAGCCGTGGACGGCAACGGTCCATGCGCTCCTTCGGCATCTGGAATCGGTGGGCTTCCCTTACGCGCCCCGGGTGTTGGGCATCGACGAGGACGGCCGCGAGGTCCTGAGCTTCATCGAAGGCGAGTCCGGACCGGCGGGCTGGGCCAAGGTGGTGGACGACCGGGGTCTGACCGCCTTCGCCCGGCTGCTGCGGGACTACCACGACGCGACCGCCGGCTTCTCGACGCCGGACGGGGCGGCCTGGGCCGCCGCCGGAGGTGGCGCACCCGTCGACGGCGAGGTGATCTGCCACGGAGACTTCGGCCCTTGGAACGTGGTGTGGCAGGGTCACCGGCCCGTGGGGATCATCGACTGGGACTTCGCCCGCCCGGCCGCGCGGCTGCACGATGTGTCCTATGCACTCGAGTACGTCGCGCCGTTCCGCGACGATCCCGAGTGCCTCCGCTGGCTGCGCTTCCCGGCACCGCCCGACCGTCGCCGGCGGCTGGAGCTGTTCTGCGCCGCGTACGGGCTCTCGTCGGCGTCCGGCATGGTCGATGCCGTCATCACCCGGCAGCAGGAGAACATCGAACTCGTCCGCCACCTGGCCGGCGAAGGCCACGAACCCCAGGCCACCTGGGTCGCCGAGGGCCTGCTCCAGGAACTCGACGCCAGGGTCACCTGGAGCCGTGCGAACCGCTCGCTGTTCACCTGACATCAGCCGGTCGCCGAGCCGCCCGGAAATGACCGAGGGGCCGTTTCAGATTGCTCTGAAACGGCCCCTCGACCTGCGACTCTTTCGAGTCGGGACGACAGGATTTGAACCTGCGACCCCTTGACCCCCAGTCAAGTGCGCTACCAAGCTGCGCCACGTCCCGATACCCGTCTGACCTGGGGTTTCCCCCGGCCGTACGCGCAGAAGAACAATACCGCACTTCCCCGGGTGCTCACGAACCGCTTTCCGCGGGTTGACCTCGAGCTTGCTTGAGGTTGCACGGTGGGCTGCATGACGACGCACACGACGCATACGACGACGACGGACGACCTCGAACGGCTGATGGCGCTCATGACCGGCGACGAGAAGCACTCGACCGCCGCCACCTCCACGCTCGACGCGCTCTGGGTGCTCTACGACCGGGTGCTGCGGGTGGGGCCCGAGACGGTGGACGAGCCGGGGCGGGACCGGTTCCTGCTGTCCAAGGGGCACGGGCCCATGGCGTACTACGCCGTGCTCGCCGCGCGCGGCTTCGTGCCCGAGGCGTGGCTGCCGGGCTTCGGCTCGTACGACTCCCCGCTCGGCCACCACCCCGACCGCACGCTGATCCCCGGGGTCGAGATCGGCAGCGGCTCGCTCGGGCACGGGCTTCCGCTGGCCGTGGGGACCGTGCTGGGGCTGCGGGCGCAGGGGCTCACGGATCCGCGGGTGTGGGTGCTGATCGGAGACGCCGAGCTCGACGAGGGCAGCAACCACGAGGCCCTCGCCTACGCCGGGCCCGCCGGTCTGGAGCAGCTGCACACGCTGGTGATCGACAACAGCTCGGCGACCCACGGCTGGCCCGGCGGGATCGCCTCGCGGTTCGAGGCGGCCGGCTGGTCCGCCGAGACCGTCGACGGCCGCGATCACGAGGCCCTGTACGCCGCCTTCACCGCCCCGCACCCGGGGCGTCCGCGGGCGGTCGTCGCCCGTGTCGAGCCGAAGAACTGACCCCCGCCCCCCACAGGCCCAAGGACCAAGGACTGCCATGGACACGATGCGCGACCGTTTCATCTCCACCACCTCCCGGCTCCTCGACCAGGACCCGCGCCTGGCCGTGGTGCTCGCCGAGATCAGCGCGGCCGGCTTCCAGCCTGCGGCCCGCCGGCACCCCGACCGGGTGCTCAACGTCGGCATCCGCGAGCAGCTGCTGATCGGCGCGGGGGCCGGGATGGCGCTCACCGGGCTGAGGCCCGTGATGCACACCTTCGCCAGTTTCCTCGTCGAGCGGCCGTTCGAGCAGATCAAGCTGGACTTCGACCACCAGGGCGTGCACGGCGTGCTGGTCAGCGCCGCCGCCTCGTACGACTGGCCGGCCGGCGGCTACACCCACATGGCGCCCGGCGACGTCGCCCTGCTCGACACGCTCGACGGCTGGACCGTGCACGTTCCGGGGCACCCGGACGAGGCCGAGGCCCTGCTGCGGCGGGCCGTGGCGGCAGACGACTCCGTGTACGTACGGCTCTCCGAGCAGTCCAACGCGGAACCGCGGCCGGTCACCGGCGAGGGGTTCCTGCGGCTGCGCGAGGGGCGCGGCGGCGTCGTGGTCGCCGTGGGCCCGCTGCTCGACAACGTGCTGGCCGCGACCGAGGGCCTCGACGTGACCGTGCTGTACGCGACGACCGTCCGCCCCTTCGACGGCGCGGCTCTGCGCCGGGCCGTCGCGGACGGGGCGCGGGCGGACGTGGTGCTGGTGGAGCCGTACCTGGCGGGGACCTCGACGGGCGCCGCGAACGACGCCCTCGCCGAGGTGCCGCACCGGGTGCTGGGGCTCGGCGTGTCCCGCGGCGAGCTGCGCAGGTACGGGCAGATCCCGGAGCACGTGGCCGCGCACGGACTCGACCCGGCGGGCCTGCGGGGCCGGATCGCCGAGTTCCTGGCGTGACGCGGACCGCCGTCACTCCCCCGGCGGCGTGCCCAGGTCCGGGTGTTCGCCGGCCAGGCGGCGAGGGGCCGCCTGCCGCCAGGAGTCGGCGAGGATGGCGTGGAGTTCCTCGTCGTCGTCCAGGGCGGCGAGGCGGACCCGCATCCAGGCGTAGCCGTCGTCGTGGCCTTCGCGGAGGAAGAACTTCTCCGGTTCGGAGGCGATGAGTTCGGCGCGGTCCTCCTGGGGGCACTTGACGCCCATCACCCGGTCGTCGTCGTCCAGCGAGGCGAAGATCTTGCCGGCGGCGCCGACCCGGAAGGTGGGCATCCCCCAGGCGAGCTTCTCCACCGCCTCGGGCAGCGAGAGCGCGATTCTGCGGACATCGTCGGCTGTGGCCATGGTCCGACCGTACTCCCGGACACCCCCGGCGCCCCTCGACTGGCCGGAACCGAACCCTCCGGTCCGGTCGTCGAGGGGCGCCGGTCGAGGCATGCATTCCACTTGTTCCCGCTGTTTGCGGGGGCATCGCCCACACCGGGCGCAAAACCCCGCCCGCGAAGGCCAACACGCCTAGAACGCCCGGAACATGGACACATGCAAACGCGGTCGCCCCGGGTTTCGGACAACTTGCTCGCGGCTGTTGATCGGGCTCACAAAGATCAACACCATGGAGTGTCGGCCGCGCTACCGCCCGGACGGATTCCGCAGGAGGGGCTCGATCTCGAGATGGACGGCTACTTCACCAGTCATGCACATGACCGGCTCCGGGAGACAGTCCGCTCCTTCGCCGAACGGGAAGTACGGCCGCGCATCCCGGAGATGGAGGCCGGCCGCACCGTCCACCGGCAGCTCTCCCGGCTGATCGCCGAACAGGGCTGGCTGGGCGCGACCGTGAGCCGCGAGTACGGCGGCATGGGCGCCGGACACCTCGCCAAGACCGTGATCATCGAGGAGCTGTCCCGGGTCAGCGGGGCGATGGGCGCCATGGTGCAGGCCTCGCAGCTCGGCACGGCGAAGATCGTCCACTTCGGCAGCGACGAGCAGCGCAAGGCCTGGCTCCCGGCCGTCGCGGCCGGCGACTGCCTGCCGACCATCGCCGTCACCGAGCCCGAGTCCGGCGGCCATGTCCTCGGCATGACGGCCAGCGCGGTCCGCGACGGCGACGACTACGTCCTCAACGGCCGCAAGGTGTACGTCGGCAACAGCCACGTCGGCGATCTGCACGGCGTCGTGGTCCGCACCGGCCCCGGCTCCAAGGGGCTCACCGCGTTACTCGTGGAGTCCGACCGCCCCGGCTTCCGCACCGGCCCCCAGCAGCCCGCGATGGGCCTGCACGGCTTCAGCTTCGGGGAGCTGATCTTCGAGGACTGCCGGGTCCCCGCCGCCAACCGGCTCGGCGAGGAGGGCGACGGCCTGGCCGTCGCGTACTCCTCCAGCGTGCTGTACGGGCGGGCCAACCTCACCGCCGTCTCGCTCGGCATCCACCAGGCGATCCTGGAGGAGACCACCCGCTTCGCCTCCGAGCGCGTCCGCTACGGCAGGCCGCTGCACGAACTGCCGTCCGTGAAGCTCAAGCTGGGCCAGATCCAGTCACGGCTGATGACCGCGCGCCTGGCCGCGTACCACGCCGTCCACCTGCTCGACCAGGGACTCGACTGCGACGCCGAACTGATGAACGCGAAGCTGGTCAACGTCGAGTCGGCCCTCGACTCCGGGCGCAACGCCATGGAGATCCACGCCGCCGCGGGCCTGTTCACCGACCGGCCGATCGAGCGCTATCTCCGGGACGCGCACCACATGTTCGCCCCGGCCGGCACCTCCGACGTCCAGCTGCTGCGGCTCGCCGAGGTCGCCCTCGGCACCGCCAAGGGCAGCTGGTCGGAGCAACTCGCGGACCTCGTCCGCCGGGAGCCCGTACCGGCGGTGTGAGCCGGCCGGGTCCCCGGACGCCGGGTCTCCCCGGTCGCGGGGGCAGCCCTTCCTCAGATCAGGCCGTCCTCGCGGCGGTGGATCTGGTCCACCAGCTCCGCCGCCATCGCCTTGATGGTCTCGAGTCCGGCCCGTCCCCACGGCCGCGGCTCGGTGTCGACCACGCAGATCGTGCCCAGGGCCACGCCGGTGCGGTCGATCAGCGGCGCCCCCAGGTAGGAGCGGATGCCGATCTCGTCCACCACCGGGTTGCCGGCGAACCGCGGATAGTCGCAGACGTCCTCCAGGACCAGCGCCTTGCGCCGCACCACCACGTGCGGGCAGTAGCCGTGGTCGCGGTCCATGTACCGGCTGACCGCCCCCGCCCCGGCCGCGGCGGCGCCCAGGTCGGCGCCCGGACGCACGCCGTCCGGGGTGTGCAGTCCGGCGAAGAACTGCCGGTGCTCGTCGATGAAGTTGACCATCGTGTACGGCGCGCCGGTCACCTCCGCGAGCCGGTCGGCGAACTCGTCGAACACGGGGTCCGGCCGCTCCCCGACGCCCAGTTGGCGCAGCCGCCGCACCCGGAGCGGGGCCTCCCTGTCGACGGGGGTCAGCAGGAGGTGGCCGGTCGGGTCGTAGCTCATGAGGGCGCTCCGTAGCTCGGCGTCGGGGCCGGGGTGGTGGTGAGCAGGTGCTGGACGAGGGTGAGCAGGGTCTTGATGCCGGAGCTGGAGATCCGGGCGTCGCAGAGCACGACGGGCACCTCGGGCTTCAGGTCGAGCGCGCCGCGGATCTCGTCGGGCTCGTAGCGGTACGCGCCGTCGAACTCGTTGACCGCCACGACGAAGGAGATCCCCCGCCGTTCGAAGAAGTCCACGGCGGAGAAGCACTCCTCCAGGCGGCGGGTGTCGGCGAGGACCACCGCGCCGAGCGCGCCTTCGGAGAGCTCGTCCCACATGAACCAGAAGCGTTCCTGGCCGGGCGTGCCGAACAGGTACAGCACGTGCCGGGCGTCCAGGGTGATGCGGCCGAAGTCCATGGCGACGGTGGTGGTGGTCTTGGACTCGATACCGACCAGGCTGTCGGTGGCCGCGCTGACCTGGGTCAGCAGTTCCTCGGTGCTGAGCGGCTCGATCTCGCTGACCGCGCCCACGAAGGTCGTCTTGCCCACCCCGAAGCCGCCCGCCACCAGGATCTTCAGGGCGGTGGGGAACTCGTCGCGGGCGGGCGGGGCGCCGTGGCGCTCAGAGCCGTCGTCGTAGGCCATCGAGCACTGCCTCCAGCAGGGAACGGTCGGTCGGTTGGGCGTGGAAGCGGGGCGCGCGGGCGGTGATCGCCCCGCAGTCCACGAGATCGGACAGCAGGATCTTGGTGACGACGGCGGGCAGCCGTAAGTGCGCCGCGATCTCCGCCACCGAGGTGGGCCCCTCGCACAGCCCCAGGGCGAGGGAGTGCTCGGGGCCCATGTGCGGCTGCGGGGCCGAACCGGTGGCCATCACCATCGACAGCAGGTCGAGTGCGGTGCTGGGCTCGGTCCGGCCGCCGCTGACGGTGTACGGCCGGATGAGCCGGCCGGCCGCGTCGTCGAGCCAGGGCCCGTCCTGAGCGGCGGACGGCACGCTCACTGCGCGAGGCCGCCGGGCGCGGCCGCGGTCTGCCGGGCGGGTGTGACCAGGTACGGCCGCACGCTCTTGACCAGCATCGCCATCTCGTAGCCGAGGACGGCGGCGTCCGCCTCGCGCCCGGCGAGGACGGCGAGGCAGGTGCCGGAGCCGGCGGTGGACACGAACAGCAGGGTGGAGTCGAGCTCGACGACGACCTGGCGGACCTCGCCGCCGTCGCCGAACCGGGCCCCGGCGCTGCGGCCGAGCGAGTACAGGCCGGAGGCGAGGGCGGCCATGTGGTCGGCGGCGTCGGCGTCCAGGCCGTGCACCGATTTCACCAGGCCGTCGGAGGAGAGCAGGACGGCGTTGCGGGTGTAGGGGACCCGCTGGACCAGTCCGCTGAGGAGCCAGTCGAGGTCCGAGGAATGGCCGTTCGGCGCATTGCTCGCCATGGTGCATCTACTCCTTGTCCAGGTGCGGGGGTGCCGGCTGGGCCTCGGCGAGGCCGATGCCCCGCTGGAAGGCCGCCATCAGACCGGGGTCGTGCAGGGGCTGCTCCTCGTCGCGGCGGATCGCGGGTTCGTCGCGCAGCTGCGGGACGAGGTGTTCCTGGGCGCGGCGCCTGGGGAGCCGGGGACGGTCCGGCTCCCGCGTGGGGGCGGCGGCGCGGTACAGCTGGAGCGGTACGCCGGAGGGCGCGGGGACGTACGCGGGCGGCTGCTCGGCGGGCGCGGCCGGGTACGCGGCCGGGGCGGCGGGCCCCGGCCCGGGGGCGGGGGCAGCCGGGGCGGCGTGGGGCCGGGCGGCCGGGGCGGGTACGGCCTGTGCCGGTACGGGCGCCGGCATCGGCGCCGCGACCTGGGCGGGCGGGGCCGCGGGAGCCTCGTACGGGGCCGCGGCCTGGGCCGCCGCCGGGACCGCGCGCTGCGGCGCGTGCCCCGCCGCACCGCCCTGCTCCTGGCCGAGCAGGCCCTGCGGCAGGACCAGCACGGCCTGGACGCCGCCGTAGATGTTGGACTGAAGGCGTACGGCGATGCCGTGCCGGCGGGCCAGCGCGGAGACCACGAAGAGCCCGATGCGGCCGTCCTGCAGCAGGTGCGCCACGTTGACCTGGTCGGGGTCGGCGAGCAGCGCGTTCATCTTGTTCTGCTCGGCGACGGGCATGCCCAGGCCCCGGTCCTCGACCTCGATGGCGAGCCCGGCGGTGACCCGCTGGGCGCGCAGCAGCACGGTGGTGTGCGGCGCGGAGAACACCGTGGCGTTCTCGACGAGTTCGGCGAGCAGGTGGATGACGTCGGCGACGGCGTGGCCGCGCAGCGTGCCCTCGATCGGCGGCACCAGCTTCACCCGCGGGTACTGCTCGACCTCGGCGATCGAGGAGCGCAGGACCTCGGTCATGGTGACCGGGTTGGACCACTGGCGCCGGGAGATCGCGCCGCCGAGCACGGCGAGGTTCTCGGCATGGCGGCGGATGCGGGTGGCGAGGTGGTCGACGTGGAACAGGCCCTTGAGCAGTTCGGGGTCCTCGACCTCGTTCTCCAGCTCGTCGAGCAGCTGGATCTCGCGGTGCACGAGGGACTGCAGCCGGCGGGCGAGGTTCACGAAGACCTCGACCTTCTGCTCGTCGCCCACGCTGCTGGAGAGTTTGGCGGCCTCGACGACGGCGGAGAGGGCCGCCTCGTGGGAACGGTTCAGCTCCTCGCCGAGCTGGTCGAAGGCGTCGCCGCCGACGGGGCCGCGCAGGACGGCGGGGCGGTCCGGGGGGCCTTCGCCGCGGCGGAGCGCGTCGACGACGGTGAGCAGTTCGCTCCGGCCCTGGGCGGCGGTGCGGCGCAGGGTCTCGGTGCGGGCGAGCACGGTCCGGGCGACGCGCCCGGCGCCGAGGACGGCGGCCGTGACGGCGGCCACGGCGAGCGCCGCCGATCCGGCGAGCGCGGCCCAGAGGGCGGGCGAGGGGGCGGTGCCGGTGGAGCGCAGGGTGAACAGCACGGCGGCGGCGCCGCCGAGTGCGACCGCGACGGCCGGCAGCACGGAGGTCCGCAGGAGCAGGGGGCGTAACCGGGCGTCGGCTAAGGGTTGCGCGGGCCCGGGGCGGCCGGTGACGGCGGGGCGGGCGCCCGGTCGGCCGTGCCGTCCGCCCTCGCGGCGGTCAGACCGCGCGGCAGGTGGGCGAAGGTGAGACATGGGTGTCCTCAGGGGGCAGCGGTTGGCTGCGGGATGCGGGTGCGACGGGGGGTGCGAGAGGGCGTGCGATGAGACTTTCGAGGAGGCTTTCGATGATCATCGGGGACACACTGTAATCGTCAAACGTTCATGTGCGGTGCGCAGTTGGCAAACTCGTCACACCGAGCATTCCACTCTGCTAGCAGCTCATGCACGGATCCCCGGACCTGGTCGGCCGAAAATCGCCGTCGGCCCGTCGAGTGGCGGGTGCGGAACCGGACTTCCGGTGCTCTGGCTGCGGGAACGGCAGGAACCGGAGGGTTCCGGATTGGTCGCGGACAGGCGGGTTGTACCCCTGCGCGAGGCGCTCCGGCCGTGCTTCGGACGCCGTCACCCATACGGCCCAACACTGTCCGAATCCGCGTTCGTACCGGTTGCTAACGGGAACGGCGCCCGGCCCGGCCCGCTCGGGGCCGGTCCGGACGCCGTGTCCGTACGTTCGTGATCAGACCAGGTCGAAGCGGTCCGCCTGCATGACCTTGTCCCACGCGGCGACGAAGTCCCGGACGAACTTCTCCTTCGCGTCGTCGCTCGCGTAGACCTCGGCGAGCGCCCGCAGCTCGGAGTTCGAGCCGAAGACCAGGTCGGCGCGGGTGCCGGTCCACTTGACCTCGCCGGTGGCCGCGTCGCGGCCCTCGAACGTGGTCTGGTCCTCCGACGTGCCCTTCCACACCGTGCCCAGGTCGAGCAGGTTGACGAAGAAGTCGTTGGTGAGGGTGCCGGGGGCGTCGGTGAGCACGCCGTGCGCGGACTGCTGGTGGTTGGCGCCGAGGACGCGCAGACCGCCGACGAGGACGGTCAGCTCGGGGGCGCTCAGGCCGAGCAGGTTCGCCTTGTCGAGGAGCAGGTACTCGGCCGGCAGGCGGTTGCCCTTGCCCAGGTAGTTGCGGAAGCCGTCGGCCTTGGGCTCCAAGGCGGCGAAGGACTCGACGTCCGTCTGCTCCTGGGCGGCGTCGACGCGGCCCGCGGTGAACGGGACCTCCACGTCGTGGCCGGCGTCCTTGGCGGCCTTCTCGACGCCCGCCGCACCGGCGAGGACGATCAGGTCGGCCAGCGAGAGCTGCTTGCCCGACTGCGCCGCGTTGAAGGACTCCTGGATCCGCTCCAGGGTGCGCAGCACGTCCGCCAGCTCGTCGGGCTGGTTGACCTCCCAGCCGCTCTGCGGCTGCAGGCGGATGCGGGCGCCGTTGGCTCCGCCGCGCTTGTCGCTGCCGCGGAAGGAGGAGGCCGAGGCCCAGGCGGTGGAGACCAGCTGGGAGACCGAGAGGCCGGAGGCGAGGACCTGCTCCTTGAGGGAGGCGATGTCCGCCGCGTCGACGAGCTCGCCGGTGCGGGCCGGCAGCGGGTCCTGCCAGAGCAGCGTCTCGGAGGGGACCTCGGCGCCGAGGTAGCGCACGACCGGGCCGAGGTCACGGTGGGTCAGCTTGAACCAGGCGCGGGCGAAGGCGTCCGCGAACTGGTCGGGGTTCTCCAGGAAGCGGCGGGAGATCTGCTCGTAGACCGGGTCGAAGCGGAGCGACAGGTCGGTGGTGAGCATGGTCGGCAGGTGCTTCTTCGAGCCGTCGTAGGCGTCCGGGATGGTCGCCTCGGCGCCCTTCGCCACCCACTGCTGGGCGCCGGCCGGGCTGGTGGTCAGCTCGTACTCGTAGTGGAAGAGGTTCTCGAAGAAGTTGTTGCTCCACTGCGTCGGCGTGGTGGTCCAGGTGACCTCCAGGCCGGACGTGATGGTGTCCGCGCCCTTGCCGCTGTTGAAGCCGCTCTTCCAGCCGAGGCCCTGGTCCTCCATGGTGGCGCCCTCGGGGTCGGCGCCGACGTGGTCCGCGGAGCCGGCGCCGTGCGCCTTGCCGAAGGTGTGGCCGCCGGCGATGAGGGCGACGGTCTCCTCGTCGTTCATCGCCATCCGGCGGAAGGTCTCGCGGATGTCGCGGGCCGCGGCGATCGGGTCCGGGTTGCCGTTGGGGCCCTCGGGGTTGACGTAGATGAGGCCCATCTGGACGGCGCCGAGGGGCTCCTCCAGCTCGCGGTCGCCGGTGTAGCGGCCGTCGCCGAGCCAGGTGGTCTCGGGGCCCCAGTACACGTCCTCGTCCGGCTCCCAGACGTCGGCGCGGCCGCCGGCGAAGCCGAAGGTCTCGAAGCCCATGGTCTCCAGGGCCACGTTGCCGGCGAGGATCATGAGGTCGGCCCAGGAGAGGTTCTGGCCGTACTTCTTCTTCACCGGCCACAGCAGGCGGCGGGCCTTGTCCAGGTTGGCGTTGTCCGGCCAGCTGTTCAGCGGCGCGAAGCGCTGCTGGCCGGCGCCGGCGCCGCCGCGGCCGTCGCTGATCCGGTAGGTGCCGGCGCTGTGCCACGCCATACGGATCATGAACGGGCCGTAGTGGCCGAAGTCGGCCGGCCAGAAGTCCTGTGAGGTGGTGAGCACCTCGGCGATGTCCTGCTTCACGGCGGCCAGGTCCAGGGCCTGGAAGGCCGCGGCGTAGTCGAAGTCCTCACCCAGCGGGTTCGCGACGGCCGGGTTCTTGGCGAGGATCTTGAGGTTGAGCCGGTCCGGCCACCACTGGCGGTTCCCACCGCCCTGAGTGGGGTGCGGGGCGCGGCCGTGGGCGACCGGGCAGCCTCCCTCGGGCTTCGCGTCGACGGCGGGTGCGTCCTGATTCTCAGGCATGGGAATCCTTCCGGATGAGACGGATCACGGTGGCGGTCGCCCTGTCCCTTGGCTGTTGCCGGAATAGATCCTACGATGGACTTTGTCCAAGTCAATGCGAAGACCAGACCCGTACGAATTCATTTGTCGGACGCTGCACAGAGAGTGTCGGACGCTGCACAGTGAGGCTGATGCTCATGAGCGACCTGCTCGAACGGCTGCGCGCCCGTGGCTGGCGGCTGACGGCGCAGCGCCGGGTCGTCGCCGAGGTCCTCGACGGCGACCACGTCCACCTCACGGCGGACGAGGTGCACGCCCGGGCCACCGCGCGGCTGCCGGAGGTCTCGCGCGCCACGGTGTACAACACGCTCGGCGAGCTGGTCACCCTCGGCGAGATCGTCGAGGTCTCCACCGACGGCCGCGCCAAGCGGTACGACCCGAACGCCCACCGCCCCCACCAGCACCTGGTCTGCTCGGGCTGCGGCGCCATCCGCGACGTGCACCCGACGGGCGACCCGCTCGCCGACCTCCCCCCGGCGGAACGATTCGGCTTCGCCGTCGCCACCGCCGAGGTGACGTACCGCGGCCTGTGCCCGCGGTGCGCGGCGACGGGCTGACGCCGGCGCGCCATCAGCGGAACAGCGGGGCGTACATGTGCTGGGCGAGCCGGGTGTCCATCTGCCGGACCGCGGGCAGCGCGGTGCCCGCGGCGACGCTCGCGACGACCAGCAGGGCCGTGACGCCGAAGGGTGCGCCGGCCCCCTGCCCGCCGAGCAGCCACACGACCCCCACCGGGATCAGCGCCACCACGCCCATCAGCAGGGCGGCCGCGAAGCCGATCCGCTTCTGCAGGTACATGAGGTACTCGGCCGTCTGCGCGCCGGGCCGGATGCCGGGGACGAAGCGGCCGCTGCGCTTCAGCGCGTCGGCCGCCTCCACGGCGTCGAGGTCGGTCCCGGCCCGCAGCAGCGCGTGGCCCACGACGAGCAGCACGTACCCGGCGCAGGCCGCCGCGTACCACCCGGAGCCGGGCGCGGCCGGCGCGAGCAGCAGCGAGGCGGGGACCATCATCCCGTAGCCGCCCTGCCCGCCCCGGATCGGAAGGTGGTCCGACTGCCCGGCGCCGAGCGGCGCCCGGCCCACCAGCCTGGGGGCCGCCTGCACCGGGACGCGGCGCACGGCCTGCCGCACGACGAGCACCGCCACGGTCATCGCCACCAGCGCGGCCACCACGACCAGCGGGACGACGGCGTACGCCGAGCCGCCGCCCGCCTCCCGGGCCGCGTCCCGCACCTGCCCCGGGAAGACCGCGGCGAGTTGGGCGAGGAGCAGCACCGACAGGCCCTCGCCGAAGCCGCGGTCCCTGATCCACCCGGCGAGCAGCAGGACCAGCGCGGTCCCGGCGGCCAGGGCGGCGACGACGGCCACCCGGTGGAGCAGCCCGGCGCCGGGCAGCATCCGGTACGTGAGGGCGGCTCCCGCGCCCGCGCTCAGCAGGACGGCCAGGCAGCGGCCGCCGTGCGCGAGCCGGGCGTGCCCCTCCGGGCCGGCCTGCGCCAGCGCCATCAGGCGCGGGACGAGCAGACCGGCCACGGTCATGAGCAGGGTCGCGGCGAGCGCCGGCAGGACGCCGAAGGCGAACACCGAGAGCCTCGGCACCCCTCCCCCGGTGAGCAGTTCGGCGAGCCCCCGCCAGGGGCCCGGCTCCCCGGCGAGGTCCGCCGCCCGGTCGAGGGCCGCGGCGTCGATCCCGGGGAGGGGAAGGTTCTGCCCCAGCCGGAAGAGGACGAGCGCCGCGAGCGTGACGAGCAGTCTTCCGCGCAGATCCGGTACCCGCCACAGGTGTCCGAGCATGACGTGCTCCCCCTCGTCCGGCTCAACCAGTCACCCTTTCAAGGATAGTGACGCTCTCTTAGTCGTCCACGGTTTCCATCACATCGCCCAGATCGACGAACTTGAAGTTCGTCGCGGGGCGTTCGCCGTCGCCGGGGCTGTCGTGACCGTCCTGGACGACGAGCAGGCCGTTCGGGTACCTCGCGCCGAGCGGCGCGTTCAGCGCGGCGGCTCCGTCGCACTCCTCGGAGCCGTCCAGGGCCGGGCCCGCCGCGGCGACCCGGAAGCCGCCCTCGTACTCGTTGTCGTCGGAGAGTTCACGGTCGTACGCAACGAAGGTGTCGTCGCCCTGGCTGGAGGCGAGCAGATAGCCGTCGCCGCCGGGCTCGGTGACGAGGGTGAGGCCCTCGACGTCCGCGCTCAGCTTCGTGCCGCCGAAGCCGGGGTCGGCGCCGAGGGTGCACTCCTCGGTCTCCTCGTCGTACACGCCCGGCACGCCGTACTCGCGGACCCTGTCCATCAGCTTCGGCGTGCCGGTCAGGTCGGCGCGCAGCCGCCAGATGCCGACGTCCTCCTGGCCGGCGTACAGGGTGCCGTTCGCCGGGTCGACGACCATGCCCTCGACCTGCGGCAGTTCGCCGGGCTCGGCGCAGGGCGACCAGGAGCCGCCGTCGGGCATCCGGAAGACGGACGGCAGGTCCAGGGTGCGGAGCTTGCGGTAGGTGACCTTGCCGCCCCGGGCCGGGAGGAGTTCGAGGAGTGCGATATTCGTGCGCTCGCGGCGGGAGACCACCGCGTACGAGCGGCCGGTGGCGCGGTCGGTCCAGGTGGCGAGGCCGTACGCGGTCCGCTGGTCGTTGATCTCGGCCTGGTCCCGGGAGAAGACGGCGGGCGCGGCCGGGTCGGTGACGTCGGTGAGCGGACCGCCGGGGCGGTCGCGGTCGATCCGGTAGAAGCGGAGCCGGTCGTGGCCGCGGTCGCTGGTGACTGCGAGGTCGGCGCGGCCGGTGGTCAGGCGCAGCCCGTGGACGAGGTCCACGTTGTTGAACCGGCCGGGGGCGTCGTCCTCGGCGGCCGGCGGGGGCGCGGCGATCGACTGCACCGGGCGCGCGTCCAGGTCGTACACCCGCAGCCCGCCCTCCTTGGCGGTGGCGACGACCAGACTGCGGCCGGGGTCGGCGGCGTTGCGCCAGATCGCGGGATCGTCCGCGTCGGCGTTGCCGCCCGCGTCGTCGTCGAACAGCACGGGCGTCTCGGCGCGCGGGTGCACGGCGGGCAGGGTGTCGGGGGCGTCCCGGCGGTCGGCCAGGGCCGGTGCGCCGAGGGCGGTGGCCGCGAGGGCCGCGGTCACGACGGGAACGATGAGGCGGGCAACTCTGCGAGTCGTCACGCTGGTTCTCCTCCGTAGGGGGGTGGACGGACCGAGCGTGGGCGTGCGTGGTGTACGGGGGGTGAACTGCCGTATACGGCTGTCGAGTTGATGGGCGATCAACAGAGGGCCGGTCCGACGCTCGTCGCGTCGCACCGGCCCTCGCCGTGCGGGTGTCGGACGGTCAGTCCGTGCCGGACTCCATCGCGGCGCGGTCGAGCGCCTCGTCCTCGGCGGAGACCTCGCCGCGGGAGGCGATGGCCTCGGCGCCGCCCTCCGGCATGGTGCCGATCAGGCCGGTCGCGGCGGCCTGGGCCGCGCCGATGGCGGGGCCGCCGGCGCCGATCAGGCCGAGACCGGCGTACTGCTCCAGCTTGGCGCGCGAGTCGGCGATGTCGAGGTTGCGCATGGTGAGCTGGCCGATCCGGTCCGTCGGACCGAACGCGGAGTCCTCGGTGCGCTCCATGGACAGCTTGTCCGGGTGGTAGCTGAACGCCGGGCCCTGGGTGTCGAGGATCGTGTAGTCGTCGCCGCGCCGCAGCCGCAGGGTGACCTCGCCGGTCACCGCGGCGCCGACCCAGCGCTGCAGCGACTCACGGATCATGAGGGACTGCGGGTCGAGCCAGCGGCCCTCGTACATGAGGCGGCCGAGCCGGCGGCCCTCGTTGTGGTACTGGGCGAGGGTGTCCTCGTTGTGGATCGCGTTGACGAGCCGCTCGTACGCGGCGTGGAGCAGCGCCATGCCGGGGGCCTCGTAGATGCCGCGGCTCTTGGCCTCGATGATCCGGTTCTCGATCTGGTCGGACATGCCCATGCCGTGGCGGCCGCCGATGGCGTTGGCCTCCATCACCAGGTCGACGGCGGAGCCGAACTCCTTGCCGTTGATGGTGACCGGCCGGCCCTGCTCGAAGCCGATGGTGACGTCCTCGGCGGCGATCTCGACCGAGGGGTCCCAGAACTTGACGCCCATGATCGGCTCGACGGTCTCCAGGGAGACGTCGAGGTGCTCCAGGGTCTTCGCCTCGTGGGTGGCGCCCCAGATGTTGGCGTCGGTGGAGTACGCCTTCTCGGCGCTGTCGCGGTACGGCAGGCCGTGCGCGACCAGCCACTCGGACATCTCCTTGCGGCCGCCGAGCTCGGTCACGAAGTGCGCGTCCAGCCAGGGCTTGTAGATCCGCAGGTGCGGGTTGGCCAGCAGGCCGTAGCGGTAGAACCGCTCGATGTCGTTGCCCTTGTAGGTCGAGCCGTCGCCCCAGATCTGGACGTCGTCCTCGAGCATGGCGCGGACCAGCAGGGTGCCGGTGACGGCGCGGCCGAGCGGGGTGGTGTTGAAGTAGGCGCGCCCGCCGGAGCGGATGTGGAATGCCCCGCAGGTGAGCGCGGCCAGGCCCTCCTCGACCAGGGCGGCACGGCAGTCGACCAGGCGGGCGATCTCCGCGCCGTACGTCTTGGCGCGGCCCGGCACCGAGGCGATGTCGGGCTCGTCGTACTGGCCGATGTCGGCGGTGTAGGTGCACGGGACGGCGCCCTTGTCGCGCATCCACGCGACGGCGACCGACGTGTCGAGGCCGCCCGAGAAGGCGATGCCGACGCGCTCGCCGACCGGAAGAGAGGTGAGGACCTTGGACATAGGAAGAGTATGCATGAAGATGCATGACCATGCAATATCGGGCTGTGGCGACCTGCCCGAGGGCCTACGCGGCAGCCTCTCCGGCGATCTGCCCGGCGGTCTGTCCCCGGCGCGCCGCGGACCTGGGGCGGCGATCGTGGCGGCGGGTTCCGTGGAGGGTGAAGGCGGTGTTCACCAGCGCCACGTGGCTGAGGGCCTGCGGGGTGTTGCCGAGCTGGCGGCCGGCGACCGGGTCCCACTCCTCGGAGAGCAGGCCGACGTCGTTGCGGACGGCCAGGACCCGCTCGAAGGCCGCCCGCGCCTCGGCCTCGCGGCCCGCCATGGCCAGCGCGTCGGCGTACCAGAGGGTGCAGGCCAGGAAGGCGCCCTCGCCGCCGGCCAGGCCGTCGACCTCGTGCGCGCCGCAGCCCGGCGCGTCGGCGTACCGCAGCAGGAACCCGTGATGGTCGAGCCGGCTCAGCGCCTCGACGGTGCCGAGCACGCGGGGGTCGTCGGCGGGCAGGAAGCCGAGCCGGGGCATCAGCAGCGCGGTCGCGTCGAGCCGGCTGCTGCCGTAGTACTGGACGAAGGACTGCTGCTCGGCGCTCCACCCGTGGCGCAGGACGTCCTCGCGGACCTCGCGGCGCAGGGTCCGCCACCGGTCGGCGGAGCGGCGCAGCCCGGCGACCCGGGCCAGACGCAGCGCGCGGTCGGCGGCCACCCAGGCCATCACCTTGGAGTGGACGAAGTGACGGCGGGGGCCGCGTACTTCCCAGATCCCCTCGTCGGGTTCGCGCCAGTGCTTCTCCAGGTAGTCCAACAGGGCGGCGACCAGGCTCCATTCGTGCTCTCGGACGGCGATGCCGGACCGCACGGCGGAGTACAGCGTGTTCAGCACCTCGCCGTACACGTCGAGTTGGAACTGGTCGACGGCGGCGTTGCCGAACCGGACCGGGACCGAGCCCTCGTAGCCGGGCAGCCAGTCCGCCTCCGTCTCCGGCAGGCGCCGCTGGCCGGCCAGCCCGTACAGCGTCTGGAGGTCCTCGGGCTCGCCGGCGACCGCACGCTCCAGCCATTCCTTCCAGGCGACCGCCTCGTTCAGGAATCCGCTGCGCAACAGACAGGAGAGGGTGAAGGTCGAGTCCCGCAACCAGCAGAACCGGTAGTCCCAATTGCGTCCGCCCCCGATGAATTCGGGGAGGGACGCCGTCACGGCCGCCACCATTCCGCCGGTCGGTTCGTAGGTGAGCGCCTTGAGGGTGATGAGCGAGCGCATCACCGCATCACGCCAGGGCCCCCGGTACCGGCATTGCGCGGTCCATTCGTGCCAGAATTCCAGGGTGCGGGAAAGAGCGTGTGCGGCGTCGCACCGGGCGGGCGGAACCGCGTGCGAGGGAGTCCAGTCCAGGACGAAGGAGACCGATTCCCCGGCGGCCACGGTGAATTCGGTCGCGGTGCGTTCCTTGGTGATCGAGAGGTCGACGCCGCCGTCCGCGAAGAGGTACGCGGCGTCGGGTCCGGCGACGGCCACGACGGCGCCGCCGTCGGTCCGCCGGGTCCAGGGCACGACACTGCCGTGGTTGAAACGGACCCTCAACTCGCCGCGCATGAGCACCCGTCCGGAGATCCCCCGGACGATGCGGACGATGCGGGGCACGCCCTCGCGGGGCGGCATGAAGTCCGTGACGGCGACCGTGCCGGAGAGCGACTCCCAGACCGATTCGAGGACGAGCGAGTCGCCGCGGTAGGAGCGGCGGTTGCACCGGCCGCCTGCGGCGGGCGCGACGCGCCAGCTGCCGTTGGCCTCGGTGCCGAGCAGAGCGGCGAAACAGGCCGGTGAATCGAACCGGGGTGCGCACCACCAGTCGACGCCGCCGTCCTTTCCCACGAGCGCCGCGGTTTCCAGGTCGCCGATGAGGGCGTAGTCCTCAATTCGCCCTGCCATGAACGGATTGTAATCCCGCGCCGGGGGTACCGCGCAATGGGGAGCCGCTCCGCCTTTCACATAGGTATCCGGAATTCCACAGAGCATTGCATGGAATGCTCATGACCGGCCTTGACGACGCCCCTTCCCCGGACGGATGCTGAATTGCCCTCATGGCCGCGTTCACGACGGCGTGCACGACCGGGGCGAATCACGACTGGGGATGACCCCGATGACCATCGCGACTCCCGGGACCCGACACCCACTGCGCAGATCGACGGACCCCGACCGGCTGCCCACGGTGACCCTGGTCGTACCGCTGCGCCCGGACGACGGCGACGCGGACTGGCTGCTGGGCACCCTGCCGTCCCGCGTGACCGAGGTGATCCTCGGCGGACGCACGGAGCAGGGCGACGCGGAGATCCCGCACGCCGGGCTGCTGGCCGCCACCGGCGACTACATCGTGGTGATGGGCGCGGACGGCAGCATGTCCCCGCGGGAGATCCCGCACTACCTGCACTACCTGGAGAGCGGCTACGACTTCGTCAAGGGCTCGCGCTTCATCGCCGGCGGCGACTTCGCCGACTATCCGCTGCCGCGCCGGCTGGGACACCGCGCGCTGCTGCGGGTGGCGTGCCGGCTGTACGGGCAGCACCTCACCGATCTCTGGTACGGCTTCTGCGCCTTCCGCCGCGGCTTCGTCGAACTGCTCGACCTGCGCCCGGACGGCCACGAACTGGGCGCCGAACTGGTCACCCACGCGCTGCACTACGGACTGCGGATCGCGGAGGTGCCCAGCCGGGAGCTGCCGCGCCGCCGGGGCCCGGCGCACCCGCACACGGTCCGTGACGGGGCGCGGATCCTGGGCACGCTGCTCGACGAGCGCCCGCACAACGTGCTGTCCCGGATCGACGTGCTGTCCCGGCTCGATGTGCGGTCCCGGCTCGATGTGCGGTCCCGGATCGCCCCCGCGGCACGGGCCACCGATTGACTTATCCGATAACTGGTGCTAACCGTGGAATTTAGAGCATTTCGGGCCTTCGGCAGGCCCGGTCGACGGAAGAGGCGACTCGTGTCCCGCTCACACGCCCACCGCGTGACGGTGGCACCCGCACCGCATCCCCTGCGGCGGGTGACCGACTGGCCTGCCGCCGCACCCCGCCGCCGTGACGCGGCCACCGGCTCCGGAGACCGCCGGCGCCGGGCCCGTCGCCGCCCGGGCAGGCGCGCGTCCGACCGGCTGCGCGTCGCCGCCCCGCTCTGCCGCACCGAGGTGCGCGTACCGCGCACCGCCGCGCGCCGCCGTCGCACCCGCTCCGCCGTGCGCCATGCGCACGCGCGACGAGCGGACGACTCCGACGGCCATCCAGCCGATCACTCCCCCGGCGCGACCCGCCGCTCCCTGAGCGCGTCGCGCCGTTGCCGTGCCCGCGCCGCCGGGCTCTCCTCCCGCCCCGTCTCCCACCACTGCGCCCTCGAAGGAGGCGACGCGTGATGGTGTCCGTGCTGCCCTCCCACGCCCCCGGACTCGCACCTGGACCCGCCCCCCTGCGCTCCCGCGAGCGCCTCGCCGCGCCCGCGCCGGAGCCCCTGACCGCCCGGCTCGTCCGGCCCCCGGTCGATCTCGAGGTGATCATCCCGGCGTTCAACGAGCGCCGCCGGCTGCCCTCGACGCTCGGGGCCACCACCGCGTACCTCGCCGCACAGAGCTGGTCGTCGGCGGTGGTCGTGGTCGACAACAACAGCGTGGACGGCACGCTGGAGGCCCTGGAACGCTTCGCGGACTCGCCCGTGGCGGTACATGTCATCGGTTGCTGCGACCAGGGCAAGGGCGCCGCCGTCCGGCGGGGCATCCTGACGTCCGCCGCGCGGTACATCGGCTTCGCCGACGCCGACAACGCCACCCCGATCACCACCCTCGGGCCCGTGATGGAGCTGCTCGAGGAGGGGCACGGCGCCGTGATCGCCTCGCGGGAGACCGAAGGGGCACGCCGGGCGGTCGAGCAGACGGCGCTGCGGCGGGCCGGCGGGTGGATGTTCCGCGCACTCGCGCACCTGACGCTGCCGGACATCGCCGACAGCCAGTGCGGCTTCAAGTTCTTCTCCGGTCCGCTGGCCCGCGAGATCGCCGGGCACTGCCACGTCGACGGCTTCGCCTTCGACGTGGAGCTGCTCGCCCGGGTGCTGCGGGCCGGAGACGACGTCGTCGAGGTGCCGGTCGTCTGGACGGACGTACCGGGCTCGACCTTCTCGGCCGGACGCGACGGTCTGCGTTCCATGGCCGATCTCCTGCGGATCTCGATGGCCAGGTGAGCACCATGACCGCGCCCGACCCGACCCAGCCGCGCAGCCCGACCCAGCAGCGCAGCCCGGCCCAGCACGCCGGACCGGCCCCGGAGCACGCCCCGGCGCCCGCGCCGCGGCCCGCCACGGCGCTCGCCCAGCTGGCGCGGACCGACATCGCCTTCCTGAACTGGCGCGACCCCACGCACCCGCAGGCCGGCGGCGCCGAGGCGTACTGCTACGAGATGGCCCGGCGGTTCACCGAGGCCGGCGCCCGGGTCACGCTGTTCTCCGCCCGCCACCCCGGATCCGCGGCCGCCGAGATCCACGACGGCATCCGCTTCCTGCGCGGCGGCGGGACCTTCGGGGTGTACGCGGCCGCCGCCCACCACCTGCTGCGCAACCGGCACGCCTACGACGCGGTTGTCGACTTCCAGAACGGCATCCCGTTCTTCTCCCCGCTGTTCACCCCCCACTGGACCGCGGACATCTGCGTCATCCACCACGTCCACCAGCGCCAGTTCGACCTGCGTTTCCACTGGCCCCTGAACGCGGTGGGGCGGCTGCTGGAGAAGCAGATCAGCCGCCTGGTCTACCGGGGCCGCCCGGTGGTCGTGGTCTCCCCCTCGACCCGCGAGGGCGCCCGGCGCGAACTCGGCTTCCCCAACCCGATCCACATCGTGCCCAACGGCGCTCCGCGCCCCGCCGCCGACCCGCGCGACCTGCCGCCGCGCAGCCGTACCCCCGCCGTGACGGTCGTCAGCCGTCTCGTGCCGCACAAGCGCGTCGACCTGCTCGTAGAGGCCGTGCCCATGCTGCTGCGCAGTCACCCCGACCTGCGGGTGGACATCTGCGGCGACGGCGACGAACTGCCCCGGCTGCGCGAGCTGGCCGCCGCACTCGGCGTCGGGGACGCGGTCGTGCTGCACGGCCGGGTCACCGAGCGGCGCAAGCGCGAACTGCTGGGCCGCGCCTGGCTGACCGTCGTCCCGTCGGTCGCCGAGGGCTGGGGGCTCACCGTGATCGAGGCCAACGCCGCCGGGACGCCCGCGCTCGCGTACGACGTCCCGGGACTGCGCGACGCCGTCCAACCCGGCCGCAACGGCTGGCTGCTGACCCAGGGCGCCGACCTCGCCGCGGGCATCGCCGAGGCGCTGGCCGGGCTCGCCGAGCCCGCCGCGCGCGAGCGCGCCGCCGACCGGTGCCGGGCCTGGGCCGCCTCGTTCTCCTGGGACGACAGCGCCGAACGGCTCGCCCGCGTCGTCCTGGAGGAGGTGCACCGGGTCCACCGGCACCGCCGCTCCCGGCGCAACCCGAGCGATCTGACCGTGCTCAGCCGCTTCACCGTGCGGGACGCCGACTCCACCGAGCGAGCGGTGCGCCGCTCGCTGCGGCAGACCGACGCGTGGAGCCGCCAGGGCAACACCTTCCGGCTGCTGCTGCACGGCTGCGACGAACTGCGGGCGCTGAACGCCCTGCGCCGGCTCGACGTGCACGACGCCACCGTCACCCTGGCGAGCGGCCGGGACGTCCTCGTGGGCACGGGGAGGGACGCCGCATGACCTACGCCGAACAGGCCACCGGGCGCGAGGCAGCGCTCCAGGACGAGCTCACCGCAGTACGCGGAGCCCGCTGGATCGCGACCTCCGCGGTGGTCGTCGGCGCCCTCAACTACCTCTACGCGCTGCTCCTCACGCGGCTCCTGGACGTCTCCGCGTACGCGACGTTCGCGGCCGGCCAGAGTCTGATCCTGTGCACCGCCGCGATCGCCGTGGTGACCGTGCCGTGGATGCTCGCCCAGTCGCTGGCCCGGGCGGCGAGCGAGGAGGAACGCGGCGACGCGGTCCGCTTCGCCGTCGTCACCGGCGCGGCCGGCGGGCTGCTCGCCGCGGCCGCGGTTGCCGCGGTGGCCATGCAGTTCGCGGGCCCCGCGACCACGCTGGTCCTGGCGACGACCACTCTGCTGATCTACGTCACCCGGGTCACCGTCGGCTGGCTGCAGGGCACCGAACGCCTGCGCACGCTGGCCGCCGTGAGCACGAGCGAGGCCGTGCTCAAGCTGGTCGTCGGGCTGCTGCTGGTGGCCGCGCTCGGCCTGAGCGACACCGGCGCCCTCGCGGCGTTCGGCATCGCGGTCCTGCCGTGGGTGGTGTACTTCCCTCGCCGGATCCGCGGCAGCGAGCGGCCCCTGTTCAAGGTGAGCGCGCAGCGCGACCTGTGGCGGCGCGCCGTCGGCGTGGCGTCCCTGCAGGGGGTCGTCGCCGTGATGGTGGCCGTCGACATGGTGCTGGTGGCGGTGCTGCCCACCGACCGGGCCGCCGCGGCGAGCTACCAGGCGAGCGTCATGATCGGCCGCATCCCGCTGTTCCTCGCCGGCGCGGTCGCGCTGGCCTTCCTGCCCGCGCTGGTCCGGCGCCGGGCGGGCTCCTCGCTCGCCGCCAGCGCCCTCGGCATGTACGTGATCGTCGCGCTGCCGCTGGCCGCTGTCTGCGCCACGGCACCCGGCGCCGTGCTGACCACCGTCTTCCCCTCCGACTACGGTTCGATGAGCGCCCTGATGGTGTACACCGCGCTGTCCGGCCTGGCGCTCGGCGGGCTCAGTCTCGTCGTGACCTTCTCGCAGGCCGCGAGCGACTACGGGTGCCTGCGCCGGCTGCTGGCGGGCCTCGTCGGCTACGTCGCCGCGCTGCTGATCGGCTGGCACACCGGCGGTGTGACCGGCATGGCGATCGGCGCGGTCTGCGGCAGCGTCGTGGCTCTCGCGCTGCTGGTCCACCGTCAGGTGCACCGCGTCGGGCTCGCGCTGCCGTCAAAGGCGCTGCTGCTCGAACCGCTGGCTCTGGCCGGCGTCCTGGTCGTGGTGCGGCCGTACGTCGTCGGGTGGCTCATCGCCGCCTCGCTGACGGCCGCCCTGGCGGTGTGGCGCTTCTTCGGCCGCGGCGACCGGCTGGGGCGGACCCGCCCGCCGGTCCCGGAGACCGCTCCGAGGAGGCCGCGATGAACACCGAGGGAGTCCTGCTCGTCACGGTGTCCGGCCCGGCCCGCTCCGGCACGTCGTCCCTGGTGCGCCGGCTCGCGGCGCTCCTGAGGTCCCGCGGATTCGGCGTCGGCACGGCGCGGGGCCATGTCTGCTTCCTGTGTCACCGCTTCAACGGACCACCGCGAGTGAGGGAAAGGGAAGAGGAGTGGGCGCACCGCCGGTACGGTCCCGTGCGTTCGCGCTCGCGCCGTCGGCGCGCCCACGCTCTCGTCCACGCCGCGGAGCTCTCCGCCCGTACCGGGGCCGCCCGGCTGCTGGTACGGGTCCGGGCGCACGGGCGGCCCGCCGTCGTCGTGACCGACGGCGGCCCGCTCGACGCCCTCGCCTCCTTCGACCCGAACCCGGGGTCGACCGTCGCGGCGCTGTACTCCTCGCTCTCCCGAAACCGCGATCTGACACTCCTCCTGGAGGTCTCCGCGGCGACTCTGGCGGCCCGGGGCTGGGCCAGGAACTGGCCTTCGCCGCACGCCCTCAGGGAACGCTACAAGGCGTGGGCGCACCGGCTGCCCGACGTGGCACCGCTGGACGGCGAGGCTCCGCCGGCGGTGCTCGCGCGGGACGCCCTCGACTTCGTCCTCGACACCGAACGGAGCCGGGAGGTCTCCGCCCGGCGGCGCGCCGAGGCCGGTGCCCGCCCGCGACGGATCGTCGTGTCGACGTTCGACGATGCCGGCAACCCGGACTACCGCGGCGGCGGGGCCCTGGTGGTCGACAAGATGGCCCGCCGGCTGGCCGAGGACTTCCGGCTGACCGTCGTCACGGCGGGCCGCCGCGGCGGGACCCGCATCCGCGACGGCATCCGGTACGTCTATCTGCCGGTGTGCTGGGCGGGGCCCCGGTTCGGACAGGTGCTGTTCCAGGCGCTGCTGCCGCTCGCGGCCCGCCGGATCCCGCACGACGTGTGGATCGAGAGCTTCTCGCCGCCGTTCTCCACGAGCTTCCTGCCGCTGTTCTCGCGCGCGCAGGTCGTGGGCGTGGACCAGGGCCGCAGCGGCGAGGTCCTGTGGCACAAGTACCACATCCCGTTCTTCCTGATCGAGCGGATCGGCCTGCGCTGCTACCGGAACATCGTCGTGATGAACGAGGCGGACGCCTCGACCGTGCGGCGCATCAACCCCCGGGCGGACGTCCAGGTGATCGCCAACGGCGTGGAGCAGCAGGAGGTGGACGACTCCCGGCTCGGCGAGGGCGAGTACATCCTGTACCTCGGCCGGATCGACATCTACGAGAAGGGCCTCGACCTGCTGCTCGCCGCGTACCGCAGGGGCCGTCCCGCGCTGCCTCTGCTGATCGCCGGCAGTGGCACCGAGGCCGAGGAGCGCAAGCTCAAGGCACTGCTGGACCGGATGGGCGGCGACGTCCGCTGGCTGGGCCACGCCGACGAGGAACGCAAGCACGTCCTGCTGCGCGACAGCGCCTTCCTGGTGATGCCGTCGCGGCACGAGACCTTCGGACTCGTCGCGCTGGAGGGCATGTCGTACGGCAAGCCGGTGCTGCACTTCGCGCTGCCGTCGCTGCACTGGATGCGGGACGGCGGCGAGGTCGGCGTGCCGCCGTTCGACGTGGACGCGCTGGCCGACGGGCTGCGCATGCTGGCGGCGGACGCGCAGTGGCGGCGCAGGCTCGGCCGCAAGGCCCGGCAGGCCGCGCAGCGCTACACCTGGGAGGAGATGACGGGCCGGTACGTGTCTCTCACCCACAACCTCCTCGGCTCCGGGAACGGCCCGGACACCGAAGGCCGGGAACCGGGCGACCCGGACACGGACGGGCCGGACACGGGCGGTCCGGACAGGGGCGAGCCGGACAGCCACGGTCCGGGGCCCACGAACTCCGAGCGGCCCGGCCACGGCCGGCCGGCCGGCGAAGGGAGGCCGTCATGGCCGCCGACCGACTGACCGAAGAGCTCGCGGCCGGCACCCCGCTGGTCGTGCTCTCCCCCCACCTCGACGACGCTGTGCTCTCCTGCGGAGCGCTGCTGACCCGGCTGCCCCCCGGAACCCCGGTGACGGTGGCGACCCTGTTCACGCACTGCGGCCCGCCGCCGCACACGCTGTCCGCACGGCGCTATCTGCGCCAGACGGGGGCGACCGACGCCGAGGAGCTGTACGCGTCCCGGCGGGCCGAGGACCGGACGGTGCTCGCCGCGATGGGCGTCGCCTGGCAGCACGCCGGCCTGCAGGACGGGCTGTTCCGCCGCAGGCCCGAGCAGGGGCCCGGACGCCGGGCCTTGGCCCGGGGCGTGCCCGAATTCGGCCACGTCTACCCCACGTACCGGCTGCACCTGAGCGCCGGTCGGGTCTCCCCGCACGACGCGGAGACGGTCCGCGAGGTCGCCGGCGTGCTGTCCGAGCTGACCTCGCGCGGCCCGGCCGTGGTGCTCGCGCCGATGGCCGTCGGCGGCCACGCCGACCATGTGCTGGTCCGCGAGGTCGCCGAGCGCAGCGGGCAGCACGTCGTCTACTACAGCGACTTCCCGTACAACCAGGAGCAGGACGTGGACCCGGCGTTCGCCGGCCGCCACTCCCTGGTGCGCCGCACCTGGGAGTCCGGCCTGGACGACAAGGCCGAGCTGATCCGCGGATACCGCTCGCAGGCGGACGCCCTGTTCCCTCAAGGCATCCCTCGAGTGCCCGAGGTGTACCTCCTGCCCGGCCGGGCCCAGGCAGAGACGCCCTGACCCTGCTCAACTCCCCACCGTCGGGCGGGCCGTTCGCCGAGGAGCAGGCGGCGCGCCGGTACGACTGGTACGTGGACGGGCCGGGCACATCACCCGACAGCGGCTGCAGTTCCGAAGACAATCGGGTGAATATCCATGCATCGAAGAATTCCGCGATCCGCGACTGGTCGTCGGCTCAGGGGCTGACGTCCGGCGCGTTCGGTCCGTCCGGTGGGTCCGGCGTGCGGGCGGCCCGCAGCAGGACGACACCGCTGTCGCCGTACTCGGGCAGCGTGCGGTCCTTGCCGAGCCGGGTGATCCGCAGGCCCTCGGTGTGCGGGGCGAACACGGCGCGGACGATGTCCTCGTCCACCGGGATCGCCGGCCACCTCGGTCCCGTGCCGATGCGGTAGCTCGGCATGTTCTCCATGAACGCGGCGACCAGCCGGCCGCCGGGGCGGACGGACCGGATGAACAGGACGCACAGGTCCCGGAATTCGGCGGCGTCCTCGGTCACGCTCTCGGCGACGAAGTTCATGGAGGCGGCGTCGTACGTCCCGGGCGCCACGGACCGGGCGTCCCCGTGGACCACGTGCACCCGGGCCAGGGCCTCGGTGAGCCGCTCCGGGAGGCCCGGGTCGAGACCGCGGCACACCGCGTAGAACGGCTCCCAGCTGGCGTCGGGGTCGGTCAACTGGGCCCGCAGATAGGCGACGTTCGCGTCGCTGGGCTCCAGGGCGTCGATGCGGCGGCCGGCTCCGGCGGCGAGCATCAGCGGATACAGGTTCGGCCCGGCGCCGAACTCCAGGGTCCGGGCGAGGGTGCCGGGCGGGAACTGCCGGTAGAACGCGGAGTGGTGGGCGATGACACCCCGGTCGACGGGGTGCAGCTGCCGGTAGTTCTCGGCGAGGTAGTCGTCCACGGGCCAGGCGTGCCAGTCGGCCTCGCGGTTGCGCCGGGAGCCGGAGGAGCCGGAGCCGGAGTCGCCGGGAGGTCCACCGGCGGGCGGCCCGGTCACCGGCGCCGTCCTTCGGCCTCCGCCGCCGCCTCGGCCCGCCGGGCCGGCTCGTCGGCGGTGCGGCGCAGCGACTCGTTCTCGGCCAGCTCGGTGAGCGCGGCGTTGAGCTGGTCGACCTCCTCGTCGGTGTTGGCGGCGGTGACCTGGACCCGGAAGCCGACCTGGTCGCGCGGGACGAGCGGATAGGCGGCCAGCGTGACGTAGATGCCGCGGGCCCACAGCAGGGCGGCGACCTCCTCCAGGCTCTCGCCCTCGCGCAGCGGCAGTTCGATGATCGGCAGGCCGTCGGTGTTGGGGGTGACGACGCCGAGGCCGCGGATGTGGTCGAGCACCCGGGCCGTCTTGCGGTGCAGGTCGCCGCGGATCAGGTCGCCGCGCCGGTCGTTGACGTCGAGCCCGGCGAGCGCGGTGGCGAGGGAGGCGGTCGGCGAGGGGCCGGAGTACAGGTAGGGGGCGGCGGCGACCTTCAGGTGGTTCTTCAGGCCCTCGGGGACCGCGAGGAACGCGAGCAGCGACGAGTACGCCTTGGAGAACCCGCCGACGACGACGATGCCGTCGTACGACTCGCCGAAGTGCCGGACGATGCAGTTGCCGCGGGCGCCCCAGGGGGAGGTCTCGTCGGGCCGGCGCTCGCCGATCAGGCCGAAGCCGTGGGCGTCGTCGACGTACAGCAGCGCGCCCTGCTCGCGGCAGATCCCGGCCAGTTCCGGCAGGTCGGGGAAGTTGCCGCTCATGCTGTTGACGCCGTCCATGCAGACCAGGCGGGGGCCGGTGGAGGGCGCCTCGCGCAGCAGCGCGGCCAGCTCGTCCGGGCGGTCGGAGTGGAAGCGCCGGACGGTCGCGCCCTGGCCGCGGGCGGCCACGCAGCCGTCGTAGACGGTGCGGTGCGCGGTCGCGTCGACGAACACCTGCCCGGAGTCGGCGAGCACCGGGATCACGGACTGGTGGATCAGGGTGATGGTCGGCAGGAGCAGGGTGTCGGGCGCGCCGAGCAGTTCGGAGAGCCGTTCCTCGATCATCGGGTAGAGGCGGGGGTTGCCGATCAGCCGCGACCAGCTGGGGTGGGTGCCCCAGCGTCTGACCTGCGGGGTGATGGCGTCCATGATCTCGGGTTCGAGGTCGAAGCCGAGGTAGTTGCAGGAGGCGAAGTCGGTGAGCCACTCGTCGCCGACCCGGAGGCGGCGTCCGCTGACCTCGTCGATGACCGCGTCGCACATCCGGGTGTGCTCCCGGAGCCGTTCCAGGTCGCGCCACTTCGGCTCCCGGCTGACGGGCGGCGCGGCGGCCGGTACGGCGGGGAGGCGGCGCGCGGGCCGGGACGGCTGCTCCGCAGGCGGGGAGGGGGCCTCGTACAGGAAGCGCTCGGCCTCGCGGGCGGCCATCGGCCTCGCGTAGTAGAAGCCCTGCCCGTACTGGCAGCCCATCCCGGCGAGCAGGGCGCGCTGGTCCTCGTTCTCGATGCCCTCGGCGACCACTCGCAGGCCCAGGACGTCGGCGATGCGGACGATGCCCTCGACGAGGGCGACCTGCTGGTGGTCGGTGGGGATGTCGTCGATGAACGACTTGTCGACCTTGAGGATGTCGATGGGGAAGTCCCGGAGGTAGCTCAGCGAGGAGAACCCGGTGCCGAAGTCGTCGATGGCGATGGTCACCCCGAGCTCCTTCAGCTCCCGCATGGTGATGCGGATCTGGTCGTCCTGGCGCATCAGCACGGTCTCGGTCAGCTCCAGGACGAGGGAGCCGGAGGCCAGCCCGGAGGTGTCCAGGACGCGGCGCACCTCGTCGAGGAAACCCGGGTCGCGGAACTGGCGCGCGGAGACGTTGACGTTGGCGTACAGCGGCTGGGACGGCAGCAGGCGCTGCCAGCGGGCGATCTCCGCGGCGGCGTGCTCCAGGACCCAGGCGCCGAGCGGGGTGATGTGGCCGCTCTCCTCCGCGAGGGTGATGAACTGCTCCGGGGGCACCATGCCGCGGCGCTCGTGCGGCCAGCGGACGAGGGCCTCGAACCCGGCGAGCGCGCCGCTCGCCACGTCCATGATCGGCTGGTAGCGCAGGGCGAAGGCGTGCTCGGCGATGGCGGTGTCCAGGCCGGCCTGGAGTTCGTGCCGGGCGATCAGGCCGGTGTGCTGGTCGGGTTCGAAGACCCGCCAGCGCTTCTTGCCGGCCGCCTTCGCCGCGTACAGGGCGAGGTCGGCGTGGCCGAGGAGTTCCTCGACGTCGCCGCTGTCGCGGGTGGTCGCCACGCCGACGCTGGTGGAGGCGGACACCGCGCCGTCGGTGAGGTGGAAGGGCCGGCTGAGCGTGCTCACGATCTGCGAGGCCAGGGACTCGGCGTCGCGGACCTCCCGGGCGCCCTCGATGAGGACGGCGAACTCGTCGCCGCCGAGCCGGGCCGCGGTGTCGCTGAGCCGGAGCGCGGAGGTGAGCCGGCGGGCGACGGCGACCAGGAGTTCGTCGCCGACCGAGTGGCCCATGGTGTCGTTGACGATCTTGAAGTCGTCGAGGTCGACGAAGAGCACGCAGGTCAGCGTGGACTCGCGGCGGCCGCGCAGCAGGGCCCGCTCAATGCGCTCCAGGAGCAGCACCCGGTTGGGCAGGCCGGTGAGGGAATCGTGGAACGCCCGGTGGGTGAGCTCGCGCTCCAGGACCCGCTGCTCGGTGACGTCCCTGAGGGTGAGGACCAGGCCGTGGACGGTCCGCTCGTGGCGCAGGTTGCTGCAGCGGACCTCGACCTCCAGATGGCTGCTGTCTCCGCGCACCACACGCCAGTCGTCGCGGAAGTCCGGGTCCTCCCGGGCCCGCACCTCGTGCAGGGCGCGCAGCGCTCCGCCGGAGTCCCGGGGGGAGAGCAGGTCGACGAGCGGGGTGCCGGGGACCAGGCCGCGGCCGAACATGCTGTCGGCGGAGGGGCTGGCGTACCGGACGGTGTTGTCGTCGTCGACGATCAGGATGACGTCCGAGGTGTTGTGCACGAGGGTCCGGAAGTACGCCTCGCTGGTGCGCCGGCTGACCTCCTCGCTGAGGCCGAACCGTTCGACGGCGAGCGCGGCCTGGGAGGCGAGCGACTGGGCGGCGCGGGCTATCTGGCCGATTTTCTTCTCGGGGCCGGTGAACAGCAGCACGCCCGGCAGGGCCTCGCCGGCGGCGGGCGCCTGCAGGGCCAGCGGGCACAGCAGCGCCTCCGGCATGGTGACGAAGGCGTCGGCCCCGAGGGCCTCGACCACGGCCGGCTGGAGGGAGGCGGTGGGGCAGACGCTCCGGCCGTGCTCCAGCAGCTCGGAGAGCTGGGCGCGCGGGGCGGTGGAGAGCGCGGAGACGGCGCAGTCCCACTGGTGGTCCGGGGTGGGCACGGCGTGCAGGAGTCCGCGTGGGCCGCGGACGAACAGGATCGCCCGGTGCTGCACGCCGGGCCCGAAGAGGGTGGCGGCGGCGCCTTCCACGGCGCTCGCGACCTCGCGCGGGCTCAGGGCGGCGACCAGCGAGGCCGCGGCCACGCGCAGGCTGCGCTCGCGCGCCTCGGCCCGGCGGAAGCCGGCCATCATGTGCCAGAGGCGGACCAGGACCAGCAGGAACATCAGGGCGCAGAAGATCGCGATGACCGCGATGTCACGCGGCTGCTCCCGCCGCAAGGCCTCGTACAGCAGCAGGACGGGAGCGACCAGGGAGGCGGCGCCGAGCAGCAGGAACCGGCGCTCCGCCCCGGCGCCGGTCGCCACGGGCGCGGGTTCGGTGAGGCCGGTCATCGTGGGGTGCAGGGCGGCCAGGCCCCACGCGGTGAAGAAGATCACCCAGCCGAGGTCGAGGACGGTGCCGACCTGCCAGGTGCCGCGGAGCTGGAGGATGCCGTAGACGACGTCGGAGGCGAGGATGCCGCAGGTGCCGAGCGTGAGGAGCTGCACGGAGCGGGAGCGCAGGCCGCCGCCGACGAGGAGCCGGGCGGCCATGGCCAGCATGAGCACGTCACCCAGCGGATAGGCGATGGAGATCGCCTTCTCCACCCACGTCATGTCCGGCATGTTGGCGAGCGGGGTGATCAGGTTCACCCAGGACAGCAGGGCGAGCCCCGAGGTCAGGATGAGCGCGTCCAGGGCGACCGCGAGGTCGCGGCCGACGGCCCGGTACCGGATGAAGCCGTACAGGCCGACGGCGAAGAGCGGGTACGTGGCGAGATAGAGCGCGTCCGCCGGGGACGGGAAGGGCCGGGTCAGGCCGAAGAACCCCTCCAGCGTGTTGTAGACGGTGTCACCGGCGACGAACGTGAAGTTGGCGGCGGCCAGCAGCAGCCAGGGCCAGCTCTTGGCCGGCCGGTGGATACGGACGCCGGTCAGGATCGCGGCGACGCCGGAGAGCCCGATCAGGGCCCACAGCACGGTGTGCCGGGACGGCACGGTGAGGTACGCGGCGACCAGCCCCGCGACGACCACGACGTAGACGGCCGACCAGCGCTGCAGCGGCGTCGCCGTGGCGACCGCGTGCGCGAGATGCCGCCGGTGCATCGTCCACCGCGCCCGTGCCAGATGGAGGACTCCATGGGCACGGGCGGGCTCTCGGTCCGATTCGTGTACCCGCACATTCACCCGCCGACGAGCAGGACTGCCGTCATACGTGGCACTTATATGCACTCATACACCACTTTGCCCTGCCCTCGAACCAACGGCGAATCGTCACCCCGACCACGGACGCCCAGGCAGGGGCCGGGCCACCCGCACGCCCTTACCGGACGACGACGTTGTGCGCCGGAATGATGGTGGGCTGCAGGTCGGCATAGCGGCGAACCGCGTGAGCCTTGACCGCCGGTCACCCGCTCGATGACCGTGTCGTACAACTCCTGCCCCGCGCCAGGGAGTTCGAAGGTGACGATGATGGCCATGGGCATGCCCCCGTCTGGTTCCGCCGCACTACCGCGGCAACGCCCGCGGACCTAGCGGTAAGTAGCCGGACGATTTCGCAGAGCTACCGACGCCCCCTCGGCCGGCTCCGCCTGGGCTAGGCCGCCCGGAACCGTCCCGGCTCGACCTCCACGACCCGTCCTCCGCTCAGCAGCCGGTCCAGGTGTTGCACCGCGGTCCGGCGCTCCACCGGCCGTACATGCGGCCCCTCGACATGGGCCCGGTAGACCAGCCGGTGCTCGACGATCTCGTCGACGGTCCGCGGCTCGCCGAGAAGGGCCAGTAGGGCGGCCTCCCGCTGCTCGACCACGGCTGCGTAGGCGTCGAGCCGGCGCCGGAACTCGTCGGCGCCCTCGATCACGCCCTTCTGGTGCGACGTGCCGTACCAGCGCGCGTCGATCTCGCGGCAGCGGCGCATCGACGCCTCGAAGTCGGCCAGTTCGCTGCCGGCGTCGCCGTAGTACGGGCCGAACGACGTCAGGTCGATGTCCGCGATGAACAGGAAGCCGTCCGGCTCGACGAGGAAGCCGCAGTGGCCCACGGTGTGGCCGGGGAGGTGCACGACGGTCACCGTACGCCCGCCGAGGTCGAACACGGCGCCGTCCTCGAATCCCGTGGCGTCCGGACGCCCGTGCACGTGGAACTCGTCCCGCAGCATCGCGTCGACGGCCTCGAACGCCTCCGGCGGGACTCCGAGCCCGGCGATCAGGGCCGCACGGGAGCGCAGCGCGTCGAGTTCGCCCTCATGGACGTGCACCGGCACGTCGTAGCTCCCGAGGCCCGCGATGTGGTCCTCGTGCACGTGGCTCACGAGGACCACGTCCGCGGGTGGGGCCGCCGCCACGAGCGACAGGGACGGATCGACGACCAGCGTCTCCGTCGTGCCCCGTACGAGCAGGGAGTTGCCGTACGGGTAGGCGCCCCGGTCGGGGCCGACGAGCACGCCGACTCCCCCGTAGGCGACTTCCGTGTATCCGGTGATGTTCCTGTCCGTGGTCATCGCACCTGTCGATCTGATATCCGGTCGGGACTCGACCATGCTGCCCCCGGATCGGCGCCGCCAGTCGCGTCCCCGGTCACCTGGCCGGAGCCGCGGCCGCCGCCCCGGCGCGGTTCCAGCGCATGCGGGACCACGGCCGCCTCCTCAACGGACTTCCTGGTCTCCTACGGCCCGGCGCCGCCGGGCCTGGCCCTGATCGCTCCGGCGAACGGCACGCGGGTCCACACCCCGCCGGAGGTGTGGACCCGCGCCTGCTCGCCGAAGGCGGCTGCTACCAGGAGGACTTGGTGACCCCGGGCAGGAATCCGGCATGCGCCTGCTCACGCATCCGGACGCGCGAGAGCCCGAACTTCCGCAGATGCCCGCGGGGACGGCCGTCCACACTGTCGCGGTTACGGACCCGGGTGGCGCTCGCGTTCCGCGGCTGCTTGCGCAGCTCCGCCAGCGCCGCGCCCCGCTCGGCCTCCGTCGAGGCCGGCCGTCGCAGGACGTCCTTCAGCTCGGCGCGCCTCGCGGCGTACCGCGCGACGATCGCCCTGCGCTTCTCGTTCTGCGCGATCTTGCTCTTCTTGGCCATCAGACCTTCACCCCCCGCGCGCGGATCCGCGCGACCGCGGCCTCGACGCCGATCACGTCGACGGTCTTGATCGCCTTCGCGCTCAGCGTGAGGCGGACGTGACGCCCCTCGCTCGGCAGCCAGTAACGCTTGCGCTGGACGTTGGGGTCGAAGCGGCGGGAGGTACGCCGGTGCGAGTGGGAGATGTTGTTGCCGAAGCCCGGTCGGGCGCCGGTCAGCTGACAGTGGGCGGACAAGGTGCTACCTGCCCCTCTCTGGAAGGAGGTCGTTGCCGGAATCATTATTGAAAACGATTTCCATTCCCGTATAGTAGCGGCATGGCACGCAACGAAGTACGCCCGATCATCAAGCTCCGCTCCACAGCCGGCACCGGCTACACCTACGTCACCCGCAAGAACCGGCGGAACGATCCCGACCGCATGGTGCTGCGCAAGTTCGACCCGGTGGTGCGCCGGCACGTCGACTTCCGCGAAGAGCGCTGACCCCCGCCCGCACCACCGCCCCGCCCCCCGCCTGAAGGACCGCGTCATGAAGCCCGGAATCCACCCCGCCTACGGCCCCGTCGTCTTCCGCGACAAGGCCGCCGACTTCGCCTTCCTCACCTGCTCGACCGCTACCAGCGACAAGACCGTCGAGTGGGAGGACGGCAACACCTACCCCGTCGTCGACGTCGAGATCTCCTCGCAGAGCCACCCCTTCTACACCGGCACCGCCCGCGTCCTGGACACCGCCGGCCGCGTCGAGCGCTTCCAGCGCCGGTACGGGAGCACGGCGTGACCCTGCCCGTCGTCATCGTCGGCGGGCTCCACTCGGACGCCCGCAAGGAAGTCGTGGACCGGCTGCTGCGCACCGTCCCCGGCAGCGTCGCCCTCCACCACGACCTGGCCACGGCAGCGCAGGGCACCGTGCGGCGCGTGGTGCGCGACGCCTCGGGCGAGCTGTCCCGGGGCGAGACGCCCCTCGTCAACGACTGCGCCTGCTGCGCGCTGCGCGAGGACCTGGTCCCCGAGCTGGAACGGCTGGCCGGCAGCAGCCCGGCCGGCCGGACCCGGCTGGCCGTCGTCGAACTGTGGGACTCCGTCGAGCCCAAGGCGATGGCCGAGGTCATCGCCGCGCACGGCGCCGGCGTACTCGACCTCACGGGCGTCATCACCGCGGTCGACCCGGCCCTCGTCCTGCCGTACCTCGTCAACGGCGACGACCTGGCCGACGTCGGCCTCGCGGCGGCCGCCACCGACCGGCGCACCGTCGGAGACACCTGGGCGCGGCAGCTCGAGTACGCGCCCGTACTCGCCCTCGTCGACAGCGGAGAAGCCCACGACGAGGACCGCGCCCTGCTCGCCCAACTCCACCCGACCGCCCGACGGGTGGACGCCGAGTCCGGCGAGCTGGCCGCGCTGGCCTTCGCCGGCTTCGACGTGGAGACGGCGGCCGCCGCCCAGCACCCGGCCTGCGCCCTGCTCCCCCAGGAGGCCGACGAGGCCGGCGTCACCACTTTCGTCTGGCACCGCCGTCGCCCCTTCCACCCCGAGCGCCTGTACGAGGCGCTGGAGGACCTGTGCTGCGCGGCCGCCCGCAGCCGTGGCCGGTTCTGGCTCGCCGACCGCCCCGACACCCTGCTGGCCTGGGACGCGGCGGGCGGCGCCCTGTGCGTGGAGAACGCCGGCCCGTGGCTGGCGTCCCTGCCGGACGCCGCCTGGGAGCTGGTACCGCCGATGCGCCGGGCGGCCGCCTCGCTCGACTGGCACCCCGAACACGGCGACTGCTGCCAGCACCTGGTCTTCACCTCCCCCGGCCTCGACCGCCACGGCCTGGAACGGCTCCTCGATTCCTGCCTCCTCACCGACGCCGAATACGCGGCGGGACCCGAGGCATGGCGATCCCTCCCGGCCGCGTTCGACTCCCTCCTCGACCACGTCTAGCGCGAGCCGTACGCCCCAACGACCCGACGACCCGAACCCCACAAGGAACAACAGACATGGCACGCCGCCAGAACCCCCACAAGCCGCTCAAGGCCCGCCCCAACCCGCTGGACGCAGCAGGGATCACGTACATCGACTACAAGAACACCGATCTGCTGCGGAAGTTCGTCTCCGACCGCGGCAAGATCCGCAGCCGCCGCGTCACCCGCGTCACCGCCCAGCAGCAGCGACACCTCGCCGCAGCGATCAAGAACGCCCGCGAAATGGCGTTGCTCCCGTACGGCACGCGCTAAAGCCCGACAGCGGCCCGTCGCCAAAGCCACCACCCGACTCACCCAGGAGTACCCATGGCCGTTCCCAAGCGGAAGACGTCCCGCAGCAACACTCGCCACCGCCGGGCCCAGTGGAAGGCCACCACGCCTCAGCTGGCCCCGGTCACGGTCGACGGCTCGGTGTACCAGGTGCCGCAGCGCCTGGTGAAGGCGTACAAGCGCGGCCTGCTCCGCCCCGAGGACTGAGCAGCCGCCGACGACGCCCCACATCGCACCTACGAACGCACATCGAACACACCGTTGTGCAGCGCCAGTCCTGTGAGGGAGCGTCCGGTGTCGAGATCAAGCCCTTCCGGGGGGGGTGTATGGACCGGCGGGCAGCCGGGCACCGATGCCCGCGTGCCCATCACAGACGAGACATATCGCTTCAGTGCCGTGTCGGCGCGGCTGACCGGCTTCGACGGTGCGGACTTGGAGGCCACCGGACTGACGGAGGTCTACCGGGCGTTCACGGCGCAGCGGCTCGGCGCGGATCGGTACGCCCGACTCCTCGGCGAGCTGCGGGAGCCCTACGAGGTGCTGGGTGAGCGCACCGACGGCGAACTGCGGGAGGCCGCCCGGGCAGTCACATACCTCTGGTACACGGGCAGTTGGCCGGGCCGGCCGCCGGTCCGAGTGTCCCCGCGCGCGTACGCCGAGGCTCTGGTCTGGAAGGCGGCCGGCCTGAAGGCTCCTGTTACTACGCCCGGTGGGTACGGGAGTTGGGCATTCGCCGCCGGACCGGGGGGGGGGGCCCCCCCCCCCGCGGGGGGGGGGGGGGGGGGGGGGGGGGGGCGGCCCCCGGTGGGCGGTGGGGCCCCCCCCCCCCCGGGGGGGGCGGGCC